>JASGFY010000014.1:0-54098 GCA_047605265.1 Solimonas sp.
GGCTGGTCGAGTACCAGTATGTGGCGGGTGCGCTGGCCGACGCGCAGCGCCTCGGGGTCACCAACATCGGCATCGTCGGCAACGAGCAGTTGTTGTGAGCGTTTTGTGGAGCGGGTGCCGCTGCGGGCCATCGGGCGGCGCACTGCAATCCCGGGCGATGCGCTGCTGCGGTCCTGATGCATCCGCTCCCTTTTTGATGTGGCCGGAGATCGATGGATGAAGAATGTGGCCGCCGGGCCGTGGCTGCCGGCGGCGTACAGAGCGAAAGACGACCTCGAAAGTCGGTGACCAGGAGAATGCGCGAGCGCCGCACGCGTCGCGCTGCCGAAGGCGTAAACCCGAAACGCTCAGGCCGACATACTGGATGCAGTAACGCAACTGGAGAGCGCCGCGCCCCTCGCGGGTAGGCGGCCGCCGAAGGGGCAAGCCGCGCCGGGGCGCGGTGAATCTCTCAGGCAAAAGGACAGTGGGATGACGGCAGTGCGGCGGAGGTCGGCTGCTTCCTTACCTTTTGTGTGGAGCCTGGGATGAAAGTGATCGTGATGGGAGCCGGCGTGATCGGCGTGGCGTCGGCCTGGTATCTGGCGAAGGCCGGCCATGAAGTCGTGGTGCTCGAGCGCAACGCCGGCGCGGCGCGCGAGACCAGCTTCGGCAACGGCGGCCAGATCTCGGTCAGTCATGCCGAGCCGTGGGCCAATCCGTCGGCGCCGCTGAAGATGCTGCGCTGGCTTGGCCGCGAGGATGCGCCGTTGCTGTTCCGCCTGCGCGCCGATCCGGCGCAGTGGTCGTGGGGCCTGAAGTTCCTGCGCGAATGCAGCGCGCAGCGCTCGACGCACAACATGATCCAGCTGCTCAGGCTCGGCACGTACAGCCGCAGCTGCCTGCAGTCCCTGCGCGTCGAAGCCGGCATCGAATACGATCATCTGACGCGCGGCATCCTGCACTACTACACGAGCGCCAAGGAGTTCGATCTGGCGATCGAGCCGGCGCGCATCATGCGCGAGCTTGGCTGCGAGCGCCGCGTCGTCGATGCCGACGAGGTCGTGCGCATCGAGCCGGCGCTCGCGCAGGTTCGTCCGCAGCTGGCCGGCGCGACGTACACGAGCGCCGACGAATCCGGCGACGTGCACCGCTTCACGACCGGCCTTGCCGCGCGCTGCGCGACGCGCGGCGTGCGCTTCCGCTACGGCGTGCGCATCCAGCGCCTGCACGCCGAAGGCGGGCGCATGACCGGCGTCGAGATCGCCGACGAGGAAGGCGCGTATCGCCTGGAGACGGCCGACGCCTATGTGCTGGCGCTCGGCAGCTTCAGTCCGCTGCTCAGTGCCGGCGCCGGCGTGCCGCTCGACATCTATCCGGTCAAGGGCTATTCGATCACCTTGCCGGTGCTCGATGCGGCACGGGCGCCGGCCGTGAGCCTGACCGACGACGAGTACAAGCTGGTGTTCTCGCGTTTCGGCGACCGCCTGCGCGTCGCCGGCACGGCTGAGTTCAACGGCTACACGATGGAACTGAACCGCGTGCGCTGCGAAGCCATCGTCAAGCGCACGCTCGATGTGTTTTCGGGCATGAGCCGGCCGGAACTGGCGCAGTTCTGGACCGGCCTGCGGCCGGCGACGCCCGGCAACGTGCCGTACATCGGCGCGAGCGCGGCGAAAGGCCTGTATCTCAATACCGGCCATGGCACGCTGGGCTGGACGCACGGCTGCGGTTCGGGTCAGGCGATCGCCGACATCATCGACGGCCGCCGGCCGGATTGCGATTTCGCGTTCTGCGGCATCGGCTGACGCACGCCGGCGATCGCGGCCGCCGCCCCGCGACGCGGGTCGCGCGCGATCAGGCGAAGCGCATCGACAGGTCGACGGCGCGCATGTGCTTGGTGATCGCGCCGATGGCGATGCGGTCGACGCCGCATTCGGCGATCTCGCGCACGGTCTCCAGCGTGGCGCCGCCGGAATACTCGACCACCGTCCTGCCGCCGCGCGCGCGGTGTTCGCGCGTGAGCTGCACGGCGTCGCGGATCTGCGGCAGCGTGAAGTCGTCGACCAGCAACAGGTCGACGTCGGCGTCGAGCGCGGCGCGCACTTGGTCGAAATCCTCGGCCTCGGTCATCAGCGGCACGCCGGCGCGCAGCGTGCGCGCGTTGGCGATCGCTTCGCGGATGCCGCCGGCGGCGGCGACGTGATTTTCCTTGATGAGGATGCCGTCGTAGAGGCCGATGCGGTGGTTGATGCCGCCGCCGCAGACCACGGCGTACTTTTGCGCGTTGCGCAGGCCGGGCAGGGTCTTGCGCGTGTCGGCGATCCGGCAGCCGGTGCCGGCGACCGCGTCGACGTAGCGGCGCACGGCGGTCGCGGTGCCGGACAGCGTCTGCAGGAAGTTCAGCGCCGGCCGTTCGCCGGTCAGCAGCGGACGGGCGAGGCCGCGCAGCGTGTAGAGACGCTGGTCGGGCCGGACGCGTTCGCCTTCGTCGACGTGCCATTCGATGGCGATGGCCGGATCGAGCTGGCGGAACACTTCGTCGACCCAGGGGCGGCCGCAGATCACGGCGTCCTCGCGCGAGATCACGTGCGCGACCGAGGTCTGCGCGGCGGGCACGAGTTGCGCGGTGGCGTCGCCGGCGCCCACGTCCTCGGCGAGCGCGTGCGTGACGGTTTCGACCAGATCGTTCACATAGTCTGGAAGCCCGTTCGCGTCACGCCTCACGTCTCACTCCTCACCAACGAGCAGAAATTCGAGCAGCGCCATCTGCGCCCACAGGCGGTTCTCCGCCTCGTCGTAGATCGCCGACTGCGGGCCGTCGATGACCTCGGCGGCGACTTCCTCGCCGCGATGCGCGGGCAGGCAGTGCAGGAAGATCGCGTCGGCCCTGGCGAGCCGCATCAGCGCCGCGTCGACCTGATAGCCGGCGAAGGCCCGCAGGCGCTTCTGCGTCTCGGCTTCCTGGCCCATGCTGGTCCAGGTGTCGGTGACGATCAGATCCGCGCCCGCCGCGGCGATCTGCGGCGTGTCGGCGAGCTCGACGGCGCTGCCGGCGGCACGGACCAGCTGCGCGTCCGGCGCGTAGCCGGTCGGCGCGGCGATCCTCAGCTTGAAGCCGAACAGCACCGCGGCCTCGATGAACGAATGGCAGACGTTGTTGCCGTCGCCGATCCACGCCGCGGTCTTGCCGCGCGGATCGCCGCGATGCTCGAACCAGGTCTGCAGGTCGGCGAGCAGCTGGCAGGGATGGTGCAGGTCGGACAGGCCGTTGATGACCGGCACGCGCGAGTTCTCGGCCAGTTCTTCCTGGTCGCGCTGCGAGTCGTTGCGGATCATGATCGCGCTGCACATGCGCGAGAGAACCTGCGCGGTGTCGCGGAGCGGCTCGTCGCGGCCGAGCTGCGTCGCCGCCGAATGCAGGAACAGCGCGTGGCCGCCGAAGCGCGCCATGCCGGCCTCGAAGCTGACGCGTGTGCGCGTCGAGTTCTTGGTGAAGATCATCGCCAGCGTCTTGCCGGTGAACGGCCGGTAGCCGGTGTCCTGTTCACGTTTGAGCGCGCCGGCGCGCGCGACGATCTGCCGCGCCTCGACGGGACTGAGGTCTGACAGCTTGAGGAAATGACGCGGCATGAAGCCCCCCGACTCGACGGCGAAACGCGGCAACATAAAAACGCAAGGGCCGCGCAAGCGCGGCCCTTGACCCACAGCTGGCGCGATTTTACGCCAGATTCTTTTCGGCGAACTCCCAGTTCGCGAGCGCCCAGAAGTGCTCGAGATACGTCGGGCGCGCGTTGCGGTAGTCGATGTAGTAGGCGTGCTCCCAGACGTCGGCGGTCAGCAGCGGCTTGAGGCCCTTGGTGATCGGCGTTTCGGCGTTCGGCGTCGTGACGATCGCCAGCGAGCCGTCCGCGTTCTGCACCAGCCAGGCCCAGCCCGAACCGAACTGGCCGATCGCGGCCTCGGTGAACTGCTTCTTGAAATCTTCGACGCCGCCGAACTGTTTGACCAATGCGTCGGTCAATTTCTTGCCCGGAGCCTTCTGGCCGGGGGTCAGCGAGTTCCAGAAAAAGTTATGGTTATAGACTTGCGCGGCATTGTTGAAGATCTTGCCGGAGGATTTCTTGACGATTTCCTCGAGCGGCAGGTTCTCGAACTCGGTGCCGGCGATCAGCTTGTTGCCGTTGTCGACATAGGCCTTGTGATGCTTGCCGTAGTGAAAGTCGAGCGTTTCCGCGGACATGTGCGGCGCGAGGGCGTCGCGGGCATACGGGAGCTCGGGGAGAATCAAAGCCATCGTGTGGTTCCTCTGGTGCTGGTTCGGCGCCGTGGCGCCTACTGGCTCGTGGGGGTTCCACAAAATAGGCGAATACCGCCAGCGATATCAATAGCAGTGCAGGGGAACACCGGCAGCGGCAAGCGGATTGCATGCGTATAATCCGCCGCCGGTTGGACTCCTCGTTTTGGAGAGCGCAATGGATGCATTGGAAAGAATCAAGAAGCAAGTCACCGAGAACCCGATCATCATCTACATGAAAGGGACCCCCGATTTCCCGCAGTGCGGCTTTTCGGCGCGCGCCACGCAGGCGCTGAAGGCCTGCGATGTGCCGTTCTCCTTCGTCAATATTTTCGAGGACGAGGAGATTTACCGGGCGCTGCCGAAATTCGCGAACTGGCCGACGTTTCCGCAGCTCTACGTCAAGGGTGAGCTGATCGGCGGCTGCGACATCACGCTCGATCTCTACCAGAGCGGCGAACTGAAGAAGATGCTCAACGAAGCGGTCGGCAGGAAGGCGGCCTGACGTTCCAGGCCGCATCGAGAACGCCCGCCTCGCGCGGGCGTTTTGCTTGCGGTCCGGGCCTTCAAGTCCCGGCCAGCATCGCCGCCGCGACTTCCTGGCGTCTGGCGCTGCCGGCAAGCTTTTCCAGCAGGCCGAGGCCGAAGGCGATCGCCGTCGCCGGGCCTTGGCTGGTGATGCAGTGTCCGTCGGCGACAACCGGCTGATCGACCCAATGCAGCAGTCTCTCGCGGAACGCCGGATAGCAGGTCGCCTGCTTGCCGTCGAGCAGGCCGTGCGGTGCCAGCGCCAGGGCCGGCGCCGCGCAGATGCCGCCGAACCAGCGATGCGCGAGGCGCTGCGCCTTCAGCTTGTCGATCAATGGGCCGTGCGCGCCGAGCGCGCGGGCGCCGGCTTCGCCGCCGGGCAGCACGATGGCGTCGAAATCGCGCTCGCCGACGTCGGCGTACAGACTGTCGGCGAGCAAGGCGATGTCGCGCGTGCCGCGCACTTCGCGGCTCTTGCCGATGGCGGCGACGGTAGCCCCGACGCCGCCGCGGCGCAGGACGTTGACGATGGCGACGGTCTCCAGCGATTCGGAGCCGTCGGCGATCGGGATCAGCACGTTCATCGCTCTTCTCCGGTGCGTGCAGCGTTTTTGTTTTCGGTTGATGCCGGCCCAGCATAGCCGGCATAAAATCGGCCGCACAAACTTTCCGCGCACACCGGGCCGGCCGGCGGCCGTTCGCGGTGCCGATGCGCGGCAATGACGGGCTGCAGGGAGTCGACATGAAGGTGGGGCTGCTCGTCGTCGGCGACGAGATTCTCAGCGGCAAGCGCCAGGACCGGCATTTCGCCAGGGTGATCGAACTGCTGCGCGCGCGCGGCATCGAGCTCGGCTGGGCGCAGTTCCTCGGCGACGACGAGGCGCAGATCGCCGAGGCGATCGTTGCGGCGAGGGCGCGCGGCGACGCCGTTCTGTCCTGCGGCGGCATCGGCGCGACGCCCGACGACTGCACAAGGCAGGCGGCGGCGCGCGCGTTCGGGGTGCCGGTCGAGCGTCATCGCGAGGCCGAAGCGCTGATCGTTGGCCAATACGGCGAGGCAGCGTTTCCGAACCGCGTGCTGATGGCCGATTTTCCGCAGGGCGCTGCGCTGATCCCGAACCCGGTCAATCGTGTCGCCGGTTTTTCGGTCGGCCGCTGCTATTTCGTGCCGGGCTTTCCGGAAATGGCGTGGCCGATGCTCGAATGGGTGCTCGATACGCCCTTGCGTGAACTGCATGGCACCGCGCCCGACGTCGAATTCCGCCTGCGCGTGATCGGCACGAGCGGCGAGGGCGATCTGCTGCCGCTGATGCAGGAGACGCTGCGCGCGCAGCCGCGGATCAAGCTGTCGAGCCTGCCGTCGCGCGGCGGTCACGATCGGCCGCGGCACATCGAGTTCGGTTTCAAGGGGCCGCGCGATGCCGCCGCCGCGGCGTACGCGCATTTCAGCGATGGCCTGACGGCGTTTCCCGATGCGGTGGTCGAGGTGCTGGTCGCCCCCTGATCGGGTGGCAGGCGCAGGCCCTGCGATGCGGCGGATTCCAAGTAGGGTGCCGCAACGGCAGATCGTCGCGCATACCGCGCGGGGAGGCGCGGGATAAGGGGCGGTGAGCGGCGGTTTTTGCATGGACGAACGGCGCCGTTCGTCTTGGTGCACTACTACATTCTACGGTTCGCGGGGGGCGGCGACAGGGCTCGGAGCCGGACGCCGCCGCAGACACATGGAAATACGCAACGCGCTTTCGCTCATCCACGGCCTGGTCGCGGCGACATGCTGGTTCGCGGCCGGCGCCGGCCTGCTGGCGATGTGGTTGACTCGCGTGCGGCCGTTCAGCTGGGAGCGCCTGTTCGGCGTCGGGGCGCTGCTGGCGACGGGCGGCTGGGTGATCATGGCGGCCGGCCAGTTCAATCAGCCGGTCCTGCTGATCGCCTGCTCGGCGCTGTTGATCAGTTGCGCAGGTCTGATCGCCGCCCACTGGGTCGGCCAGGTCGGCGGCGACGAGCCAATGCCCGACCGTTCGCTCGAAAAGCTGCGCGAAGAACTGTTGTTGCGTGAAGCCGCGGAACAGCATCTGCGCTCGGCGCTCGCCGACTACCGGCGCTCGGCCGCCGATTTCGAGCAGTTCGCCTATGCCGCCTCGCATGACTTGCAGACGCCGCTGCGCAACATCGAAGGGTTCTCGCGCCTGCTCAAACAGTGCTACGGTCCAGGGCTCGACGACGACGGGCGCATGTATCTGCAATACATGACGCAGGGCGTGCAGCAGATGCAGCAGCTGGTCGATGCCTTGTTGCAGCTATCGCGCGTCGGCCGTAGCGAGGCGCGGATCGAGGAGAAGTCGCTCGACGAGGACCTGCGCCAAGTCCGCAAGCTATTGGCCGGCGAGATCGCGCGCTCCGGCGCCGAGATCATCGCCCCCGATCTGCCGGCGCTGGTTGCCGACCACGCGCTGCTCGTGCAGCTGTTCCAGAATCTGATCGGCAATGCCCTCAAGTTCCAGCCGCCCGGGCAGAAGCCGCGCGTGACGATCCGGGCGCGCAGACGCGACGATGACTGGCATATCACGGTCACCGACAACGGCATCGGCATTCCGGCGGATCAGGTCGACCACGTCTTCGCGCCGTTCCGCCGCCTGCACGCGCAGGAGGAATTCTCCGGAACCGGCATGGGGCTGGCGATCTGCCGCAAGATCGTTACCCATCACGAGGGCGAGATCTGGGCCGAACCGCACACGGGCGGCGCGCAGATCCATCTGCTGTTGCCGGAGCGCGCGCGCCTGGCTGCGCGGTCGCACGCTGCGTAGCGCCGGACGGCGCCGGCCGCTGGACCCTGGCGCCGCGCTTCTTGAAAATACGCGGCCGCGCCCCCACGCGGGGGCCAGGTTCGCCCGTTTCGAGGAATGTCATGCCGATTTACGATTATCACTGCACGCTCTGCGGCACCGACACCGAGGTGATGCACAAGATTTCCGATCCGCCGGCCACGGACTGCCCCGAGTGCGGCAAGCCGGGTCTCGTCAAGCAGATCTCGGCGGCGGGTTTCCGCCTCAGTGGCGGCGGCTGGTACGAAACCGACTTCAAGTCGGGCAACAAGAAGAACCTCACCGAGAAGGGCCCGGCCGAGAAGGGCGCGTCGGGCGGCGAATCGTCGGCCGCGAGCTGCGCGCCGGGCGGTTGCGCGGCGCCGGGCTGCGCCGCCAAGAGCGACGCCGCGGCCTGATCCGCGTGGCGTGCCCGGCGGCACGCATGCGGCTACACTACGCGGCCGCGTGCGGGAGCCTGCACCGGCTCCCGCCGTCGTTTCCGGCCTCTTTCATCAGACCTCAACGGTCCCGAAATCACCGATGCGTAGTCACTATTGCGGCCAGGTCACCGAAGCGCTGACCGGCGAAACCGTCACCGTCTGCGGCTGGGTCCATCGTCGCCGCGACCATGGCGGCGTCATCTTCATCGACCTGCGCGATCGTGAAGGTCTGCTGCAATGCGTGTTCGATCCGGATACCCAGGAAGCGTTCGCCGCCGCCGACAAGCTGCGCTCCGAATACGTCGTCAAGATCACCGGCCGCGTCCGGCCGCGTCCGGCCGGCACCGAAAACGCCAATCTGCCGACCGGCAGGATCGAGGTGCTGGGCAAGGATGTCGAACTGCTCAACAAGGCCGAGACGCCGCCGTTCCACATCGACGACGAAACGGTCGGCGAAGACACGCGCCTGAAGTTCCGC
This sequence comes from Solimonas sp., assembly GCA_047605265.1. Classification (GTDB taxonomy): domain Bacteria; phylum Pseudomonadota; class Gammaproteobacteria; order Nevskiales; family Nevskiaceae; genus Solimonas. Next base: position 8,527 of record JASGFY010000014.1, read on the forward strand.
TATCTCGACCTGCGTCGTCCGCTGATGCAGAAGAACCTGCGTCTGCGCCACGACGTCATCAAGCGCATCCGCGGCTTCATGGACGCCAACGGCTTCGTCGATGTCGAGACGCCGATTCTCACCAAGGCGACGCCGGAAGGCGCGCGCGATTATCTGGTGCCGTCGCGTACGCATCCGGGCAAGTTCTTCGCGCTGCCGCAGTCGCCGCAGCTGTTCAAGCAGCTGCTGATGATGTCGGGCCTCGACCGCTACTACCAGATCGCGCGCTGTTTCCGCGATGAAGACCTGCGCGCCGACCGCCAGCCGGAATTCACGCAGCTCGACGTCGAGACCTCGTTCCTCACGCAGGACCAGATCATCGCGCTCATCGAAGGGCTCGTGAAGGATCTGTTCACCGGCGTGCTCGGCGTCGATCTCGGCACGCTGCCGCACATGAGCTACGAGGAGGCGATGCGCCGCTACGGCTCCGACAAGCCGGATCTGCGCAACCCGCTCGAACTGGTCGATGTGAAAGACCTCGTCGCCGACGTCGACTTCAAGGTCTTCTCCGCGCCGGCCGTTGATCCGAAATGCCGCGTCACCGCGCTGCGCGTGCCGGGCGGTGCGAAGCTGTCGCGCGGCGAGATCGACAAATACACGGAATTCGTCAAGGTCTACGGTGCGCGCGGTCTCGCGTACATCGTCGTCGACGACAAGGCGAAAGGCCGCGACGGCCTGCGCTCGCCGATCGTCAAGAACCTGCACGACGCCGCGTTGAACGGCATCCTCGAACGCAGCGGCGCGCAGACCGGCGACCTGATCTTCTTCGGCGCCGACAAGAGCAAGGTCGTCAGCGACGCGCTCGGCGCGCTGCGCCTCAAGCTCGGCAACGACCTCAGGCTCACGGCCGAAGGCTGGCGCGCGCTCTGGGTCGTCGACTGGCCGATGTTCGAGTGGGACGAGGACGCGCAGCGCTGGGTCTCGCTGCACCATCCGTTCACCGCGCCCAAGCCGTTCGACGCGGCCGCGCTGCGCGCCGATCCGGGTGCGACGCTGTCGCAGGGCTACGACATCGTGCTCAACGGCGTCGAGATCGGCGGCGGCTCGGTGCGCATCCACGCACCGGACGTCCAGCAGGCGGTGTTCGATCTGCTCGGCATCGGGCCGGACGAGCAGAAGGAGAAGTTCGGCTTCCTGCTCGAGGCGCTGTCGTTCGGCGCGCCGCCGCACGGCGGTCTGGCGCTCGGCCTCGACCGCCTCGTCATGCTGATGGCCGGCGGCCAGTCGATTCGCGAAGTGATCGCTTTCCCGAAGACGCAGACCGCGCACGATCCGCTGACGATGGCGCCGGGCGAGGTCGATCTGCGCCAGCTGCGCGAACTGAGCATCCGTTCCACGGTGCAGCCGAAGGAAGCGCCGGCGGCCTGAAGCCGGTGCGAGACCCGGCACGAAGCATGTAGCGGAGGTGTGAAATGGCAGCAGCCCTGAAAATCGAAGAATTCAATCTGCTCGACGACGGCGAGTGCGATGCGCGCATCGTCGCGGCGAAGAACATCCTCGGCGACCGCCTCCGCATTCTCGGCCACCACTACCAGCGCGACGAGGTCTTCAAGCACGCCGATTTCACCGGCGATTCGCTGAAGCTTTCGCAGCTTGCGGCGAAGACCGACGCCGAGTTCATCGTCTTCTGCGGCGTGCACTTCATGGCCGAGGTCGCCGACATCCTGACGTACGGCAGGCGCACGGTGATCCTGCCCGACCTCGCCGCCGGCTGCTCGATGGCCGACATGGCGAACCTCGTCAAGGTTCGCAAGTGCTGGGCCGAGCTGTCGGAAGTGCTGAATCCGGACGAGACCGTCACGCCGGTGACATACATCAATTCGGCGGCTGACCTGAAGGCGTTCTGCGGCCAGCACGGCGGCATCGTCTGCACGTCGAGCAACGCGCGCGCGGTGCTCGAGTGGAGCTTCTCGCGTCGCGAGAAAGTGCTGTTCTTCCCGGACCAGCACCTCGGCCGCAACACCGCGAAGAAGATGGGCATCCCGCTCGAGGAGATGGTCGTCTGGGATTTCAGCAAGCCGCTCGGCGGCAACACGCCGGAACAGATCAGGGCCGCGAAGATGATCCTCTGGCGCGGCTTCTGCTCGGTGCACCAGATGTTCCAGCCGGCGCACATCGACAACTTCCGCAAGCGCGTGCCGGACGGCAAGGTCATCAGCCATCCGGAAAACGCGCTCGCGGTCTGCGAGGCGAGCGATTACGTCGGCTCGACCGAGTACATCCTGCGCACGGTGCGCGCGAGCACGCCGGGCGAGCACTGGCTGGTCGGCACCGAGCTGAACCTCGTCAACCGTCTCGCCGACGAGATGAAAGAGAAGGGCGTGACGGTCGAGTTCATGTCGCCGACCGTCTGCATGTGCTCGACGATGTTCCGCACCGATCCGCAGCACCTGGCGTGGACGCTCGACAACCTCGTCGCCGGCCGGCCGGTCAACCGCATCCGCGTGCCGGAAGACGTGGCCGCGCCGGCGCGCAAGGCGCTCGATCTGATGCTGGAAGTGGTGGATTGAGCGGCGTCGCGGGCGGAGACCGCTCGCTGGACATGACTCACTCCGCGATCGCCGCGCTCACTCCCCGGTGTTCCCGGTACATGCGCCGTACGTAATCGCAGCCCGCGTGATCCCGCCAGCGACCCAGCCAACGCTGCCAGCCCGCGGGCCGTGGTTCGGGCACGGCAACCGGATACTCCGGGGGCAGGCAGGTGGGGAAGAGGATGACGGCGGCGGTGAGGTCGGCGATGCTGAATCGGTCCCCGACCAGATAACCGGTCTGCACGGAGTGGCATGCGACGAAATCCAGTGCCTCTCCGGTCAGCGCGCAGCCGGCTTCGGCGCCCGCGGCTGCATGACATGCGGGCCGGGAAGCAGCGAATGCCGAACGTGGGGCACGCGCTTGTAATCCAGCGCCCAGCGCGCCCTTTCAGGGTACATCGAGAAACGGATTTGCCAGAGTTCGGGGGGAGGGGGGTCACGCCGCGGGCTTCCTTCGCCGCTTCTTCAATCAGCTTCGCTGACACGCCCCGCTTGCGCAGCGCCTCAGCCAGCCGCGCCGCCGGGCCGAACACATGCACGGCTTCGTTGCGGCGCAGCCTTCGCTCACATATGCCTTGAGCAGCGCCTGGTACCCGCTCATGCCCTTGTGCGGGGCGATGGCCTTGAGCGATTCCACCACGTCCACCGGCACGCGCAGGGTGATGGTGGTCATGTCCCGATCCTTCTTCAGCCGGGTTTTCAGTTTTTCAGGAATCATGATCCAGTCGCTCCTGTGCGGCGGCCTTGCGGGCGGAAATGATGCGGATGAATTCGTCCTCGAACTTGATGTGAACCACGAACAGCAAGCGACCCAAGGTGTCGTAACCGATGGAATGCGGCACGACCCTGCGCCGCCTGCTGCGCGAGGTGCGCAAGGCCGGCGTGCCGACCACCGACATCATTCACCATTCGGTCGCCGTCTACTGGCAGTACGTGCGTGCGAATCCGCGCCAGTTCCGCCTGGCGGCGAGCGAGCGCCACGGCGGCTCGCCGGCGATCCGTCAGGCGATCCGCAACGAGGTCGGTCTGTTCGTCCGCGAGATGGCGCAGGACCTGCGAATGTTCGGCTACCGCAGCGACCTGCCGAGCGCGGCGCTGGAGATGATCTGCGGTCTCGTCGTCAGCACGATGCTCAACGCTGCGAGCGACATCCTCGATCTGCCGGCCGACCAGCCGGCGCTGGCCCGCGAACTGGAGAGCGACTTCGTCGTGCAGATCCGCCTGATCTTCCTCGGCGCCGAGCAGTGGCGCGCTGAGGCGGCGTAGTCGCTTCCGGCACTACCGATTGCGCTGGCCGGCCGCCCGGACCCTACCGCTGGTGGGCTCGGGTAGAATACGCGCCCCCAGATTCCGGTCCGGCCAGCGCCGGCCCCTTGCCGAGAGCCTCAAGCCCATGTTCGAACGCGCCCCGCGCCTCGCCGCCTACGATCCTGAACTGACCGCTGCGATCCGCCAGGAAGAAGGGCGTCAGGAAGCGCACATCGAGCTGATCGCGTCGGAGAACTACTGCAGTCCGGCGGTGATGGAAGCGCAGGGCTCGCAGCTGACCAACAAATACGCCGAAGGCTACCCGGGCAAGCGTTACTACGGCGGCTGCGAGTATGTCGATATCGCCGAGCAGCTGGCGATCGACCGGCTGAAGCAACTGTTCGACTGCGACTACGCCAACGTGCAGCCGCACTCCGGCGCGCAGGCCAATGCGGCGATCTTCCTCGCGCTGGTCCATCCGGGCGACACCGTGATGGGCATGAACCTCGCGCAGGGCGGCCATCTCACGCACGGCAATCCGGCGAACTTCTCCGGCAAGCAGTACAGGATCGTGCCGTACGGCCTCGACGTCGAGACCGGCCTGATCGACTATGACGAGATGGAGCGCATCGCCCTTGAAACCAAGCCCAAGCTGCTGATCGGCGGCTTCTCGGCGTACAGCCGCGTCAAAGACTGGAAGCGCATGCGCGAGATCGCCGACAAGGTCGGCGCGTGGTTCTGGGTCGACATGGCGCACGTCGCCGGTTTGGTAGCGGCCGGCGAATACCCGAGCCCGCTGCCGTACGCGCACGTCGTGACGAGCACCACGCACAAGACCCTGCGCGGCCCGCGCGGCGGCATCATCCTGACGAAAGGCCAGCCGGAAGACTTCAACAAGAAGTTCCAGTCGGCCGTATTCCCCGGCATCCAGGGCGGTCCGCTGATGCACGTCATCGCCGCCAAGGCCGTGGCGTTCAAGGAAGCGCTCGACCCGGGCTTCAAGGTCTACCAGAAACAGGTCGTCGCGAATGCGCGCGCGATGGCGAAGGTGTTTCTGGACCGCGGCTACAAGGTCGTCTCGGGCGGCACGGACAACCACCTGTTCCTGCTCGACCTGATCGCCAAGAACGTCACCGGCAAGGACGCCGAGGCCGTGCTCGGCCGCGCGCACATCACCGTCAACAAGAACTCGGTGCCGAACGATCCGAAGAGCCCGTTCGTGACCTCGGGCTTGCGTCTCGGCTCGCCGGCGTCGACGACGCGCGGCTTCAAGGAAGCCGAGATGGCGCAGGTGGCGGGCTGGATCGCCGATCTGGTCGACACGATGTCTTCGGGCGGTGATATCGAAGCCGCGATCGGCCGCGTGCGCGGCGAGGCCGGGGCGCTCTGCGCGCGCTTCCCGGTTTACGGCGCGCCGAAGCGCGCCGCGTAAAGGGAAGCGCGAGGTGCAGTGCCCGTTCTGCAAGGCGCCCGACACGCGCGTCGTCGACTCGCGCCTCGCCGAGGACGGCACGCAGGTGCGCCGCCGCCGCGAGTGCGAGAAGTGCGGCGGCCGCTTCACGACCTTCGAGAAGGCACAGCTCTCGGTGCCGCACGTCATCAAGCGCAGCGGCGATCCCGAGCCGTTCCGCGAGGACAAGCTGCGCCAGGGCATCGAGCACGCGATCTACAAGCGGCCCGTCACGCCGGAGATGGTCGATCACGCCGTCGAGAGCGTCGTGCGCAAGATGCGCGCGACCGGCGAGCGCGAAGTCAGCTCGCGGCAGGTCGGCGAGTGGGTGATGGAAGAGCTGCGCGATCTCGACCACGTCGCCTACGTGCGCTTCGCGTCGGTCTATCGCGCGTTCGGCGACGTCAACGCCTTCCACGAGGAGATCGAGCGCCTGCAGACGCTGCCGACGTCCGAGGAACGCAAGTCGCAGCTGTCGCTGATCGAAACGCCGGAGACGGTGGTGCGGCGGCGCGGCAAGCCGGGTTGAAGCGGCGGTTCCCGATGACACCGGCTGAAGCGGCGTCGTTCATGGCGCGGGCCCTGCGTCTCGCCGAGCGCGGCCTCTGCACGACGCAACCGAATCCGCGTGTCGGTTGCGTGATCGTCAAGAACGGCGAGGTGATCGGCGAGGGTGCGCATCTGCGCGCCGGCGAGCCGCACGCCGAAATCCACGCACTGCGCATGGCGGGCGTACGCGCGCGCGGCGCCGATCTGTTCGTCACGCTCGAACCCTGCGCGCACCATGGCCGCACGCCGCCGTGCGCCGACGCGCTGGTCGCGGCCGGCCTGCGCAAGGTCTGGGTCGCCATGATCGATCCGAATCCGGAAGTCGCCGGCGGCGGCGTCGCCCGGCTGCGCGCGGCCGGCATCGAAGTCGAGACGGATCTGCTCGCCGCCGACGCCGAGCGCCTCAACCGTGGCTTCCTGTCGCGGATGACGCGCGGGCGGCCGTGGCTGACGCTGAAGCTCGCGGCGAGCCTCGACGGCCGCACGGCGATGGCGAGCGGCGAGAGCCAGTGGATCACGTCGGAGGCGGCGCGCGCCGACGTCCATCGCCTGCGCGCGGCGGCCGGCGCGGTGATGACCGGCGTCGCGACGGTGATGGCCGACAATCCGCAGCTCAATGCGCGCGGCCTCGATTTTGAAGTTCGGCAGCCGGACCGCATCGTGCTCGACTCGAACGGCCGCGTGCCGTCAACGGCGCGGATCTGGAACGGCGACGCGCGCCGCTTCTGGCTGGTCGGCGCGCGGCCGGCGCACGCGCCTGATGGCGTCGCCGTCGTCGAGCTGCCGCGCGACGCCGACGGCTCGCTGAACCTAGAGGCAGCGCTGGCGGCGCTCGCCCGGCACGAGGTCAACGAGGTGTTGCTCGAATGCGGGCCGCGACTCGCCGGCGCCGCACTGCAGCGCGGCCTCGTCGACGAGATCGTCGCCTACGTGGCGCCGACGCTGCTCGGTCACGAGGCACGGCCGTTCGCCTATCTTCCGGGCTTCGAACGCTTGTCGCAGCGCATCGCGCTGCAGTTCGTCGATACGCGCAGCGTCGGTTCCGACCTGCGCCTCACGTTGCGACCCGCTCGCAAGGAGTAAGCGATGTTTACTGGCATCATCGAAGCGCTCGGGCGCATCGAGAGCATCGAATCGGTCGGCGGCGATCGGCGCATGGTGTTTCGCGCGCCTGCCCCGCAAAACGGATTTCTGCGCGGCACGCAGCTCGGCGACAGCATCGCCGTCAATGGCGTCTGCCTGACGGCAACCAGCTTTTCCGACGACGGTTTCATGGCCGACCTGTCGGCGGAAACGCTGAACCTGACGACGGCGGGCCGCTGGGAAATCGGCGCCAGGATCAATCTCGAACGCGCGCTGACGCCGGCCAAGCCGCTCGGTGGCCATATGGTGTCCGGGCATGTCGACGGCGTCGGCGAGCTGCTCGAACGCCACGAGGACGCGCGCTCGACGCGCATGCGCTTTCGCGTGCCGGAGCTGCTGTCGCGCTACGTCGCGCGCAAGGGCTCGATCTGCATCGACGGCGTCAGCCTGACGGTCAACGACGTCGAGGCCGATACGTTTGGCGTTAACATCATCCCCCACACGCTCGCGCATACCACGCTGGGCGAGCTGCAGCCGGGGCAGGCGGTCAATCTCGAAGTGGATCTGATCGCGCGCTATCTGGAGCGATTGCTGGAGAGCAGGACATGAACAAGGTTGCGAACATCGACGACATGCGTTCGTCGAAGCTCGATCCGATCGAGGACATCATCGCCGACTTCAAGGCCGGCAAGATGGTCATCCTGATGGACGACGAGAACCGTGAGAACGAAGGCGACATCCTGATGGCCGCCGAGCTCGTGCGGCCCGAGGACATCAATTTCATGGCGCGCTTCGGCCGTGGCCTGATCTGCCTGACGCTGACGCAGGAACGCTGCCGCCAGCTGCGTCTGCCGCAGATGGTGTCGCGCAACGAGGAAAACCATAAGACCGCGTTCACCGTCTCGATCGAGGCGGCGCAGGGTGTGACGACCGGCATTTCCGCGCACGACCGCGCGCGCACCGTGCAGGCCGCCGTCAAGCGCGACGCGCGCCCCGAGGACGTCGTGCAGCCGGGCCACATTTTCCCGCTGATGGCGCAGCCCGGCGGCGTGCTGACGCGCGCCGGTCACACCGAGGCGGGCTGCGATCTCGCGCGCCTCGCCGGCCTCGAGCCGGCGGCGGTGATCGTCGAAGTGCTGAACGAGGACGGCACGATGGCGCGCCGTCCGGACCTCGAGAAGTTTTCGCGCGAGCACGGCATCAAGGTCGGCACGATCGCCGACCTGATCCGCTACCGCCTCGACAACGAGCACACCGTCGAGCGCGTCGCCGAGACGCACGTGACGACCGAGTTCGGCGACTTCCGCCTCGTGACCTATCAGGACACGATCGACAACACCGTGCACCTGGCGATGGTGAAGGGAGCGATCGACGGAGCGAAGCCGGCGCTGGTGCGCGTGCATCTGCGCAACACTCTGCAGGATCTGCTCGGCGTCGAGCACGACGATTTCGGCTGGCCGCTGCGTCGTGCGCTGAAGCGCGTCGCCGACGAAGGCGCCGGCGTCGTCGTCGTGCTGCGCAAGCCGGAATCGTCGCGCGAGTTCGTGCAGCAGATCGTCGCGCTGAACATGCATGACGAAACGCCGCACGACGTGCGGCCGCTGCTGCGCACCTACGGCATCGGCGCGCAGATCCTCTCCGACCTTGGCGTGCGCCGGATGCGCGTGCTCTCGGCGCCCAAGCGCATGCAGGGCATCTCGGGCTTCGGCCTCGAAGTCGTCGAATACGTGGCCTGCGATTGATGAACGGGACGAGCGGGAACGTGCGGAAGGCCGTGAAGAAGAGCGAGGGCGCGGCGAAAGCCGTGCCGGCCGACGCCAAGACCGGCTACGCCGCGCCGGACCTGCCGCAGGCGGGCGAATTCGCGAAAGCCAAGATCGCCATCGTCGCGACGCGCTGGAACGTCGAGATCGTCGACGCGCTCGTCGACGGCGCGCGTGCCGCGCTGCGCGACTGGGGCGTCAACGACAAGCGCGTCGGCTTCTTCCGCGCGCCCGGCGCCTATGAGATGCCGCTGGCCGCGAAGCTCCTGCTCGAAGGCGGCTACGACGGCGTCGTCGCGCTCGGCGCGGTGATCCGCGGCGACACGCCACATTTCGATTACGTCGCCGGCGAATGCGCGCGCGGCCTGATCGACGTGCAGCTGGCGACCGGCCAGCCGGTCGGCTTCGGCGTGCTGACGGTCAACACCGTGCGGCAGGCCGTCGAGCGCGCGGGTCCGGGTCCGACGAACAAGGGTTATGAAGCGGCGGCGGCGATGCTCGAGATGCTGCGTCTGCGCAAGGAGCTGAAATGAGCGAGCCGGGCCACCCGCCGGGCCAGGGCATGCCGCAGAGCCGCCGCGGTCTCGCGCGGCGCCTGACCGTGCAGGCACTCTATCAGTGGCTGCTCAACGAGGCGGCGCCGGAAGCGCTGCTCAAGCAGTTCCGCGAGCAGGAAGAAGGCCTCGGCCGCGCCGATCCGGCCTATTTCGAGGCGCTGCTGAACGGCGTCGTCGCCCACGCGACCGAGCTGACCGTGGCGATCGTGCCGCATCTCGACCGTCCGCTCGCGCAGCTCGATCCGGTCGAGCACGCGGTGCTGCTGCTCGGCGCGTACGAGATCGCGCATTGCCGCGACGTGCCGTGGAAGGTCGCCGTCAACGAGTCGGTCAATCTCGCCAAGATGTTCGGCGCCGAGGACGGCTACAAGTTCGTCAACGGCGTGCTCGACAAGCTCGCGCACGCGGCGCGCGCCGACGAAGTCCGCGCCGGACTCTGAGCCGGCGATGGCCGAGCCCGTGGCCGGTGCAGGCGACGAGTTCGGGCTCATCCGCCGCTATTTCGCGCCGCTGACGCCGGGTGGCGAGGGCATCGCGCTCGGCATCGGCGACGACTGCGCGCTGCTGCAGCCGCCGCCCGGCGAGCAGCTCGCGATGACGTCGGACACGCTGGTTTCCGGCCGGCATTTTCCCCGCGAAACGGCGCCGTACGACATCGGCTGGAAAGCGCTCGCCGTCAATCTGTCCGACCTGGCGGCGATGGGCGCGCGGCCGTGGACGTTCACGCTGGCGCTGACCTTGCCGGACGCCGATGCGCGCTGGCTCGGCGAATTCGCGCGCGGCCTCGCGGCGCTTGCCCGGGCCTCCGGCATCCGCCTGGTCGGCGGCGACACGACGCGCGGCCCGCTGTCGATCACGATCACCGCCCTCGGCCTCGTGCCGCCGGGCAAGGCGCTGCGCCGCGACGGGGCGCGTCTCGGCGATCTCGTCTGCGTCACCGGCACGCTCGGCGACGCGGCGCTGGCGCTGCGCTTCTGGCAGCGGGGTCGCGCGCCCGCGAGCGACGACGAACAGGCGCTGCGCGCGCGGCTCGACCGGCCGACGCCGCGCAATGCCGCCGGCCTCGGGCTGCGCGGCATCGCCAATGCGGCGCTCGATCTGTCCGACGGCCTCGTCGGCGATCTCGGCCACATCTGCGCGGCGAGCGGCGTCGGCGCCGAGCTCGATCCCGCCGCGCTGCCGGCATCGCCGGCGTTCTCCCGCTGCGTCGATCCCGCGGCGGCGCCCGAGTTGCAGCTCGCCGGCGGCGACGATTACGAACTCTGCGTCTGCGTGCCGCCGGCGCTTCTGGCCGATGCGCGGCGCGCCTGCGGCGATCTGCCGCTGACGGTCGTCGGCCGCATCGGCTCCGGCAGCGGCGTGCGCCTGCGCGACGCGACGGGTGCTATCGTCGACGCCTCGCTACACGCTTATCGCCACTTCTCATGAAGCCGCTGCCGAAGACCGCGCCATTCCCGAAGCCGCCTGCCGAGCTGATCTGGTCGACGCCGGAGCACGTGCTGGCGTTCGGCTTCGGCGCCGGCCTCGCGCCGCGAGCGCCGGGCACGTTCGGCACGCTGGTCGGCATCGTCTTCTTCCTCGCGCTGCTGTGGCTGCCGTGGCCGTTCTTCGTCGCGGCGACGGTCGCGCTGTTCGCGGCCGGCTGCTTCGTCTGCGGCGAGAGCGCGCGCCTGCTCGGCGTGCACGACTACGGCGGCATCGTCTTCGACGAGATCGTCGGGTACCTGATCGCCGCCGCGCCGCTCGTCTGGCTGGCGCCGGCCGGCATCGGCGGCTGGGCGCTCGGTATCGCGATCGCCTTTGTGCTGTTCCGCCTCTTCGATATCGCCAAACCCTGGCCGATCCGCATCCTCGATCGCCGCGTGCATGGCGGCTTCGGCATCATGATCGACGACGCGATCGCCGGCGCGTTTGCGGCCGCGGTGCTGTGGGCGCTGCGGCGCTGGCTGCTGCCGCTCTGAGCGACCGGCGGCGCGGTCGTCCGTCCGGCGTCGGGGCACGCCTCGTTCGACGCAAGCGCGCTCGTCCAATCGGGATTTTTTGGCTCCGCGGCCGATCGTCGATGTTTTTGGGGCGCTGCGCGGGATGCCACCGCGTAATACAATGCGCGTTCTTTGGGTATCCCTGAAACCATCCAAGCCAGCCTGATGAAGGCTGCCAGGAAGTCGAGCGCATGTCCGTTGAACGCGATGTAATGGAATATGACGTGGTCGTCGTCGGTGCCGGCCCCGCCGGGCTGGCGGCGGCCTGCCGCCTGAAGCAGAAAGCGGCGGAAGCCGGCCAGGACATCAGCGTTTGCGTGGTCGAGAAAGGTTCGGAAGTCGGCGCGCACATTCTCTCGGGCGCGGTGTTCGAGCCGCGCGCGCTGCAGGAACTCTTTCCGGACTGGAAGGAGAAGGGGGCGCCGCTGAACGTGCCGGTCGCCGGCGACGAAATCTATTTCTTCCGCAGCCCGGAAGCCGCGCTCAAGATGCCGAACGCCTTCGTGCCGAAGACGATGCACAACGAAGGCAATTACGTCGTCTCGCTCGGCAACCTCTGCCGCTGGCTGGCCAAGCAGGCCGAGGACCTCGGCGTCGAGATCTATCCGGGCTTTGCCGCGCAGCACGCGATCGTCGAGGACAATGTCGTCAAGGGCGTGCAGATCGGCGACATGGGCATCAACCGCGAGGGCGAGCACAAGACCGACTTCGCGCCGGGCATGGAACTGCGCGCCAAGTACACGCTGTTCGCCGAAGGCTGCCGCGGCCATCTCGGCAAGCAGCTGATCGCGCAGTACCGGCTCGACAGCGAGTCAGACCCGCAGCATTACGCGATCGGCATCAAGGAAATCTGGACGGTGCCGCCGGAGCAGCACAAGCCGGGCCTCGTCGTGCACGGCGCCGGCTGGCCGCTGAACCTGCTCGGCACCGACGCGCTCGGCGGCTCGTTCCTGTACCACTTCGAGAACCATCAGGTCGTCGTCGGCTTGATCGTCGATCTGTCGTACACCAATCCGTACCTGTCGCCGTTCGACGAGTTCCAGCGCTTCAAGCATCACCCCGTCATCAGGAAGTACCTCGAGGGCGGCACGCGCGTCTCGTACGGCGCGCGCGCCATCGTCAAGGGCGGCATCAATTCGCTGCCGAAGCTGGCGTTCCCCGGCGGCGTGCTGATCGGCGACGACGCCGGCATGCTCAACTTCGCCAAGATCAAGGGCAGCCACACGGCGATGAAGTCCGGCATGATCGCCGCCGAAGCGGTCGCCGAGGCGCTGCTGGCCGGCGACGAGGGCGGCAAGGTGCTGAACGGCTATGCCGACAAGTTCAAGGCGAGCTGGCTGCACGACGAGCTGTACCGCTCGCGCAACTTCGGTCCGTTCCTGCACAAGTTCGGCGCGCTGATCGGCGGCGCGATCAACTACATCGAGCAGAACTGGTTCGGCGGCAAGTTCCCGTTCACCGTTCACGACCTGAAGCCGGACTATAAGACGCTGAAGCTCGCGTCGGAGTCGCGGAAGATCGAATACCCGAAGCCGGACGGCAAGCTCAGCTTCGACAAGCTCTCGTCGGTGTTCCTGTCGAGCACCAACCACGAGGAAGACCAGCCGGTCCACCTGCAGCTCAAGGACCCGTCGATCCCGATCGCCAGGAACCTGCCGCTGTACGCCGAGCCGGCGCAGCGCTATTGCCCGGCGGGCGTCTACGAAGTGGTCGGCGACGAAGGCGCCAAACGCTTTCAGATCAATGCGCAGAATTGCGTGCACTGCAAGACCTGCGACATCAAGGACCCGGCGCAGAACATCAACTGGGTCGCGCCGGAAGGCGGTGGCGGACCGAACTACGCCAACATGTAAGGAACCAAGGCTGCGGCGCGTGCGGGTCCGCATGAGGGACGTGCGGCCCGAGTGGCATCTATAAGCTGCCAGGCACCGCATTCCCAGGATTTATTTTCACTCGGTAGGCATCAGGAAAGAGCGAATGAAAGCCCTAGTAAGCGTGAAGCGCGTGGTGGACTACAACGTCCGCATCCAGGTGAAGTCGGACGGCTCCGGCGTCGTCACCGACGGCGTCAAGCACTCGATGAATCCGTTCGACGAAATCGCGATGGAAGAAGCGGTGCGTCTGAAGGAAAAAGGCAAGGTCACTGAGATCGTCGCCGTGACGATCGGCGGCGACAAGAACGAAGAGACGCTGCGTACCGCGCTGGCCTTCGGCGCCGACCGCGCGATCCACATCAAGGAAGCCGGCGAAGTGCAGCCGCTGACGGCGGCCAAGGCCTTCGCCGCGGTGCTGAAGAAGGAAGACGCCAAGCTGTTCATCGCCGGCAAGCAGGCGATCGACGACGACGCCAACCAGACCGGCCAGATGGTCGCCGCGCTGCTCGATATCGCGCAGGCCACATTCGCCTCGAAGGTCGACGTCGACGGCAACAAGGCGGTCGTCACGCGTGAAATCGACGCGGGCCTGGAGACCATCGAAGTCGATCTGCCGGCGGTCATCACGACCGACCTGCGCCTCAACGAGCCGCGCTATCTGAAGCTGCCGGACATCATGAAGGCGAAGAAGAAGCCGATCGACGCGGTGAGCTTCGCCGATCTCGGCGTGACGCCGGCCGCCGGCTACAAGGTCACCAAGACCGCCGCGCCGCCGACGCGCAGCAAGGGCATCGTGGTGAAGACCGTCGACGAACTCGTCGCCGCCCTCAAGGCCAAGGGCCTGCTCTAAGGCCACAGGATTCGAGAGAACACATGAGCAAGATTCTGATCATCGGCGAAACCGCCGACGGCAAGCTGAACTCGGGCGTCGCCAAGGTCGTGGCCGCCGCCAAGGCGATCGGCGGCGAGATCGTCGTCGCGCTGCTCGGCACGGACGTGTCGGGCCCGGCCGCGGAAGCCGCCACGCTCGACGGCGTGACCCAGGTGCTGAAAGTCGAGCGCGCCGAGAATGCGCACGTCCTCGCCGCGACCTACGCACCGCAGGTCGCCGAACTGGCCGCCGGCTACAGCCACGTGCTGTTCCCGGGCACCGCGTTCGGCAAGGACCTCGCGCCGCGCGTCGCCGCCAGGCTCGACGTGCAGCAGATCAGCGACATCATGCACGTGCACGGCGCGACGAGCTTCGATCGTCCGACCTACGCGGGCAACGCGATCACCACGGTCGAGGCGCCGGCCGGCACGGTCGTCGCCACGGTGCGCCTGGCTTCGTTCACCGCCGTCGGCGCCGGCGGCTCGGCGGCCATCGAAGCGGCCACGACCAGCGCGGCGCTGCCGTCGCACACGCGCTTCGTCAAGCTGGAGGCGCAGAAGTCTGAGCGTCCGGACCTGCAGGCGGCGGCCAAGGTCGTCTCGGGCGGCCGTGCGCTCGGCAGCAGCGAAAACTTCAAGGTCATCTACGACTTCGCCGACAAGATCGGCGCGGCCGTCGGCGCTTCGCGCGCCGCCGTCGACTCGGGCTACGTGCCGAACGATCTGCAGGTCGGCCAGACCGGCAAGATCATCGCGCCGGAACTGTACTTCGCGATCGGCATCTCGGGCGCGATCCAGCATCTCGCCGGCATCAAGGATGCGCGCACCATCGTCGCGATCAACAAGGATGCCGAGGCGCCGATCTTCGAGATCGCCGACTTCGGCCTCGTCGCCGACCTGTTCCAGGCCGTGCCGGAACTGACCAGCAAGGTGTGACCGCCGTGAGCCGTCATCCCCGCACGAGCGGGGATCTAGGGATTTGAGCGCAACGCTCTGGATTCCCGCTTCCGTGGGAATGACAGCACGAACGAAGGCCGGCATTCGCCGGCCTTCGTCGTTGACGGCGGCGTTCGGCAAGGCGAACGGCGTCGATGGTCCGCAGCGCCCGCGCGCGACAACGACGGTATAGTGCGCGCGCCACGTTCGGTGGCGCGACCACGCGGCAGACCGTCATGCGCCATCTCAGCCTCGTCGTGGCGATGGATCAGGACCGCCTGATCGGCAAGGCCAACGGCCTGCCGTGGCGTCTGCCCGACGATCTGAAGCACTTCAGGCAGGTCACGCTCGGCAAGACCGTGCTGATGGGGCGCAGGACCTGGGATTCGCTCGGCAAGCCGCTGCCTGGACGCGAGAACTGGGTCGTCTCGCGCGATCCGGCGTTCGCGCCGGCCGGCGCGCGTGTCTTCGGCAGCCTCGACGATGCGCTCGCTGCGCACCGCGGCGATGAGCTCATGGTCATCGGCGGCGCCGAGCTGTACCGCCAGACGCTGCCGCTCGCGCAGCGCATCTACCTGACCGAAGTGCAGGCGCGCGTCGGCGACGGCGATGCGTGGTTCCCGGCGTTCGATCGCGCCGCCTTCGATGAACTCTACGCGCAGACGCACGCCGCCGACGAGCGCCACGCTTATCCGTTCCGCTTCGTCACGCTGGCGCGGCGCGCATAGCGGGCGCCGCGGCCGCCGGCTATGCTCGCCGCCGCAACGAGCACATCCATGACGAGGGAAGAAGCGATGGCGGATCTGAAGGCGGATTTCACGAAGGCGCAGGCGGACGTCAAGACGCTGACCAAGCGCCCGGGCAACGACGACATGCTGTTCCTGTATTCGCACTTCAAGCAGGCCAGCGAAGGCGATGTCAGCGGCTCGCGCCCCGGCATGCTCGACATGGTCGGCCGCGCCAAGTACGACGCCTGGGCCAAGCTCAAGGGCGCCAAGGCCGACGACGCGATGAAGAAATACATTGACAAGGTCGCCGCGCTGCTCAAGACGCACAAATAAGCGCGACCTCATGGCCGCCCGGCCTTTGCGCGCGCAGCCGTTCGCGGAAAAGATCGTCCGGACAAGCGAAGAGGGCCTTGCGGCCCTCTCGCTTCGCGCGTGGACGCCGGCGGCGTAGTGGATCGCCGGCGCGGCGGGCTTGCTGCTCAGTGCGGGTGCGGGTCGTCGCGATGGCCACGGTCGTGGCGGTCGGCCACCCAGTGGCCCGGCGCGTAATGCCAGTTCGGTCCGCGCTGCACCCAGTGATCCGCCGTCCAGTGATAGCCCAGCCGCGCGTGCAGCCAGCGGCCATCGACCCAGATGTGACGGTGGCCGTCCCAGCGCCAGAAGCCTGGCGCGTAGATATAGCCCGGACGCGGTACCGGCGCGACCACGACGCGCTGCGCCGGCGGTCCGACATTGATGTCGACGCCGACCGCGACGGCGGCCTGCGACGCGAGCGGCGCCAGCGCGGCGCCGGCCAGGGAAAAAGCGATCAAAGCTTTCTTGATGGACATGGCAGCCTCCTGAGACTGTCGTTCGGGCGGCGCGCGATGCGCCGGCCTTGCGATCCATCTTCGGCCGGCGCGCTGAGCGTCGACTGAAAAGCGCGTAAAGAAAAGTAAAGGCCGCGATGACGTTCCGCGCGCCGCGACGCTTTTCTTCGGCTCCGCCGCCGCGCTGCCGTAGCGACGACGGCGGAAGGGTGCGTGCGGACTCGCGCGAAGCTCAGGTGTGGCGGCCGGCCCAGTCCCGCGCGAACTGGCGCGCGACGCGGCCGGAGCGCGACGCGCGGTTCAGCGCCCAGCGCAGCGCCGATTTCTCGGTCTCCTCGTCCCAGGCCGAGTGGCCGAGCTTGGCGAGGTGCAGGCGCACGACGTCGAGATACTGGTCCTGCGTGAACGGCAGGAAGCTCAGCCAAAGGCCGAAGCGCTCGGACAGCGAGATCTTTTCCTCGCTCGACTCGCCTGGATGCAGCTCGTCGTCGACCCAGTGGTACTCGGCGTTGTCCTGCTTGGCCTGCGGCATCAGGTAGCGGCGGTTCGAGGTCGCGTAGATCAGCACGTTGTCGGGCGGTTCCTCGATGCCGCCGTCGAGCGCGGTCTTCAGCGCCGTCAGCGCCGGATCGCTGGACGACACCGAGAAGTCGTCGACGTAGAGGATGAAGCGCTCGTCGCGATCGCGCAGCGGCGCGACGACATCCGGCAGGTCGATCAGATCGTGCGCGGACAGCTCGACGAGCCGCAGGCCGCGCGGCGCGAACGCGTGCAGCACCGCCTTGACGATCGACGACTTGCCGGTGCCGCGCGAGCCGGTCAGCAGCACGTGGTTCGCGGGTTTGCCTTCGACGAACTGTCGGGTGTTCTGAACGATCAGCGCCTTCTGCCGCTCAATGCCGAGCAGATCGTCGAGCCTGACGGTGTGAATGAATTCGATCGGCTTGAGCTGCCGGTCGTGCCAGCGATAGGCGAGGTGCGTGCTCATCGTGAGGTTGGTGATGGATCGGGCGGTGTTCACGGCCGGCCCTCCGGCGGCCGCTGCGCATCGTACGTCGCCGTCCGCCGCCTGTCCCGCGTCGGGCGGACAGCTTCGTTCGCGCATGGGACAGCGCGGGATCGGCGGTGGACGTGCAAAGGGCGGCGGCACGCTGCGACGTGCCGCCGCCCCGAGCGTAAACGGTCACGCCAGCTTCTTGTGCCGGTGGCGCCGGTTGACGCCCGGTTCGCTGCCGGTGCGGCGGCGGAAGTCGTCTTCGTACTCGCGGTAGTTGCCTTCGTGCCAGACCACCTCGCCGGAATCCTCGAAGGCGAGGATGTGCGTGGCGACACGGTCGAGGAACCAGCGGTCGTGCGAGATCACCAGTGCGTTGCCGGGGAAGTCGAGGATGGCTTCCTCGAGCGCGCGCAGGGTTTCGACATCGAGGTCGTTGGTCGGTTCGTCGAGCAACACGACGTTGCCGCCCTGCAGCAGCATCTTCGCCAGGTGCACGCGGTTGCGTTCGCCGCCCGACAGTTCCTTGAGGCGTTTCTGCTGCGCTTCGCCCTTGAAGTTGAAGCGGCCGATGTAGGCGCGGCTCGGCATCTCGAAATTGCCGACGCGGACCAGATCGTTGCCGCCGGCGACTTCCTGGAACACAGTGTTGTCGCCGTTCAGCGCATCGCGGCTCTGGTCGACGTAGGCGAACTTCACGGTATCGCCGACGCTGATCTCGCCATGGTAGTCCTGGTCCTGGCCGGTCAGCATCTTGAACAGCGTGGTCTTGCCCATGCCGTTGGCGCCGATGATGCCGACGATGGCGCCGCGCGGCACCGAGAAGCTGACGCCCTGATACAGCGTGCGGTCGCCGAACTTCTTCGAGAGGTTCTTGACCTCGATGACCTTGTCGCCGAGACGCGGACCCGGCGGGATGTACAGTTCCTTGGTCTCGCTGCGCTTCTGGTATTCCTGCGACGCCAGTTCCTCGAAGGCCTTGATGCGCGCCTTGCTCTTGGCCTGGCGGCCTTTCGGGTTCTTGCGCACCCATTCGAGCTCTTCCTTCATCGCCTTGGCGCGCGCGTCTTCGGCCTTCTGCTCGTTCTCGTGGCGCTTGTCCTTCTGTTCGAGCCAGCTCGAATAGTTGCCCTGCCACGGAATGCCGTGACCGCGGTCGAGCTCGAGGATCCAGCCGGCGACGTTGTCGAGGAAGTAGCGGTCGTGGGTGACCGCGATGATCGTGCCGGGGAAGTCCTTGAGGAACTTCTCCAGCCAGGCAACCGACTCGGCGTCGAGATGGTTGGTGGGCTCGTCGAGCAGGATCATGTCCGGTTTGGACAGCAGCAGGCGGCACAGCGCGACGCGGCGACGCTCGCCACCGGACAGCTTCGTCACGTCCGCATCCCACGGCGGCAGGTTCAGCGCCTCGGCGGCCTTGTCGAGGATGACGTCGACGTTCTCGGCGTCGGCGGCGGCGATCTTCGCCTCGAGATCGGCCTGCTTCGCGGCGAGCTTGTCGAAGTCGGCGTTCTCGTCACCGTAGGCGGCGTAGACCGCGTCGAGCTCTTCCTTCAGCTTGAGCACGTCGGAAAGCGCTTCCTCGACGTTCTGGCGCACGGTCTTGGCCGGATCGAGTTGCGGCTCCTGCGGCAGATAGCCGACCTTGAGGCCCGGCATCGGCCGCGCCTCGCCGACGATGTCCTTGTCGATGCCGGCCATGATGCGCAGCAGCGTCGACTTGCCGGCGCCGTTGTAGCCGAGCACGCCGATCTTCGCGCCGGGGAAAAACGACAACGAGATATCGCGCAGGATTTCTTTCTTCGGCGGCACGATCTTGCCGACGCGATTCATCGTGTAGACGTACTGAGACATAAGGCCCGGAAATCTCGGAAGGGGAATGCGAAAAGGACGCGGATTGTACCGAATCAATGGGGGATGAGCCCCCATGCGGAGGCCGCCATGCAGGACCATAATCGCGCCGAGACCGGATCAGCCGGGGCATTATCAGCCGGGGCATTGCGCCCGTACGGATTCCTCTGCTTCGCCGCCTTTCTCGCGCTGTGCGCCGGCGTGGCGAGGGCCGAGGTTTATCGCTGTACGGTCGAAGGCATCGCGCAGTTCAGCGACCGGCCCTGCCGGGGCGGCGACGCGCCGCTGGCGGTTCCGGCGCCGAACGTCGTGCAGCCGGACGCCGGCGCGGCGCCGCTGGCCGAGCAGTACGACCGCCGCACGCGCGAGTACGGCCAGGCGCGCGCCGCCGAGGACGCGGCCTGGCGCAAGGCCTACGAAGCACGCTCGGCCGATGCCGAGCGCCAGCGCGCGGCGCGGGCGAAGCGCGAGGTGGCGCGCGGCATGAACGCCAATGACGTGCGCCGCCTGCTCGGCGAGCCGCAGAAGACGGCGACGACGAGCGGCAAGGGCGGCATGCGGGAAAGCTGGTCGTACGCCGACGAAGGCGACGGCCGCGTGACGGTGACGCTGCAGGACGGCGTGGTCAGCGACGTGCGGCGCAGCGGCGGCAGGAAGAAACGATGAGGAACGCATGACGATGGATGCTCGCGCTTTGCCGGTTTCGTTCGACGACGTGCGCCGCGCGGCGCAGATGATCGAAGGGCAGGTCGAGCGCACACCGTGCACGCGCTCGCGCGTGCTGTCGAAGATCATCGGCGCGGACGTCTGGATCAAGTTCGAGAACTTCCAGTTCACGGCCTCGTTCAAGGAGCGTGGCGCGCTGAACAAGCTGCTGAGCCTGAGCGAAGCCGAGCGCGCCGCCGGCGTCGCGGCGATGTCGGCCGGCAATCACGCGCAGGGTGTCGCCTATCACGCGACCCGGCTCGGCATCAGAAGCGTGATCGTCATGCCGGCCAATACGCCATTCACCAAGGTGCGCAACACGCGCGAGCTTGGCGGCGAGGTGATCCTGCGCGGCGAGACGCTGGCCGATGCGCAGGAGTTTCTGAGCACGGAGCTGATCGGCAAGCGCGGCATGACGCTGGTCCATCCGTTCGACGATCCGTACGTGATCGCCGGCCAAGGCACGATCGCGCTGGAAATGCTCGAACAGGCGCCGGCGCTGGACACGCTGATCGTGCCGATCGGCGGCGGCGGCCTGATCGCCGGCATGGCGATCGCCGCGCACGGCATCGCGCCGGATCTGCGCGTCGTCGGCGTCGAGTCGGCGGCCTATCCGTCGGCGTACGCGGCACTGCAGAACGATCTGTCGCTGGTCAAGGGCGGCCAGACGATCGCCGAAGGCATCGCCGTCAAGCACATCGGAAAGCTGACGCTGGCGGTGGTCCGCGAGCACGTCGCCGAACTGGCGCGCGTCGACGAGGCGGCGATCGAGCGCGCGATCGGCCTGTTCGCGGCGATCGAGAAGGTTATCGCCGAAGGTGCCGGCGCGACGGGTCTGGCCGCGCTGCTGTCCGACCCGGCGCGCTACGCTGGCCGCAAGGTCGGTCTCGTCGTGTCCGGCGGCAACATCGACACGCGCCTGCTGGCCTCGGTGCTGTTGCGCCAGCTGGTCAACGAATCGCGGCTGATCTCGCTGTCGATCGACATCGAGGACCGCCCCGGCTTTCTCGCTCGCGTCGCCGGCCGCATCGGCGAGTCGGGCGGCAACATCATCCAGGTCCACCACGAGCGCCTGCACCGTGGCCACGCAAAAAACGCCACGCTCGAAGTGATGGTGGAGGCGCAGGACGAGCCGCATGCGCGGCAGATCTTCGACGATCTGGCCGCGCACGGCTTCGTCGTGCGCAAGGGCACCGGCGGCATGGAATTCGATTAGCGCGTTCGCGCGCCGTCGCCGACAATGCGGGTTCCGGCGCCGGAGTCCGTGGCATGAGCAAGCGTCCGTTGAACCTCTTCGAATCGGCGATCAGCCGCGCACGCGTGATCCGCCAGGGTGACATCACGCAGGTCGTCATCGACGGCAGCGGCGCCTTCGTGACGTTCACGCAGGAATTCCGGCAGGCGCAGAAATGGGCGTCGCCGAAGACGGCCACCGGCAACATGATCACGGACCGCGGCCGCTTCTTCGAGCAGATCGGCACGCTGATCTCGCGGCCCGGCAGCATGGTCAGCACGCGCGGCCACGGCAAGTCCGTCGAGATGCTCGCGCGCAAGATGCTGCAGGCCGGCTACGACATCGGCGAATGGATGCTGCCGCCCGAGCTCAAGGATCTGGCGACCGCGCATCTGAGGTCGGTCCCGAAGCCGCAGAAGGCGGCCGGCCAGGCCGCTGCCGAGCCGCCCGCCGCGCCTGGGCCGGTGCCGCCGCCGCCCGACGACGACACGCCGCCGTGGCTGCGCTGAATGGCCCAGGCCGGAGCCGGTCCGGGCCTCAGCCGGCCCCGGGACGCCGCTCGGGAGCTATGGGCGGTGACGCGCGGTGCGGGCGTGATGGCGGAAGCCGCGCCGGCCGAGCGCGACGCAGAACACGCCGGTGAACGCGATCAGCGCGATGACGCCGGGCCAGCCGAACGCCGTCCACAGCGGCGCCGGCAGCACGCCGCCGGCGCTGCCGCCGAGGTAGTAGCAGGTCACGTAGAGTCCGACCGCCGTGCCGCGCGCCGCCGGCATCGCTTCGCCGACGAAGGTCGTCGCCGCCGTCTGCGCGAAGAACAGGCCGGCCGAGAACAGCGTCAGGCCGGCGATGACGGCCGGCAGCGACGGCGCGAGCGTGATCAGCAGGCCGGCGATGGCAGCGGTCCAGGCCGCCGCCAGCACGCGTTCGTAGCCGTAGCGGTTCAGCAGGCGCCCGGACAGCGGCGTCGTCAGCATGCTGAGCAGGTAGACGACGAAGATGCCGGACAGCCCGGCGGGTCCGAGGCCGAACGGCGGTTCGGCCAGCCTCAGCGAGACGTACGTGAACGCCGCGACCAGTGAGAACAGCAGCGCGAAGCCGGCGGCGTAGACGCCGCGCAACGCGGGATCGGCGAACAGATGATGGAAGTGCACCGGCGCCGTCGCGGCCTGGCGCGGTTTCGGCGCGTCCGGCGCGAGCCAGGCGCGGATCAGGACCGCCAGCACGAGCTGCAGCGCGGCGAGCGCGGCGAAGGCCCAGCGCCAGCCGGCGAACTCGGCGACGAGGCCGGACAGCAGCCTTCCGCAGAAGCCGCCGCCGATGGTGCCGGCGACGTACAGCGCCGTGACCGGCCGCGCTTCGCGCGGCGGCCACCGCTCGGCGGTGTAGGCGACGGTGACGGCGAACACGCCGGGCAGGGCGAGCCCTTCGAGTAGGCGCGCCGCGATCAGCAGCGCCGGCGTCGGCGCGAGTGCCGACAGCACGCTGGGAATCGCCGCGAGGAATGCCGCGAGCACGATGACGCGATGGCGGCCGAAGCGATCGCCGAGACGTCCCATGAACGGGGCGGCGAGCGCGACGCCGGCGGTGCCGGCCGAGACGATCGCGCCGGCCATCGCCGCGCCCATCGTCTTGCCGGGGCCGGCGAAATGGCGCAGCAGGGGTAACAACGACTGCGGAGCGTACAGCGGGACGAAAGCGGCGGCGCCGCACAGACAGACGGCAAGACGGCGGCGGTCCATCGGAATTCGGATTCGGACGCGGGGTTCGGAGGCGGCGCGCACGGTACGCCGCGCCGGCAGCGATGTCCAATGCGGCCCGCCGCGTGCGACGAAACGATCGGTCCGGCTGCCCCATCGGGCATGATCGCTGCATCTGCCGCCGCAGGATCCGAACGGGAGTCCGCCGATGCGTGTTTTTTTCTTCAGCGCCCGCGACTACGACCGGCGCTCGTTCGCCGAGGCCGGCGGCGCGCACGCGTTGCAGTTCATCGAGGCGCGGCTGTCGGCGGCCACGGCCCCGCTGGCCGCCGGATATCCGGCGATCTGCACGTTCGTCAACGACGTGCTCGACGCGACGATGCTCGAGCGGCTCGCGGCCCAGGGCCTGCGTTATGTCGCGCTGCGCTGCGCCGGCTTCAATCAGGTCGATCTGCGGGCGGCCGAGTGCTGCGGCATTGCCGTCGCGCGCGTGCCGGCCTATTCGCCGCACGCGGTCGCCGAGCACGCGGCCGGTCTGATTCTGACGCTGAACCGCAAGTTCCACCGGGCGTACAACCGCACCCGCGAGGACAACTTCCTGCTCGACGGGCTCGAGGGCTTCGATCTCTACGGCAAGACCGTCGGCGTCATCGGCGCCGGGCGGATCGGCGCCGCCTTCGTGCGCATCATGCTCGGCTTCGGCTGCCGTGTGCTGGTTTTCGACCCGCTCGTGCAGGATCGAGCGCTGCAGGCGGCCGGCGCGTCGTTCGTCGCGCTCGACGCCGTGCTCGCCCAGGCCGACGTTGTGTCACTGCACTGTCCGCTGACGCCGGACTCGCATCACCTGATCGATGCCGCGGCATTGGCGCGGATGAAGCGCGGCGCGATGCTGATCAATACCAGCCGCGGCGCGCTGCTCGATACGCGGGCGGTCGTCGCCGCGCTGAAGAGCGGTCGGCTCGGCGCGCTGGGCCTCGACGTCTACGAGCAGGAGGGCGATCTGTTCTTCGCGGACCTGTCGTCGACGATCGTCGGCGACGACGTCTTCCAGCGCCTGCTGACGTTCCCGAACGTGATCGTCACCGGGCACCAGGCGTTTTTCACGCGCGAGGCATTGGCGGCGATCGCGCGAACCACGCTTGCCAATCTCGACGATTTCGAAGCCGGCCGGCCGTGCGCGAACCGGCTGACGGCGGCCTTGCTGTGCCCGTCGACGCGCGAAGCGGCAGATTGACATCCGCCGCCCGCGCACCGCAGGCGCCGCCTCAAAACTTCATGCCGAACGTGATGCCGCAGGTGACCGGGGTCGCCCAGACGGCCTGGGTGCCGGCCGTGTTGGCGTTGATGTAGGCAAGGTAGTGCTCGTTGCCGAGGTTGTCGCCGAAGACGGCAATGCTGTAGCGGCTGCTGGGGTCGAGCCATTGCGTGCGCAGCGACAGCACGGTGTACGCGTCCTGGTGGAACTGCTCGCTCGGATCGAAATAGAAATCCGAGCTGTAGTAAAGATTGCCGGACACCGTGAATTCGCCGCTCGCGGCCGTGGGAATCCGGTAGCTGGCGCCGAGCGTGGCCGTGACTTCCGGCGAACGCTGCAGGCGGTCGCCGCTGGCGTCCTTCTCAACCTGGACGATGGAGCCCGAGCCGGACGAGCAGTAGTTCGAAGCCGTGGTGTCGCTGACCGACGGATCGCAGTAGCCGTAGAACGGCGCGTTCTCGAACGAGCGGTAGCGTGCGTGCGTCCACGTGGCGCCGAGATTGACGTCGAGATCGCGCATCACGCTGTAGCGGATCTGGCCTTCGACGCCGTAGACGCGCGCGGTCGCGGCATTGGTGATCTGCGCGGAGCCGGCCTGGAAGCTCGACACCTGCAGATCCTTGTAGTCGTAGAGGAAGCTGGCGAGATCGAGCGCCCACTTGCGTTCCTCGTACTTGTAGCCGACCTCGTAGGCGTTGTTCTGCTCCGGTTTGACCGGCTGCAGCGAGTCGCCGCCGACGTTGAGGATGCCGGCCTTGTAGCCCTGCGTGTACGAGGCATAGACGCTCGAACGATCGCCGGGCTTGTAGCGCAGCACGACGCGCGGCGAGAAGCGGTTGTCGTGCAGGTCCGGCACGTCGATCCGCGTCTGCGGGTCGCCGTCGAACGCCACGTATTCACCGTTGCGTCCTATGTAGCCCGTGTACTGCGTGAACTGGTTGGTATTGAAATAGGCGTCGGTCACGCTGTCGTGGCTGAAGCGGCCGCCGAGGGTCAGGAACAACTTCTCCTCGATCAGCGCGTACGTCGCGTCGGCGAAGGCCGCGATCGAGCTGGTCGTCGTGCTCGAACCGCCGAAGGGCTGCATGTCCGTCGTGTCGCTGCTGACGCCGAAGGTTGGCACGGTGCCGGCGGCCTTGAGGTCGGACCAGTCGTCCTTGTAGTAGAAGTAATTGGCGCCGACCGTCCATTGCAGGCGCGCCTGCTTGTCATTCGAGTTCAGCAGGAATTCCTGGGAGATCGTCGTGTCCTGGACGCCGATGTAGAGGTTCAGCAGCGGCAGGGCGGTGGAATCGAGATCGTCGGTGTACGGCGTGTAGTCGTAGCGGTACTGGGTATACGAGGTGAAGCGCGCGAAATCGAAATCGGACTTGAAGGTTGCCTCGACCGCGTCGGTGCGCAGGCGGAAGCCCACCGGCTGGTTCAGGGCGATGTCGCCGGGCCTGGTCGCGTACTCGTCCGACGTTGCGTTGAGGTTGATGAGGGCGACGCCCTTGGAGCTGGAATAGCCGTAGCTCGTCTGCGGGTCCGCGACCGTCGAGAAGAAGCGCGCGTCGCCGCTCTTGTCGACAAAGGCGTTGCTCATCAGCGTCGACGGATCGTTCATCGCGTTGTGCTCGTAGCGCAGCAGCAGTGAGCTGGTGTCGCCGAGCTGTGCCTTCATGCCGGTGCGTACCGACCAGTCCTCGTATCGGCCGATGCTGTCGTTGCCGTTCGTGACGTCGGTGAAGTAGCCGTCGCCGCGCCGGTAGAGACCCTCGATGTCGAAGGCGAGATGGTCGCCGACGCCGGTCGTCGCGTAGGCCTGCAACGACGGCGCGTTGAAGCGCGCGTAGCCGGCTTTTGCCTCCACTGCGGTTTCCGGGCTCGGGTCCGCCGTCGAGACGAGGATGGCGCCGCCCGTGGTGTTGCGTCCGAACAGCGTGCCTTGCGGACCCTTGAGCACCTGGATGTTCTCGACGTTCAGCAGCTGGAAGTCGGAAGCGTAGGTATTCGCGCGGAAGAAGCCGTCGACGTAGATGCCGACGTTGGGGCCGCCGCCGGACGTCGTGATCGCCGTGCCGACGCCGCGGATGCTCGGCTGCACTGCCGGTCCCGCCGCGTCGAAGCGCAGGCCGGGCGTCACCTTGGCGGTGTCCGCCAGCTGCTCGACGTTGGCGGTGGCCAGCTGGTCGGCGCTCAGCGCCGTGATGCTGATCGGCACGTCGCGCGATTTTTCCTCGCGGCGCTGTGCCGTCACCACGACCTCCGCCAGGCCGCTGTCGTCGGCCGATGCAGGCGGCGCGGGGGGTGCCGGCGGCGGCGAATCGGCGGTGGCCTCCTGGGCGGTGGCGGCCGCCAGCGGCAGCAGGGTGATGCCGAGCACGGCAAGGCCAGCGGCCGCGAGCAGGGTGATGCGATCCGACTTCATTTCTCCTCCCACCATCTGAAATCCCCGGCCGGGAAAGCCGGAGACGTAATGTCGATGCGGCCGCTGAAGCCAGCGAGGGCCGGCCTTGCTGCTCGTCGTTGGGGTTGATGAGGAGATTTAAGCGCGAATGGCCGATATCCGGCAAGTGCGCCGAAATCGGAATACCCGGCAAAGGGAAGATGGACATCGAGAGTCCGCGCTGCGCAGGCTTGTGCGTGGCCGGCGCAGGATCGCACAGCGGTGCCGGGACCTGTTGTCAGGCCTGCAACACGCCGCGCCGGGCTCGTCGTGTATGGTGGCCGCCTGCGGTTCCACCCCTGCTCGAAAAGGAGCGCGATATGAGTCTGTTCGGTTCGATTCTCGAAAAGCTTGGTCTCGGCCAGAAAGCGGAAGCGGCGACGCCGACGGCACCTGCGGTTCCGGCTGCGCCCGCCGCTACCGCCGTGACGCCGATATCGGCCGTCGATGTCGTGGCCAAACTCGAAGGCCTGGCCGCCGCCAATGCGCAGAAGCTCAACTGGAAGACCTCGATCGTCGATCTGCTCAAACTGCTCGGGCTCGACAGCAGCCTTGCCGCGCGCAAGGAGCTGGCGAAGGACGTCGGCATCGCCGGCGACTTCAGCGGCAGCGCCGAACAGAACATCGCGCTGCACAAGGCCGTGCTCGCCGCGCTGGCGAAGAACGGCGGCAACATTCCGAAGGAACTGCTCGGTTGAAGCCCTCCCTCTCTCCCATCGCGTAGCGATGGGAGAGAGGGTTTTTGATGGGCTTCGCGCTCAGTCTCGCACTCAGCGCCCGACGAGCGAACGCG
The DNA here is from genome assembly GCA_047605265.1 of Solimonas sp. Classification (GTDB taxonomy): domain Bacteria; phylum Pseudomonadota; class Gammaproteobacteria; order Nevskiales; family Nevskiaceae; genus Solimonas. Next base: position 35,906 of record JASGFY010000014.1, read on the forward strand.
CGATGACCTCCTTCATGATTTCGCTGGTGCCGCCGTAGATGCGCTGGATGCGCGCGTCGACGAAGTAGCGCGAGATCGGGTACTCCGTCATGTAGCCGTAGCCGCCGAACAGCTGCAGGCAGGCATCGGTGACGCGGCCTTCCATCTCGGTCGTCGCCAGCTTGATCATCGCCGCCGTCGGCACGTCCATCCTGCCCCCGGCGTACAGCGCTGTGCACTTCTCCAGGTAGGCGCGGTGCACTTCGATGTCGGTCTTGATCTTCGCCAGCTCGAAGCGCGTGTTCTGGAACGCGGCGATCGGCTGTCCGAAGGCCTTGCACGTCGTCACGTACTCGAGGGTCTTTTCCAGCGCGCCCTGCGCGTGCGCGACGGCCGACACCGCAAGCACGAGGCGTTCGCGCGGCAGATCGTCGACCAGGTGGCCGAAGCCGCCGCCGAGGCGGCCGAGCACCTCGTCCTTGCCGATGCGCACATTGTCGAAGAACAGCTCCGACATGTCCGCCGCCGGCCGCGAGCCAAAGGAACGTCGCCGATGCCGACGCCAGCGAGAAACCGCCGGTCATCACCGCCGCGACCGCGAAGCGGAAGCAGACCAGGCCGGAGGCATCATTCAGCAGCGACTCGCCTTCGAGGATGTGCATCAGGCGCTTGGGGATCGGCACGCGCGCGGCGATCGCCGAGACGGCGATCGGATCGGCCGGCGAGACGGCCGCGGATTCTACCCGTTCAGCCCGGGCGTTCGCGGACGTGCCGGGTCAGCTCGCTGCAGACATCTTTTCCGGATCGAACCAGCACTTTCGTTCGAGCGCCGCTTTCTTCAGCGCCGTGTCCTGCGTCGCCAGTCGAACGCGGTTTCGCAGCGCGGAGTCGAGGTAGGCGGCGTCGTAAACTGTCAGGCCGTGCCGGATCGCCAGATTACCGAGCACGGCAAATTCCGGCGGCCTGGTGTCCAGCGCGATCTTCCAGCTTGCCGCGCGTACCAGCGCTGAGCGCCATTGCGCTTCGGTGAGTTTCTTGCGACGCAACAGCGCCAGCATGGTATTGCCGAATTCCAGCGGCCAGAGCGTCGGCGCCAGGGGCTGATAGCGCGCCAGCTGATCCAGCAGCGCCGTCGAATACGCCGTGGCCTGATCCGGATGGACCCAGCCTGTCGTCACTGAATTGTCGAGAACGAGTCGCAAGGCCATTCCCCAAGGAATCACCACTTGCGGCCGGCGTTCTTCAGTTCTTCCCACGGGATCGGCTTGCCCTTCGGCTTGATGCTGTCGTGCAAACGGCGCGTGGCTTCGATGACAGCACGCATTTCCTGCGCGCGCGCCGCTTTTTCATTGATCGCGACCAGCTTCGCCACCGGCTTGCCGTGGCGCGTGATGATGACTTCTCCGCCATCCAGAACTTCGTCGAGCAGGCTCGACAGGCGATTTTTGGCTTCGAGGGTTCCAACTTCGGTCATGGACGCGCCTCCGACGATTACGGGGCGATTATAGCCAGATTTTACGTGGAGTCTGGCCAGATTTACGGCGCCGGCGAGTCGAGCGACTTTTCCGTGCTGGCGACCAGCGAAGCCGCCCAGACCTTGAGCGCCGGCGCGAGCAGGAAGCTTTCCTATGAACTCGGAGAGTTTCAGCAGGCGAATCTTGACGAACGGCAAGCTGTAAATTTGGCAGCGCAACGCTGCAAGTCATGGGGTTATAGCGGTGCGGAAGCTTTTGGTGGAACGACCCGCCAGTGCAATCAGCCCGGAGGCTTTGGCAGGTGTGCGAGTTATATCGTCACCAAAGAGTACCCATGCATAGGGCCAAAGCCCTTTAAATCAGTCCCTGAAACGCCTGACCAGATCGCCATAGGCATCAATGCGCCGGTCGCGCAGGAACGGCCACCAGCGGCGCACGTTCTCGCTGCGCATCAGATCCACGTCGGCGAGCAGCACGTCGGCCTGCTCGCCGGCCTTGGCGATGAACTCGCCCTGCGGGCCGGCGACGAAGCTGTGGCCCCAGAACTGCGAGCCCGGCCACTGGCCGGTCGGGTCGGGCTCGAAGCCGACGCGGTTCGCGACGATCACCGGCAGGCCGTTGGCGACGGCGTGCGCGCGCTGGATCGTCACCCAGGCGTCGCGTTGGCGCGTGCGTTCTTCGTCCGTGTCCTGCGGGTTCCAGCCGATCGCCGTCGGGTACAGCAGCAGGTCGGCGCCGGCCAGCGCCATCAGGCGCGCGCCTTCCGGATACCACTGGTCCCAGCAGACCAGCACGCCGAGCCTGCCGACGCTGGTTGGGATCGGCGTGAAGCCCAGATCGCCCGGTGTGAAGTAGAACTTCTCGTAGTAGCCCGGATCGTCCGGGATGTGCATCTTGCGGTACACGCCGGCGAGCGAGCCGTCTTTTTCCAGCACGACGGCGGTGTTGTGGTACAGCCCCGGCGCGCGGCGCTCGAACAGGCTGCCGACGATGACGACGCCGAGTTCCTTCGCCAGCGCGCCGAGCCATTCGGTCGACGGGCCGGGAATCGGCTCGGCGAGATCGAAGAGGTCGGTCGATTCGTGCTGGCAGAAGTACAGCGAGGTGTGCAGCTCCTGCAGCAGCACGAGCCTGGCGCCGCCGGCCGCCGCGGCGCGGATGCCTTCCTCGGACATCCGCAGGTTGACGTCACGCTGTCCGGTGCACGGCTGCTGGACGACGCCGACGCGCAGGATCTTGCTCTGGCTCATGGTTGTGCTTTCCTCCTCAGGGCGCGCGCGGAATCTGCATCGTCACGCAGTGCAGGCTGCCGTACTGCTCGATCAGCGCGCGGCAATCGATGCCGATCACTTCGCGGCCGGGGAAGCAGGGTCTCAGGCGCTGCAGCGCGACCGCGTCGTTCGGGTCGCCGTACGTGGGGACCAGCACGGCGCCGTTCAGGATCAGGAAATTCGGATAGCCGGCCGGCAGGCGCTTGCCGTCCTCATCGAAGGCGGGTAGCGGCAGGGGCAGTGGCACCAGCCTGTACGGCCGGCCGTCGATGGTGCGCAGTGCCTGCAGCTCGGCTTGCATCGCCTTGAGGTCTTCGTAGTGCGCGTCCTGCTCGTCGTCGCAGGCCTGGTAGGCGATCGTCGCCGGATCGCAGAAGCGCGCGATCGTGTCGATGTGGCCGTCGGTGTCGTCGCCGATCAGGTCGCCGTGCCTGAGCCACAGCACACGCCGCACGCCGAACCACGCTCTGAGTTTTTCCTCGATCTGCGCTTTGCTGAATTGCGGATTGCGCGTCGCCGCGAGCAGGCAGCGCTCGGTGGTCAGCAGCGTGCCGAGACCATCGGATTCGATGCCGCCGCCTTCGAGCACGAAATCCAGCGACTCGACCGGCGCCATCCACACGTCCTGCGTCTGCAGTGCGCGCGTAATGCGGTTGTCGAGCGCGGCATCGAACTTGTTGCCCCAGCCGTTGAAGACGAAGTCGAGATGTACCGGCGCGCCGTCGCGGAACACGGTGATCGGCCCGTGATCGCGCGCCCAGACGTCATTGGCCGGCACCGGGTAGAGGTCGACGCGCTTTGGATCGACGCCGCCGGCGAGCAGCTTTTTGCCGAGCGCTTCGACATCGTCGCCGCAGGCGATGATCAGATCCTCGAAGCGCGTGATCGCCGCGGCGAGCGCGACAAAGGTGTTCTCGACGGCGACGAAGTGCTTCGCGAAATCGCCGTCGGGGCGCGGCCACGTCAGCTGCACGGCACGCTGTGGCGCCCATTCGGCGGGGAGGACGGTGGTCGGCGTGGCGGTCATCGGTGCGGACGAGAGTCGGCGGCAGTCGGAAGCAAACGAAAGGGGGCGCTTGCGCGCCCCCATTGTGCGGGGCCGATCTTACCGCGCGGCGACGCCGCGCCGCCATTCGCCGAACGCTTATTCGCCGCCGGCGCGTGCGGGATGCAATTCGTCGACGTGCGACAGCGGCGGCGGATCGCCCTGGATGACGACGTCGACGACGGTCGTGCGCTCGAAGAACACCGACCAGCCGTCGTAGTCCCAGCGTGTGATCGGCGGATGCTTCGGGGCGCCGCCGCCGGCCGGCGCGTGGCGCAGCTGCGGTTCGCCGAATTCACGCAGCACCGCCGCCTGGCTCTGGCCGCGCTGCGGCACGGCCAGCACGTCGGCTTGCGCCGCGATGCCGTGAAAGCCGGCAGCGAGTCCGGCGGCGAGCCCAGTAGCGAGCATCACCCTCCCCACAGAAAAAGTCTTGTGCATAAAAAGACTTGGCCCCCAAAGCTTAGGTCGACTATAGCACCGTGCGGTGGCCACTCGCATGCCAGCGTGGCGCGTGTCTGGCACGAGACCGGCAGCGGCCGGCGCGCCGCACATCGCCCCGCGCCGGCCGCGCGATGGCGGGCGCTTAGCGCACGGCCAGGCGCGGCGCCGGCAGCGGTTCGGCGATGCCGGTCGCGGCATCCTGCTCGATGTCGCGCCAGACATTCTGCGCCGGCTGCAGCACCGGGTCGCGGCCTTGCGTGTACGACTGCTCGCGGACGATCAGCCAGTACGCCTTGTCCAGCGCCAGTGCGCGCGTGCGCGACGGCAGCAGCAGCGTCGACAAGTCGGTCTGCAGTCTCGCGAACGCTTCGCGGCGCGGCGTGCCGTCGGCGTCGAAGAAGCGCTGCCGCACCTCGTCGTTGGCGCGGTACTCGTCGCCGGCATGGTTGTTCATCAGATAGGTCGCGAACTCCGGCCGGCCGTCGACGCGCAGCGGATCGGGCAAGGCGCGGAAAGGCTGCGCGCCCCAGGGGCGCCAGCCGTGCGCCGGACCGCCGGTGAGCTTGCGCGAGAACGAGAACACCGTGTCGTCGGTCGCCGACAGGCCGCCGTGGCAGCCGAGGCAGAACTGCGACTCTTCCTGGGTCTGCGGCCGCAGGCGGCCTTGCCTGTCCTCGATGAAACCCTGGTAGACCCAGCCGAGCTGGCTTTTCATGCCGCGTTCCGGATCGCCGTAGTACTGCTCCGGCTCGTCCGGCGACAGCGCGGCTTCTTTGGCTTCGAGGATCGACTGGTGGCGCAGCGAGGAATAGGTCGCCCAGCGCTGCTTGCGGCTGTAGCGCAGTTCCTTCATGCGCGGCGCGGGAACGGCGGCGCCGTCGCCGCCGATGTCGAGGTAGCGCACGCTGTGCAGGAATTCGGTGCCGACCGGGAACAGGCCGGCGGCGGCTTGCTGGCGGCCGGCCTGCAGCTCCGCGCCGGCGCGGCCGGCGTAGGTCATGAGCCGCTTCTCCCGCGGGGCCCAGTCGTAGGCGACGCGCGTGGCCGTGCCGAGCGCGCCGTCGCGGTCGAGATCGAGGCCGAGCGTGCGTTCGTCGGTCGGTTCGATCGCGACGTCGGCGCGCCGCACGAGGCTTTCGACGATCGCGAGATTGGTCCGGTAGACGACCGGGTCGTCGTGCCCCTCGCGGTCCTGGCGGAAGGCCGCCGGCAGCCGGATCAGCACGTCGTCGAACGCACCGTTGGTCGGCATGAACGCGCCCGGGAACGGGTAGTAGGCGAACGCGCGCCAGCCGGTCGGGCGGCCCTTGGCGTCGCGGTCGAAGCCGTCGGCGTCGAACCGGAATCCGGCGTCCGGAACGTATCCGTCCCAGCGGCCGTTGCCGTTCAGGTCCCAGCGTGCGGGCAGGGCGGCGAGGCGCTGCGCGAGATCGATGCGGCCTTCGGCGTCGTGGTAGTTGTCGCGGCGGACGTAGTCGAGCATCTCGCCGTCCCCGATCGCGGCGATCTGCGCGCGGCGATCGAGGAAGAGATTGTTCCAGTCGTTGCGTACGCGGCCCGTCGAACCGATCGCCGGGAACGCGTAGCTCAGCTGGTTTTCCGGCTGGCTCTGATAATTCGGTTCGCGCGCGTCGGCATGGCAAACGTAGCAGGGGTTCTGCACGGCGCCGCCGGGGACGTCCTGCGTGCGCGTGAAGCACTGCGGCGGGATGTTGGCGATCTTGTTGCGCACGGGGCGCCGACGCAGGTCGACGTCGCTGTCGTCGCGATGGCCGCAGGCCGGGACGAGCAGGGCCGAGACCAGCAGGGCCGCCAGGATCCGATCGGTACGCATGAGGGTTTTCGATGCAGTGAAAAAGGTTCCGGCGCCAAAGCGCCGGAACCCGGTTCCGCCGTCCGGCGGTCTTTACGAGTGCGGCGGCAGCGAGCCGATGTAGCCGAAGTACGAACGGCGTTCGGCGCTGTCGTCGGTGACTTCGTCCTCGTCGCTTTCGCCGTACGGGTGCTGAACGACGAACATGATGTAGCCGAAGTCGTTGAGGTCCGGGTAATAGTACAGCGAGGTCGTTTCCGCGCCGTACGGTGTCGAACCGATGCGGGTCAGCGTGTCGCTTTCGACGTTGTAGGCCCAGACCATGTCGTTCTGGTGCGCGCTGGAGGCGTCCTCGCCGATCAGCAGCGTCTTCTGGTCCGGCATGAAGCTGATGTTGTCGGGATTGCCGATGCCGTCGACGTCACAGCCGTTGCCGTAGAACGTGTCGTCCTCGGCATACGACGCGGTGCTGCCTTGCAGCACGCCGGTCGCCGCGGTGGCGACGTAATCGTCGTCCACGTCGTAGGCGTAGATGGCGCCGCAGCTGTTCTGCGCGAGCTGCACGTCGCCGCTGCCGTCCGACATGCCGCTGCTGACGTCGCTGTAGGCGACGTAGAGCTTCTTGCCGGCGGGGTCGAAGGTCACGCCTTCCTCCTTTTTCATCTCGGTCGTCGCGCCGAGGTAGGCGGCGTAGCGGCGCGTCTCGAGGAACGCGGCCGCTTTTTCCATGCCGTCGTTCAGGCTCAGGCACTGGAGGCTGGTGCTGTTCGCCGTCACGGCCGTGTAGCCGTCGGGGCAGGCGCCGTCGGTCGCGGTGCCGACCGTGAAGATGTCGGTGAACGTCGTGCCGGCGTCGATCAGCGCCTTGATCTCGTCGTCGGTCGCCGAGCCGAGCTCGGTCCACGAGATGTCGGCCGTGCCGAGCGCCGATGCGCCGGCGGTGCTGGTCTGCGTCCATTTCATCGCGTACAGCGTGCCGCTGCTCAGGTCGCTGGCGGTGTCGGCTACATAGCGGAAGAAGCCGACGTTGGTGCCGTCGTCCGATTCGTAGACGGTCTTGCTGTCCGGCATCACGTATTCGAGCTCGTGCGCGAAGCGGCCCATCGCGTAGTGCTTGGTGACGGTCGCCGTCCCGTCCTCGCCGACGGCGACTTCGACCGGGTAGCCCCAGAAGTACGGATTGGTCGTGTCGCCGCCGAGATAGTCGCTCATGGTCGACGCGCTGCTGGTGCCGCTCTTGGCGTCCGGCTCGTACTCCTCTGAGCCCAGATGCGTTTCCCACGGCGTGACCTGGCCGGCGCAGGGATTCCAGATGCCGTTGATGCCGGACAGATCGAGCGCCGTCGTGGTGACGGCGGTGAGCTTGCCGGTTTCGCTGTTCTGCGACAGCTCGGTCAGATACATCGCGCCGGGCTGGCTTTCGAATTGCGAGACGGCGTACAGCTTGCTGCCGACCGTCAGGAACGACGAGAAATCGTTCGAGTCGGCGATCGTCGCCGAGCCGTCTTCCTGCAGGATCGGCGCCATCGTCTTGTCGACGACCTGGCCGAAGACGTTGAGGTCGGTGCTGCTGCCGCGCTGCTCTCCCGAGCGCAGGATCGTGACGTAGGACGTCTCGCGGGTTTCACCGTCGATCGTGACGTAGTCGCTGGCGTAGACCTGCCGCTTCTCGGCGTCGGTCGAGGCCGCGTCGACGGCGGCGAAAACGGCCGACTTGGCGGCGCTGTCGTCCGAGTCGTCGTGGTCGTCGCTGCAGGCGGCCAGCAGCAGCGCGCCGGCGACGGCGCTGAGTAGACAAGCGCCGTGGCGGCGCAGGTGCGGATACGGCATGGTCGAAGGGCTCCCTGGGGTTGCAGATGGTTCGCTGCCTGCGGCGCAACGAAGGCATTGCGCCGGGAAGACGCGCGGAACCTAGGCGCCGCGAATGACGCTTCCGTGAAGTCGATGCTGAGCTGTCGCATGCGAAAATCCGTTGACAGTCCGTTGTCATCGGACGGGCGAAATCGCCCGCTCCGGGGTTCGTCGGGGCGGCCGGCCGGAACTGGCGCGTCGTCCGGCCCTGTGCTCCAATCCGCGTCTTATGCGTAACCCCTACGAGCTGTTCGCCGGCCTGCGCTACACGCGCGCCAAGCGGCGCAATCACTTCATTTCGTTCATTTCCGCGGCGTCGATGGCCGGCATCGCGATCGGCGTCATGGCGTTGATCACGGTGCTGTCGGTGATGAACGGTTTCGAGCGCGAGCTGCGCACACGCATTCTCGGCATGGCCTCGCACGCGACGATCTCGGCCTATCACGGCGGCCTCGAGGACTGGCCGGGCGTCGCCAAGCTGGCGGCGCGGAACAAGGAGATCGAGGCGGTGGCGCCGTACATCGAGGGCGAGGGCATGGTGAAGGTCGGCGCCGACCTGTCCGGCACCATGCTGCGCGGCGTGCTGCCGGCCGACGAGGCGAAGGTCTCCGAGATCGACCAGCACATCAAGGCCGGCAGCTTCGAATCGCTGACGCCGGGCTCGTACAACATCGTGCTCGGTTCCGAGCTCGCCGAATCGCTCGGCGCGGGCATCGGCGACAAGATCGACCTGATGATCCCGCAGGCCTCGGTGACGCCGGCCGGCGTGCTGCCGCGCTTCCGCCGCTTCACGGTCAGCGGCATCTTCCGCGTCGGCATGTACGAGTTCGATCGCGGCCTCGTGCTGATCAACCTGCAGGACGCGCAGGCGCTGCTGCGCATGGGCGACACCGTCACCGGCGTGCGGCTCAAGCTGCACGATCTGTTCGCCGCGCCGCGCGTCGCGCGCGACCTCGCCAACCAGATGCCGGGCATCTATTACATTTCCGACTGGACGCGCAGCCACGCCAATTTCTTCCGCGCCGTGGCGACCGAGAAAATGGTGATGTTCATCATCCTCTCGCTGATCGTTGCCGTCGCCGCCTTCAACATCGTCTCGACGCTGGTGATGGTCGTGCAGGACAAGCAGGCCGACATCGCCATCCTGCGCACACTCGGCGCGACGCCGCGCTCGATCATGGCGGTCTTCATGGTGCAGGGCTCGATCATCGGCTTCGTCGGCACGACGATCGGCGTGGTGCTGGGCGTGCTGCTGGCGCTGAACGTCGAGACGCTGGTGCCGCTGCTCGAGAAGCTGACGAATCACCAGTTCCTCGCGCCGGACGTCTACTACATCAGCGACCTGCCGTCGGAGCTGAAGCTGTCCGACGTGGTGCGCATCGGCGGCCTGTCGCTGGTGCTCGGCCTAGTTTCGACGCTGTATCCCGCGTGGCGCGCATCGCGCGTGCAGCCGGCGGAGGCGCTGCGGTATGAGTAGCGTTCCGAGCAGCGTGGAGGGGCCCCGCGCGGAGCGTGGGGATCTAGCGTCGCGAGAGGGCGCCGTTGCCGGTATGAACCCAACCATTATCGAGGCCAAGGGCCTCGGCAAGACCTTCGACGACGGCCGCCTGCGCCTCGAGGTGCTGAAGGACATCGAGCTGAGCATCGGTCGCGGCGAGCGCGTCGCCATCGTCGGCGCCAGCGGCAGCGGCAAGTCGACGCTGTTGCACTGTCTCGGCGGCCTCGATGCGCCGAGCGTCGGCGAAGTCTGGGTCGCCGGCCAGAACATGTCGGCGCTGTCCGACGCCGCGCGTGGCCGTCTGCGCAATCAGGCGCTCGGCTTCGTGTACCAGTTCCATCATCTCCTGCCGGAATTCACGGCGCTCGAGAACGTGGCGATGCCGCTGCTGATCCGGCGCACGCCGCCGCGCGAGGCCAGCGCGCGCGCGGCCAACCTGCTGACGCGCGTCGGCCTCGGCGGCCGTCAGCAGCACAAGCCGGGCGAGCTGTCGGGCGGCGAGCGCCAGCGCGCGGCCGTGGCGCGCGCGCTGGTCACGCGGCCGGCCTGCGTGCTCGCCGACGAGCCGACCGGCAACCTCGACACCAAGACCGCCGAGCGCGTGTTCGATCAGATGCTCGAGCTCAATCGCGAACTCGGCACCAGTCTCGTCGTCGTCACGCACGACCTGCATCTCGCCAGCCGCATGGACCGCGTATGGACGATCGACAGCGGGCGCCTCGTCACGACATCCGCGTCCTGACGCTCTGCTTCACGGCGGGCGTGCTGCTGGTGCACGCCTTGCCCGATCTGCTGTCGCTGTTTTTCCTTTGCCTGATCGCCGCCGCCGCGCTGCTGCCCTGGCGCGGTCGCGCCGCGTCGCTGGCGTTCGCGTTCGGCGTCGTGCTGACCACGGCGCATGCGATGCGCGAGCGCGAGCGGCAGTGGCCGGACGCGCGCCATCACGAAGAGCACTGGGTCGAAGGCGTCGTCGCCACCGTGCCGGAGCGCAGCGCCGAGCGTTCCGGCGACGGCCCGGCGACGACCTGGCGCTTCGGTTTCGAGCCGCGTTCCGAGACCGGCCTGCCGGCGCGGATTCGCGTGTCGTGGTATCGCGCCGAGACGGCGGTGGCCGGCGCGCAGTGCTGGCGCTTGCAACTGCGTCTGCGTGCGCCGCACGGTTCGCTGAACCCGTATGGCTTCGACTACGAGGCCTGGTTGTTTCGCCAGCACCTGGGGGCGACGGCGACTGTCCTCGCCGCCGAACCCTGCGGCGTGGCGTCCGGCCGGCCGATCCTGAAACTGCGGCAGGCCTGGAGCGACGAGGTGGACCGCGTCGCCGGGCTGCGGCCCGGCGGCGCGCTGCTGAAGGCCCTGACGATCGGCGTGACGTCCGATCTGCGCGACGCGGACTGGAACGCTTTCCGGCTCAGCGGCACGACGCACCTGATCGCGATCTCGGGATTCAATCTGGCGCTGGTCGCCGGCTTCGCGTTCTTCGTACTGCGCTGGAGCTGGGCCAGCGTGCCGCGCCTGGCCTTGCGCATGCCGGCGCAGCGCTTCGCGCTTTACGGATCGGCGCTGTTCGCCTGCGTCTACGCGGCGCTGGCCGGATTCGAGCCGCCGGTCGCCCGGGCGCTGTTCATGCTGCTGGTGCTGCTGCTGGCGGCCCTGCTGCATCGGCCGCCGCAGCCGAGCCGCGCACTGGCGCTGGCCTGGTGCGCGATCGTCGTGGCCGATCCGTGCGCGGTGATGGCGCCGGGACTCTGGCTGTCGTTCGTGGCGGTGGCGTCGATCTTCTATCTGGTCAGCGCGCGCTGGCGGCCGGAACCGTCGTGGCGGGTGGCGATCCGCGTGCAGCTGTTCCTCAGCCTCGCGCTGGCGCCGCTCGGGCTCTACTACTTCCACGGCATGGCCTGGGCCGCGCCCTTCATCAATCTGCTCGCGGTGCCGCTGTTCGCGCTGCTGACGCCGCTGCTTCTGCTCGTCACCGTCGCCGCGGCGCTGTCATCCGCGGCGGCCACCGCGCTGTTGCCGCTCAGCGCCCGGCTGCTCGAAGCGGTGCTCGCCGCGCTGTACGCCATTGCGGCGCACGCGCCTTTCGCGTGGTGGCCGCTGTCGGCGCCGCTCGCTGCGTTGCTGCTGGCGCTGATTGGCAGCGTGCTGCTGTTCGCGCCGGCCGGCCTGCCGCTGCGCGCGACCGGCGTTCTGTGCCTGCTGCCGCTGTTGTGGCCGCCATCCGCGCCGGTGCGCGGTGGCCTGGAAGTGACGGTGCTCGACGTCGGACAGGGCTTGTCCGTGCTCGTGCGCACGGCGCGTCACCAGCTGCTGTTCGACGCCGGACCGGCGTTCGACGAAGGCTTCGACGCCGGCGCGTCGGTCGTTGCGCCATACGTGCTCGGCCGCGGCTCGCCGCGCATCGATCTGCTCTTGCTCTCGCACGGTGACAACGATCATGCCGGCGGCGTGCCGGCGGTGCGCCGCCTGCTCGACGTGCGCGACGAACTCGGCACGCGGCCGGACAATCCCTGCCGCGACGGCCAGCGCTGGGAATGGGACGGCGTGCGCTTCAGCGTGCTGGCGCCGCCCGACGCGGCGGGGGGCGAAGATCCGCAACGGCGGCGCGGCCTCGATTCCGACAACAACCGATCCTGCGTGCTGAAGATCGATGGGCCGTTCTCGGTCCTCCTGCCCGGCGACATCGAAAAAGCGATGGAGGCGCGCTTGCTGTCCGCCCATCCGCAGGCGTTGCGTGCGGACGTGCTGGTGGCGCCGCACCACGGCAGCGCCAGCTCGTCGACCGCGGCGTTTATCGCCGCCGTGCAGCCGCGGCAGCTGATTTTCGCCAGCGGCTGGCACAACCGCTTCCGTCATCCGCGGCCCGCGGTCGTGCGGCGCTATCTCGATTGCGGCGCGCAGGCGGCGATGACCGGGGAGTCCGGCGCCATCAGGATCGATCGGGAAAGCGCGGACGCACCGCTGCGCATCGAGCGCTGGCGCGACGTGGCCGGTCATTTCTGGAACGCGCGGCCGGCGACGCCGGCCTACTGGCGGCGCGCGGCCGACGTTCTGGCGCCGGCCCCGTGCGCGGCACCTCAGAGCTGGGTCGGATTCGGCGCGTCGCCGTAGACCGCTTTCGGATCGAAGGTTTTCTCGCTCTCTTCGAAGCGAAGCTCGCGCACCGCCGGGCCTTCGCCGGTCGGCACCGAGCGGTAGAAGCACGAGCGGTAACCGACGTGGCAGCTCGCATCGCCTACGACATCGACGCGCAGCCAGACAGCATCCTGATCGTCGTCGATACGCAGTTCGACGATCTTCTGCACGAGGCCCGAGGTCGCGCCCTTGTGCCAGATCGTCCGGCGCGACCGCGAGTAATAGTGCGCCTCGCCGGTGGCGATCGTCAGGCGCAGCGCCTCGGCGTTCATATAGCCGAGCATCAGCACTTCGCCGCTGTGCGCCGCCGTCGTCACGCAGGGCAGCAGCCCATGCTCGTCGAACTTCGGCGCCAGCTCCTGGCCTTCTTCGACCTGCTCGACGGTGACGCGCGGAAAGAAATGAATGTCAGTGCTCATGGTCAACATCAACGACGGTGCCGGTGCGGCTGCGGAACCCGGCTTTTCGTGGGGCAGTACAAAAGGCCGCCCGGAAAGGGCGGCTTTTATATCACAAGCGGGTCTGGGAAACCCTTGGTATCTAGTCTGTTCGGCGGTCGCGCGGAGTCGGCGCCGTGTAGCGAGCCGGCCGCTCGCGCGTCGTCGAGCCGCCCTGCGACAACGGGCGCGGTGTCGACTCGGTGCGCCCCCGAGTTGCCGGCGCGGACTTCAGGGCGGTTCGTGGGTCCACGGCTCCCCGGGCCGCCCGGCGGACCGCCGGCGTGGGAGCCGCCGCCATCATGACCAGCGTCATGATGGCCACCCTGGGCGCCTTCATGACTGCGATCGTTTCCGTTACCCGGCGACGGACGCGCATAGCTACGATCGTACGTATAGACGAAGGTGGTACTCGGGCCGTAATAGCCGTAGTAGCTCGAGTAATAGCCCTGCGTGCCGTAATAGGCGTCGCCGTAAGAGTACCCGTAGCCGTCGTAATAGCCGGGCGCCGCCTCGGCGCCATAGGCACCGCCGACGTAGCCGTAACCAACGCCCGGGCGGGGCGGGTTGGCGATGACGCAACCCGTCAGGGCCGCGCTGGCGAATGCGACCGTAGCGAGCGGGAGAAGCCGGAACGGAGACGGATGCTCACTCATGGCCGGCACGCTAGCACAGCGCAATGAATCAGCTCTGAATCGGACTGATGCTACGCGCCGCCGATCCGCGCGACGGCGCCTTTCATCACGCCTTCGTAAGCGCGCACCGTGACGGCAGCGCCGGGCCGTCGTGCGGCGATCCGGCGCGCCAGTTCGGCGGCGATCTGTTCGACCGTGCTATCCGTATCGAGCAAGTCGCAGCGCGAATCCGGAAGTTCCAGCTCATAGCGGCCGTCGCGCGCGGTGTAGGCGAAGCGGATACGGCCGTCGCCGTGCGCGACGACGTCCTCGCGCGTGCCCAGATAGATGTCGCGCCAGGCGTCGGCGATCCGCGTTTCGAGCGCCGCGTCGCGCTCGCCGGCGATGCGGACCTCGATCCGTGAGCGATGGCCGTGCGCGATGCGCTGGCAGAGGCCGTCATGTTTTTTCAGGCCGTGCACGTAGTGGTAGTACGCGCCCTCGATGCGCTCGGGACGCAGCCTGATGTCGAGCGCGTCGACGTTGGCCGGCAGCACGGCTCGCAGGAGCGGACGCAGGTGTTCGATCAGGCTGTCCGCCGTCATCGCCTCGGCGTCGAGCAGGACGACGGCGTGCGCCGGCGAACGATGCTCGTAGGTGCCATGCGCCGACGCGAAGCTCAGCTGTACGTCTTCGCCGTCGCGGCAGACTTGCACCCCGGCCGCGTGCCGCGGCACCAGCAGGGCATGATCGACGCTGCCATCGATGGCCTGTTTCAGGCGTTTCTTGACCTCGCCGAAATCGAGCACCATCGACTGCTCGTCGAGTCGGCCCTCGAGCTCGATGTCGACGATCCAGCTCTCGCCCACGAGGCCGCGGGCCGCGTCGAGATAGGCGCAATCGATGACGGTCAGCTGTTCGACGAAGAGGCGGGACATGGCTCGTGAAACGTGAGGGGGCAGGCGTGAGGCCGGAGTGCTTAGTTTAGAATGCGCGCCTTCCGGGCGCCTCACGCCTCACGCCTCACGTCTCACGAAATGACTGTCGTCACCCGCTTCGCTCCGAGCCCGACCGGCTACCTGCACATCGGCGGCGCGCGCACCGCGCTGTTCTCGTATCTCTACGCCAAGCGCTTCGGCGGCAAGTTCCTGCTGCGCATCGAGGACACCGACCGCGAACGCTCGACGCAGGAAGCCGTCGACGCGATCTTCGAGGGCATGGCCTGGCTGGACCTGAAGTCGGACTTCGCCGAGATCTACCAGACGCAGCGCTTCGACCGTTACAAGGAGGTCGTGCAACAGATGCTCGCGGCCGGCACGGCCTATTACTGCTACGCGAGCAAGGAAGAACTCGACGCGATGCGTGCCGAGCAGATGGCGCGCAAGGAGAAGCCGCGCTATGACGGCCGCTGGCGTCCCGAGTCCGGCAAGACTCTGCCGCCGATTCCCGAAGGCGTGCAGCCCGTCGTGCGCTTCAGGAATCCGCTCGAAGGGCAGGTCGTGCTGAACGACCTGATCAAGGGCGAGATCGTCTTCGACAACAAGGAACTCGACGATCTCATCATCGCCCGCGCTGACGGCGTGCCGACCTACAACTTCTGCGTCGTCGTCGACGACTGGGACATGGGCATCACGCACGTGATCCGCGGCGACGACCACGTCAACAACACGCCGCGCCAGATCAACATCCTCCAGGCGCTCGGCGCGGCGCCGCCGGCTTACGCGCACGTATCGATGATCCTTGGCGCCGACGGCGCCAAGCTCTCCAAGCGTCACGGCGCGCTGAGCGTCACCGAATACCGCGCGATGGGCTTCATGCCGGAAGCGCTGCTGAACTACCTCGTGCGCCTCGGCTGGAGCTACGGCGACCAGGAGTTGTTCACGCGCGAGGAGATGATCGAGAAGTTTGATTTCGACCATGTCTCGGCGAGTCCGGCGCGCTTCGACATGGAGAAGGCCTGGTGGGTCAATCACCAGTATCTGAAGATCGCCGATCCGGCCGTGATCGCGCCGGAGTTCGACTGGCATCTGCGCCGCCTCGGCGTCGATCCGGCGAACGGCCCCGACCTCAAGGCCGTCATCGAACAGCAGCGCGAACGCTGCCGCTCGCTCGTCGAGATGGCCGAGAAGTCGAAGTTCTTCTACGCCGAGCTCGACGGCTACAACGAGAAGGACGCCGCCAGGCACCTGACCGCCGATGGCGGCGCCGTGCTCGGCGAGCTCGTCGCCGCGTTCGAAGCGCTGCCGGAGTGGACGGCGCCGGCACTACACGCCGCCGTCAACGGCTACGCGGAAGGCAAGGGCCTCGGCCTCGGCAAGGTCGCGCAGCCGATCCGCGTCGCCGTCGTCGGCATGGCCATCTCGCCGCCGATCGACCAGACGCTGTTCCTGCTCGGGCGGGAGCGAACGCTGGCGCGCCTGAAGGCCGCCGTCGAGCATATTCGCGGCCGCCAGTAAGGCTTTTGCCCGGCGCCGCAGGCGACGGTATTATTTCGTATCCGGAGGTAATACCGATGAACACCATCAGCCTGAAAGTGCCGCGCAAGCTCGACAGCCGCCTCACGCGCGCCAGCAAGGCGCAGGGTGTGAGCAAGTCGGAGTTCGTGCGCCGTGCGGTGGAGAAAGCGCTGGACGAGGCGGCCGCGCCGGCGCAGAAGCCGACGCTGCTGGAGCTAGCGGGCGATCTGATCGGTTCCGTCAAGTTCGGCCCGCCTGATCTCTCCACCAATCCCAAATACATGGAAGGCTACGGCGAAGACAACAAGTCGCTGTGGTGAGTACGCTGCTGCTCGATACCGGCCCGTTCATGTCGATGATCCGGGCCAACGACCCGCACACGAATGGGCCGTGAATACCCTGCGTACGGCGCGGGAACCACTGCTGACCTGCGATGCCGTGCTCAGCGAGACTTGTTTCATCCTGCACCGCTACCGGCAAGACCCCGACCTGGCTCAGTTTGATCGAACGCGGCGCCATACGGCTCGCCTTCGATCTCGCTGCCGAATTCTCAGCCGTCCGCACCCTGTTCATCCGCTATCGCAACGTCCCGGCCTCGCTGGCCGACGCCTGCCTCGTGCGCATGAGCGAACTGCATTCGGGCGCGGCGGTGATGACGCTGGACAGCGACTTCCTGATCTATCGCAAAACGCGCAGCAAGCCGGTTCCGGTCCTGACGCCGCTGGAGGTTTGAGCGGCCGCTTGCTTTACGGGTGCAGCGTCTCCGCGATGACGTGGATTTGCGTCAGAAGCGCTTGCAGCCGCTTCGGGCTGAAGGCGGATGGCTTCAGGTCCTGCCAAGAACTTTGATTAGGCAATGCGAGGGCATCCGCGGCCGTAAGCCGGGGCGTGCCGTATCGGAACGAGTGCGGGGCTGCAAAGGCCAATTTGCAGGCACGCAGCTCGACGTCATGCGGTCGATGGCGATGGGCGGTATCCCGAAGCGACCATTCCGCCATCCATGCCGGCGAAGACCGACAGCAGGCCCTCGACGAACAGCGCGACCTTGCGCGACTGTTTGCGGCTGATCGGATGGATGGCATAAAAACTGGCCGGCTCTGGCTCGTAAGCATCGAGCACGGTCACCAGGCGCCCCGCCGCGAGATGTTCCGAAACTTCCCACCAGGACTTCTGCGCAAGCCCCAGTCCCGCAACCGCCCAGGCGACCGGCAACGCCGAATGGGTCGTGGCGAGTGCTCCGGTCACGCGCAGTTTCCGGGCCGCCGTGCCGCGCCCGAAACGCCATTCCGCATGGAGATGCGATTGCGTGTTGAAGACCAGACAACGATGCGCGGTCAGATCGTCCGGCTGGCGGGGCGTGCCGTGGCGATCCAGATAGGCCGGACTCGCAACAACCACACGCCGAGTGTCGAACAGGTGATGCCCGATCAGGTTCGAGTCGATGGCCGGACCGCCCCGCACCGCAACGTCGAAGCCTTGCGCAACGATGTCGGCAAAGTGGTCGTCGAGCGTCAGATGGATGGCCATGCCGGGATAGCGCGCCGCAAACTCCCCGACGAACGGGGCGATCCGGCGTTGTCCCAGCGGGTGGGGCGCCGTGACGCGAAGCGTGCCGCGCACGGAAGTCGTGCTTTCGATGACCCGGCTTTCCAGCGCCTGCAAGTCGTTGACGATGCGACTGACCGCCTGAAAGTAATCCTCGCCCGCCTCGGTCAGCGATTGGCGGCGCGTGGTGCGAAGCAGTAAGGGCACCCCGAGCCGCCGCTCCAGGCCTGCCACACGGTCCGCGACGACGGACGAGGCCAGGCCAAGGCGGCGTGCCGCCGCGGAGAAGCCGCCCTGCCGCACCACCTCGACGAAGATCTCCATTTCAGTGATGGCGTGCATCGATTTCTGAAAATTTCCGTAAAGATCTCCCGGAATTACATCATTTTCCGGTGGACGCGCACAGCACAGGATTATTGCCATGCAGCATCCATCCTTCATTCCGGGTTGATTAGATGAGCCATTCCAGAAATCTTGGCTTGGTTGGGACCGGGGTTGCCGTCGTGTTCGCGGCCACGATACCCGTGGCGCACGCCGACGAAAGCAACATCGTCACCACGCCGAAACTGCGCTGGCAAACGGCCGTCGCGCTCGCCAGCGAAGCTGTGCGCGTCTGCGCCAGCCGTGGTTTCT
>JASGFY010000015.1:0-52621 GCA_047605265.1 Solimonas sp.
GGCTTTTTTTTTATTTTTTCTTTGTGCGCCCGGGCGGCGCGCCCCCCCCCCCGCCGCCGGATGAAATCACCCGAGGCCCGCAGATGAGCACGCAAACCGTCACCCCCGAACGCTGGCGCCGGATCGAGATCCTGCTCGACCGGCAGGACATCACCGATTGCCTGACGCGCTTCAGCCGCGGCATGGACCGCTTCGACCGCGAGCTGTTCCTGTCGGCCTTCCACGCCGATGCGACGATCGCCGCCGGCCCGTTCGTCGGCGGGCCGGTCGCGCTGTACGACTGGGCCTCGGCGCTGCACGAGGCCGGGCAGGTGGCGACGCACCACAACCTGCTGAACCACAGCGTCGAGATCGACGGCGACGTCGCGCACAGCGAGCTGTACTACCTGTTCGTCGGCCGCAACCGCGACGAGACCAACTGGGTCGCCGGCGGCCGCTACATCGACCGTCTCGAGCGCCGCGACGGCGTCTGGAAAATCGCGCTGCGCACCAACGCGATCGAGTGGTCGGGCTTGGTGCCGACCTTGCCGATTCCGTTCACCGACGTCCCGGGGATCGGCCTCAACGGCCTGCCGGCGCGCAGCAAGGAAGACCCCTCGTACCAGCGGCCGCTCGGCAACCGGCGCGCGCCGCACGTGCCGTCCGCCTGACGCCGGACCGCCGTCGTCGCGGTCCGCGGACGGCCGACGGAGGCTGGATGGGGCTTCGCGCCGTGCACGGCGTATAATCGACGCTATTATTGAGCATCACCGTTGATTACCAGAACAGCTGGAGGAGTGGCATATGGCGTGTCAGCCGACGCAGACGCCCGCGCAAGTCGATATCCCCGCGCTGCGCGAGAAGTACAGGCAGGAGCGCGAGAAGCGTCTGCGCAAGGACGGCCAGAAGCAGTACGTGCGGCCGGCCGGCGGCAATCCGGCCGGCGACTACGTCGCCGATCCGCACCAGCCGGCGTCGCCGCGTGAGCCGATCTCCGAGGATATCGATGTCATCATCCTCGGCGCCGGCTGGGGCGGCATCATGGCGGCCTACCATCTGACGCAGGCCGGCGTCACGAATTTCCGCAACGTCGACACCGCCGGCGATTTCGGCGGCGTCTGGTACTGGAACCGTTACCCGGGCATCCAGTGCGACAACGAGTCGTACTGCTATCTGCCGCTGCTCGAGGAAACCGGCTTCATGCCGTCGAAGAAGTTCGCCGACGGCTGGGAAATCCAGCAGCACGCGCGCGGCATCGCCGAGAAGTTCGGCTTCGCCGAGCGCGCGCTGTTCCACACCCTGATCGACACGCTGCGCTGGGACGAAGACCTCAAGCGCTGGCGCGTCGGCACGAACCGCGGCGACGACATCCGCGCGCGCTTCGTGATCCTCGCCTGCGGCGTGCTCAACATGCCGAAGCTGCCGAACCTGCCGGGCATCGATCGGTTCAAGGGCAAGATGTTCCACACCGCGCGCTGGGACTACGACTACACCGGCGGCAGCTACGGCAATCCGGTGCTCGACAAGCTCGCCGACAAGCGAGTAGCGATCGTCGGTACCGGCGCGACGGCGATCCAGGCCGTGCCGTATCTCGGCAAGTACGCCAGGCAGCTGTACGTCGTGCAGCGCACGCCGTCGAGCGTCGACGAGCGCCCGAATCCGCCGACCGATCCGCAATGGCTGAAGTCGCTGCAGCCGGGCTGGCAGAAGGTGCGCCAGGCCAATTTCCACAAGGCGGCGATGGAAACGCTGGGCCCCGGCGATCCGGACCTGATCTGCGACATCTGGACCGAGATCAACCGCAACCTCAAGGCCGAGCTCGAGGCCGAGGGCTGGCCGCAATTGAGCATGGAAGAATTCATGCAGCGCCGCGAGCGCATCGATTACGGCGTGATGGAGCGCCTGCGCCAGCGCGTCGACGCGCTGATCAAGGACCCGAAGACGGCCGAAGCGCTGAAGCCTTACTACCGCTTCCTCTGCAAGCGCCCGCTGTCGAGCGACGAGTTCTATCCGACGTTCAACCGGCCGAACGTTGAGCTGATCGACGTGTCCGACACCAAGGGCGTCGAGCGCCTGACCGAGAATGGCTTCGTCGCCAACGGCAAGGAATACCCGGTCGACTGCATGATCTTCGCCAGCGGCTTCGAGGTGACGAGCGAGCTGGAGCGTCGCTGGGGCATGTCGGCGGTCGACGGCCGCAACGGCCTGTCGATCTACGATCACTGGCGGGACGGCCCGCTGACGCTGCACGGCACGATGACGCACGGTTTCCCGAACCAGTTCTACATCGGCTACATCCAGGGCGGCCTCAACGCCTCGGTGACCGAGCAGTTCGGCGAGCAGGGCCGCCACATCGCCTACATCATCGGCGAGGCGCTGAAGCGCGGCGCCAGGGTCGTCGAGCCGAGCCAGGAGGCGCAGGACGAATATCTGCGCCGCTTCCGCGAGATCGAGATCGATTTCTCGGAGTTCCAGCACAGCTGTCCGCCCGGCTATTTCAACAACGAGGGCGAGGACATGCCGAAGTGGGCGCTGTTCCGCGGCTGGGGCCACGGCTGGGATTCGTTCCAGCAGATGGTCGGCGCCTGGCGCGACGCGGGCGATCTCTCCGGCCTCGTCGTTGAGAAATGATCAACAGTAGTGTCTGGATGGACCGCCGAAACGGTCTATCATCCGGGTTCGCGAGTTACCGCGCGTACGGTACTTGAAGGCATGCGGCCGGCCGGCACGGCAGCCGCAAACCCGGAAAAGTCGTGAAGAGGAGGATGTCGTGAACTACCAGGTCAAGCTCGATGCCGTCGAACAGACGAACGTCACCATTGACGAGCTGAACGAACCGCTCACCTTTCCGGTCGAAGCGTACCTGTCGCCGGAATACGCCAGGGCCGAAGGCGACCGCCTGTGGGCCAGGGTCTGGCAGCACGCCGCGCGCGTCGAGGAGATTCCGAACGTCGGCGATTTCGTCACCTACGAGATCGGCCGCGATTCGATCATCATCATCCGCACCGCGCCCGACCAGCTGAAGGCCTACCACAACGTCTGCTCGCATCGCGCGCGCCAGCTGATCGACACGCCGCCGGGCACCAACGGCGTGCGCGGCCACCGCAAGGCCTTCGTCTGCGGCTTCCACGCCTGGCGCTACGACATCGACGGCAACTGCACCTACAAGCACGACGAGTTCGACTGGAAGGGCGCGCTGAACGACGAGCGCACGCACCTGCAGGAAGTGCGGGTCGATACCTGGGGCGGCTGGGTGTTCATCAACATGGACCTCAACGCCGTTCCGCTGCGCGAATACCTCGACGAGGCGGCGGACATCCTCGATCCGTTCCAGATGGAGAAGATGCGCTACAAATGGCGGCAGTGGGTGATCTTCGACTGCAACTGGAAGACGGCGATCGAAGCGTTCATGGAGCCGTATCACGTCACCGGCACGCACTCGCAGATGCTGGTGAACGCCGACTACTACGCCTACAGCGCCGCCTACGGCCTGCACGGCGTCTCGGGCTTCGACGAGAAGTCGGAAGAGAACAAGATGAAACAGGCCAGCTCGGTGACGCGCGCCGGCAAGGCCGGCAAGGACCCGCGCGTCTCGACCTACGAGCTGCAGAAGGAAATCTACGAGACGGTCAACAACGCCAGCACGACGATGACGCTGGTCGAGGCGGCGCGCCGGCTCGTCGACGAACTGCCGGAAGGCACGCCGGCGCCGGATGTCATCAAGCACTGGCTGAAGCGCGCGCGCGAGGACGACGCGGCGCGCGGCGTCGAGTGGCCGGACATCACGCCGGAGCAGCAGGGCAAGGCGGGCCTGGCGTGGAGCATCTTCCCGAACATGTCGATCCTGCAGGGCATCACCTTCGCGCTGTGCTACCGCGCGCGCCCGTACGGCGACGATCCGAACAAGTGCATCTTCGAGTCGTACGCGATCGAGCGTTTCCCGGAAGGCCAAGAGCCGAAGACCGATTGGGTCTACGCCGAGGCGACGAAGGAGAAGTGGGGCCTCGTGCTGTCGCAGGACTTCTCGAACATGGCCGCCGTGCAGCGCGGCATGCACTCGCGCGCGTTCCGCGGCACGCTGCCGAACCCGCATCAGGAACGCAAGGTCACCAACTTCCACCGCAACCTGGCCGACTACATGGGGACCGGCGGGCTGCGTCTGCTCGTTCGCGGCGATCAGAACACCGGCGGACGGTAAAGCGCGCCAGCCCGGGTCCTTTACCAGATCAACCTATCAGACAACCGATTCAGACAAGGTAAAGAGTATGTACGGAGAAGAAAAAGCCCCTGCCGCTGTCGTCGCTTCCAGCGAACGCGGCAAGGTGAAGGTTTATCAGCGCATCCTGGAACTGCTCGAAGCCGAGGGCGTCAACGCCGTCTTCGGCATCCCGGACCCGAACTTCGTCCATCTGTTCGTCGAGGCCGAGAAGCGCGGCTGGACGGTGGTGACGCCGCACCATGAGCTGTCGGCCGGCTTCATGGCCGAAGGCTATGCGCGCATGACCGGCCGTCCGGCGTTGTGCATCGCCACGCTCGGCCCCGGCATCGCCCTGACCTCCGGCTCGATGATGACTTCGCTGGTCGAAAACACGCCGGTCATCTACCTCGGCGGCCAGCGCGCCCGCATCACCGAGCAGCGCGTCCGTCGCGGCCGCATCCAGTTCATCCAGCAGGAACCGCTGTTCGAGAACTCGGTGAAGTGGAGCACCAGCATTGAGTACGCCGAGCAGACCGACGAAATCATCCGCCACGCGCTGCGCGTGAGCCTGTCCGGCACGCCGGGCCCGGTCTACATCGAATATCCGTCGCACGTCATCCAGCAGGAGTTGGACGTGCCGCCGGCGCTGCCGCCATCGTCGTATCGCTTGGTCGAGCCGGGCGCGGACGGCCACGCGGTGGCCAAGGCCGCCGAACTAATCAGGAACGCCGAGTGCCCGGTGCTGCTGGTCGGTCACGCGGTGCAGTGCACGCGCGCTGGTCAGAAGGTGCGTGAGCTGGCCGAGCTGATGGGCTGCCCGATCCTGCAGACCTCGGGCGGCACGGCCTTCATCGAAGGGGTCGAAGACCGCACCTTCCCGTATCTGTTCTCCGACGTCGGTGACGAGATCGTCGCCAAGGCCGACGTCGTCGTCGCCATCGGCACCGAAATCGGCGAGCCGGTGCACTACGGTCGCGGCCACCTGTGGGCCAAGGGCAAGACCGATCGCAAGTGGATCTACGTCGAGCTCGATCCGGAAGCGATCGGCCAGAACCGTCCGATCGACGTGCCGCTGGTCGGCGACCTGCGCACCGTCGTGCCGCAGCTCTCGGCGGCGCTCAAGGGCAGCCCGCGCAAGGAGCACGCAGACCTGCAGCGCTGGATCAAGGAAGATGCGGCGCGTCTCGCCGGTCTGGCCCAGCAGGACTTCAAGACCGACAGCGGTCGCGTGCACACCGGCCAGTGGGTCATCGAAGCCACCAGGGCGATGCCGAAGAACGCGATCCACGCGCGCGACGGCGGCTGCACGGTGATCTTCACCTGGACCTATCTGCAGGCCAAGCCGCACGACGTGGTCTGGAACCAGAACTTCGGCTGTCTCGGCACCGGCCTCGGCTACGCGATCGGCGCCTCGATCGCCGACGGCGGCAAGCGTCCGGTGCTGCTGACGACCAGCGACTCGTCGTTCCTGTACCACGTCGGCGATCTCGAAGTGGCGCACCGCTTCAATCTGCCACTCGTCGTCGTCGTCGGCGTCGACAACTCCTGGGGTCTGGAAGTCGGCGTCTATAAGCGCACCTTCGGCCACGGCAACACCACCGAGCCGGGCGTGCACTGGAGCAAGGACGTGCGCTTCGACCAGATCGCCAAGGGCCTTGGCTGTGAAGGCGTCTACGTCGAAAAGGGCGAAGACATCGGCGCGGCGGTGACCGCGGCCTTCGCCAGCGGCAAGCCGACCGTCATCCACGTGCCGATCGACCCGGTCGTCAACCACGGCGGCAACCAGAACCTGGATACGCCGAACTACGCGCGCTTCCGCACCTGGTACGCCGAAGGCACGCAGTAAGCCGGAGCCGTCGAGCTGCTGCATGCCCGCGTCGCGATCTTCATTTCGCGACGCGGGCTTTTTCGGTTTTTAACGTGGTCATTCCCGCTCCACGTCCTCGAAGGAGGATGCGCGGGAGTGACGAGACAAGGATTTGCAGGAACGAGGAGAGCGAGCATGCGCGAATACCTGAAGTTCTACATCGACGGTCAGTGGGTCGATCCGGTCGAGCCGAAGACCGCGAACGTCATCAACCCGGCCAACGAGGAAGTGTCGGGCCGCATCTCGATGGCGTCGGTCGCCGACGTCGAAAAGGCCGTCGCCGCCGCGCGCAAGGCGTTTGCGAGCTGGTCGCAGACCACGCGCGAGCAGCGCCTCGACATCCTGCTGGCGATCCAGGCCGAATACGCCAGGCGCCAGAACGAGATCGGCGAAGCGATCACCGAGGAAATGGGCGCGCCGAACGCGCTCGGCAACGGCTTCCACGTCGGCCTCGGCGGCGGGCACATCGCCGCCGCGATCGAGGTGCTGAAGACTTTCCCGTTCGAGGATCTGCGCGGCCAGACGCTGATCCGCCGCGAGCCGATCGGCGTCTGTGCGATGATCACGCCGTGGAACTGGCCGATGAACCAGGTCGCGGTGAAGGTGCTGCCGGCGCTGGCGACGGGTTGCACGATGGTGCTCAAGCCGCCGCAGCTCGCGCCGTACTCGGCGCAGATCTTCGCCGAGGTGCTCGACAAGGCCGGCGTGCCGAAAGGCGTATTCAACATGCTGCAGGGCAGCGGCGCCGTCGTCGGCGCGGCGCTGTCGACGCATCCGCAAGTCGATCTGGTGTCGATCACCGGCTCCGAAGCCGTCGGCGTCGAGATCGCCAAGGCCGCGGCGCCGACCGTCAAGCGCGTCTGTCAGGAACTCGGCGGCAAGAGCGCGTTCATCGTCCTCGATGACGCCGATCTCGCCAAGAACGTCGCCGGCGCGACCAGCGGCATGATGGTCAACTCCGGCCAGACCTGCAGTGCCGGTTCGCGCCTGCTGGTGCCGAAGAAGCGCATGAATGAGGCGATCGCGGCCGCCAAGGAAGCGGCGGCCGGCGTCACCGTCGGCGATCCGAAGGGCAGCTTTGCGATGGGCCCGGTCGTCTCGAAGAACCAGTACAACGAGGTGCAGCGCTACATCGAGATCGGCATCCAGGAAGGCGCGACGCTGATCGCCGGCGGGCCGGGTCGTCCCGAGGGCATCACGAAGGGCTTTTTCTGCAAGCCGACGGTGTTCGCCAACGTCGACAACAAGATGCGGATCGCGCGCGAGGAAGTGTTCGGCCCGGTGCTCGTCATCATCGGCTACGACGACATCGACCACGCGATCGAGATCGCCAACGACTCCGACTTCGGCCTCGCCGGCTACGTCAACGGCATCGACAAGGAACAGTGCCATGCCGTCGCCAGGCGCATGCGCACCGGCTGGATCTCGATCAACGGTGGTTTCGATTTCCACGCGCCGTTCGGCGGCATGAAGAGGAGCGGCAACGGCCGCGAGTGGGGCGAGTTCGGTTTCCACGAGTACGTGGAGATCAAGGCGATGCTCGGCTACGCCACCTGAACACGGCCGTCCGCGGCGGTGAAGGCGGGGACTGCGCCGAAGGCGATCGCCTGCTGAGCGAACGGCTCGCCTGGACGACACGTCCGGAGAATGTCCACCGCCACGAGTGGTCGGTTGGCGACATGCTCATCTGCGACAACACCGGCGCCCTGCACCGCGTCGGGTCGTACCCGATCGACAGCGGACGGATGATGCACCGCACGACGCCGATGGGCGAAGAAGCGCTCGCCCGGGCGCGGGCATGCAGGGAAAAGCTGCCGGTCGATATCGATCCGCGCACACGGACGGCGCCGATGAAGCATCCCGGC
Organism: Solimonas sp.; assembly: GCA_047605265.1. Classification (GTDB taxonomy): domain Bacteria; phylum Pseudomonadota; class Gammaproteobacteria; order Nevskiales; family Nevskiaceae; genus Solimonas. The sequence continues at coordinate 7,910 of JASGFY010000015.1, forward strand.
CGGCCGATCAGCGTCGACGGCGGTCGCGTCCCGGCTTGAGCAGGCCGCTTCTCGATGCCGGGCCATGGCACGCGCGTCGCCCTTGGCTTCCCCCGGCGCGCCCGGCCGTAGCGGAGAGGACGCGGATCGTTCCGGCGGCTGATGCGGCCTGCGGGAATGCGGTGCGGCATCCTCGATGGCTGCCCGCCGCGCCGCCGGGCGCCCGGCAGGACGTGCGGCGCTACCCGTCCTCGTCCCACTGCGTGAGCAGCGAACCGAGAAGGGGCTTGAGCCGGCGGATTTCCTCGCGGTGGATGGCGGACAGGGCGTCCAGGCGTCTTTGTCCCTTCGCGCTCAGCGTCAGGAACGACTGCCGCCGGTCTTCCGGGTTTGCCCGGCGCAGGATCAGGCCCAGAGCGTCGAGGCGATTGACCAGTCCGGTCGCGCTGTGCGGCTTCAGGAAGAGGCGATCGGCGACATAGCCCACCGTGGCCGCGCCTTCCGACACGCCGCGGATGGCGAGCAGCGCCTGGTGCTGCTGCGGCGTGAGCCCGTGCCCGGCCGCCTGCGCCTCGCTGAACGCATGGAAGCGCCGCAGCAGATAGCGGAAGTCCGCCAACGCGCGATAGTCGGCGTCCGCCAGCGGGCGTCTATTCTTAGTATCACGGGGCATGAGCGCGAGATCGGGAGTCAGCGGCGATAATATATCGCGTCACGATATAGATGGGAGAAGCGGTACATGCCAGCGAATCCGACCATTGCCGACGCTTCGCGCCGACTCGGGGATCACAGCGCCGACGCGCGGATGCTGATGCTGGCGGGGCTGGCGCTCGTCGTCGGCACGGGCGGAGCGTTCGGCGCCTGGCTCCTGCTCAAGCTGATCGCGCTGGCCACCAATCTCTTCTGGTTCCGGCACGGGTCGTTCGCGACAGCGTCCATCACCGACGCGCGCCTGGGGCCGTGGGTGCTCGCCGTGCCGGTGATCGGCAGCCTGATCGTCGGCCTCATGGCGCGCTTCGGGTCGGAGAAGATTCGCGGTCACGGCATCCCGGAAGCGATCGAAGCCATCCTGTATGGAGAGAGCCGGCTTTCGCTGAAAGTCGCCCTGCTCAAGCCCTTGTCGTCGGCGATCTCGATCGGCAGCGGCGGGCCTTTCGGCGCCGAGGGGCCGATCATCATGACCGGTGGCGCGATCGGTTCGCTGTTCGCGCAGCGCTTTCATTTGAGCGCGGCCGAGCGCAAGACCTTGCTCGTCGCGGGCGCCGCGGCCGGCATGACCGCGATCTTCGGCACGCCGCTGGCCGCCATCCTGCTGGCGCTGGAAATCCTGCTGTTCGAATGGAAGCCGCGCAGTTTCGTGCCCGTGGTCGCCGGTGCCTTGACGGCATGGGCCTGGCGTCCGGCGCTGATCGCGAGCGGTCCGCTTTTCCCGTTCGACGCGGCGCTGCCGACCGCGCTGTGGCCGGCGCTGGCGGCTGCCGGCATTGGCATCCTGGTCGGTGTCCAGGCAGCCGCCCTGTCGACGCTGCTGTACCGGATCGAGGATTTCTTTCACCGTCTGCCGCTCCACTGGATGTGGTGGCCCGCGCTGGGCGCCGTGGTCGTCGGCCTGGGAGGCTGGATCGATCCGCGCGTGCTCGGCGCCGGTTACGGCAACCTCCAGGACCTGCTCGGCGGCACCATGGTCCTGCAGGCGATCCTGGCGCTGCTGGCCGTCAAGGCCGTCGTCTGGCTGGTAGCCCTGGGGTCCGGCACCTCGGGCGGCGTGCTCGCGCCGCTGCTCATCCTGGGCGGCTGCGCCGGCTCGGCGATCGGGCATTTCCTGCCGGCCGGCGCCGGCCTGTGGGCGCTGCTGGGGATGGCGGGCATCCTGAGCGGCGCCATGCGCGCGCCGCTGACGGGGGCGCTCTTCGCCGCCGAAGTCACGGGACGCTTCGACGCGTTGCCGCTGGCGGTGCTGGCGGCCGCGGCGGCCTACGCGGTGAGCGTGCTGCTGGTGAAGCGCTCGATCCTGACGGAGAAGATCGCGCGGCGCGGCCGGCACATCGTGCAGGAATATTCGGTCGATCCGCACGATCTGCTGCTGGCCGCGGAGCTGATGACCCCGTCGCCCGACACGCTGCCGGCGTCGACGACCGTCGCGCAGGCCGTGCGCTTCTTCGAGGACGGGGCCCGGCATCGCTGCTACCCGATCGTCGACCGCGATCAGGTCCTGGTGGGCCTCGTCTCGCGGGCCGACGCGCAGCGCTGGAAACGCGAGGACGCCATCGGCCACGTGTCCCTCGGCGATCACGCGTCGGACCGGTCCTTGCCGGTGGCCCATCCGGATACGCCGCTGGGCGTCATCACCGATCTGATGGTGCAGTCGGGCGTCGGGCGGCTGCCGATCGTCGATCCGCGCACACGGCGTCTCGTCGGTCTTCTGACACGGCATGACGTCCTCAAGGCGCGCGACCGCCACCGGCTCAGCGAGCGGGCTTCGCCATGAAGGTTGTAAGACGCCGCTTTGGCGGCGCCTTACTGCGGGATTTCGTAGCCGGCGACCGACGTGCGATGCATGCGGCGGCCGGAGTCCGAGGTGTACGGAATCACGCGGTGCAGCGCGCCGCAGTTGTCCCAGATCACCAGATCGCCTTCCGACCACTCGTGCTTGTATGCGAAGGCCGGCTGCGCGGCCCATTCGATCAGGCGGATCAGGAGCGCGCGCCCCTCGGCCTGGCTCATGCCGACCACTTCTTCGGCGGTGTAGCCGATCAGCAGCGACTTGCTGCCGTCCGGCTTCTTCCAGACCAGCGGGCGTTCGGCCTTGATGCCGCGGCGCCGTTCATCGAGATGGAGCGCATCCTGCACCTCGCGCACGCCGGCGACGACGCTGTGCACGACGCGCAGTTTCTCCAGCGCCTGCTTCTCGTCTTCCGGCAGCGCCTCGTAGGCCGCGACCGTGCTGGCGAACTCGGTCTGGCCGCCCTGTGCGGCCTTCCTGCGGCACGACAGCACCGTCGCCCGCGGCGGCGGAATGCCGTCGGTCGCCATGCCGTCCATGTGATAGAAGAACGTGCCGAGCACATATTCCGGCTGGTTGTTGATCTTCGGATCGAGCGTCACGGTGTAGACGCCCTCCGCCGAGGCGTCGGCGCCGGGCGCGCTGGTCGCGAAGTGGACGCGCGCGCCGAGCTTGTCGGTGAACGCGAGCTGCTCGGCATCGGTCAGGCCGATCTTCGGAAACACGACGACGCCGTGCTTCATGACCATCTCCATCACCTGGCTGGCGAACGCAGGGTCCTGCAGCGCCGCCTTGTCAGCGTGGACGATTGCCCCAACCGACTGCTTGATCGGTTCGTACTGGATGCCCATGAGGTTTCTCCGTGGTCTTGCCGGCGGCCGTCGCCGCGATTTGTTGAACACCATGTTAGCACGACGCTAACGAAGTGTTCAACGCCGGTGGCGGCAGACCGGATCGAAGGGCTTGGACGTGACGGGGGCGATCCTGTGCGTCGACGGCGCGACGAGGTCTGCGCCGTGCGGCGCTCCATCGTCGCGATGCGCACCGCCCGCGACAAAAAGCGGCGGCCCGAGGGGACGCTCCGGCTCCTCCTCGGGCCGCTGGTTGCCGGATGCGGCGCGCCGCGCGCAGCCGGCGGGCGTTGCTTACGGAGCCGCGTTCTGATCAGCCGTGCACTTCTTGATGAACGCGCTTTTGGCGGCGCCGGCGAGGGGCTTGCCGTTCTTGTCGATCGCCTTGGCGGCGCAATCGTTGCCGGCCGCGCTATTGCATTTCTTCAGGAAGGACGTTTTCGCGGCACCTGCCAGGGGCTTGCCGTTCTTGTCGACAGCTTTTGCCTCGCAAGTCGCATTGGCATCTGCAGCGGCGGACGTTTGTATGAATGCCGATGACATCGCCATCAGGCTGGCGAGAAGAATAGCGGTCGGGCGAAGCATGGGAGAGTCTCCGGTTGCACGTCAGGGGGTACGCGAGAGCTCCACTATAGCGGTGCCGCCGGGGAAAGGGCGCTTCTCTTTTCCGGCGCGCGGGTCCGGCGCTACACCTTGCCCAGCTTGTCCAACTCGCGCAGATAGCGATCGACGATCGCCAGCGCCTCGGCATGACCGTCGGTGAGCCCCAGCGACGATTCGGAGACGAGCGTGCGCGCGAGGCCGGTCGCGATCATCAGCAGGCCGGCGGCCGGAAAGTTCTTGCCGGCGCGCTTGCCGATCAGGCGGGTGACCGCGTCGCGCTGCAGGGCGCGGAACTCGCGCGCCTCGCGGATGATCTCGGTGCGCACGGCCGCGCGGTGCACGGCGATCGTCGTCAGCTCGGCCGACAGCGCAGCATTGGTCGGATCGCTGTTCAGCTCCCACAGTGCGCGCAGCGGCGCGGGTGCGGCGAGCGCTTCGTGGAAGCGGCGCAGGCGGCGTTCGTTGATGCGCCTCACGACGGCGAGGATCAGATCGTCCATCGTGTGGAAGTAGTAGTACAGCAACTGCGCCTTCAGGCCGGCCCGGGCGGCGACCTGCCGCGCCGAGACGGCGACGTAGCCTTCGCTGCGCAGCAGCGCCTCGGCGGCGTCGATGAACAGCACGCGCTGCTTCGAATCCTCCCCGCCCATGCGGCGCGCCGGCGGCGTCCTGGTCTTCTTGTCCTGCTTTTCCTTCATTGCGGTCCCTAGGGTATGCCACGACGGCATCGCGAACGACCGCTACTTCAGCATGGCGCGCCGCACATCGGCCAGCACTGTGCCGCTCCGGCGGCGCGGTCTCCCGCGAAGGCGGAAGCGGCTGCGCCTGACGCAGCTTGGCCAAGTTCATGGGCCGCCTGCCGCTCGAAGACTTGGATCTGAGCCGAACTGGAGACCCTCATGACCGAGGACGTCCGCGTGCGCTGAGTCGGCGGCAGCTGCGTGTTCGAGGCCGCCGGCCGCGACGCGGTGTTCGGCGCGCCGGCCAACGCTTTCCACGCACGGCAAGCCGCTGCCGCCGTAGCCGGCCGGCGCTACGGATCCGTAGCGCCGGGCGCGGCGTGCAGCAGCGTGCGGATCGCGAGCCGCAGCGCGACGAGCACCGCCTCGCGGTCGAAATCCGGATTGACCAGCGTGCGGATGGCGATGCCGTCGAACAGCGCCGCCATGACGTTGGCGCGGCCATCGATGGTCCGGGGATGGACGGCGAGGGCCGGGCTCGCCGCGGCGACGGTTTCCTTCATCTTGTCGAGCGCGAGGCGATCCGATGTGCGCAGCGTGTCGAGGATGCGCGCATTGCGCGTCGCCTCGGCCAGCACCTCGATCTTCATCGCCGCCAAGCCGTGGTCGCTGTTCTTGGCCATGCCCTCGTCGACCTTCTCGATCATCGCGGTCAGCAGATCCTGCCGCTGGCGCATGGCTTCCATCTTGTCGACCAGTTCCCGCGACTTCGATTCGACCATTGCGCGGATGATCGCTTCCTTGTTCTCGAAGTAATGATAGATATGGCCGACGCTCATGCCGGCGGTCTTCGAGATCTCGGCCATGCTCGCCGCGTGGAAGCCGCGGCGGCCGAAGCATTCCGCGGCCGCGGCGAGGATTTGCTGGCGGCGTTGTTCGTTGCGGCGGGCGCCGCTGGCTTTATCGACTGCGCGGGTCATCGGACGATCCTCACCGACCTCGTCGTCGGTTGTGCTGCGGTGCATCATAAAATAGAATGAACACTCATTCTAAATTTGCGTTCGTCGCGTGCCCCTCGCAGACTGGCGGCGGTTCATGAGCCGGTGAAGCGCCGTCGCCTTGCGAGATGAAGTGCGCTTCGACGCCCCCCGTCCGTTGTGCCCAATCCGCACTGAAGGCCATGTCCCTCACTGAAACGCCATCCAAAGCCGTGATCCGCACGCTGGGCTCGCTGAGCTGCGTCCTGCTCGTTTCGCTGGCCGGCTGTGGCAAGAAGCCGGAAGCCGCCGCGCCGCCGCCCGCCGAGGTTACGGTCGTGACCTTGCAGGCCAGGCCGGTGACGCTCGATACCCAGCTGCCCGGTCGCACGACGGCCTACCGCACCGCCGATGTGCGGCCGCAGGTTTCGGGCGTGATCCTCAAGCGCCTGTTCACCGAAGGCTCGGAGGTCAAGGCCGGCCAGCAGCTCTATCAGATCGACCCGGCGATGTACGAAGCCTCGTACGCGAGCGCCAGGGCCGACGCCGCGGCGGCGGCGGCGCAGGTGCAGCGCTACGAGTCGCTGGTCGCCGCCAATGCGATCAGCAAGCAGGACTATGACAACGCGGTCGCCGCCAAGCTGAAGGCCGAGGCCAGCGCCGAGACGGCGCGCATCAACCTCGTCTATACCAAGGTGCTGGCGCCGATCTCAGGCCGCATCGGCCGCTCGGCGGTCACCGAGGGCGCGCTGGTCACGGCCGGCCAGACCACGGCGCTGGCGACGATCCAGCAGCTCGATCCGATCTACGTCGACGGCACGCAGCCGAGCGCGACGCTGCTGCGCCTGCGCCGCGAGCTGGCGAGCGGCAAGCTGAAGAAGGTCGGCGACCAGCAGGCCGAGGTGAGGCTGACCCTGGAAGACGGCAGCGCCTACGAGCAAGCCGGCAAACTGCAGTTCTCCGAAGTGGCGGTCGACCCGACCAGCGGCTCGGTGACGCTGCGCGCGGTGTTCCCGAATCCGGACGGCCTGCTGCTGCCCGGCATGTTCGTGCACCAGAGCATCGAGGAAGGCATCGACGATACCGCGCTGCTGGTGCCGCAGCAGGCGGTGACGCGGGATCAGAGCGGCCAGGCGACGACGCTGGTCGTCGACGCCGAGAACAAGGTCGAATCGCGCGTGCTGAAGGCCGACCGCACGATCGGCGACCAGTGGCTCGTCACCGGCGGCGTCAAGGCCGGCGAGCGGGTGATCGTCGAGGGCGTGCAGAAGGCCAGGGCCGGCGCCGTCGTGAAGCCGGTCGAGCAGGGGGCTGCGGTGGCGGCGCCGGGTGCGGGGAAGTGATGCGCATGAGCAAGCTGCCCTCACCCCACCGCGCGCGTCCGCGCACGGTCCTCCCCTCTCCCGCTGCGCGGGTGAGGGGCATTGGTCTCGCTGCGCGAGGGGCACGTTGATGGTCAACTTCTTCATCGACCGCCCGATCTTCTCGTGGGTGATCGCGATCGTCATCATGCTCGCCGGCCTGCTGTCGATCCGCTCGCTGCCGGTCGCGCAGTATCCGGCGATCGCGCCGCCGTCGATCTCGATCAGCGTCTCGTATCCGGGCGCCTCGGCCGAGACCGTGCAGAACACGGTCACGCAGGTCATCGAGCAGCAGCTGTCGGGCATCGACAACCTGATGTACTTCTCGTCCGAGAGCAACAAGGACGGCAGCATGACGATCACGCTGACGTTCGAGCAGGGCACCGATCCGGACACCGCGCAGGTGCAGGTGCAGAACAAGCTGTCGCTGGCGCAGCCGCAGCTGCCGACCGACGTGCAGCAGCAGGGCATCCGCGTCGCCAAGGCGACCAAGAACTTCCTCCTCGTCGTCGGCTTCGTGTCGACCGACGGGCGCATGGACCGCAACGACATCTCCGATTTCATCGTCTCGAGCGTGCAGGACCCGATCAGCCGCACGAAAGGCGTCGGCGACTACCAGGTCTTCGGCTCGCAGTATGCGATGCGCATCTGGCTCGACCCGGCCCGGCTCGACAGCTTCGGCCTGACGCCGGTCGACGTGAAGACGGCGATCACCAACCAGAACGTGCAGATCTCCTCCGGCGAGCTCGGCGGCCTGCCGGCCGTCGAAGGCCAGCAGCTCAACGCGACGGTGATCGGCCCGACGCGGCTGCAGACGATCGAGGATTTCCAGAGCATCCTGCTGCGCGTCAACGCCGACGGCTCGCAGGTGCGCCTGCGCGACGTCGCGCGCGTCGCGCTCGGCGGCGAATCCGACTCGATCAGCGCGCTGTACAACGGCAAGCCGGCGTCCGGCATCGCCATCAAGCTCGCCAGCGGCGCCAACGCGCTCGATACCGCCGCCAACGTGCGCGCGACGATCGAAAGCCTGCGCGCGACCTTCCCGCAGGGCCTCGACGTCGTCTATCCGTACGACACCACGCCGTTCGTGAAGCTGTCGATCGAGGAGGTCGTCAAGACGCTGTTCGAGGCGATCGTCCTCGTCTTCCTCGTCATGTACCTGTTCCTGCAGAACCTGCGTGCGACGTTCATCCCGACGATCGCCGTGCCGGTCGTGCTGCTCGGCACGTTCGCGGTGCTCGCCGCCGCCGGCTTCACGATCAACACGCTGACCATGTTCGGCATGGTGCTGGCGATCGGCCTGTTGGTCGACGACGCCATCGTCGTCGTCGAGAACGTCGAGCGCGTGATGGCCGAGGAGCACCTGTCGCCGAAGGAGGCGACGCGCAAGTCGATGACGCAGATCACCGGCGCCCTGGTCGGCATCGCGCTCGTCCTGTCCGCGGTCTTCCTGCCGATGGCGTTCTTCGGCGGCTCGACCGGCGTCATCTACCGCCAGTTCTCGATCACCATCATCGCGGCGATGAGTCTGTCGGTACTCGTCGCGCTGATCTTCACGCCGGCGTTGTGCGCGACCATCCTCAAGCCGGTCGATCACGACCAGCACCAGCGTCGCGGCGGCTTCTTCGGCGGCTTCAACCGTCTCTTCGACGCCGGCAACCGGCGCTACGAGCGCGGCGTGCACGGCTTCATCAAGCGGCCCGGCCGCTACATGCTCGTTTACGTGGTGATCGTCGCGGTCATGGGCCTGCTGTTCACGCGCATCCCGACCTCGTTCCTGCCCGACGAGGATCAGGGGCTGATGTTCGTGCAAGTCACGGCGCCGCCCGGCGCAACGAGTGTGCGCACCGACCGCGCGCTGGCGCTGGTCCGCGACTATCTGCTCAACGACGAGAAGGATGTCGTCGAGTCGGTGTTCTCGATCAGCGGCTTCAACTTCAGCGGCCGCGGCCAGAATTCCGGCATGGCCTTCGTCAGCCTCAAGGACTGGGCCGAGCGCCCCGGCGCCGGGAACCGCGTGCAGGCCATCGCTGGCCGCGTCATGGCGCACTTCGCGGGCTATCGCGACGCGCAGATCTTCGCCGTCGCGCCGCCGGCGGTGACCGAGCTCGGCAACGCCACCGGCTTCGACTTCGCCCTGCAGGATCGCGGCGGCCTCGGTCACGCCAGGCTGATGGAGGCGCGCAACCAGCTGCTCGGCATGGCGGCGCAGAGCAAGCTGCTGGTGGCGACGCGCCCGAACGGCCTGTCCGACGAGCCGCAGTACAAGGTCGACGTCGACTGGGAGAAGGCCAGCGCCTTCGGCCTCACCGTCAGCGACGTCAACAACACGCTGTCGTCGGCCTGGGGCTCGTCGTACATCAACCAGTTCATCGACCGCGGCCGCGTCAAGCGCGTCTACATCCAGGGCGACGCGCCGTCGCGCATGGTGCCGGAGGACTTCGGCCGGTGGTACGTGCGCAACGGCAACAACCAGATGGTGCCGTTTTCGGCGTTCTCGAGCGGCCACTGGGCCTACGGCCCGCCGAAGCTCGAACGCTACAACGGCATCGCCTCGGCCGAAATCCTCGGTCAGCCGGCGCCCGGCCACAGCACCGGCGAGGCGATGAAGGAAATCGAAACGCTGACCACCAAGCTGCCGGCCGGCATCGGCCACGAGTGGACGGGCCTGTCGTACGAGGAGCGGCTGTCCGGCGGCCAGGCGCCGGCGCTGTACGCGATCTCGATGATCGTCGTGTTCCTGTGCCTCGCCGCGCTGTACGAGAGCTGGTCGATTCCGCTGTCGGTGATGCTGGTCGTGCCGCTCGGCGTGCTCGGCGCGGTCTTGGCGACGCTGCTGCGCGGGCTCGGCAACGACGTCTACTTCCAGGTCGGCCTGCTGACGACGATCGGCCTGTCGGCGAAGAACGCCATCCTCATCGTCGAGTTCGCCAAGGACAACTACGATCGCGGCATGGGCCTGCTCGACGCGACGGTGCACGCCGCGCACCAGCGTCTGCGGCCGATCCTGATGACCTCGTTCGCGTTCATCCTCGGTGTGCTGCCGCTGGCGATCTCGACCGGCGCCGGCTCCGGCGGCCAGAACGCCATCGGCACCGGCGTCATCGGCGGCATGATCGCGGCCACCATTCTCGCCATTTTCTTCGTGCCGGTGTTCTTCGTCTGGGTGCGCAAGCTCGCCGAGCGCGACAGGGTCCGTCTCGAAGGCAAGCCGCCGCCGCACGGCGCGGCCGTGGAGGAACACTGACATGCACAAGCGTTTCACGATGGCGGCCGCCGCCGCCGCGGCACTGGCTTCGGCCTGCACGCTGGAGCCGCATTACCGGCGTCCGGACGCGCCGGTCGCCGCCGGCTATGCCGCTGCGGCGAGCGAGGTGCCGGCGCAGCAGGCCGCCGCGGACATCGGCTGGCGCGAATTCTTCGCCGATCCGCGCCTGCAGAAGCTGATCGAGGTGGCGCTCGCCAACAACCGCGACCTGCGCGTGTCGATGCTCAACGTCGAGGCGGCGCGCGCGCAGTACCGCATCCAGCGCGCCGACCTGCTGCCGACGATCAGCGGCAGCGCCACCGGCACCGGCCAGCGCACGCCGGACGATCTGACCTACTACCCGGACCACAACGTCTCGCACGACTACAGCGTCGGTGTCGGCTTCACCTCGTACGAGCTCGACCTGTTCGGCCGCGTGCGCAGCCTCAAGCGCCAGGCGCTCGAGTCCTACCTCAACTACGAGGAGACGCGGCGCAGCGCGCAGCTGACGCTGGTCGCCGAGGTCGCGAACGCCTATCTGACCTGGCTGTCCGACCAGGAACTGCTGCGGATGACGCAGGACACGTTCGACAGCCAGCAGCAGTCGTTCGACCTCACGCAGAAGTCGTTCGACGCCGGCACCATCGACGCCCTCGATCTGCGCCAGGCGCAGACCACGCTGGAGACGGCGCGCGCCAACCTCGCGCAGTACAAGCGCCAGGTCGCGCAGGACCGCAATGCGCTGGTGCTGCTGCTCGGCGTGCCGTCGCTGCCGGCCGATCTGCCGCCGGGCCGCGACCTCGACACGCAGGAGCTGCTGACCGAGCTGCCGGCCGGCGTGCCGTCCGACGTGCTGACGCGCCGTCCCGACGTGCTGGCCGCCGAGCACAGCCTGATCGCCGCCAACGCCAACATCGGCGCGGCGCGCGCGGCGTTCTTCCCGAGCATCACGCTGACCGGCAGCTACGGCACCGCGAGCAGCGAGTTCAAGGGCCTATTCGACGCCGGCAGCGACGCCTGGACGTTCACGCCGACGATCAACGTGCCGATCTTCAACGCCGGAGCGCTGCGCGCCAATCTTGACCTGGCGAAGGTCCAGGAGAACATCGACGTCTCACAGTACGAGAAAGCGGTGCAGACCGCGTTCCGCGAAGTGTCCGACGCGCTGGCCGCGCGGGCGACGCTCGACGACCAGCTCGCCGCGCAGCAGAAGCTGCTGGAAGCGAGCAGCGAGAGCTACCGGCTCGCCGACATGCGCTTCCGCGCCGGCGTCGACAGCTATCTGACGACGCTCGACGCGCAGCGCTCGCTGTACGCGGCGCAGCAGGCCTACGTGTCGATCAAGCTCGCGCGCCTGCAGAACCTGGTGACCTTGTACAAGGCGCTCGGCGGCGGCTGGAACGAGCACACGGTTGCGCAGAACGCGAACGTCGCCGCCGCGCCGTAAGGGCTTTCCGGTTGACGTGCCGTTCCGGCTCACGTCCTCGCAGGAGGATTCGCGGCAATGACGGTGGCTTCAGCTCGTTCCCGCCATCGATGAAAAGTCCCGCGACGAGGCGTCCCCTGACGTGCCAGCGCGCGCAGCAGCGCGTCGCTGGCATCGTCGGCCGGAAAGAAACTCTCGACGCGCAGCTCGTCGGCGGTAACGTCGAGCGGCGTGCCGAAGGTAGTCAGCATCGAGAACAGGCGCACACGCTGCGTGCCGATGACGAACTCGGTCGGCAGCACTGGCAGCGACGGCCGGCACAGGTCGATCTGCCGCCAGTGCCGCGGCAGTCCCGGATCGCGCAGCACCTCGTCGAGCACCGCCGCCACCGCAGGGTGCTCGAGCGCCTCGCGCGCGGTGCGCGCGAGTAGTGGTGGCGCGATCGCGTCGAAGTTGGCGATACGCGCACGCAGACCCCGTTCGTGCAGCATGAGCTTCAACAGATTGCGCGGCGCGTCGCCGCCGACCGCATGCCACATCGCGTCGTCGGCACCGAGCGCGCCGAGCAGCGGCCCGGCGACGGCGTTGGCGCGCAGCAGGTTCCAGGCGCGGTCGACAACGACAGCCGGATACGGCTCGTGGTGGCGCAGCAGCAGATCGAGCGCCTGCAGCGCTGGCTGCATGTCCGGCGCCTCGAGCGGGCGCTGCGGATAGAGGCCGGCGTAGCCGGCGGCGAACAGCAGGCGGTTGCGTTCGCGCAGCGGCAGATCGAGGGTCTCGGCCAGCTGCAGCACCATCTCGCGGCTCGGCTGCGCGCGGCCCGATTCGAGAAAGCTGAGGTGGCGTTGCGAGACGTCGGCGCGCAGTGCGAGTTCGAGCTGCGACAGGCGGCGGCCGCGGCGGCAGTCGCGCAGCAGGCGGCCGAAGTCCGGCGGGTCGTTTCCGTGCGTCGTCGGCGAAGGCGGCATGGCGGCATTTTGGCACGCGCGCGCGCCGCGCCGATTACCGCGGCGGTAATTGAACCCGTGCTCGGTGGCGCGCACGCTGGCGGCGACCGCTGCAGGTCCGTCCGCCCGAGGAACCCCGCCATGCCCCGCCACGTCGTGCTTGTCCTGCTCGTCCTGGTCATCGCCGGCTTCGCCGCGCTGTCCGGCTACGCATTGCTGCAGTACGGCTACCGGGGCATCTTCGCGCACCTGTTCGCCAACAGCGCCGGCTGGCAGGCGCTCGCCGATCTGGTCATCGCTTGTACGCTGGCGATGGTCTGGATGGTGGCCGATGCGCGCCACAGCGGCCGCACTGCATGGCCGTACTTGCTGCTGACGCTGGCGCTCGGCTCGTTCGGGCCGCTGCTCTACCTGCTGGTCGGGATGCTCGGTCGCGGCGCCGCGGCGGAGCGCCGCGCGCCGGCCCGCGGCTGAATCGCGCGCCGCGGGCGCGATGCCGTCGCGCCGCCGCGACGCTAAGCTTGGCGGCCCTTCCCGCCGAATGCCTCGATGGAGATCGTGATGCTGCTGCCCGAACTGCCCAACGCCGGCCAGCCTTTCCCGCAGGTGTCGACCGCCGGCCGGCCGAGCGCCGAGCAGTTCGCGCTCGCCCGGCAGCGCGGGGTCGGCATGGTCGTCAACCTGTGCCCGCACAGCGAACCCGCCGCGTACGACGAGCCGTCGCTGGTCGAGGCGCTGGGCCTGCGCTACGTCAACATCCCGATCGCCAACGCCGGCGATCTGAGCGAAGCCAATGCGCGCCGGCTCGCCGATGCGCTCGCGCAGGCCGAAGGCGCGGCGCTCGTGCACTGCGCGAGCAGCAACCGCGTCGGCGCGCTGTTCGCGCTCAAGGCATTCTGGCTGGACGGCAAGGGCGCCGAAGAGGCGCTGGCGATCGGCCGCGCCGCCGGCCTCAAGGCGATGGAGCCGGCGGTGCGCCAGCTGATCGGCACCTGAGCGCGCAATCGCGGTAATGAAAAAGCCGTCCGTCAGAGCCGCGGCGGCGTCATTCGCCGCCCTCGCCGCTGAGCTGGTTCGACAGCTGGCGCGCGGCGCTCACCAGCGCATCCTGCAGCGCGGGTAGGCCGGCGCGTTTCAGCGCGCCGCCAATGCCGATTGCGACCAGCGCGTGGCTGAGCTTGGCGCGCGTGCGCCAGACCGGCGCGGCGAGCACGGTGACGCCGGAAATGTAATTGCCGTTGTCGATCGCGAAGCCCTGCTGCCGCGTCTGCTCGACCTGCTCCCGCCAGGCGGCGAAGCTCGGCGGCTCGTCCCAGCGCAGTGTCTTGAAGCGCGCTTCGATCTTGGCTTCCGGATGATCGCCGAACGCGGCGATGCAGCGGCCGGTGGCGCTGATCAGCGCCGGGAAGCGGCTGCCGACCTGCGCGCTGAGCTGGAAGTTGTGGCCGGACTGCGAAGTGGCGACGACGACGATGTGGTCGAGGCCGACGATGTGCACGCCGAGCATCGTCACGTCGAAGCGCTGGCTGATGCGGTCCATCAGCGGCTGCGCCAGATCGTTGAAGCGGTTGCGACGCAGCCAGTCGCGCGCCAGCGTCAGCACGCCGGCTTCGAGCGAGTAGCGCTTGGTGTCCGGATCGAAGGCGACGAATTCTTCGGCGACCAGCGCGCGCAGCACATAGAGGCAGGTACTCGGCACGAGGCCGAGTTCGCGCGCGATCGCCTGCAGGCCGAGCGGCGCGTTGCTCTTGCCGAGCAGGCGCAGCACGGCGGCGGCGCGCGAGATCGCCGGCGCCTTGCTGGCTTCGACGGCGCTGGCGAGCTCGCGATCGGGGCGGCTGTTGCTGCGGAGTGGGTTGGCGGTCATCGGCGAGTTTCCCGGTTGTTCAACATGGAGAATGACATTCAATATTTGAAATAGCCAGCGATCTGCGGCATGCTGCCGGCCCTTGATGAACGACGCTGACGAGCGACGCCGCCGACCGGTGTCGCGCGCGAACCACGAAAAATCGATCGATGGCCAAGCCCACCGCCAAGCTGACGGATTACACCCGCTACGCCGACGCCCAGCAGCACGCGACTTCCGCAGCGCTGTGGGAGCTGTTCGACGGCGGCCGCGAGACGTTCAACATCGCGCACGAGTGCATCACGCGCCACGCCAAGGGTGACGGCCGCGCCGCCGTGCGCATCGCGCGCGCCGACGGCACGGACGAAATCCTCAGCTTCGACACGATCGCCGCCGGCGCGGCGCGTTTCGCGCACTGGCTCGACGCCAATGGCGTGAAGCCGGGCGAGCGCATCGCCTTCATGCTGGAGCCTTCGCTGCCGTTCTACGTCTGCCTGTTCGGCGCGATGCAGACCGGCGCGATCAGCGTGCCGCTGTTCACGCTGTTCGGTCCCGACGCGCTGCGCCTGCGCATCGACGACTGCAAGCCGACGATCCTCATCACCAACGCCGAGAAGGCCGAGGTCGCGCGGCAGATCGACGGCCTGCGCGTCGTCGTCGCCGACCAGAGCCTGCTCGACGGGATCGCGAAGTTTCCCGCGACGTACGAGCCGAAGACCAAGGCCAACGACCTCGCCGTGTTCCAGTACACGTCCGGCACCACGCGCGAGCTGCCGGCCGCGGTCAAGCACACGCACCGTTCGGTCGTCACGCTGATGTTTGCGGCGCTGTACGGCACCGGCATCCGTCCGGGCGACGAGTTCTTCTGTCCGTCGTCGCCGGCCTGGGGCCACGGCCTGTGGCACGGCACGCTGGCGCCGCTGGCGCTCGGCGTCAGCACCGGCACCTTCGCCGGCCGCTTCGACGCGGTGCGCCTGATGAAGGGCCTGCAGGACTTCGGCATCACCAACATGTCGGCGGCGGCCACGCACTACCGCATGATGCGCAACACGGGTCGCGCGTCTGAGTTCAAGTTCCACTTCAAGAAGCTGTCGTTCACCGGCGAGCCGATCGATCCGGCGACGCTGGACTTCATCGACAAGACCTTCCACGTGCATGCCTGCAGCATGTACGGCACGACCGAGATCGGCGTGGTGCTCGTCAACTATCCGGGCGCCGACGATTTCGTCGTCAAGCCCGGCTCGCTCGGCAAGCCGATCCCGGGCCTCAAGCTCGAAGTGCATCGTCCCGACGGCACGCAGACCGCGCCGAACGAAGTCGGCGAGCTGATGCTGTGGAAGAAGGATCACTGGGAGACGACCAAGGATCGCGCCAAGGTCGACGACGAAGGCTATCTCTACCACTGCGGCCGCGCCGACGACGTCATCATCTCGGCCGGCTGGACGATGAGCGCGGTGGAGATCGAGCACACCATGCTCAAGCATCCGAACGTCAAGGAGGTCGGCGTGATCGGCGTGCCGGACGAGACGCGCGGCCAGGTCGCCAAGGCCTTCGTCGTGAGCGATCGCGAGCCGAGCGAGGCGTTCGTCACCGAGCTGCAGAATTTCACGCGCGAGAAGCTGAGCCAGCACGAGTTCCCGCGCCACATCGCCTTCGTCGCCGAGCTGCCGAAGACGCCGGCCGGCAAGGTCCACCGCAAGGTCCTGCGCGATCGAGAGACCGCCGCTGCGGCGGCCGCCGCCTGACCCCTTTTTATGAATTGCTGATATCCGAGGAGACACAGCATGGCTGACGGTACCAACAAATTCCCCAAGATCACTGAAGAAGGTCTCGCGTCGCTGCGCGAGCGCATCGGCGTGCCGATCGTCGACACGGTCGAGCCGTGGAACTACGAGGCCACGCGCGACGCGATCCGCCACTACGCGCACGGCATCGGCGACGACAACCCGCTGTGGTGCGATCCGGCCTACGCCGCGAAGACCAAGTACGGCACGCTGGTCGCGCTGCCGAGCTTTCTGTTCTCGATGAGCCGCATCGTCTCCGGCTACTGCGGCGGCCTGTCCGGCGTGCACGCGATGTGGGCCGGCGCCGACTGGACCTGGTACAAGCCGATCCTGCGCAACGACGTCATCACCACGCAGGCCTACCTCAAGGATCTGGTCGAGCACCAGACCAAGTTCGCCGGCCGCGCCTTCCAGCAGATCTACCACGTCGACTTCTTCCGCAAGGGCGAGAAGGTCGCCGAGGCCGATTCCTGGGTGTTCCGCACCGACCGCGACGAGGCGCGCGAGCGCGGCACCAAGTACACGGAGACCAAGGGCAAGGTCGTGCCGTTCACCGACGATCAGCTCAAGGAGTTCTACAAGCTCTACGAGAACGAAGAGATTCGCGGCGCCAGGACGCGCTACTGGGAAGACGTCAAGGAAGGCGAAGAGCTGCCGAAGATGCTCAAGGGCCCGATGACGGTCACCGGCTTCATCGGCTACGCGCAGGGCTGGGGCGGCCTCTACATCCGCGCCAACAAGCTGGCGTGGAAGCTGCAGCAGAAGCATCCGGGCGCTGGCATCAAGAACCGCTTCAACGTGCCGGATTGCCCGGAGCGCGTGCACTGGGATGAGGCCTTCGCGCTGGAAGTCGGCGCGCCGGGCGCGTACGACTACGGCCCGGAGCGCTGCTCGTGGCTGACGCACCAGGTCACCAACTGGGCCGGCGACGACGGCTTCCTGCGCAAGGCCAAGAGCCAGATCCGCCGCCACAACCCGGACGGCGACGTGATCGTCATCGACGGCACGGTGACGCGCAAGTACGTCGAGGACGGCAAGCATCTCGTCGAGATCAGCCAGAAGGCGACGACGCATCGCGGCGAGCTGTCGGCGAGCGGCATCGCCGTCGTCGAACTGCCGAGTCGCGGCAAGTAAGCTTGCATTGAAGCCCCCTCTCTCCTTGCGGGAGAGGGGCGGGGAGAGGGGGCGCCGGCGCAAGCCGGCGTCTGCCGTTTTGCGGGTATCCCTCTCCCGGCGCTTGCGCGCCACCCTCTCCCGCGAGCGGGCGAGGGAATGAGGGAACCGACGCCGAGGAAGCTGATGACTCAAACGCCTGAGCCCACGTCTGCAAGCTGGCCCGGCCCGCTGCACGGCGTGCGCGTGCTCGACTTCACGCGCGTGCTCGCCGGCCCGGCGGCGGCGCTGGCGCTCGCCGATCTCGGCGCCGAGGTGCTGAAGATCGAGCCGCCCGGCGGCGGCGACGACACGCGCACCTTTCCGCCGTTCCGCGGCGGCGAGAGCCACTATTTCATCAGCGGCAACCGCGGCAAGAAAAGCATCGTCATCGATCTCAAGAGCGAGGCCGGCGTCGCGCTCGCGCGCTCGCTCGCGGCGAAGTGCGACATCGTGCTCGAGAACTACCGGCCCGGCGTGATGGACCGGCTCGGGCTCGGCTACGAGGAACTGGCGAAGATCAATCCGCGCCTCATCTACTGCGCGATCTCCGGTTTCGGCATGACCGGCCCGCTGCGTGACCGGCCGTCGTTCGACATCGTCGTGCAGGCGTTGTCCGGCGCGATGAGCGTCAACGGCGAGTCCGGCGCGCTGCCGACCAAGCTCGGCATCCCGCTCGGCGATCTGGTCGGCGGCATCTATGGGCCGATCGGCATCCTCGCCGCGCTGCACGAGCGCAACGCCACCGGCCGCGGCCGGCTTATCGACGTCAGCCTGCTCGACGGCATGCTCGGCATGCTCGGCTATCTGGCGCAGCTCGCGTTTTTCACCGGCACGGACCCGCAGCCGCAGGGTACGCAGCATCCGAACCTGGTGCCGTACGGCGCGTTTCCGGCCAAGGACGGATCGATCATCATCGCCTGCCTGACCAATGCCTTCTGGGGCCGCGTCTGCGCGGCCGTCGGCATGCCGGAGGCGACCGGCGATCCGCGCTTCGACTCGATCGAGAAGCGCCGCGACCACCGCACGCTGGTCAACGAGCTGATTGCCGGCCATACGCGGCGGAAGACCGTCGCCGAACTGGTCGAGACGCTGACACGATATGAAGTGCCGCACGCGCCGATTCTCGGCATCCGCGAAGCGCTCGCGCAGCCGCAGGCCGTCGCGCGCGAGATGGTCGTCGAGACCGAGCACGCGACGCTCGGGAAAATTCCGATCGTCAGCCGCTCGATCAAGTTTCCCGGCAGCCCGCAACCCGTGCCGGGCGCGCCGCCGGTGCTCGGCCAGCACACGGATGAAATCCTCAAGGACGTGCTCGGGCTGTCGGCCGAAGCAATCGCGCAGCTGCGTGCGGGCAAGATCGTCGGCTGAGTGAAGTTGTCCCTCGGGCGCGATTCGCCGATCATTGGACAGCGCTGTTGATTGGACAGTGAACCACGCCGTCCCGTCGCCGCCCGCAGAGGCGGCCGTCATCATTCCCGGAGGAAAACCATGTCCGCGCTCAGATTCGACAACCGCGTCGCCGTCATCACCGGCTCGGGCCGCGGCCTCGGCCGCGCGTACGCCGAGCTGCTGGCGAGCCTCGGCGCCAGGGTCGTCGTCAACGACGTCGGCGGCAGCCTGAAGGGCGAGGGCGCGGACCTTGGGCCGGCGCAGGAAGTCGTCGATGCGATCAAGGCGGCCGGCGGCGAAGCGGTCGCCAACACCGATTCGGTGGCGACCGTCGAAGGCGGCCGCGCCATCATCCAGTCGGCGCTCGATCATTTCGGCCGCATCGACATTCTCATCCACAACGCCGGCAACGTGCGCCGCGCGCCGCTGCGCGAGATGAGCTACGACGATTTCAACGCCGTGCTCGACGTGCATCTGCGCGGCGCCTTCCACGTCGTGCGCGAGGCGTTTCCGCGCATGTGCGACCAGAAATACGGCCGCATCGTGCTGACCTCGTCGGTCAGCGGCCTGTATGGCAACAAGCTGGTCGTCAATTACGCGACGTCGAAGACCGGCATGATCGGCCTCTGCAACGTCGCCGGCCTCGAAGGCGCCGAATACGGCGTCAAGTGCAACGTCATCGCGCCCGGCGCGGTGACGCGCATGGCGGAGGGCCTCGATACTTCGGTGTATCCGCCGATGGGCCCTGAGCTCGTCGCGCCGCTGGTGGCGTGGCTGTCGCACGAGAAGTGCAGCGTCAGCGGCGAGATTCTCAGCGCGATGGCCGGCCGCCTGTCGCGCCTGTACCTCGCCGAGACGCCGGGCGTCTACCGGCCGTCGTGGACGGTCGATGACGTCGACGCGAACATCGATGCGATCCGCGATACCCGCCGGGATCAATGGATCCTGCCGCCGGTGCCGACGGGCCAGCCCGATCACATCCGCAAGAGCTTCGAGATGGCGCGCGCCGGCGGCGCGGGCGCCTGACTTGCAGTCGACGGCGGTGAGATAACCCTCCTCGTCCATCGCGCCGAGATCGCTGCTGATGTCGTCGGCGCTGATCTTGCCGTCGATGATGCAGCTCGCGTAGTAAGCGTACAGCTTGCGCGCCGACAGCAGCGCGCCCTTGGGCCTCGATTCGGTGCCGCTCGTATAGAGCATCTGCACCGGCGCGTCCTCGGCGATCACGCCGCAGACTTCGATCACGCCGCAGACTTCGGTGTTGCCGAGGATTCAGGCGATCTCGTCGGCCTTCAGCCTGAAGTTGATCGGCACCCGTATCGCGCCGAGCCGCGCCAACGCGATGCGATCGCTCTGCGCGATGCCGCGCACCGCCGCGTCCTTGACAGCCATTTACGTTACACAATATAACGTAAACAGCTGGTCGGCCTGTGCCCTCCAGACGAACGACGGCCACGTGCCCGTGGCCCTATCCGGAGGAGAACGATGAGCAGCGCTGTGGAGCGTTTGACCCAGATGATCGATGCCGAAGACCGCTTCGATTACCCGCATGCCGAGTTGCGCGGCACGCAGATCGAGGCGCTCGACGAGCGTTTCCAGGACCGCCGGCAGCGCATCAAGCTGCTCGCGCACCGCGCCGGAGAAGCCGGCGTCGGCGAGATCCGTTCGCGAGAGGACATGGTGCCGCTGCTGTTCCCGCACACCGCCTACAAGAGCTATCCGGAAAGCTTGCTGATCAACGGCCAGTGGGACCGGCTCGGCAAGTGGATGGGCACGATCGCCAGCCATCCGATCGAGAACGTCGACACCGCCGGCATCGACGGCATCGACGACTGGATCGCGCGGCTCGAAGCGCAGGGCCATTACGTTTCGTGTTCGAGCGGCACGACCGGTAAGTCGGCCATGCTGATCGCGTCCGACAAGGACATGGCGTGGTCGAAGCGCGACACGGTCGGCGTGTTCTCGTGGGGCTCCGGCGTCAAGCCGCAGCGCGACCGTCGCATGATGGGTCTCGCGCCGATCGCGCACGTGCCGAAGAACGTCGCGATCGGCGAAGCGCAGCAGGCGGCGTTCGGCGATCCGGCGCGCGAACACTACCGCTTGAACGTGCCGCCGATCACCGTCGGCCAGCTGACCAAAATGGTGGTGCTGCGCAAGAAGATGGCGGACGGCACGGCGCTGCCGGACGACATCGCCGATTTCGAGCGCACGTCGAAGCAGCGCCAGGAAACGCTGGATCGCGCGATGGTCGAAGCCGCCGAGGCGCTGGTGCGCTACCGCAGCGAGAAGCTCTACGTCTCCGGCCTGTGGAACGCGCTGTACCAGGTCGCCAGGCTCGTGCGCGACATGGGCTACGGCGGCAAGGATTTCCATCCGGACAACTGCATCTACGTCGGCGGCGGCCTTAAGCGCGCGCAACTGCCGCCCGACTACCAGCCGTTCGTGCACGAGACCTTCAACATTCCGGCCAACCGCAACTTCCAGAACTACAGCATGCAGGAGCTGAACTCCGGCATGCCCAGGTGCCAGAAGGGTGGCCGCTATCACCTGCCGCCGTGGATCGTGCCGTTCATCCTCGACGAGAACGGCGATACCTTGCTGCCGCACACCGACGGCGAAATCGAAGGCCGTGCCGCGTTCTTCGATCTGTCGCTCGACGGCCGCTGGGGCGGCGTCATCACCGGCGACAAGATCTCGCTCGACTTCTCGCCGTGCGCCTGCGGCCACAAAGGGCCGTCAGTGCGCGACAACATCGTCCGCTACGCGGACATCAAGGGCGACGACAAGATCGGCTGCGCCGGCACCGTCGACGCCTACGTGAGGGGGCTGTCATGAATGCCCGACTGAAGCAAAGCGCGGCGCAGAACGGCGCCGTGCTGCGGGTCGATCACTTCGTGCGCGGCCGCGCCGTCGCCGGCGGCGCCGTGCCGTACCGCTCGCGCGATCTCGGCGTCGATTTCGCGACGCCGGAAATCCAGCTCAACGAACTGGTCGCGCCGCGCTCGGAACTGCCGCCGCTGCTCGACGTGCCGACCGCCGAGATCATCCGCTTCCTCGTCGCTTGCGGCGAGCGCATGGTGCTGGAAAAGAACCCGCATCTGCAGGAAGCGCTGGAGCGCATCGTCGCCACCAATCCGCTGCCGCGCCGCGTCGTCGAGAACCTGTTCCGCCGCGCGCGCCACTTCCTCACCGAGGACGGCCTGCGCTGCAGCCTCGATTCGAACTTCGCCAACCCGGCGGCGCTCGACGGCTGGGTCGAGCGCGTCGACGGCCACGGCAACCGCGGCGCGATGCGCGCGTTCCCGTCGCGCATGATCCACATGCTGGCCGGCAACTCGCCGACCGGCTGCATCTCGTCGATCGCGCAGGGCGCGCTGGTCAAGGCGATCAACATCTTCAAGATGCCGTCGAGCGATCCGTTCACCTGCGTGGCGATGCTGAAGACGATGGCCGAGGTCGATGCCGATCACCCGGTCGTCAAATCGATGTCGGCGGTCTATTGGCGCGGCGGCGACGAGCGCATCGAACGCACGCTGTACCGCCCGCAGTACTTTGACCGAATTGTGGCCTGGGGCGGCGGCGACGCGATCAACAACGTCATCCGCTATCTCGGTCCCGGCCTGCAGCTCGTCTCGTTCGACCCCAAGACCTCGATCTCGATGATCGGCCCGCAGGGCTTCGCGTCCGACGCGGTGATCGCCGAGGTCGCCGAAACGGCGGCGGCCGACGTCACCGTGTTCAACCAGGAAGCCTGCCTCGCCAGCCGCTTCATCTTCGTCGAAGGCGAGCGCGACGGCGTCGAGCGCTTCTGCGCGAAGCTGCACGAGCGCCTCGGCGTCGACCGCGACATGGCCTCGGCCGTCGCGCATCCGCTGCCGGCGGACGTGCGCGAGGAGATCGAGATGCTGCAGCTCGCCGGCGACGAGGCGCGCATCTGGGGACGGCCTGACGGCCGCGGCCTGGTGATCCTCAGCGACACGCCGGTCGATTTTCATCCGTCGAACAAGACCGCGAACGTCGTGCACGTGAAATCGCTCGACGACGCGGTGAAGTACGTCAACGTCGCCACGCAGACCATCGGCATGTATCCGCCGCAGATCAAGCGCGCGATGCGCGACCGCCTCGCCAGCGCCGGCGCGCAGCGCGTCGTGCGCCTCGGCGGCGCCGCGAAGCACGTGATGGGCGGCCCGCACGACGCGATGTTCCCACTGCAGCGCTTCGTGCGCTGGATGTCGGACGAGGACGCGTGAGCTCCGACTCGAGCTTGCCTACGACTCCGACGGCTGCGGCCTGGCGACCGGCTCGATCACCAGCACCTCGATGTAGCGCGCCACGCGCTCGATCGGGTAATCCTCCGGCTGCGCCAGCCACCACGCGAGGATCTCGAACAGCGCGCTGACAGTGACCGCCGGCGTCAGGTCGATCGGCAGCCAGGGGTTGATGCGGCCGCGCCGGCCGGTGATCTCTTTCGCCGTGCGGATGAACTCGCCGCGCATCGCCGACGCCGCGCCGGCGGTCAGCAGCGCCGTCCACAGCGGGCGGCGTTCGTGCACGTGGCGGCAGATACCGAGCGCCGATTCGTGCGGCGCGAGAAATGGCAGCGACAGCAGCGCGTGGATTTCGTCGGCGGCAATATCGGCGAGCAGTTCCTGCGGGCTCGAGAACTGGCGGAAGAACACCGGATAGCTGACGCCGGCGGCGGTCGTGATGTCGCGGATCGAAATCTGCTCGAAAGGCTTCTGCCCGATCAGCGCGAGCAGGGCTTGGCGCAGCGCCAGGCGCGAGCGCACGGTGCGCGCGTCGTTGCGGCGGCTGGGCTTGGGGTCGGACAAGTGGCGTCGCGGTGGTGGCTCTGCGCGCCATTATGCGCGAGCGCAGCCGTCGTCGAGGCGCGCGACGCCGGCGTGTCGTCCGCATCGCCGCTCGGCGGTTACCGCCGTTTCGCAACGGCACGATGGACCCTCATCGTTTCCGGCGGGTCCGACCCGGCTTGGCTGCCGCGGTTCGCGCAGAACTTCAGATCTCGATGCCGATCTTGCCGAAGCGCTCGCCGGCGTCGAGATGATGGAACGCGTCGGCGAGCCGTTCGAGCGGGAACGCGCGGTCGACGACGGGGCGGAGGTTCTGCGCCTCGATGGCGCGCACCATGTCGAGCTGGTCACGGCGCGAGCCGACGGTCACGGCCTGCAGGCGCAGGCGCCTGGCCTGCACGATCGCGAACGGCATGGTGTCGATGTCGAAGCCGCCGACGGCGCCGATCAGCGCGATGTGCGCGCCGGTGCGCGCCGCCGCAAACGACTGCGCCAGCGTGCGCGGGCCGCCGACTTCGACGACGTGATCGACGCCGAGGCCGCCGCTCAGCGCCAGCACTTCCGCTCCCCACTGCGCGTTCGCGCGGTAATGGACGACGTGATCGGCGCCGAGCGCTTTCAGCCGCGCGAGCTTGTCGTCGCTCGACGAGGTGGCGATGACGACGGCGCCGGCCGCCTTCGCGAACTGCAGCGCGAACAGCGACACGCTGCCGCTGCCGAGGACGAGCACGCGGTCGCCGGGGCGGACCGGGCCGTCGGTGACCAGCGCGCGCCACGCGGTGACGCCGGCGCAGGGCAGGGTCGCCGCCTCGAGCGGACTGAGGTTCCGCGGCGCGCGGGTGAAGTGCGCGGCGGGACGGGTCGCGAGCTCGCA
The DNA here is from genome assembly GCA_047605265.1 of Solimonas sp. GTDB lineage: Bacteria > Pseudomonadota > Gammaproteobacteria > Nevskiales > Nevskiaceae > Solimonas. Next base: position 32,343 of record JASGFY010000015.1, read on the forward strand.
GGCGAAACCGTCGGCCGGTCCGCCGGGGCTGTTGTCGAGCTCCGAGCGTTCCTTGTGGCCGTCGAGCCACTTCGGATGGAAGGTACTGATCACCGCGTCGCCGGTCTTGAACTCGCTGACGCCCTCGCCGACGGCGACGACGTCGCCTGCGCCGTCCGACAGCGGAATCAAGCCGTCGGCGGCCGGGAAGTAGCCTTTGACGACGAGTGCGTCGCGGAAGTTGAGCGAGGCGGCGCGCAGGCGGACCTGGATTTCGCCGGGCCCCGGTGCTCTCGGTTCGAGCTCGTCGAGCCGCAGGTTTTCCAGCCCGGCGGGATGCTGCAGCCGTATCACGCGCATGTCGTCGCTCCCCCGTGCCGTCCCGCGGATCGTCAGCGCCCCGTCCACTGCGGCTTGCGTTTCTCGGCGAACGCGCGCGGGCCCTCCTGCGCATCAAAGCTCTTGTAGGTGACCTCGTGCGCGGCGCGCGCGGCCTGCAGCGCGGCGCCGCGGCCCATCTCGGTGGCGAGCATCACGGTCTCGCGGCCGGCCTTCACCGACAGCGGCGCGCCGTCGAGGATTTCTTTCGCCAGATCGATCGCGGCGTCGAGCAGCGCGGCGGGCTCGGCGAGGCGGTTGACGAGGCCGATCTCGTAGGCGCGCTGCGCCGTGATCGGTTTTCCGGTGAGGATGATCTCCATCATGATCCGCTGCGGGATCATGTGGATCAGCGGCGCGGCCCACGGCGAGCCGCGGCCGACCTTCACCTCGGTGATCGCGAATTTCGCGGATGTAGCGGCGACGCAGAGATCGCAGGCCTGCGCGATCATCCAGCCGCCGGCGAACGCCACGCCGTTGACCGCGGCGATCGTCGGCTTGCTCAGCTCGATGTTGTCGTACGGCAGCGGGAACATCTCGCGCGGCGGCACCTGCAGGCCACGTTCGACCATTTCCTTCAGATCGCCGCCGGCGCAGAAGGCCTTGTCGCCGGCGCCGGTGAGGATCGCGATGCGCAGCGCATCGTCATGCTCGAAACGCTCCCACGCGGCGCGCAGGCCGTCGCGCACTTCACGGCTGAGACAGTTGCGCTGCTCCGGGCGGTTGATCGTGATGAGGGCGATGCCGTCGGGACGGGCGTCGAAGAGGACGGCCGGATTCGAGGTGTCGGTGGTCATGGCGTATTGGCGTTCGGTGTTGGGGCGAAGTGCGGAACGTCGGCTGCGCCGACGCCCTCACTCTGACCCTCTCCCGCGCGCGGGAGAGGGAATCGAAATATTAAAACCCGCGCTGCTGGATCGTGTGCGCGGCGCGTGACAGTTCCTCGCGGAAGCTTGGGTGCGCGATGGCGATCAGGCGGCGCGTGCGCTCGGCGAGCGTCTGGCCTTTGAGTTCGGCGGCGCCGAACTCGGTGACGATGACGTCGACGTCGCTGCGCGCGGTGGTGACCGGGCCGGCGAGGTCGGCGACGATCTTGCTGATCGTGCCGCCCTTGGCGGTGGCGGGCAGCGCGATGATCGAGCGGCCGCCCTGGCTGCGGCTGCCGGCCCGCACGAAATCGACCTGGCCGCCGGTGCCGCCGAGATACGCGCTGCCGCTCTGCTCGGCGTTGACCTGGCCGGTGAGATCGACTTCGAGCGCCGAGTTGATCGTCACCAGCCGGTCGAGCTGCGCGAGCGTGGCGGCGTCGTGCGTGTACGCGGTCGCGCACATGCGCATGGCCTTGTTGCGGTGCGCCCACTGGTAGAGCCGGCGCGTGCCGATCAGCGCGCCGTTGATCGACACGCCGGTGTCGATCTTCTTGCGCGCGTTGGTGATGACGCCGGCCTCGACCAGATCGACGAGGCCGTCGCCGAGCATGCCGGAGTGCACGCCGAGATCCTTGCGGTCGCGCAGCAGGCGCAGGATCGCGTCTGGCACGGCGCCGACGCCGGTCTGCAGCACGCTGCCGTCGTCGATGTACGGCGCGGCGTATTTCGCGATCGCCTCGTCGGTCTCGCCGATCTTCGCGGCGCCGACTTCGACCGGCAGGCGCGACACCGGCACGGCGACGTGGATCTCCGAGGCGTGGATCGTCTCGCCGATCGTGAACGGCACCTGCTCGTTGACCTCGGCGATGACGACGCGCGCCTTGTTGACGGCGGCGCGCACGTAATCGCTGATCAGGCCGCAGCTGTGGTTGCCATGCTCGTCGGCCGGCGACACTTGAATGAACGCGACGTCGCAGCCGATGAGGCCCTGCTCGATGTACGGGCCGACCTGACTGACGTGGCAGGGAACGACCTGCAGCCTGCCGGCCTTGGTCAGCGCGCGCAGCGTGCCGATCGCGCCCATGCTCGACAGCGTGAAGCCGGCCACCGCTTCCGGCGTCAGCAGCGAGGAGAAGCTGGTCGCGGTGAACGCGCCCAGATCGCCGATGTCCGCGGCCTGCGCGATCAGCGCCTCGACCAGCGTCTGCGGCTCGCCGCAGGCCTGGCCCCAGACGATGCGGTCGCCGCGCTGGAGGTACTTCGCCAGCTCGAGCCGGCCCGCTTCGACGATGGTGCTCATGCCTTGCCCGCGAGCTTCAGCAGCTGCTGCGCGCGTGCGAGGTACGGCCGGTCGAGCATGCCGCCCTTGTAGCCGATCGCGCCGACGCCCGGATTCGCCGCGAACAGATCGACGATCTCCTGCGCCTGCGCGATTTCCTCGGCGCCCGGCATGAACGCTTCGTTGATGACGTCGACCTGCGCCGGGTGGATCGCCAGCATGCCGCGGAAGCCGGCGCGGCGGCACTGCGTGGCGCGCTTGCGCAGGCCGTCGAGATCCTTGTAGTCGCCCTGGATGGTGTCGATCGCCGCGACGCCGGCGGCGCCCGCGCCGCACAGGCACAGTGAGCGCGCGAGTTCGTAGGTGAAGCCGTAGCTGCCGTCCGCGTTCTTGTTCTCGCTGGCGCCGAGCGCGTCGGCGAGATCCTCGGCACCCCAGGTCAGCGCGACGAGACGCGGCGCATTCTTGTACGTGCCGGTCGTGAACATGCCTTCGGCGGTCTCGGTAATCAGCGGGAACACCTTCGTGCTGCCGATCGCGATGCCGTTCGCCGCTTCGAGCGCCGCGAGGTAGTGATCGAGGATGACGAGATCGTGGCCGCCGGTCGCCTTCGGCAGCATGATGCCGCCCGGCCTGCCCGGCATCACCGCGGCCAGATCGTGCAGCGCGTATTCGCTGTCCAGCGGATTGATACGCACCCATAGCCGCGAGGTATCGGCCTGCGCCTTGAGGAAGGCGGCGGTCAGCGCGCGCGCGTTCGCCTTCTCGCCGGTGGCAACGGCGTCTTCGAGGTCGATCAGCGCGATGTCCGCGTTACTCGCCGCCGCCTTCGCCATCTTCTTCTCGCTGTCGCCCGGCGCGAACAGCCAGGAGCGGGCGCTGAACATCTCGGTTGCCTGGGTCATGCGGTTCTCGTGTCGCTTCGTTGTTTGTCTGTGTGATGCCGCACTTTATTTGTCGTCATTGCGAGGAGCGCAGCGACGAAGCAATCCAGCGGCATCACCCGATCAGGCTGCGGAGCTGGATTGCTTCGTCAGCCTTCGGCTTCCTCGCAATGACGGGCCAAAGGGGCCGGCGCTCGCGGGAGGGAGCCGGATTTTAGTGTGCGAGCTGCTTCAATACGACTTCGGCAGCTCCAGCACCTTCTCGGCGATGAAGTTGAGGATCATGTGCGGGCTGACCGGCGCGGTGCGTGGGATCAGCACTTCGCGCAGCAGGCGTTCGACGTGGTACTCCTGCGCGTAGCCCATGCCGCCGAGCGTCAGCATCGCCGTGTGGCAGGCCTCGAACGCGAATTCGGCGGCGAGGTACTTGCCGGCGTTGGCTTCGACGCCGCAGTCCTCGTGCTTGTCGAACTTCGTCGCGGCCTTCATCACCATCAGGTTCGCGGCTTCGAGCTGCGCCCAGCACTTGGCGAGCGGATGCGCGATGCCCTGGTTCTGGCCGATCGGCCGGCCGAACACGACGCGCTCGCGGGCGTAGCGCGCGGCGCGGTTGATCGCCGCGCGGCCGATGCCGACCGACTCGGCGCCGAGCAGCACGCGCTCGGGATTGAGGCCGTGCAGGATGATCTTGAAGCCCTGGCCGACTTCGCCGATGACGTGCTCGTCGGGAATGAACAGGTCTTCGATGAACAGCATGTTCGAGTCGACGGCGTGGCGGCCCATCTTGTGGATCAGCCGCACCTCGATCCGGCTGCGGTCGAGATCGGTGTAGAACAGCGTCAGGCCGTCGGTCTTGCGCTTCACTTGGTCGAGCGGCGTGGTGCGCGCGAGCAGCAGCATCTTGTTGGCGACCTGCGCCGTCGAGATCCAGATCTTCTCGCCGTTGACCTTGAAGCCGCCGGGCACCTTGTCGGCGCGCGTCTTGATCTCGGTGGTGTTGAGGCCGGCGTTCGGCTCGGTGACGGCGAAGCAGACGCGGTCCTTGCCGGCGACGACATCGGGCACGAAGGTCTTCTTCTGTTCCTCGGTGCCGAACAGCACGACCGGCTGCATGCCGAACACCGGCAGATGAATGCTCGAGGCGCCCGTCATGCCGGCGCCGGATTCGGCGACCGCCTGCATCATCACCGCCGCTTCGGTGATGCCGAGTCCCGAGCCGCCGTATTCGGTCGGCATCGCCACGCCGATCCAGCCGGCTTCGGCCATCGAGTCGAAGAAGTCCTGCGGGAAGGTGCCTTCGCGGTCCTTCTCCAGCCAGTACTCGGCGGAGAACTGCGAGCAGTGCTTGAGTACCGCGTCGCGGATGTTCTGCTGGTCGTCGGTCAGTGAGAAATCCATGGTCTGGAATCCGTGGGCGTCATTCTGGTTGCGTTCTGGTGGGCCGAGCCGGTTCCGCCCATGCCGTCCGATCCGGGGTCTAGTCGGCAGGGCTGTTGATTATAGGGGGCGGCGGACGGTCCCGGAAAATCGTGCCGATATTAACCCAATGAACTGGAATGTGTACGTCGACCATGGAACAATGACGGCCTGAAAACAGGCTTCGAGGAGCACGAAATGGGTCAGCAGGCGGGTGGTCTTGCGAAGGGGGCGGGTCCGCTGGCCGGCGTTCGCGTGGTCGATCTGACGAGCATGGTCATGGGCCCGTACGCGACGCAGATCATGGCTGACATGGGCGCCGACGTGATCAAGATCGAGCCGCCGGAAGGCGACAACACGCGCTACATCTCGGTGGGCCCGGCGCCCGGCCTCGCCGGCGTGTTCGTCAACGTCAACCGCGGCAAGCGCAGCGTCGTGCTCGATCTGCGCAGCGGCGACGGCAAGGCGGCGCTGCGCGCGCTGATCGCGACCGCCGACGTCTTCATCCATTCGATGCGCGCCAGGGCGATCGCCCGGCTCGGCTTCGACTACGAGGCGGTCAAGGCGATCCGGCCCGACATCGTCTACACGAACTGCTACGGCTACAGCCGCCGCGGTCCGGACCGCGACCTGCCGGCCTACGACGACACCATCCAGGCCGAATGCGGCCTGCCGCACGTGCAGCAGCTGATGACCGGCAAGGCCGATTTCGTCGGCACGATCATGGCCGACAAGGTCGCCGGCCTGACCGTGCTGTACTCGACGGTGATGGCGCTGTTCCACCGCGCGCGCACCGGCGACGGGCAGGAGGTCGAGGTCGGCATGTTCGAGACCATGGCCTCGTTCATGCTCGTCGAGCACGCCAACGGTGCGATGTTCGATCCGCCGCTGTCGAAGGCGCATTACCCGCGCGCCGTCGCGCCGAACCGCCGCCCGTACAAGACGAAGGACGGCTACGTCGCCGCGCTGATCTACAACGACAAGCACTGGGGTTTGTTCGTCGACGCCGTGAAGCCGGCCTGGGCCGGCCCGGAGCTGGCGACGCTCGCGCAGCGCGCCAAGCAGATCGACCGCGTCTACGGCCTGCTCGGCGAGACCTTCCGGGAGCGCACGACGCAGGAATGGCTGGACCTGCTCCGGCATCTCGGCATTCCCTGCGCGCCGCTGCGCACGACCGACGAGCTGTTCGACAACGAGCACCTCAACGCCGTCGGCTTCTTCGAGACCGTCGACACGCCGCAGGGCCAGGTGCGCTTCCCGGGCATGCCGAACTGGTTCTCGCAGACCCCCGGCAAGGTCGCCGGGCCGACGCCGACGCTCGGCCAGCACACGCGCGAAGTGCTCGACGAGCTCGGCGTGGCGGCGACGCCGGACCGCTCGACGATCGCCGGCGCGGCGTGAGCCGGGGGCGGCGGACCGGGTGACGCGCCGGGCGCGCGTCCCGACCCTTTACGAGGCGCGCGCCGGCCTGCGGTAGCCCAGCGTCGCCGAGATCGCGACCGCTTCGTCGTGGACCAGGCGCGCGAGCTCGCCGCGCCGGTTCTGCGAACGCGAGCTGGGCGCGGCGACGACCAGGGCGCCGATGGCCTTGCCGGCGGCGTTGAAGATCGCCGCGGCCGAACCGGACACGTCGTCGGCGGCTTGGTTGACGGTCTGCGCGACGCCGGTCTCGCGCGCCTGCGCGATGATCGCGCCCAGCGCGCGTTTCTCGACCTCGGTCTCGGCGGTCAGGCGCTGCGGCTTGAGGCTGCGCAGGTAGGCGCGCAGCTCGCCGTCCGGCAGCGCCGCGAGCAGCACGCGGCCGCCGGCGGTGCAGTACAGCGGGCGGCGGTCGCCGATCGAGATCGCGAAGCGCACGGCGGCGCGGCTCTCGACGAAATCGACGTAGGTCAGCGTGCCGCTGTCCATGTCGCGCACGGCGAACAGCACGGTTTCCCTGGAGCGCTCGGCGAGCCGGCGCATGCCCTCGCGCACGAGATCCGGCGACTGCAGGCGGCGGCGCGCTTCGAGCAGCGCGCTGCCGAGACCGAACGCGGCCGGGCCGAGCCGGTAGAAGCCTTCGGCGGCGACGATGAAGTCGGCCTCGACGAGGCCGCGCAGCAGCGCGGCGAGGCTGCTCTTCGGCGCGCCGAGCACGCGGCTGAGCTGGGCGAGGCTGACCGGCTTCTCGCTGGCGCACAGCGCTTCGAGGATGCGGATCACGCGCGTGACCGACTGCGGGGAATTCAAGCGGCGCTCGTCAGTGAGCATGAGGCGGGTCGACTCCGTGGCAGGCGCGCGTCGGCGGCGACCGTCGTCAGCGGAACGCCGGCATCGCTTCCTTCGCGAAAACGTCGGCATATTGCCTGAATTCCGCTGGCGGCAGCATCAACATGAAATGCTCGACCGGCGTCTGGTCGAGCATGACGCGGAACATGCCGATCGCCTGGTCCGGCGTCAGGACGCCGAGGTCGAGCGCCGCGCATGCCTCGGCGAAACGCCCCCGGTGGTGGAGCGGGGCCAGCGCGATCGCCGCGAGCGCGACCGGCGGCGCCGGCATGTCGCCGTTCTCGGCGCCGTGATGCTCGGGCACCCAGGCGCCGCCGAAGCCCGGCGTTTCCGTGTAAGCCGCGAAGTCGAAAATCTCCGCGTGGCCGGCGCCACTGTGGTTGAAAGACTCAGCGCGGTCCCTTCGGCAGCCCGAGCACGCGCTCGGCGATGATGTTGCGCTGAATCTCGGCGGTGCCGCCGGCGATCGTCTCCGAGAACGCGTCGAGGTAGTCGTGGCCCCAGCCGTGCAGGCCGACGACTTCCGGCGCGGCGATGCCGTACAGCTCCATCGCCGCCGCCGCCACGCGCTTCGAGAACTCGGCGAACGACAGGCGGATCATCGAGCCGCTGGCGTCCGGCACGGCGTTCTCGCTGTCGAGCGCGAAGCGGTAGTTCGCGGCGCGGATCGCCGCGCCCTCGGCACGCAGCTGCGCGAGCCGCAGGCGCAGCGCCGGGCGGCCCGCCGGGCAGTCGGCGAGCAGCTGCTCGACCTTCAGCGTCAGGCCGATCAGCAGCGCCAGCGCCGCCGTGCCGCGCTCGAAGCTCAGCGTCGACATCGCCGTCGCCCAGCCGTTGCCGACGCCGCCGACGACATTGGCCAGCGGCACGCGCACGTTGTCGTAGAACACCTCGCAGTACTTCTGCGGGCCGGCCATCGTGCGGATCGGCCGCACGGTGATGCCCGGCGCGTCCATCGGGCAGATCAGCCAGGTCAGTGCCTTCGACGTCGACGCCGTGGCATCGGTGCGGATCAGCAGCTCCTGCCAGTCGGCGATGTCGGCGAAGCTCGACCAGATCTTGGTGCCGTTGATGACGAGGTGGTCGTCGTCGATCTCGCCGTGGCACTTGAGGCTCGCGAGGTCGGAGCCGGCGCCCGGCTCGGAGAAACCCTGGCACCAGATCACGTCGCCGCCCAGGATCTTCGGCAGGTGATAGGCCTTCTGCTCGGCCGTGCCGCAGGCGATCAGCGTCGGGCCGGCGTGGTTCAGCGAGACGAACGAGGCATTGAGCGGCGACGGCGCGCCGGCCAGCGCGTATTCCTCGAACCAGACGATCTGTTCGAGCACCGACAGGCCGCGGCCGCCGAGTTCCTTCGGCCAGGCGATGCCGGCCCAGCCGCCGCGCGCCTGCGTCTTCTGCCAGTCCAGCACGTATTCGCGCGAAGCCGGGCCGTCTTCCGGCGGCGGCGTTTTCGGCACGTTGGCTTCGAGCCAGCGACGCGCGTCGGCGCGGAAGGCCGTGATCGAACCGGTCATGCGTTTATCTCCTCGGCTTGTGTCTTCAGTCGCGTCTCGCTGATCGCGCTTCACGGCGCCGTCAGCGTCGCGCGGATCTGGTGCTTGAGCACCTTGCCCGCATCGTTCTTCGGCAAGGCCTCCCACAGCGCGACCTGCTCGGGAAACTTGTACTTGGCGATGCCGGTGCCGCTCAGGAACGCGCCGAGGCCGGCGACGTCCGGCTGCGCGCCGGCCTTCGGCACGATGACCGCGACGGCGCGCTCGCCGGTGCGCGCGTCGGGGATGCCGACGATCGCCACCTCGGCGATCTGCGGATGGCCGAGCAGCAGATCCTCGATCTCCTTCGGCGCGATGTTCTCGCCGTTGCGGATGATGATGTCCTTGGCGCGGCCGCTGACGACGATGTAGTCGCCGTCGATCCAGCGGGCGAGATCGCCGGTGCGGAAAAAGCCTTCGCCGTCGAACGCGCCGGCCTCGTCCTCCGCGCGCAGATAGCCGACCAGCATCTGCGGGCCGCGCGCACGGATTTCGCCGCTTTCGGCGCCATCGTCCTGCGTCGCCGGATCGACGACCGCGCCATTCGCCCGGACCAGACGCACCTCGGCGAAGCCCGGACGGCCGTCGGTGTCGGCACCGTGCGCGGCGTCGCCGGGCGCGGTCGCGCCGACGGTCGTTACCGGCACTTCGGTCGAGCCGTAGACGCGCGTGACGATCGCGCGCTCGAAATAGGCCTGCGCGCGGCGGATCAGCTGCGGCGGCACCGACGCGCCGCCGCAGATGAAGACCTTCAGGCTCGGCAGGCGCGTGCCGGCGCGCTCGGCGGCGGCGAGCAGCGCCTCGAGGAACGGCGTCGCGCCGGCCATGTGCGTGATGCGCTCGGCGTCCATCAGTTTCACCGCCTCGTCGGGATTCCACTGATCCATGACGACGGCGGTGGTGCCGAGCAGCAGCGGGCCCTCGAAGGCGTAGATCGAGCCGCCGATGTGGCTGATCGGCGACGGTACGAGGAACTTGTCGCCGGGCGCGATGTGCCAGTGCTCGCCGAGTTGGCGCAGCAGCGCGTGCAGCGTGTTGTGCGTGTGCAGCACGCCCTTCGGTCGGCCGGTGGTGCCCGAGGTGTACATCACCATGCGCACCGCGTCGGCTTCGTTCGCGGGCAGCGCCTGCGGCGCGTGCGTCTCGCGCAGCAGCGCCTCGTACGCCAGATGCGGGCCCGGCTCGCCGCGCAGCACGACGACGTGCGGCGGCTTGCCGATCTGCGCGACGACCTTGCCGAGCATCGCCGCATAATCGAACTTGCGGAACGTCGCCGGAATGAAGACGAAGCGGCTGCCGACGTCTTCGAGGATGAACTGCGTCTCGCGCTCGCGCAGCGACGGCAGGATCGGGTTGACGGCCATGCCGGCCAGCGTCGCGGCGAGGTAGATCGTCGCCGCCTCGTGCCAGTTCGGCAGCATGAACGACACGACGCTGCCGGCCGGCGCGCGGGCGAGCAGCGCCTGCGCGAGCGCCGAGGCTTCGGCGTGCAGCGTGCGCGCGGTGACGCGGCGCTCGCCGTCGACGAGCAGTACGCGATCCGGCGTCTGCCGCGTCGCCTGCTGCAGTGCGTCGGCGAGCGTCGTGCGCACCCACAGGCCGTCGGCGTAGGCGCGCGCGGCGCGTTGTTCGTCCCAGCGCAGCGAGCGCCCGGCGATCAGCTTGCGCTGCGGTTGGGGGATCACGTCTGGATGGCTTGCCATGGAAACGGGTCTTTGCGGGACGTGCAAAGATACAGGGATCGCGGGTCCTTCGTCAGCTGGTCATCAACACAGTTGTTGACCAGCTTCAAGGCGGACATGGGCCACGGTACAATAGCCGGACTATATAAATATTGGCGAGGCAGAAAGCTGTGGAGGACGACACCCGCTACCATCCCGGCGCCGATCAGCTGGCGCTGGCGGACGCGATGGACGACACCATCGCCGAACTGCTTCCGCTCTCGCGCCTGCATGCCGCGAACGACGAAAGCGCCGAGACCTGGTCGCATCTCGAACAGGCCGGCGTGTTCGGCATCTGCGCGAGCGAAGAGGCCGGCGGCAGCGCGCTCGGACCCGAGGAGGAAGCGCTGATCGTGCTTGGTCTCGGCCGCCGGCTCGCATCGCCGGCGGTGCTGGCGACGCTCGGCGCCGTGCACGCAGCGACCGCTGAGCTTGCGGGCCGGCGCATCGCCGCCGGCTATCGCGACGGCGGACGCGTGATCATCATCGACAGCCCGGGCGCCGGGCACGTGCTCGTGCGCGACGGCGGCGAAGCGGCCGTGCATGCGTTCGATCCGGCGACGACGAAGGCGCTCGACGATCGCCTGTGGCTGGCTGGCGTGCGCGAAGCGGACCGCCTCGATGCGCCGCTCGCGCGTTTCGACGCGGTGGGTCTGCTGCGCCTGCGCCTGATCGACGCGGCGGCGCTGGCTGGCATCGCCGAGACGGCGCTGCAGATGGGCGTGGAGTACGCCAAGCTGCGCGAGCAGTTCGGCCGGCCGATCGGCACCTTCCAGGCGATCAAGCATCACTGCGCGAACATGGCGATCGCCGCGCGCTGCGCGCGCGACCAGGTCAGCTTCGCGGCGACCGCCGTCGCCGGCGGCCGCGCCGACGCGGCGCTGCAGATCGAGAACGCCCTGTACGTCGCCGGCCGGGCGGCGCTCGACAACGCCGGCCTCAACATCCAGATCCACGGCGGCATCGGCTTTTCCGACGAGGCCGATCCGCATCTGCTGCTGAAGCGCGCGCAGGTTTCGCTCGCGGTCGCCGGCGGGCTCGACGCGGCCTGTGAGCGCATCGCGGACATCAAGAACGGTTGGCAGGACGGAGTCATCGGATGCAAGTAGCGATCATCACCGGCGCCAGCAGCGGCATCGGTTACGGCACGGCGCTCAAGCTCGCCGGGCAGGGCATCGCCGTGCTCGGCGTCGGCCGCGACGCCGACAAGCTGGCGAAGCTCGAAGCCGCCGTCGCCGACCCGTCGCGCATCGCGACGCTCGCCGTCGACGTCACCGCCGCCGACGCGCCGAAGCGCATCGTCGAGGCGGCGCTGGCGAAGTTCGGCCGCATCGATTTTCTGATCAACAACGCCGGCGCCGGCAGCCCGAAGCCACTGCACGAGACCGACGACGAGATGCTCGACGGATTCCTGAATCTCATGCTGCGCGCGCCGTTCCGCCTCGCGCGCGACTGCATTGCGCACATGCAGCCGGGCTCGGCGATCATCAACGTGACGTCGACCTTCGCCGTCATCGGCGGCCGCCGCGGCGGCGCGTACACGGCGGCCAAGGGCGGCCTCAACGCGCTGACCTCGCACATCGCCTGCCAGTACGGCGCGCTCGGCATCCGCAGCAACAACGTCGCGCCGGGCGTCACCGTCACGCCGATGGTCGAGCACCGCCTCGACGATCCGTTGTTCAAGCGCATCAACGTCGAGATGACGCCGAATACGCGCCTCGGCCAGGTCGACGACGTCGCCAGCACGATCGCCTTCCTGTGCTCGCCGGGCGGCAGCTTCATCAACGGCCAGACCATCGTCGTCGACGGCGGCTGGAGTTCCACCAAATATCTTTCCGAGTTCGCGCTGACGTCGACGTGGACGCCGGCGGCGAAGTGAACGGCGCGTAGAAAATTCAGGCTCCCTCGCCCCTCGAAGCGTGGAAGAGGGGATTCGTTTTGATAAACAGTTCAGCCGGCTCGACAGTCCGTAGATTCAGATGATCCTCAACGAAACCCAGCAGGCGATCCGCGACGCGGTGCGCGAGTTCGCGCAGGAGCGCATCCGTCCGCACAGTGCGGCGTTCGAAGAAGCCAAGGGCTATCCGAAGGAACTGTTCGAGCAGCTCGCCGGCCTCGGCGTGATGGGCATGACGGCGGCCGAGGAATTCGGCGGCGCCGGCGCCGATTACGTGTCGTACGCGTTGACGCTGATGGAGATCGCCGCCGCCGACGGCGCGCTGTCGACCATCGTCAGCATCCAGAACAGCCTCGTCGTCTCCAGCCTGATCAAGGACGGCAGCAAGGCCCAGCAGGAACGCTATCTGCCCGAGCTGATCGCCGGCCGCATGATCGGCGCGTTCGCGCTGACCGAGACCGACGCCGGCTCCGACGCGGCGGCGATCCGCACGCGCGCGACGAAAGTCGATGGCGGCTACCAGCTCAACGGCGCCAAGCAGTTCATCTCCAACGCGAAGATCGGCGGCGTCGCCATCGTCTACGCGGTGACCGATCCGGCCGCCGGCAAGAAGGGTATCACCGGCTTCATCGTGCCGACCGACGCGCCGGGTTATCGCGTCGACAAGGTCGAGCACAAGCTCGGTCAGAACGCGTCCGACACCTGCGCGATCCGTTTCGACGACGTGTTCGTGCCGGACGAGCTGCGCCTCGGCCGCGAAGGCGGCGGCTACGGCATCGCGCTCGCCAATCTCGAAATGGGCCGCATCGGCATCGCCTCGCAGTGCATCGGCATGGCGCAGGCCGCGCTCGACATCGCGGTCGGCTACGCGAAGGAGCGCAAGAGCTTCGGCAAGCCGATCATCGAGCATCAGGCGGTCGGCTTCCGACTCGCCGACCTCGCGGCGAAGCTGGAGGCGGCGCGCCAGCTCGTGCTGCACGCGGCGGCGACCAAGGACGCCGGCCTGCCGAGCCTCAAGGAAGCGTCGATGGCCAAGCTGGTCGCCTCGGAAACCGCCGAGGCGGTGGTTTCCGGCGCGATCCAGACGCTCGGCGGCTACGGCTATCTCGAGGAGTTCGGTGTCGCGAAGATCTATCGCGATGTGCGCGTCTGCCAGATCTACGAAGGCACGTCGGACATCCAGCGCCTGGTGATCGCGCGCGCGCTCTAAAAATTTTTCAATTCAGCAAGCCAAGACAGCGAAGGACGGAGCATGGACATCAAGGGAGTTGCCGCGGTCGTCACCGGCGGCGCATCGGGACTCGGCGGCGCGACCGCCGCGCGCCTCGCGAAAGCGGGCGCCAGGGTCACGCTGTTCGATCTCAATGCCGATCTCGGTAGGAAGGCGGCGGCCGACATCGGCGGCCACTTCGTCGCCGTCAATGTCACCGACGAAGCGGCCGTCGAAGCGGGCCTCGCCGAAGCCGAAGGCCGGCACGGCGTCGCGCGCATCCTCGTCAACTGTGCGGGCATCGCGCCGCCGGGCAAGGTCGTCGGCCGCGATGGCAAGGCGCTGCCGCTCGGCGACTTCGCGAAGATCGTCAACATCAATCTGATCGGCACGTTCAACGTGCTGTCGAAGTTCGCGGCGCGCCTGCACACGGCCGAGCCGATCGGCGAGGAACGCGGCGTCATCGTCAACACCGCGAGCGTCGCCGCGTTCGAGGGTCAGATTGGCCAGCCGGCCTATGCGGCATCGAAGGCCGGCGTCGTCGGCATGACGCTGCCGGTCGCGCGCGAACTCGCGCGCTACGGCATCCGCGTCGTGACGATCGCGCCCGGCATCTTCTACACGCCGATGATGGAATCGCTGCCGAAGGAAGCGCAGGAATCGCTCGGCAAGCAGGTGCCGTTCCCGAGCCGCCTCGGCCAGCCGGCCGAATACGCGCAGCTCGTCGAGAGCATCGTCAACAACCCGATGCTCAACGGCGAGACGATCCGTCTCGACGGCGCGATCCGCATGGGTGCCAAATGACGATCAGGACGCGCTTCACCGAGCTGCTCGGCATCGAGCATCCGATCGTGCAGGGCGGCATGATGTGGGTCGGCCGCGCCGAGCTCGCCGCCGCCGTGTCGAACGCCGGCGGCCTCGGCATCCTCACCGCGCTGACGCAGCCGTCGCCGGACGCGCTGCGCGCCGAGATCGAACGCTGCCGCGGGATGACGGACAAGCCGTTCGGCGTGAATCTGACGATCCTGCCGTCCGTGAACCCGCCGCCGTACGCGGAGTACCGCAAGGCGATCATCGACAGCGGCATCAAGATCGTCGAGACCGCCGGCCACAAGCCGCAGGAGCACGTCGACGACTTCAAGGCGCACGGCATCAAGGTCATCCACAAGTGCACGGCGGTGCGTCACGCGCTGTCCGCCGAGCGCATGGGCGTCGACGCGATCTCGATCGACGGCTTCGAATGCGCCGGCCATCCGGGCGAGGACGACATCCCGGGCCTGGTCCTGATCCCGGCCGCGGCCGACAAGGTGAAGATTCCGATGATCGCCTCGGGCGGCTTCGGCGACGGCCGCGGCCTCGCCGCCGCGCTGGCGCTCGGCGCCGAGGGCATCAACATGGGCACGCGCTTCTGCGCGACCGTCGAGGCGCCGATCCACGACAACGTCAAGAAACTCATCCTCGACAACGACGAACGCGGCACGCGCCTGATCTTCCGCAGCCTCAAGAACACGGCGCGCGTCGCGGCCAACAGCGTGTCCGACGAAGTGGTCGCACGGCTGTCGAAGCCGGGTGCCGTGTTCGAGGACGTACGCGAGCTGGTGCCGGGTGCCAAGGGTCGCGTCGCGCTCGAAACGGGCGACATCGACGCCGGCTTGATCTGGGCCGGCCAGGTGCAGGGCCTGATCCACGACGTGCCGACCTGCAAGGCGCTGATCGACCGCATCGTCGGCGACGCCGAGCAGATCATCCGCGGCCGTCTCGCGGGCTTCGTGAAGTAAGCCTGCCGGGCGGGGTGGAGGCGCTTGCGGCGCCTTGCCGCCGGACGCGGCGGAAAACGCTTGAAATGGCCGTCGCCACAGGCGTAGATTCCATCCTGCAGTTGATAGTGGTCACTACTGTTGAATAACGGACGCGGCTCGACGGCAGGCCGCCCGGCCCGCCAGGCTCCACGGCTGCGGGCTTTACTGGAGGAAGTGCGATGTCCGAACTGGCGCAAAGAGCGGCCCTCAAGCATTCGATCGGCGGCGGCGCCGCGTGGCCGCCGAGCTGGAACACCATGCCGCACGGCATCAGCGTCGGCCGCTACATCGATCCGGGCTTCACGAAGCTCGAATACGAGAAGCTGTGGAACAAGGTCTGGCAGGCGGCGGCGCGCCTCGACGAAATTCCGCGGCCCGGCGACCACACGGTCTACGAGATCGGCGACCAGTCGGTGATGATCGTCCGCGTCGACGCGGACACGATCAAGGCGTATCACAACGTCTGCCCGCATCGCGGCACGCAGCTGGCCGACGGCTGCGGCACGTTCGAGAAGCAGCAGATCATGTGCCCGTTCCACGGCTGGCGCTGGAATCTCTCCGGCGAGAACCAGTTCGTGCTCGAGCGTCAGGAGTTCCGCGGCGGCCAGCTGCAGAACAGCGACGTCGCGCTCAAGCCCGTGCATTCGGCGGTCTACGCTGGCTTCGTGTGGATCAACCTCGACCGGAATCCGGCGCAGACCTTCGACGAGTTCATCGCGCCGGTGCGCACGCTGTTCGACCGCCTGCAGATCGACCTGATGCGCCATTACTGGTGGAAGGCGATCCCGGTCGCCGCCAACTGGAAGATCGCGCAGGAAGCGTTCTTCGAAGCCTTCCACGTGCCGGCGACGCATCCGCAGCTCGAAGTGCAGGGCGCGAAGGTGGTCAGCGGCGAGATTCCCGAATCCGAGTTCACCGCGTTCACGCACCGCGGCGTCGTCTACGAGACTTTCGAGAACGGCCACGGCCGCTTCTTCGGCACGCGCACGCCGATGCGCGGTCAGCAGAACAACCAGGTCAGCAGCGACGCGGTCGAGAACATGGCGGCGCGCCTGTCGCTGCTCGTCAACGGCATGGACGCGCAGGTGCTGCAGAAGGACGTCGACGTGCTGCTCGAGCTGAAGGGCAAGCCGGTCCCGGCCGACTCGAGCCTCGGCGGCGAGTACATCAAGGCGCTCTACGCCAGGGCCGCGGCCGAGAAGCGGCCGATGCCGGCGCCGACGCCGGAGGCGCTCGGCATGTGGGGCGGCGAGCTGTTCGTGTTCCCGAACCTGATGATCCTGCCGCAGGCCGGCAACGCGATGATCTACCGCGTGCGGCCGGACGGCGACGATCCGAACCGCTGCGTGTTCGAGATCATGTCGACGACGACCTGGCCGGAAGGCCACCAGGTCGAGCGCGCGACGGTGACGCCGGTGACCGACCAGCACGATCCCGAACAGGTGCTGCTGATCCCGCGCCAGGACCTCGGCAACATTCCGCGCATGCAGAAGGGCCTGCGTTCAAAGGGCATCCGCCAGACCTGGCTGGCGGTCGAGCAGGAAAAGATCATTCTCGGCATGCATCGCGAGCTCGACCGCTATCTGCGCGACGAGATCTGAGGCCGACATCCGGCGCCGCACGCACTGTGCGGCGTTTTTTTGCGCGATCCGATCCGCGGGACGGTGACAGCCCGGGCGTCGCCGCGCCTCCGGCAGTGCCGCCCGCGGCAATAATGATACGTGCCGGTTGCATTCATCGACGATTCGTCGCACCGTACGAAAAAGCCCTTATCAATGCGGGCAAGTGGTCATCACTGTTGCTTTGCGCGCAGAACAGGCTGATGCCATTCATAACGACGAGGAGAGCTACCGATGAACCAGGGATTCGATCTCTATGGGGTCCCGTGCCCGATCGCCGCCGCCGCGCGGCTGCGATATTGCCGGCTGGGCGCCGCGGCTCTGCTGCTGAGCGGCCTGTCCTGCGCGGTGTCGGCGCAGACGCAGGAGACGCCGGCGCCGGCCGGCGGGGCGACCGCTCCGGGTGAAAACGCCGCGCCGTCCGAGGCGCCCGTGGCGGCGACGGCGGACGACGAGATCGGCGAAGTGCTCGTTACCGCGCGGCGTCGCGAGGAGCGCGCGCAATCGGTGCCGCTGTCGGTCTCGGTGCTCGGCAGCGAGGCGCTCGAGGACCGGCACATCCAGAACCTCGACGATCTGCAGAGCGTCGTGCCGGCGCTGTCGGTCAGCGCGACGTCGGGCCGTCCGAACTCGCCGGTCTATTCGCTGCGCGGCATCCGGCCGACCGAATCGGTCTACGGCCAGGACCCGACCGTCGCGGTGTACTTCGCCGACTTCGTGCTGTCGCCGGCCGAGGGCACCAATCTCGGCCTGTACGACCTGTCGTCGGTGCAGGTGCTGAAAGGTCCGCAAGGCACGCTGTTCGGCCGCAACACGACCGGCGGCGCGATGCTGCTGACGCCGCGGCGTCCCGGCCATGCCTTCGCCAGCGACGTCATGGTTGGTTACGGCAGCTATGGCCTCGCCGAGACGCAGGTCGGTATCGACATGCCGCTCGCGGAGACCTTCGCGCTGCGTCTGGCGGGCCGCACCGTGAACAGCGACGGCTACCAGACGAATGTCGAGGACGGCCCCCTGCACGGCGATAAGCTCGGCGGCGAGAACACGCGCTCGATCCGTCTGTCGGCGCTGTGGAATCCGCGTGACGACATCGAGAATTACACGGTGCTGTCGTACGACAGGAAGTCGACGAACGGTCGCGGCTCGCAACTCGTCGACGTCAATCCGGACAACACGTACATGCAGTACTACGACGGCACCAGCCTGCCGTCGATCATGGACGCGCTGGCGCGCGCGCGTTCGCGCAACGTCAACGACGTCGAGAGCGACATGCGCCAGTACGACGACATCGACGTCTGGAGCGTGATCGATACGCTGACCGTGCAGATCGGCGGCGGACTGACGCTGAAGAGCATTGCCGGCTATCGCGACTTCCAGACCGGTTCGAGCTTCGACATCGACTCGACCGAGATTCCCGGCCTGCTGACCGCCGGCCCGCAGAAATCGACCTTGCAGCATGCGAGCTACGAGCTGCAGCTGCTCGGCACGGCGTTCGACGACCGGCTCAACTGGGTGACCGGCCTCTACTACTACTTCGAGGACGGTTTTCAGCAATCGCCGGGCGACGTGTTCTTGCAGCTGAACCCGACGGGCAATCCGTACACGCAGCGTGGCGACGTGCGCAACATGAGCTATTCGCTGTTCGCGCAGGGGACGTACCGGCTCGACGAGCGGTGGTCGCTGACAGCCGGCGTGCGCGGCACGCGCGACGACAAGGAAATGACGGTGTCCAGCCATACGCCGACGGCCTGCGCGCTGGAGGATGCCGACGGCAACCAGCTGGCGCTCGATCATTGCGCGATGAAGTTGTCGGATTCGTTCTCGCAGCCGACCGGCACGCTGTCGGTCGACTACAAGCCGCGCGAGCATGTGCTGCTCTACCTGTCGAGCCGCCTCGGCTACCGCGCGGGCGGTTTCAACCTGCGCGCCGATACGCCGGTCGAATACGAGCCGTTCGATCCGGAAACGGTCACCGATCTCGAACTCGGCACGAAGACCGACTGGACGCTCGCCGACTGGAAGATGCGCAGCAATCTGGCGCTCTACAATCAGTGGTACAACGACATCCAGCGCACGGTGGCCGCGCCGAACGCGAGCGGCGTGCCGGGCTCGGCGATCCAGAATGCGGCGAAGGCCACGGTCTTCGGCGTCGAGCTCGAGCAGACGATCGCGCCGACGCGCCATCTCTCGCTGCAGCTCAACTACGCCTACACCCTGCCCAAGTACGAGGCGTGGAGCGATCCGGCGACCGGCTACGACGAAAGCCGCACGCCGTTCTACTTCACGCCGCGCAACGCCGGCAACGCGACGCTCTCGTATACGCTGCCGCTGCGCGGCGATGCCGGCGCGTTGCTGTTCTCGGCGATCGGCTCGTACAAGAGCCACACCTGGATCAACGCGCTGCAGACGATCAAGGACATCCGTGCGACGCCGCTCGAAGACCGCAAGTGGCTGCAGCAGGACGAGTACTGGCTACTCGACCTCAACGCCAGCTGGACCGAAGTGATGGGCTCGAAGTTTGACGTGTCCGCGTACATGAAGAACGTCACCGACACGGAATACGCCGTCGGCGGTGTGCAGCTCTACACGACGATCGGCATCATCACGCGCGCCTACGGCGAGCCGCGGACTTACGGCATGCAGCTGCGCTACCGCTTCTGAGGCGCCGGCCGCGACGGGCCGCGCCCCTGCTTGCCGGGGCGCGGTCCGTCGCACGCGAAGCCTTTCTCGAAGGCAGGGCTAGAGCAGCGTGCCGCCGTCGACGGTGAAGACCTGGCCGGTGACGAAGCTGGCGCGTTCCGAAGCGAGGTAGAGCACGGCGGCCGAGACGTCCTCGGGCCGCGCCAGCGCGCGTTCGAGCACGCCGGCGCGCTGGCGCTTGCCCATGTCGGCCGCGCTCGTGCCGGCGAAGGCCTTGCGGAAGAAGGCGTTGTCCGGATGGAAGCGGCTGCCGCTGCTGAACGCCGCCGGGTCCTCGGCGACCGTGCCGTACGGCGCGACGCAGTTGACGGTGATGCCGTGCTGGCCGACTTCCTTGGCGAGCACGCGCGTGAACGCGTGCACCGCGCCCTTGGCGGCCGAGTAGACCGGCAGCATGTAGTCGCCGACCAGGCCGGCGGTCGAGCCGATGTTGACGATGCGGCCCGCGTGCTGCGCGATCAGCGACGGCAGCACCGCGTGCGTCATGCGCAGCGTCGTCGTGAAGTTGAGGTCGATGTCGCGCTGCCAGCTGTCCGGATCGGAGTCGGCGAAGAAGCCGGCGCCGGCGTTGCCGCCGACGTTGTTGACGAGCACGGCGATCGGGCCGAGTGCCTGTGCGGCGGCGACGATGCGCGCCGGCGACGCCGGATCGAGCAGGTCGGCGCGCAC
This sequence comes from Solimonas sp., assembly GCA_047605265.1. Taxonomy (GTDB): domain Bacteria; phylum Pseudomonadota; class Gammaproteobacteria; order Nevskiales; family Nevskiaceae; genus Solimonas. The sequence continues at coordinate 52,566 of JASGFY010000015.1, forward strand.
GAATTCGGCGGCCGTCGCGCCGCGTGCGCGCGCGTCGGCGAGCAGGCGCGCGCCGG
>JASGFY010000016.1:0-52124 GCA_047605265.1 Solimonas sp.
CCGAGCGAGGCCATCAGCTTGTCGGCGATGTCGCGCGCGCCCGGATGGTTGTGGTCGTCCTTTTCCGGCTTCACGCAGCCGAGCACCGAGACGCCGGTGCGCATGACGTCCATCGGGTGCGACGACGGCGGCAGCTGTTCGAGCGCCGTTTTCACGGCGGCCGGCAGGCCGCGCAGCGACTTCAGCTTGGCCTTGTACGCGGCCAGCTCGGCGATCGTCGGCAGCTTGCCGTGCACCAGCAGGTGCGCGATTTCCTCGAACTCGCACTGCGCGGCGACATCGAGAATGTCGTAGCCGCGATAGTGCAGATCGTTGCCGGAGCGGCCGACCGTGCACAGCGCGGTGTTGCCGGCGGCGGTGCCGGACAGCGCGACGGACTTCTTCGGCTTGAACGTCGGGGCGGTGGTTTCGCTCATCTGGATGTTCTCCTTGAATGCTGGGCGGGCGCTGACTTACTTCTTCTTCGACGCGAAGAGCGCGTCGAGCTTGTTCTCGAAGGCGTGGTAGCCGATGCGGTCGTACAGCTCGGCGCGCGTCTGCATCAGATCGAGCACGCCCTTCTGATGGCCGTTCTGGCGGATCGCGGTGTAGACGGCCTCGGCGGCCTTGTTGGCGGCGCGGAACGCGCTCAGCGGATAGAGCTGGATGCCGACGCCGACCGAGGCCAGTTCCTCGCGCGTGAACAGCGGCGTGGCGCCGAACTCGGTGATGTTGGCGAGCACCGGCACCTTCAGCGCGTCGACGAACTTCTTGTACGTCGGCAGATCGTAGGCGGCCTCGGCGAAGATCGCGTCGGCGCCGGCTTCCACGTACTTCAGCGAACGCTCGATGGCGGCATCGACGCCCTCGTTCTGGATGGCGTCGGTGCGCGCGATCAGGAAGAAATCCGGATCGGTCTTCGCGTCGGCGGCGGCCTTCACGCGGTCGGCGCCTTCCTCGACGCCGACGATCTCCTTGCCCGGACGGTGGCCGCAGCGCTTGGCGCCGACCTGGTCCTCGATGTGCGCGGCGGCGGCGCCGGCCTTGATCAGGCTCTTGATCGTGCGCTCGATGTTGAACGCGCTGGGCCCGAAGCCAGTGTCGATGTCGACGAGCAGCGGAAGGTCACAGACGTCGGTGATGCGGCGCACGTCGACCAGCACGTCGTCGAGCGTGTTGATGCCGAGGTCCGGCAGACCGAGCGAGCCGGCGGCGACGCCGCCGCCCGACAGATAGATAGCCTTGTAGCCGGCGCGCTTGGCGAGCAGGGCATGGTTGGCGTTGATCGCGCCGATCACCTGCAAAGGCTTTTCGGCGGCAAGGGCGGTGCGAAACCTGGTTCCAGCGGAAGCGGGGGCACCGGCGGAAGACGTCATGAGTGGCTCCTCGTTGGGCGGAACGGCCGCGACGCGGGTTCCGCGATGGGACAGGCGCCTTTCGCAGACAAGGGTCGTGCCAACCGGCATGCCGGCCTCGTGCCGGCGGGCCATATCGACAATAGATTGATTCCAATCATGAAATATTTGAGTTTCCCGAGGACGAGGCGGCTCTTTCACCTTCGCATGGCGCAGGCTAAACGTTTCATGAAACACATGAAACAAAAAATGAAACATAATCTGCAACATGCAAATCCACGACACCGCGCAGCCGACGATCTGGACCGTCAGCGTCACCCGCCTCTCCAGCCTGATGCGCGAGGTGACGCCGGCGTTCGATGGCCGCGCGCACATCGAGACCATCGACCTCGGCTTCGAGGAAGCCGTCACGCACATCCGCGAGCGTCTGCAGCGCGAGGACTGCGACGTCGTGCTGTCGGCCGGCAGCAACGGCGAATATCTGCGCAACCGCATCGACAAGCCGATCGTGCTCGTGCGGCCGGACGGCTTCGACCTGATGCAGGCGCTGACGCGCGCGCGCAAGCATGCGAAGCGCATCGGCATCATCACCTACGGCGATGCGCTGCCGGCGTTCGCGGCGTTCAAGCAGCAATTCGACCTGAAGATCGAGCAGCGCGCGTACACCAACACGGAAGCCGCGCGCGATCTGGTCGCCGAGCTCGTCTCGCTCGGCTGCAAGGCCATCGTCGGCACCGGCTACATCACCGAACTCGCCGACCGCGCTGGCGTCGCCGGCGTCCTGATCTATTCGCCGGAATCGATCCGCCGTGCGTTCGAGCAGGCGATCGATCTCGCGCGCATGCTCGCCAGCGCGCGCAGCGGCGTGCGGCGCAGCGCGACGACGCCCGACTCGCGCTACAGCCTGCGCCGCCTGATCGGCAACAGCGAGACGATGGTCGGGCTGCGCGACCAGGTGCGGCTCTACGGCGCGTCCGACCGCACGGTGCTGATCAGCGGCGAAACCGGCACCGGCAAGGAGCTGGTCGCCCAGGCTCTGCACGGCGCCAGCCCGCGCCGCGCGGGGCCGTTCGTCGCGGTGAACTGCGGCGCGATCGCCGAATCGCTGCTCGAGTCCGAACTGTTCGGCTACACCGAGGGCGCCTTCACCGGCTCGCGGCGCGGCGGCCGCATCGGCCTGATCGAAGCGGCGAACGGCGGCACGCTGTTCCTCGACGAGATCGGCGAGATGCCGCTGCCGCTGCAGACGCGCCTGCTGCGCGTGCTCGAGGAGCGCGAGGTGCTGCGCGTCGGCAGCACGCGGCCGACGCCGGTCGACGTGCGCGTGATCGCCGCGACGCACGTGCAGCTCGACGAGCGCGCCGCCGACGGCCGCTTCCGCCGCGATCTCTACTATCGCCTGAATGTCCTGCGCATCGCTCTCGCGCCGCTGCGCGAGCATGCCGAGGACATCCCGCTGCTGCTGATGAACTTCCTGCGCGCCGCCGGCGCCGGCAGCATGACGCTCGACGGCCCCGCGGAGCACCTGCTGCTGCAACAGCGCTGGCCCGGCAACGTGCGTGAACTGCGCAATCTCGCCGAACGCATCGCCGTACTCGCGCACGCCGAATCGCCGCTGTCGGCGATCACGCGGCCGCTGCTGCTGCGCTGCGCGCCGGAGCTCGGCTTCGAGGCCGGCCCCAAACCGCGCGCGCCGGTCGCGACGTCGGCCGCCACGCCGAAAACGAAACGCGGCGCCATCGACGACGACGCGATCGAACGCGCGCTGCGCGAGCACGCCGGCGACCGCCGGCGCGCCGCCGACGCGCTCGGCATTTCGCGGACGACGCTGTGGCGGCATTTGAAGGCGCTGGAGAAGCGCGGGTCTTGAAGCCTGGCGATACGCGAACTCCCTCTCTCCTCGAACGAGGGGAGAGGCTGGGGCGAGGGGTTGCCGGATCGAGCGGCGCGGCAAGCGGACCCTCCCTCACCCTACCTTCTCCCCTCATCGCCGCGCGATGGGGGAGAGGGAGCAGCCCGTGACCCGCGCTCAGAACACCAGCAGCGCGGAGCCCCAGGTCATGCCGCCGCCGACCGCTTCGAGCAGCACTTTGTGCCCCGGCCGGATGCGCCCGTCACGCACGGCCGTATCGAGCGCCAGTGGCACCGACGCGGCCGAGGTGTTGCCCTGGCGCTCGACGGTCGTGACGATGCGCTCGCGCGGCAGGCCGAGCTTGTCGGCGGTCGCCTGGATGATGCGGATGTTGGCCTGGTGCGGAACGAGCCAGTCGATGTCGGCGCCGCTCATGTTGTTGGCGGCCAGCGTCTCGCGGCAGACCTCGTCGAGCACGCGCACGGCGAACTTGAACACCGCGCCGCCGTCCATGTGCACGAACGCGCGGCCCATGATCTCGCCGTTGTGCACGGCGCCGTCGACGTTGAGGATGCCGCTCTGGCTGCCATCGGCGTGCAGATGCGTCGACAGGATGCCCGGCGTCTCACTGGGCTTGAGCACGACGGCGCCGGCGCCGTCGCCGAACAGCACGCAGGTGCGGCGGTCGCTCCAGTCGAGCAGGCGCGAGAACACCTCGGCGCCGACCACCAGCGCGCACTTGCTCTGTCCGCCGGCGACGAACTTGTCGGCGACGGCGAGCGCGTAGACGAAGCCGGTGCAGACGGCCTGCACGTCGAAGGCCGCGCAACCCTTAACGCCGAGCTTGTGCTGCAGCAACGCGGCGGTCGACGGGAACATCATGTCCGGCGTGGTCGTGGCGATCACGATCAGGTCGAGATCCTTCGCCTCGACGCCGGCCGCTTCCATGGCGCGGCGCGCGGCATGCAGCGCGAGATCGGAGGTCTTCTCGTCCGGCGCCGCGACATGGCGGCTGCGGATGCCGGTGCGCGAGAAGATCCACTCGTCGCTGGTGTCGATCCGCCCTTCGAGTTCCCGATTGCTCAGGGCCTGGGCAGGCAGATAGCTGCCGGTGCCGACGATACGGGAATAAGCCATTGCCTTCTCGCTGGGGACGTGACGGGCGGCCGTGCGTTGCGGCCGGGGCGTCATCTTAGCGCGGCGCGGCGGCCAAGCGAAAAACCCCGCGGCACGCCACGGGGTTTTCTTCCGTGCCGCCGGTTCGGCGCCTCGTGCGGCTACGGCACGCCGGCCGCCGGCCGGATCTCATCGACGTCCTCGTCGGACGCGCTCTCGGCCTGACGATGGTCGGCCGCCAGCCACAGATACATCGCCGGCACGACGAACAGCGTGAACAGCGTGCCGATCGAGATGCCGGTGAAGATGACGAGGCCCATGTGATTGCGGCCGACCGCGCCGGCGCCGGTGGCGATGACCAGCGGCACGACCGACAGCACCATCGCCGCCGTCGTCATCAGGATCGGGCGCAGGCGGATGCCGGCGCCGGCGACGATGGCGTCCCACTTCGAGCGCCCGGCCTTCTGCTCGTCGTTGGCGAACTGCACGATGAGGATGCCATGCTTGGCGATCAGGCCGATCAGCGTGACGAGGCCGACTTCGGTGTAGATGTTCAGCGTCGCCTTCTTCACGCCGAGGAAGATGAAGACCATCGCGCCGAAGATCGCCATCGGCACCGACATCATGACGATCAGCGGATCGCGGAAGCTGCCGAACTGCGCGGCGAGCGCGAGGAAGATGATGATCACCGCGAACGCGAAGGTCAGCGCGAACGCGCTCGACTCCTGCATGAACTGACGCGACTGGCCGGAGTAGTCGACCGAGTAGCCGGCCGGCGCCAGGTCGCGGGTCAGGCCGCGCAGGTATTCGAGCGCCTCGCCGAGCGACACGCTGGGCACGGCCGAGAAGGTCGCCGAATTCAGCTGCTGGAAGTGGCTGATGCGCGTCGGGATCGCCTCGGTCTTCAGCGAGATCACGGTCGAGGCCGGCACCATCGCGCCGCTGGCGGCGCGGATGTAGTAATCCTTCAGCTGCTCCGGATTGATGCGGTCGTACTGCTCGACCTGCGGAATCACCTTGTACGAGCGGCCCGAGATGCTGAAGTAGTTGACGTAGCCGCCGCCGAGCAGGCCGCCGAGCGAGGTGCCGATGTCCTGCATCGTCAGGCCGAGCGACGCCACCTTGTTGCGATCGACGGTCGCGGTGACCTGCGGTTTGTTGACCTTGAGATCGGTATCGATGAAATAGAACTTGCCGCTGGCCTGCGCCGCGTCGAGGATGCGCCGCGCCACCTCGTCGAGATTGGTGAATGGTTCGGTCGTGCCGAGCACGAAGCCCACGGACGTGTTCACGCCGCCGCTGCCGGTCGGCAGCGGCGGCGGCAACGAGGCGTACACGGCAGCGCCGGCCACCTTGTCGACCTCGGACTGCACGGCGAGCTTCAGCTTGTCGGCGCCGAGCTTGCGCTGATCCCAAGGCTTGAGGATGACGCCGGTCAGCGTCGTGTTGAGGCCGTTGAAGCCGGTCAGCTGGAACATCTGCTGATGCTCGGGATGCGCGGCGACGATGTCGTAGATCTGCTTGCGATAGCGCAGCATCTGCTGGACGCCGATGTTCGGCTCGCTGTAGCCGTAGACGATCATGAAACTCTGGTCCTCGTCCGGCGCCAGTTCCTGCTGCGTGAATTTGATCATCACGAAGATCAGCGCGATGACGATGAAGCCGAACGTCACGACGACGACCCAGTTGCGCAGCGCCACCGTCAGGAAGCGCTCGTAGACGGCGCGCGCCCACTCGAAGTTGCGGTCGATCCGCTGGACCAGCCGGCTCTCCTGGTGCTCGGCGCGCAGGAAGCGCGCCGCGAGCATCGGCGACAGCGTCAACGCGACGACGGCCGACACGGCGACCGCGCCGGCCAGCGTGAACGCGAACTCCGAGAACAGCGAGCCGGTGAGCCCGCCCTGGAAGCCGATCGGCACGTAGACGGCGATCAGCACGACGGAGATGGCGATGATCGGCCCGGCCAGCTCGCGCGCGCCGATCAGCGCCGCCTGGATCGGCGTCCTGCCTTCCTTCAGGTGCCGGTCGACGTTCTCGACGACGATGATGGCGTCGTCGACGACCAGGCCGATCGCCAGCACCAGCGCCAGCAGCGTCAGCAGATTGATCGAGTAGCCGAGCACCAGCATGATGAAGAACGCGCCGATCAGCGACAGCGGAATCGCCAGCGCCGGAATCAGCACCGAACGCGGCGCGCCGAGGAACAGGAAGATGACGATGGTGACGATCACCAGCGCCTCGATCAGCGTCTTCTCGACTTCGAGGATGGCGTTGTTGATGTAATCGGTCGCGTCGTAGTTGATGCGCGAGTAGATGCCGTCCGGCAGCTGCCGCTGGATCTCCGGAAACGCTTCGCGCACGTCCCTGATGACCGACAGCACGTTGGCGTTCGGCGCGACGCGGATGCCGATGAAGACCGCCGGCTTGTCGTCGATGCGCGCGTCGAGATCGTACTGTTCGGCGCCGAGCATGACGTTGGCGACGTCCTGCAGGCGCACGACGGAGATGCCCTTCTGCTTGACGATCAGGTTCCTGAATTCGTCGACCGTGTGCAGGTCGGTGCCGGCCGTGATGTCGACGGTGACGACCTGGCCCTTGGTGCTGCCGAGCGCGGAGATGTAGTTGTTGGCCGCCATCGCCGTGTAGACGTCCTGCGCGGTCAGGCCGTGCGCCGCCAGCCGCTGCGGATCGAGCCAGGCACGCAGTGCGAACTGCCGCTCGCCGACGATCTCGGCGAGCTGCACGCCGGGAATCGTCTGCAGCTTCGGCTTGACGATGCGCAGCAGATAGTCGGTGATCTTGTTCGCCGGCAGCGTGTCGCTGTAGAAGCTGATGTACATCGAATCGGTGGTCTCGCCGGTCGATACCGTGATCGTCGGCTGCTGCGACTGCGGCGGCAGCTGGTTGACCACCGAATTGACCTTGGCGTTGATCTCGGCGAGGGCGCGATTCGAGTCGTAGTTCAGCTTCAGGTTCGCCGCGATCGTGCTGGTGCCCGCCAGGCTCGTCGAGCTCATGTAGTCGATGCCCTGCGCCTGCGCGATCGCCGCCTCCAGCGGAGTGGTGATGAAGCCGGCGATGACGTCGGCGTTGGCGCCGTAGTACTGCGTCGTAACGTTGATCGTCGCCAGCTCGGACTGCGGAAACTCGCGCACCGTCAACTGCGCCAGCGCGCGCAGGCCGAGCACGAGGATCAGCAGGGAGACCACGGCCGCGAGAACCGGGTTGCGGATGAAGAGATCGGTGAATTTCATGAGAGGCTCCGGGTCCGTCTCACTCTTCGGTCGGGCGCGGATCGATGTCGTTCTGCGGCTGCACCGTGTTGTCGATGTTCACCGGCGTGCCGCTCTTGAGCTTCAGCTGGCCGCTGGTGACGACTTCGTCGCCGGCTTTCAGGCCCTTGAGGATCGCGATCTGGTCGCCGCGCGTCGGGCCGACGGTGACGAAGATCTGCTTGGCGACCTGCGCGTCGCCCGGCAGCTCCGGTTCGCCACTCGCGCCGCTCCTGCCGTCCTGGGTCTGCGCGGTGAGGCCCTGCATCTGCTTGTGCTTCTCCTCCTGCTCGGCCTTCAGCCTGGCCGCCGTGGTGATGACGAACACCGTCTCGCCGTACGGATTGAAGGCGATCGCCGCCTGCGGCAACGTGATGTACGACTGCGGCTGTCCGACTTCGATCGTCACGCTGGCGTACATGCCCGGCAGCAGCTGACGCTTCGGATTCTTCACGGTCGCGCGCACCTGCACGTTGCGCGTGTCGGCGTCAACCTTCGGGTCGATCGCCGAGATCTCGCCCTTGAATTCGAGATCGGGCCAGGCGTCGCTGCGCGCGCTGACCGTCTGGCCGACGGCGATCTGCGCCAGCGCCTGCTGCGGCAGCGTGAAGTCGATGTAGATCGGATCGAGCTGCTGCAGCGTGACGATCTTGGTGCCGGCCGCGATGTACTGGCCCGGATCGACCGCGCGGATGCCGAGCTGGCCGGCGAACGGCGCGCGGATCGCCTTCTTGTCGACCAGCGCCTGCTGCTCGGCGACCTGCGCCCTGGCCGTCTTCAGGTTCGCGGCGCTGGTGTCGTACGTCGTCCGGCTGATCGCCTGCGCGTCGAGCTGCGCCTTGTCGCGATCGGCGATGGTCTGCGCGAGGTCGGCGCTGGCCTTCAGCGCGTCCAGCTTGGCGACGTCGTCGGCATTGCGCAACTGCGCGAGCAGCGCGCCGGCCTTGACCTCGTCACCCGACTGGAAACGGATCTCGTCGATGACGCCGGCGACTTCGTTCGCCAGATCGGCGCCGCGCACCGCGTGCAGGCTGCCGATCGCCGACAGCGTCGGCCGCCACTGCTGCTCCGCGGCCTTGGTCGTCGAGATCGTCTGCTTCGGCACGCCCTTGGCCTTGAAGCCCTGGATCATCTGATAAACGCCGAATGCTTTGATGCCGCCGATGACGACGACCAGCGCGATGACGATGAGCGCGAGGATGCCCCAGCGTTTCATGTGTTTCCCCAATCTTTTCGTGATGAAGCGAAAATGCCGCCGCGGCCTTACGGCGCCGCCGACGCCGTCGTGTTCTGCGCGTCGCGGTTCCACCAGCCGCCGCCGAGCGCCTGAAACAAGGCCGCCGTGTCGAGATAGCGCGCCGCCTGTGCGTTGATGAAGTTGATGCGCGCTTGCTGGTCCTGCTGCTGCGCGACGAGCACGTTCAGATACCCGACGGCGCCGGCCCGGTACGAGCGCTGCACGAGATCGAGATTCTTCTCCGCGCTCTGCAGCGCCGCGTAGCGCGACTGCAGCGCCTGGGCGTCGTTGTCGATCGCGTGCAAGCTGTCAGCGACGTTGGCGAAGGCCTGCAGCACGGTCTGCTGGTAATCGGCAAAGGCCTCGTCGTAGGCCGCGACCGCCGCGCGCTTGCGGGCCCGCAGCTCGCCACCGTGGAAAATCGGCGCGCTCAGGCCGGCGGCGAGCGTCCAGACCTCGCTCGCCGACTTGAACAGATCGGCGTCGCGCGCCGCCGCCGAACCGTAGCTGCCGCTGATCGTCAGGCTCGGAAACAGGTTCGCCGTCGCCACGCCGACGTTCGCCGATGCCGCGTGCAGCTGCGCTTCGGCGGCGCGGACGTCGGGGCGCTGCCGCGCGAGCTGCGACGGCAGCGACAGCGGCACGTCCTGCGGCAGCTTGAGCTGCGCCAGATCGAACGTCGCCGCTTCCTGCTCGGCCGGCAGGCGGCCGAGATAGACCGCGAGCTGGCTGCGCGTCTGCACGAGCTGCTGGCGCAGCGCCGGAATCGTCGAGCGGATTTCCTCGAGCTGCGTGCGCGCCGACAGCACGTCGGTCAGCGCGACACCGCCCAGCTCGTACTGCTTCTCGGTGATGCGCTGCTGTTCGTCGAGCGCCTTGATGATGTCTTCAGTGACCGTGACCTGTGCCTGCAGCGACGCTTCCTGCACGGTCGCGGTGACGACGTTCGAGGCCAGCGTCAGATACGTCGCCTCGAGCTGGAAGCGCTGGTATTCGGCCTGTGCCGCCTGCGCCTCGACCGAGCGGCGCACGCCGCCGAACAGATCGAGCGTGTACGACACGTCGACCGACGCGCCATATACATCGTAGAGGTAGTCGCCGCTGGCGCCCGGCGTCACCGTCGCCGCGTTGATCTTCTCCCGCGTGACCGACCCGCTGCCGTCGACGCTGGGATAGTAGCTGCCGGCCGCAGCCCGGAGATTCTCCTGCGCCTGGCGCAGCGCGGCCTGCGCCGCCGTCACCGAAGGGCTGTGCGCGAATGCCTGCTCGATGCGCCGCCGGATCAGATCGGAGCCGTAGAGCTGCCACCATTGCGCGGGAATCGCCGCGCCGGGCCGCCAGGTCTGCGCCTCGCCGCCGGCGATGTCGGTGCTGGCGGTCTGCGCCGGCAGCGCATCGATCGTGTAGCGGTCGGCCTGCGGCGCTTCCGGCGGCTTGAAGTCGGGGCCGACGGCGCATCCGCCCAGCGCCACGAGGGCCGCGGCGGCGGCGATGCGGCTCGCGGCGAAGCCGGCCTCAGCAACAAGCATATTCATGCAACACCTCTTTGCGGATGCGCTCCGCCAGCGCGTCGAGCGCGGCGTGATTGGAGGAATCGGTCAGCGGCGCCCAGCCGAGGCCATTCAGCAGGTCGCTGAGATGGCGCAGCATCAGGTGGTACGGCTCGCAGACTTCGTGCTGCTCCAGCAGGCCCTCGGTATGCATGATCGAATGCATGCCGAGCGCCAGTGCCCAGGGCGCCAGACACACCTCTTCCGGCTGAAGGCCGCGCAGTTCGAGATCGCCGCGACGGACCGCCTCGTCGATCAGATCCAGCGTCAGCCGCCGCAGCGGCGCATTGGCGTCGATGCAGGCCTGCCGGCGCGAAGCCGGCGCCGCGCCCCAGACCACTTCGGTGAACGCGAACTGCAGCAGACGGAAATGTTCGGGGTTGCGGCGTGCGTAAACGATATCGGCGACGGCGAAACCGATCAGGCGCTCGCGCGTGCTGGCGGCCTTGCAGTCGAACACCCGCTGGAACATGTCCACCCGTTCCTGCGTCTCGTCGGTCGCCAGCGCAACGAGCAGATCTTCCTTCGACAGGAAATGCTGATAAAGCGTGCCGACCGCGTAGTCGCATTTCTCGGCGATCCTGCTCATCTGCAGATTGAGCAGCCCGTCCTGGCGGATCAGATCGCGGGCAGCCGCGAGAAAGCGCTGCTCGCGCTCCGCCACCTCCCGCTGACGTCTTTCCCGGGTTCCCATGCGCCGCACTGCGATGAACGAGGGGCGCATTCTGAATCCGATTCAAAAATCGATCAAGCTTCCAACAAGGTTTTCGAAATTCACGGAAGACCGGGGTTCGCCATTACCTTTCAGCCGCCTGCCAGGGCCGTCCCCATCCCTGAAGGTCATCGTTTTTGCAGGCAGGCCGCGAAAAAGCCGTCGGTGCCGTGCCGCTGCGGCAGCAGACGCAGCCACGGCCCGTCGAGTTCGAGCGCCGGCGCGCGCAGACGCTCCGCCGCCGGCTGCAGTGCGAAGTCCGGGTAATCGCGCAGAAAGCCGGCGACGACGGCCTCATTCTCGGCGGCCAGCACGCTGCAGGTACCGTAGACGAGCCGTCCACCGGCCCGCAGCAGCGATGCCGCCGCGTCGAGGATGCGGCGCTGCTGCGCGGCAAGCGCCGGCAAATCCGGCGGCCGCAGCCGCAATTCCGGATTGCGCCGCCAGGTGCCGGAGCCCGAGCACGGCGCATCGACGAGAACGGCGTCGCAGCGCCCGCGATAACGCTCATGCCAGCCGGTCGCCGGCAGCGCTTCGTGATGGATGCCGCGAAGGCCGGCGCGACGGGCCCGGGGCGCCAGCCGCGCCAGCCGCGACGCATCGACGTCGAGCGCCCAGAGCTCGCCGGCATCGCGCATCGCTGCGCCGAGCGCCAGCGTCTTGCCGCCGGCCCCGGCGCAGTAGTCGACGACGCACTCGCCGGGCCGCGCGTCGACCAGCGCGGCCAGCAGCTGGCTGCCTTCGTCCTGCGGCTCGACCCAGCCATCCCGGAAAGCGCGCGCGGCCTGCAGGGCGGCGCGGCGGGCGAGGCGCAGGCCGGTCGGCGCATACGGCGTCGGCGACGCGGCGATGCCGTCACGCGCCAGCGCCGCGACCGCGGCGTCGCGCGTCGTCTTCACGGTGTTGACGCGCAGGTCGACGGGCGCCTCGCGATTGAGCGCCAGCGCGAGCGCCGCCGCTTCGCCGGCGCCGTATTGCGCGCACCACGCCTCCCAGATCACCGGCGGCACGTTGTGGCGCGCGGCGGCGTCGAGCGACGCCGGATCGAAAACGCTCAGACGCGCCTGTGCCGCTTCCACCGCCGGGCCGGCCAGCCCGCGCAGGTCGTCCGCCCCGACGAGACCACGGTCGAGCGCATGCACCGCCAGCAGCAGCGCGGCGTCGGCGTCCGGTCCGCAGATCCGCGCCAGCCGCATGGCGTCGCGCAGCACGCCGTAAACCAGACCGCTGAGCTGCGCGCGATCGCGGCCGCCCATTTCGCGATGATCGCGAAACCAGGCCTGCAAGGTGACGTCGGCCACGCGCTGCCGGTGCCAGACCGCATCGAGGACGGCAAGGGCCGCGCGCCAGTGCGCCGGTCGCAGGCGATGCGTACCGGTACCTTCAGACATGCCGCCGCCGCGGACAGAAAATGACCGTTCGTCGGATCATCGACCACTACCTATTGTGTTGAATATACGTCGATGCCACGATCAGTCGTGGTTGGCTGACCGTAGGCCGGGGGTTTATGGAGCCGCCATATTTTTCTGGCTTGACTAAGGAGATGTGCCATGGCTGCTGCAAAGAAAGCGAAGAAAGCTGCTCCGAAAAAAGCTGCGAAGAAAAAGTAAGTTTAAGGCCCGCAACTTGGGCGCGGCGCCGCGAGGCACCGCGCCCGTTTTGTTTGCCGCCTCCGACGGCGACGCCCAAAGCGTCGCTGTTTGCGTCGGGCCCGCGCAAAACCGGCCGGCACGGCGCCACTCGTCCCCGCGCAACGTCCTTCCAGCCGATGCCGGCGCGCGCCACCGCGCAGGAAGCCGAAAGGCGATGCTAGATTCCGAGCCGCTCAGAATGAGCTCCGGGGGGATGTGCATGCAGAGAACCGCACTGGTCGTCGACGACTCGAAATCGGCGCGCTTCGCTTTGCGCCGCTATCTCGAAAGCAAGTCGTTCAAGGTCGATACCGCGGACAGCGCACAGCAGGCTTATCTGGCGCTGAAGCAGCAAAAGCCCGATCTGATCTTCCTTGATCACATCATGCCGGACATCGACGGCTTCGAAGCCCTGCGCCGGCTCAAGCAGGATCCGGCGACGGCGGCGATTCCAATCGTCATCTGCTCCTCCAATGAAGGAGAGGCGTTCGTCGCCGAGGCGCGCGAACAGGGCGCCGCCGACGTGTTGCCCAAGCCGCCGACGTCGCTGCACCTGCTGCGCGTACTCGAATCGGTCGAGCGGCAGAACAGCGCCGACGCCATCGAGCAGAGTCTCGCGGCGGCGTTCGATGAACCCGCAGCCGACGCCGCGGCCGCGGCCGCCGGTCCGGTGCCCCATGCAGCCGAACTCGCCGACCTGCATACCGGCGCGCAGGGCTTGCAGCAGGCCTTACCCGCCGCCGCGGCGCAACTGGCCGAGCTCGAAGCGCGCATCGCCGCGCTCGAACGCAAGATCGATCAGGAACTCGCCGCCCTGCGCAGCCAGCTGTCGAGCCATCTCGACGCAATGTCCCAGCGCGTGCTCGGCGAGGTCTCCGACGCCCTGCTGCGCGCGCTGGACCGCTCATCATCTGCCGGCACGAGCTGAAGCCCTCGCCGTTCCCGCGCAGGCGGAACTCCAGGGCGTCAAGCCCGACAGGCCGCGAACAGCAGTGCCAGCCAGCCGATCAGGAACAGTAGGCCGCCGATCGGCGTGACGGCGCCGAAGGCGCGCACGCCGCTGAGCGCGAGCGCATACAGGCTGCCCGAGAACAGCACGACGCCCAGGGCGAAACAGCCGCCGGCGACGTTCAACGCCGGTGCCGGCTGCGTCCGCATCCACAGGCCGACGAGCAGCAGCGTGCCGGCGTGATAGAACTGATACTCGACGCCCGTCTTCCACACGCCGAGCAGATCCGGCGACAGGCGCGCCCGCAGCGCATGCGCGCCGAAGGCGCCCAGGGCCACGCCGAGAAAGCCGTACAGCGCGCCCAGCATCAACCAGGGTTTCATCGATCCGTCCTTGTCGTCGTCTCAGCGCTGCCCGAGCAGGCGGAAGCGGATGCCGCGCTGCTGCAGCCGCTCGATCAGCGCATTGCCCATCGCCTGCACCGGCGTCACGCAGCCGGCGGTGCGCGGCAGCTTGTCGAAGGCGATGCACAAGGCCGACTCGGCCAGCATTTTCGCCGTCTCGCCATATCCCGGATCGCCGCCGGTGACCTCGCAATGCACGGTCTTGCCACCGCCTTCGCCGACGAAATGCACCTTGAACCAGCCCTTGGCCCGCTGCGCTTCGCTCGGTCCCTCGCCGGCGCCGCGAAGCCTCAGCAGGCGTTCGCGCGTCGGCTTGAACTGGGCACCGACCAGCACCGCCGCCACGCCACCGAGCAGCCGCGCGACCGACGCCGCTTTCTTCAGCTGGAGATAGTGCCCGTAGCGGAAGTCGGGACCGTAGCGGTCGAGCGCGGCGGCGCTGCGCTGCACGATCTGCGGATCGATGATCGGCGCCGGCACCACCCAGGCGCCGAGCTCGCGCACGTAGCGCAAGCCGTGATGCAAACCGCCGATGCGCCGGTCGACCGGCCAGCCCTCGCGCGAGCGACGTTCGCGCTTCACCTTGCCGGACGCGCCGAGCCGCGACATCGCCAGCACCGCCGAATGCAGCGTGCCGCCCGAGAACTGGCCGCCGACGCGCACGAAGGCCTGCACGCGCAGCGGCACGTCCTCGGGTAGCTGCTGCACGGTGAACCAGCAGCCGAGATCGGCCGGCAGGCTGTCGAAGCCGCAGCAATGAACGATGCGCGCGCCGCTGCCGCGCGCCGTCTCGTGGTACTTGAGCCACATGCGGTCGACGAACTCGGGTTCGCCGGTCAGATCGACGTAATCGGTGCCGGCCCTCGCGCAGGCCGCGACCAGGGGCTCGCCATGGACGATGTACGGTCCGACCGTGCTGATGACGACGCGCGCGCTTTCAGCCAGCGCCTGCAGCGAATCCGGCTCGTCGACATCGGCCTGCAGCAAATCCAGGCCCGCGCAGACGGAATCGATGTCGCCGAGCCTCGCGCGCACTTGCTTGAGCCTGTCGAGCGAACGGCCGGCCAGTGCCCAACGCAGGATCCCGCCGCCGTGGCGGGCGAGGTATTCGGCCGTCAGCTGGCCGGTGAAGCCGGTTGCTCCGAACAGCACCACATCGTATTGGCGACCCTTGGCCACGCCCGCTCCCCGTTCCTGATTATCGTGATCTTAAGGACCGCAGCACATCGCCGGTCAAGCGTCATCAGGGACCGGCATCGTTTCGCGGAACACCAGCTACCGGGCCGCGCCGGCAGCGGAAGGCACGGCACGCCGGGCCACAGCCGTCCGGTGAGGGAATGCTGCATTCGATATTCTTGCGACCTGAACCCGACCGCTTCGCCCCGGTCATTAGCATGTTCCGCCGCCGACTTCTCCATGAATATCCGCCGACTGCTGTTGCTGCTGTGCCTGCTGATCGCCGCGCCGCTGGCCGACGCCGCCGCGGTGCGCACCGACCAGATCGAGGCCGAGCTGGTCGCCGAGCGCACGGCGCTGCTCGCGGGCCAGACCAACTGGGTCGCGCTGCGCATCAAGCCGGTCGCCGGCTGGCACGTCTACTGGCGCAACCCGGGAGACTCCGGCATTCCGACCAAGCTCGAATGGGCATTGCCGAGGGGCATCGCGGCCGGCGACATCGTCTGGCCGTACCCGGGCACCGAACGCCTCGGCGATCTCGTCAACTACGGCTACGGCGACGAAGTGCTGCACCTCGTGCCACTGACGGTCGCCGCCGACGCGCGCGGCACGCAGAAGCTGGCCGCGACCGCGAAATGGCTGGTCTGCAAGGACATCTGCATTCCCGGCAGCGCCGAGCTGACGCTCGAGCTGCCGGTCGCCGCCGACGCGAAGGCCGATCCGCGCTGGCAGGCGGCGTTCGCGAAGGCGCGCGCCGCCGTGCCGCGGGTCGTGGCGTGGCCGGCGCAGTTCGCGGTCGACCACGATACGGTCTCGCTGCAGATCCGCGACGCCGCGCTGCAGGGCGCCGAACGCACGGCGTTCTTCCCGTACGCGAGCGACCTCGTCAACCACGCCGCCGACCAGCGCGTTTCCGTCGACGGCGACACGCTTCGCCTGAGCCAGGCCGCGAGCGCGTACTTCGTCGAGACCCCGAAGACGGTCGACGGCGTGCTCGTCGTGACGCGCGGCAGCCAGACGCAGGCTTATGAAATCACCGCGCAGCCGGGTCCGGTCGCGGCGGTGGCCGATAACGGCACGGCTCCGGCCGCGACGCACGCAGCGGCGCCGGAGAGTGCTGCGGTCGGCGGACCGCCCCTCGCCGCGCAGGACAGCGGCGGCGCGCCGCTGAGCCTGATCACGGCGCTGCTGTTCGCGCTGCTCGGCGGCCTGATCCTCAATCTGATGCCCTGCGTGTTCCCGGTGCTGTCGCTGAAAGCGCTGTCGCTGGCGCGCGCCGGCCGCGAAGGCCAGCGCGCGCAGGCGCTGGCCTACAGCGCCGGCGTCGTCGCCTCGTGCCTGGCGATCGCCGTCGCCATCCTCGTCCTGCAGCGCGTCGGCAAGGTCGCCGGCTGGGGCTTCCAGCTGCAGTCGCCGCTGATCGTCGGCGCGCTCGCGTATCTGCTGTTCGCACTCGGCCTGTCGCTGTCCGGCGTCGCCGCGTTCGGCACGCGCCTGATGAACCTCGGCCAGAGCCTCGCCGAGAAACCCGGTCTGGCCGGCGCGTTCTTCACCGGCGTGCTCGCCGTCGTCGTCGCCAGCCCGTGCACGGGTCCGTTCATGGGCGCGGCGATCGGCTACGCCGTGCTGCAGCCGCCGGCGATCACGCTCGCCGTGTTCGCGGCGCTCGGCCTGGGCCTCGCGCTGCCCTTCCTCGTCATCGGCTTCGTGCCGGCGGCAGCGCGCCTGCTGCCGAAGCCGGGCGCGTGGATGGAACGCTTCAAGCAGCTGATGGCTTTCCCGCTGTACCTGTCGGTGGTCTGGCTGGTCTGGGTGCTCGCGCGCCAGCTCGACGCCGGCGCCGCCGCGCAGCTGATGGTCGGCCTCGTGCTGATCGCCTTCGTGCTGTGGCTGTGGACGTCGCGCGGCATTGTCGCCGTGCTCGCCAAGCTCGCCGCCGCCGCGCTCGCCGTTGCGCTGCTCGTCAACCTGCCGGCGCGGGGCGAGCCGCGCGGCACCGCGCCCGGCGCGACCGCGCTCGCGGCCGAGCCATGGTCGGCGCAGCGCGTCGCCGAACTGCGCGGCGAAGGCCGCACGGTCTTCGTCGACTTCACCGCCGACTGGTGCCTGAGCTGCAAGGTCAACGAACGCGTCGCACTGCGCGCGGCGAAAGTCGAGCAGCGTTTCCGCGATGCCGGCGTCGCCGTGCTGGTCGCCGACTGGACCAATGCCGATCCGGCGATCACCGCCGAACTCGCGCGCTTCGGCCGCAACGGCGTGCCGCTGTATCTGGTCTACGTGCGCGGCGGTGAGCCACAGATCCTGCCGCAACTGCTGACGCCGGAGATGGTCGCCAGGGCCATCGAATGAGCCCGCGCTTCAGCGCAGGACTTCAGCATGGCGTCTCAGCGTGCCCTGTTCCCGCGCGTACCAGTCGGCGGCGTGCGGCGGCCAGGACGTCGCCTGGGGGAACGCCACGGCGGCTTCGAGGGTGTCGATCTCGAACCGGCGCTCGACACGCCGGCCTTCGATCTCCAGCCGCTGCACCACGCCACCGGCCGCGACCTCGAAGCCGTCGAGCGGAAAGAGGGTCTGGCCGACGCGACCGGGCCAGGTGCTGAGAAAAACGCTGTAGCCCGACGCCGCATCGCCGTGCGCGACCGAGGTTTCGCAACCGAACAGCGCCGCGAGTCGCGCGACATCAGCGCCCGCCTCGGCAACCCGTGCCTTGAGCGACTGGCCGGCTGCGAGCGTCCCGGCACGCCCCAGTGTCAGTGCCGCGTAGTCGCCGCAGACGATGAGTCCGCCGCCACGCTGCCGCACACGCCCGCCGTCGAGTTCGCGCTCGTCGATCAAGCGCAGACCGGCGAGCGGACCATCGGCCGAAGACTGCAAGCGCCAGTCCTCGACGTAAGCGCCACTCGGGCAGTGCTCGACCATGCAGTTGCCGGTGCGCTGCAGAATCGCCGGCTCAGGCCAGCGGTTGTGCAGTTGCAGGCTGGCTTCGGTGTTGCACCAGCTCAGTGCGCGGCCGTCCCATTCGGCATCGGCACACCAGCCTTCATGGTCAGCGAGCCGGGCCCGTTCGGTCGCGTCGTAGTCGGCCAATGCCTTGGCGGGCAGCTGATCACACCCGGGCGGCAGGCGCAGGTCGATGGTGAAGCCGCGGCTTTGCAGCCAGAAGACCTGCGTCTGCACATCGCTCAGACCGTCAGCGAAGCTGATCGAACGGCGTTTCCAGCAGCCGAGCATCCAGTCGGGCACGCTGCGCGCGGCCCGCGTGCCGTGGCGCGCGATCAGTTCATCGAGCCTCATGCTTTTCCCTGGGCTTGTGCCCGAACGAAGACAGGGCATGCGCACCAGAAGGCAGCGCGAGCGTACCCTGCGCCAGTCGCTTCTTGAGATAGGAGAAGGTCTGCATGGTCTGCGCGTGGAGGTGCTCGCCGCAGACGATGGGCGCGTACCGGGCCGACGCACCGGGCTCGACCAGTTCGGGCAAGGGCGCGATCGGCGTGTCGTAATCGCAGGCGCAGAACAGCGGAAAGGCATAGCGCTCCTGCGTCACCTTGCGCACGCGATGCTGCGTGGCGACGAAGCGGCCGTTGCTGAGGATTTCCATCATGTCGCCGATGTTGATGACGAAGGTGCCCGGAACCCGCGGCGCGTCGATCCATTCGCCAGCACCGTTCATGACTTCCAGCCCGTCGGCCGTGGGCAGCAGGATGGTGAAGCACTCGTAATCGGTGTGCGCACCGATGCCGGGGCGGTCGGCGGGCGCGGTGGGATCGCAGCGATAGTGCACCAGGCGCAGCTGGTCGGGCGGCATGCTGACCAGGCGCGTGAAGCGATCCTCGGGCAGGCCGAGCGCGAGCGCGAAGCCGCGGAACAGCACCAGACTCAAGGCGAAGACTGCGTTGTAGTAAGCCTTCACGTCTGCCTTGAAGCCCGGGAAAGCCGGCCAGCGATTGACGCCGAGCATGGGCCGGCGCCTGGACGCCTGCGTCGCCGCGTCGAAGTCGCCGAGGTCGAAACCCGCGTCGTAGGCTTCCTTGAGATCGGGCTTGGCGCCGTAGAACTGCTCCTCGCCTTCTGGCACGTAGCCGTTGTGGTTGTCCGAGTCGCCGATGTAGTCGCGCATCTTGTCCGCCAGCGGCTGCGCGAAATAGGCGGCGCTGCGCGCGATCAAGCGATCGATCAGCGCCTGCGGCACGCCATGGCCTTTGATGTAGAGAAAACCGACCTCGCGCGCCGCGCGGCCGAGTTCGGCAGCGGCCGCCCGACGCCGCTGCGCATCGGCCGCGAACAGGCCGCTGACATCGACCAGCGGCAAGCGCTTGAAAGCGGTATGGGCGGACGTCCGGGAGGAGACGGAAAGCTTGTCGTCGACGGAGGGCATGGCACCGTTCTTGCTAGATCTGGACAGACGTCAGTGTTACTGAACTTTAACATGGTAATACTGGCCCACCCCCTCCAAGGAGCCTGCCATGAACCTGAATCCTCTCGGCGCCCCGCTGCGCGGCCTGCTGGCCAAAGCACTGGCGGCAACCACTCTCGCCCTCGGCCTGCTCGGCAGTGCCCATGCAGCCCCACCGCTGAAGATCGGCTACAGCGACTGGCCGGGCTGGGTGGCCTGGCAGATCGCCATCGAAAAGGGCTGGTTCAAGGAAGCCGGCCTCGCCGTGGACTTCGAGTGGTTCGATTACTCCGCTTCGCTCGACGCCTTTGCCGCTGGCAAGCTCGACGCCGTGACGCTGACCAACGGCGACGCGCTCGTCACCGGTTCGGGCGGCGGCAAGAGCGTGATGCTGATGATCACCGATTACTCGAACGGCAACGACACCATCACCGCCAAGCCCGGCATCAAGTCGATCAAGGACCTGAAGGGCAAGAAGGTCGCCGTCGAAGTCGGGCTCGTCGATCACCTGCTGCTCGACAGCGGGCTCAAGGCGGCCGGCCTGACGGAAAACGACATCACCCTCGTCAATGCCAAGACCAACGACCTGCCGCAGGTCTTCACCGCACCCGACATCGCTGCGGTCGGCGTATGGCAGCCGGTCGCCGGTCAGGCGATGAAGGCCGTGCCGGGCTCGAAGCCGATCTATACATCGGCCAACGCACCAGGCTTGATCTACGACGTGCTCGCCGCCAGCCCGAGCAGCGCCAAGAGCCGGCGCGCCGACTGGTTGAAGGTGCTGGCGATCTGGGACAAGACGGTTGCCTACCTCAAAGACCCGAAGACCCACGCCGACGCGGTGAAGATCATGGCCGCACGCTCGGGCGTCGATCCGGCCGAATACGAGACTTTCGTCAACGGCACGCACTTCCTGAGCATCGAAGACGGCAAGAAAATCTACGTCAAGGGCGACGGCCTCGGCTCGCTCTACGGCTCGACCGCATTGGTCAACAAGTTCAACGTCGCGAACAAGGTTTACGCGCAGCCGGAGAACGTGGACAGCTACCTCGATCCTTCATTCACGCTCGGCAAATAACACACGCCCCGCAACAAGACGCCGCCCGCGCCGACTCCATGCCCAGTCCGTCTGCCGTTGCCCGCCGCATCGAACACCTGCTGCAACGTCCCATCGGTCGCCGATTGCTCCTGCTGAGCTCGTTTGCGCTGCCGATTCTGGCCTGGTGCTTCGTGAGCTATGTGCCTTTCGTCTGGCATCCCAAGGTGCACATCGAGTCGGCCGGCGGCGTCGATTACTTCCAGCCAGGCATGTTCGTCGACAAAAGCGAGTTCGCCGATCAGGCCAGAGCCATGAAGGAGCAGGGTCTGGCGCTGCCGACAGGCGTACCGGCCAACCCGATCTACCTGCCGGCACCGCACGAGGTGGCGGAGGCGCTCTACACCGCCTTTGTCACGCCACCGCCGCAGAAAGATGCGCCTTGGCTGCACCAGAGCCTGTGGCACAGCATCAAAGTCATCTTCTGGGGCTTCGTGCTGTCGTCCGTGGTGGGCGTACCGCTGGGCGTCTTCGCCGGCACCTGGGTGACGCTGGGACGGCTGATCGAACCGTTCGTGGAGTTCTTCCGCTATCTGCCGGCACCGGCCTTCGGCGCACTGGCGATCGCGATCCTCGGCATCTACGACGGGCCGAAGATCGCCATCATCGTCATCGGCACGTTCTTCCAGCAGGTGCTGGTGATCGCCAACACCACGCGCAAGCTCGACGCCACCATCGTCGAAGCGGCGCGCACGCTCGGCACGAAGGGCCTGTCGCTCGTCACCAAGGTCGTCGTGCCCGGCATCCTGCCCGACCTCTACCGCGACCAGCGCATCCTGCTCGGCTGGGCGTGGACCTATCTCATCGTCGCCGAGCTGATCGGCACCAGCTCCGGCATCACGCTGTTCATCACGCAGCAGGCGCGCTACCAGCACTTCGAGAACGTGTATGCCGCAATCATCATCATCGGCATCATCGGCTTCGGCAGCGATCTGCTGCTCGACAAGCTTGGACGAAAGCTGTTTCCGTGGGATCTGGCGCAGAAGCGCGGCTGAGCGGAGCACCACGACATGAGCGTCAGCTATCTCGACCAGGACCCCGCGGTGCGCGAACGCTTCGAGCGCATCCGGCAGCGCGAGGTCATCCTCGAAGTGAAACAGCTGCACAAGCGCTATGCCTCGCCGCAGGGTGAGATCGAGGCCTTGCGCGACATCAATTTCAAGGTCCACCGGCGCGAATTCGTCTGCGTCATCGGCCCCTCGGGCTGCGGCAAATCGACGCTGATCCGCACGCTGGCCGGCCTCGAACAGCAGAGCTCGGGCGAGGTGCTGCTCGACGGAAAGCCGGTCGAGGGGCCGGGCCGCGATCGCGGCATGGTGTTCCAGAACTATTCGCTGTTCCCGTGGCTGACCGTCAAGAAGAACGTGATGTTCGGTCCGCTGCGGGGCGGACGCGACCACGACACGGCCGAGCGCGAAGCGCGCCAGTGGCTCGATCTCGTTGGCCTCGCCAAGTTCGCCGACAGCTACCCGCACCAGCTCTCCGGCGGCATGCGTCAGCGCGTGGCGATCGCGCGCGCGCTCGTCAACCAGCCGCGCATCCTGCTGATGGACGAGCCGTTCGGCGCGCTCGATGCGCAGACGCGCTGCAAGATGCAGAGCCATCTGCTGGACCTCTGGCGCAACATCGACATCACCATCCTGTTCATCACCCACGATCTGGACGAAGCCATCCATCTGGCCGACCGCATCCTCGTGCTCAAGCCGCATCCGGGCGAGGTGCAGGAACTGATCGAGGTCCCGGTGCCACGGCCGCGCTCGGTGGCGCAGTTCGGCAGCGCAGCGTTCGTCGCCACAAAGCTGCGGCTCGACGAGCTGATTCATCCGCCCGCCACGGCATCCACCGACACGGAAGAAGCATCCGCCCAGCCCGCCTACCGCATGGCCCACGCGAACGACAGCGTGGAGTAGACGCATGAGCGAACACCCGAGCACCGCCACGCTTTGGCGGAACCTCACCTGGCAGGAACTGCCCGGCGTACTCGGCGCCCACGGCCAGGCCGCGATCCTGCCCGTCGGCGCGACCGAACAGCACGGCCCGCAGCTCGGCACCGGTGTCGATTTCATCATCGCCGAAACGCTCTGCGCCGCGGTCGCCGCCAAGACCGGTGTGCCGATGCTGCCGGTGCTGCCCTACGGTTGTTCGATCGGCCACAGCCGCCGCTGGCCGGGCACGATCGCACTCACGCCGACACTGCTCATCGAACTCGTCAGACAGATCGGTGACTGGGCTTGGCATTCCGGCGTGCGCCGCCTGTTCATCGTCAATGCCCACGTCACCAACGCCGCGCCGCTGCGCTGCGCGCTGGAGATGCTGCGCGCCGAGCACGACGACCTGATGGTGGCCGTGCTCAATACGGCGACACTCTCCGAGCGCGTGCAGAAAGCGCATGCCGCCGACGCCGTCGACTGGCACGCCAACGCCGCCGAGACCTCGGTGATGCTCGCCATCGCGCCCGAAGGCGTGCGCCCCGGCAAGCTCGCCGAAGCCGACGATCCCGACCGCACCTGCGGCTGCGTGTTCGCGCACCCGGTCAACCGCACCAGCCGCAACGGTGTCACCGGCACGCCCAGCCTCGCCACGGTCGCGCAGGGACAGCAGCTCTTCGACTGGCTGGTCGAAGACCTGAGCGCGCTCGTGACCCGCGGCATGCGCGAAAACCCGCCACTGTCCACCTCCTATTTCCGCAGCGTCTTTGCCTGAACGAAATTTCCATGAACGCAGCCATCGACTTCCCACCCTCCGACCTCGACGCAGTCCAGGCCTCGCTGCAAAGCCGCGGCGTCAAATACTGCATCGGCGCCTATGTCGATATTCACGGCGTGCCCAAGGCCAAGGTCGTGCCGATCACGCACCTCAAACACATGGCCGAGGGCTCGGAGCGCTACACCGGCTACGCACTCGACGGCCTCGGCCAGATGCCCAACGAGGAGGAGCTGACCGCGATCCCGGATTTCAGCCGCCTCATCCAGTTGCCCTGGGAGCCGAAGATCGCGTGGATTCCGTCCGATAATCACTTCCAGGGCCAGCCCTACCCGCTCAACACGCGCGTCGCGCTGCAGGGGCAGCTCGCCGAAGCGGCGAAACTCGGCTACGGCATGAATCTCGGCATCGAGTGCGAAATCTATCTGCTCAAGCAGGATGAACACGGCAAACTCTCGGTCCCCGATGCCGAGGACAAACTCGTCAAGCCCTGTTACGACGTACGCGGCTTCGTCAACAGCTTCGGCTGGCTCGACAAGATCGCCACGGCGATGGATACGCTGGGCTGGGATCTCTATTCCTTCGACCACGAGGACGCCAACGGCCAGTTCGAGTTCGACTTCAAATACGACGACGCGCTCACCACCTGCGACCGCCTGACCTTCTTCCGCTTCATGGCCAAGCACTACGCGCGCGAGCAGAACCTGCTGGCGACGATGATGCCCAAACCGTTCGCCGACAAGACCGGCAACGGCGCGCATTTCAACATGTCGCTCTACGACCTCGAGACCGGCGCCAACGCATTCGAGTGCGATCCGAAGGACGATCCGCACGGCATCGGCCTGTCACCCCTCGGCTACCACTTCATCGCCGGCATCCTCAAACACGGCCGCGCGCTCTGCGCCGTGTTCGCCCCGACGGTGAACAGCTACAAGCGTCTCGTGCGGCGCGGCGCGATGAGTTCCTTCTCTTGGGCGCCGGTCTTCAACTCCTGGGGCTCGAACAATCGCACCAACTCGGTCCGCGTGCCGGCCGGCGGCGGCCGCTGCGAATCGCGCAACGCCGACGGCGCGGTCAACCCCTATCTCGCGGCGACGCTGGCGCTGGCCGCGGGCCTCGAAGGCGTGCGCGAGAAACTCGATCCGGGCAAACCCAACGAGGACAATCTCTACGCCATCGGCGAAGACGAGCGACGCGCGCGCGGCATCGAGTTCCTGCCGCAGAACCTGCAGGAAGCGGTCGCCGCCTTCGCCGCCGATCCGCTGGTCGAGAAAGTGCTCGGCAAGGCACTGCGTGACGAGTTCATCCGCTACAAAAGCGAAGAGTGGGAGACTTACCACCTCTCGATCGGCGCATGGGAGACGGCGCGTTACAGCTACATGTTCTGAAGCCTGGCGCCACGGCGCCGCGCGCGGCGCCGTGGCGCAATGGGCGATCTTCCGGCTTCCTCGCTGCGTCGACTGGCGCTAGGCTCTGCGCCCCTTCTCCTGACCGGAACACGCCCATGATCCGTCTCGCCATCCACGGCGGTGCCGGCGAACTCGACGACGACGTCGACACGCGCGAGCAGCGCGCCGCCCTGCACCGCATCGCCAGCGAGGGCCTGCAGCTGCTGCGCCAGGGCGTGACGAGCCTGGACGCCGTTGAACGGATGGTGGTCCGCCTCGAAGAGTGTCCGCTGTTCAATGCCGGCGTCGGTGGCGTGCTGAACCGCGACGGCGTGCCCGAGCTCGACGCGGCGATCATTGACGGCCGCGACCGCGAGTGCGGCGCGGTGGCGGGTGTCTCGCGCAGCAAGAGCCCGGTGCGCCTGGCGCGAGCGGTGATGGAACGCTCGCCGCATGTGCTGTTCCAGGGCATCGGCGCCGACGCGCTGAACGCCGAGCTCGGACTCGAAGCCGTCGAACCGGAATACTTCGTCACCGAGCTGCGCCGCCGCCAGTTGCGCAAGGCGCAGACGCAGAACGTCATTGTGCTCGACCACGATTCGGCCTATGACGATCGTCCGCCGCCCGACGCTGCGTTCGGCACCGTCGGCGCCGTCGCGCGCGATGCGCGCGGCGATCTCGCCGCGGCTACGAGCACCGGCGGCCTCACCAACAAGCATCCCGGCCGCATCGGCGACACGCCGGTGATCGGCGCCGGCACCTTCGCCGACAACCGCAGTGCGGCGATCTCGTGCACGGGTACGGGCGAGGCGTTCATCCGCGCCGGCTTCGGTCTCGAAGTCGATGCGCGCCTGCGCTATCTCGGCGAATCGCTGGACGACGCCGCGCGCCACGCGCTCGCGGAGGTGGCACGCTATGGCGGCCGCGGCGGCTGCATCGCCATCGACCGCGAGGGCCGCGTTGCGCTGCCGTTCAACTCGCGCGCGATGTTCCGCGCCTGGGTCGGCGCGGACGGCGAGATCGGCGTCGCGGTCGGCGTGCGCTGAAGCGCCATAGGGATAGATGGAAAGGCCATTTGGGTTCCCGCCGGCCGCTGCCGCACCATGCAAGCGACTCCGTTCCCACGGTCGCGCTTTCTCGTGCACATCGTGCCGGTCACGGATGGCCTGCCGCTGCCGCACGACATCCGCGCGCACGGCGGCGCGACGCTCGCCGCCATTCCATCCGGCGTGTTCCTGAGCGCGATGGAACACGACCGGCGCCCGCATATCGTTATATGGAGACATTCCTTACCTGCAAGGACACCGGCGCGACGCGCACCTCGTGGTCGTCCAAGCCCGAAAACGTCGAATACGACCAATTGGAATTGGGCGAAAGCACCGTGGACAGCGGCGCCCTGTTCGCGCAGGACACCTGGCACATCACCGACAAGGCCTCCTACGAAAAGCGCGACGCCAGCGACGATGCCTGCGTCGCCAACGCCGGCGCCGATCTATTCTCGGCGCCAAGACGGGGCGGCCCGTCATCGTCGAGCCCGAGAAAGCCTACGACGACGAACGCGGGCATCGGCCTGCGCAGCCGCCAGGACGCGTGGTCACTGCGCCTGCGGGCGAAGAACCTGTTCGACGAGCGCTACATCCTCGCCACGGCGCCGGCTTCGGCCGTCTCGCCCTACAGCGCCGTGCTCGGCGATCCGCGCACCGTCGGCCTGACGCTGAGCGTCGGCCTGCGCTGCCCCCCCCCGGGGCCCGAAGAAAAGCCCCGGCCGGTGCCGGGACTTTTCGCAGTGCGGCCGCGCCGGCTAGCGGAGCAGCCGCGCCACCGCTTCGCGGGCACGCTGGTTCTCGTCGGGCAGACCGATCGAGATGCGCGCCCAGCCGTCGAGCGGCGTGAACGCGCGTGCGATCTCGATACCATCGGCATGCAGCGCCGCGGCGAACTGCGCATGCGGGTGCCCGGTTTCGAAGAACACAAAGTTGCCGCGGCTGTCGGCGCGGCGCAGACGGCGCGCATCCAGAAACGCGTGCCAGCGTTCGCGCTCGGCGATCACTCTGGCGCGCGTCTCGCGCACGTACCGGGCGTCGCGCAGACTCGCCGCCGCGGCGGCGATCGCGAGCCGGTTCAGGCCGTGCGGCTCGCCGAGTCCCTTGCGCTTGAGCTCGGCGGCGATCGCCGGCGGCGCGACAGCGTAGCCGATCGAGAGTCCGGCCAGACCGTACAGCTTGGCGAAGGTCCGGAACACGATCACGTTGTCGCCGGCGCGCGTCAGTTCAACGGCGGACTGTTGTCCGAAGTCGGGCTCGAATTCGAGATAGGCCTCGTCGACGATCACCGTGCTGCGCTGCGCCGCTTCGTGCAGGAAGCGCTTGAACGCCGCCGGATCGCTGACCGTGCCGCTCGGATTGTGCGGGTTGACGAGGTATATCGCGCGCGTGTTGGCGTTGATGTGCGCGGCGATCGCCGGCAGGTCGTTGCGCAGATCGGCATCGAGCGGCACACCGACCGCGACACCGCCACCGGGCGCGACGGCATCGACCAGCGCCGTATAGCCGGGCTCGGAGTAGATGAACTCGCCGCCGGGACCGCCGGCCAGCGCCAGATGCAGACCGAGCTGGTCGAGAATCTCGCCGACGATGATCTGCCCGGCGGCGACGCCCTCGCACGCGGCGATCTGTTCTTCGAGCGCGCGCACATCGTCGCCGGGATAGCGGCAGGCATCGGCCAGCGCCTCCCGTATCGCGCGCAGGGCGAGCGGCGACGGACCGTAGGGATTTTCGTTGAGCGACAGCCGGGCGCGCGCCGGCGGAGTTTCGGCGGCGGACGGCAGGGCGAAGCCGGCGGCGAGCGCGGCGCCGAACCCCAGCCATTGCCGTCGCGTCAGCGCGGGGCCCGATTCGGAGCGATCCATGCCGCCAGCATCGCCCGTCGCGGGCGAGATATGCAAAGACCGAATTGCCCCGACGGACGCGCTGCCCGCGGCCAAGGCGGCGCTCGCCTGATTCGTGCCGGCCGTCCTGTACAGGACGGGACAGATCGTCGTCACGCCGTGGCGCAAGAGCAACGTCGCGGTCATCGACAATGCCTCGACCGGCCACGGCCACCTGCCCTACGCGGGTCCGCGCGAAGTCGTGGTGTCCGCGCCGGCGCGGCGACGCGCGAGCACGTACAGCAGCTGCGCGGCCAGCATCGACATGCTCATCGCGATAGCGCTTTCCACTTGAGGAATGCCTCGTCGCGGAAAACCAGCGTCAGCGTGCCGAACACGAGGCCCAACAGCAGCGTCGTCCACTGGCCGGGATCGAGCCGGCGCTGGCGCCACGCGAGCA
The DNA here is from genome assembly GCA_047605265.1 of Solimonas sp. Taxonomy (GTDB): domain Bacteria; phylum Pseudomonadota; class Gammaproteobacteria; order Nevskiales; family Nevskiaceae; genus Solimonas. The sequence continues at coordinate 28,137 of JASGFY010000016.1, forward strand.
GGCCGTAGACAACGACCGAGACGGCGAGCAGCACGACGGTGGCGCTGACGATGCCGCCGACGCCGACGGCGTATCCCGCGATCCCGATCTCGCGCGGCGGCGGTCGGTAGACGATCAGGAACAGCAGCAGCGGGATGAATTCGGCGAACGTCTTCACGTCGCGCTTCGGCGCCAGCGCGCGCGCGGATCGGCGGACAGCGACAGATAGCGCGAAGCGGCGAGGAACGCGCGCGCGGCGACGAGGCGCAGCCATTGCAACGGACCGTCGCTGCCGTCGAACACCGGCATCGTCAGGTCGAGCACGCCGTTCTGCGTCACGTATTCATCCCAGTGCGCGAGCAGTTCGGCGAGCTTGCCGGGCTTCTCGGCGGCGAGATCATGGATTTCACCGGGATCGCTTTCGAGGTCGTAGAGCTGCCAGGCAGCCGGCCTGACGGGTCTGGGGATGTAAACGGCCTTCCAGTTGCCCTGACGGATCGCGCGGCGGCCGAACAGCTCCCAGCCGATCGCCTCCTGCTCGGGATGGACCGTCTCCGTCTCGCCGTTCAGATACGGCAGCAGCGAAACGCCCTTGAGCGGGTGAATCTCGCGACCCTTGTAGCGCGTGCCGGGATGCGCGACGCCGGCGAGATCGAGGATCGTCGGCGCGAGATCCATGACGGTCGCGAAGGCATGGCCGATCTGCCGCTGGCGCGCGAAGCCCGGCCAGTGCGTGAACGACACGACGCGGATGCCGCCTTCGGTGGTGAACGCCTTGTAGAGCCGCGACGGCGCCGTGCCGCACTGCGCCCAGCGCGGGCCGTACCAGATGTAGGAGTTGGCGCGGCCGGCATTTTCGACGCTGTTGTCGTAGTGGCGATCGAGGAAACGCACGAGCTGCGGTCCGACGAGGTGGAAGGCTTCGAGCAGCGCTCCCTCGGCGCCGTTGTCGGAGAGGAAGAAGATCACCGTGTTATCGAACTCGCCGCTGGCCTTGAGCCGCTCGATCACGCGGCCGACGTTGCGGTCGATGCTCTCGACCATCGCCGCATAGACCTCCATGCTGCGCGCCGAGCGGCGGCGTTCGTCGTCGCCGAGTTCTTCCCAGGGCTTGTTGGCGGCGACGACTTCGTGCGCTTCGACGTCGGCGCCGATCAAGCCGAGTCTCTTGAGCTTCTGCAAACGCTCCTGGCGCAGAACCGCGGGACCGGCGTCGTAGCGGCCCTTGTATTTCGCGATCAGTTCGTCCGGCGCCTGCAGGGGAAAGTGCGGCGCCGAGTAGGCCAGGTACGCAAAGAACGGGCGCTCGTCGCCGGCCGGCCGCTCGCGCAGATAGTCGAGCAGACGGTCGGTGAAGCTGTCAGTGGAGTAGTAGTTCTCCGGCAGCTGGTCGAGCAGGCGCTCGTCCTCGACGTAGAGGGGCGCGATGGTCGAGAGCAGCGCCGGCTGGCGGCGCACGGCGACCGGCGGCTCCCAGCCGAAATGGTTGGCGGCCGCCGTCAGCAGCGAGAACGAACGCTCGAAGCCGCGCGCCTTCGGCGAGGTCTCAGGCGTAAGGCCCAGATGCCACTTGCCGGACATCAGCGTGCGGTAGCCGGCGTCGCGCAGCAGTTCGGCGAGCGAGGCGACGCGGTCGTTGAGATGGCCTTCGTAGCCGGGCGTCGCGCGCACCTTGCGTTCGAAGCGCGTGGCCTCGGCCATCGCGCCGATGCCGGCGACGTGGTGATCGGTGCCGGTCAGCAGCATCGCGCGCGTCGGCGAGCAGGCGGACGCGGTGTGGAAGTCGGTGAAACGCAGGCCGGCCGTGGCAAGCGCGTCGAGATTCGGCGTGTCGATCTCGCCGCCGAAGGCGCCGAGATCGGAGAAGCCGAGATCGTCGGCGAGGATGACGAGGAAGTTCGGCCGCTTCGGCGCGGCGGGTGTCGTGCTCATGCTGGTATCACTCGAAGTTGCCGCGCAGCGTGATGCCCCAGGTGCGCGGATCGCCCGGAATCACGCCGTAGGTGCCGGTGCCCTGATTGGCGAGCACGGCGCTGTAATAGTCGTAGTCGGCGCCGGCCGTCGCGGTCCACAGCGGCGCGTTGTAAAGAGGCTTGCCGCGCAGGTCCTGAAACGTCGGCGCGGCGGGCGGCAGCGGCGTGTCCTCGGGCGCGCGCGGCGCGTCGGGGAATTCGAGATAGACCGCACGGTTGTACGCACCGGCGGCGCGCAGGTTCAGATGCGGGGTCGGCCGCAGCGCGGTTTCGAGTTCGATGCCGCGCAGGCGCACCTTGCCGCCGTTGACGAGATTGTCGGGCACGGTGGCGATCGCCTCGCCGGGCGTGTACGTCAGCGCCTGATAGTCGGTGACGCGGGTTTGATAGAGCGCGAGGTTGGCGAGCGCGCGGCGCCGCCAGAAGCGGCTCTTGAGGCCGAGTTCAAGCGCCTGCGCTTTTTCCGGCTCGAACGTGGGCTTCGAGCTTTCGTTGACGACACCGAGATTGAAGCCGCCGGCCTTGACGCCCTGCGCGTAGCTCGCGTACGCCTGCACGTCGTCGGCGATGCGGCAGCCCGCCGAGAGCTGACCGCTCCAGTTGATCTCTTCCATGTCGCCTGCGTAGTCGTAGACCTCGCCGTTTTCGAGGCCGCCGAGCGCGTTGGTGCGCAGGTTGTCGAAAGCCTGCTGCTGGGCGTACATGCAGGTGAGGATCAGCACCACCTCGCCCTGGCACGGCGGCGGATCGTAGCCGGCGAAATCGACGAGATTGCGCACCACGCGCGCGTTCTTGCGCTCCTGCGTGTAGCGCAGGCCGGGCGTCAGCGACAGACGCGACGTGGCATGCCAGGTGACCTGCGCGAACGCGGCGCGGCTGTCGTCGCGCTGCACGCCCGACGTGAGCCGGCCGCCGCCGGCGAGGATGTCGGGCCAGACGATGTTGTCGATGTTCGGTTCGAGCAGGATCGCGGCCGCGCCGGCGTTGCGCAGCACGGCCTCCTTGGAATTCCAGGCCGCTGCGTCTTCGCCGAACCAGACGCGCTCGAGGCCGTTGAGATGCTGGCGCAGGTAGTAGAGGCCGGCGGTGTAGTCGAGCGTCTCGTCCCACGAGCCGGCGAAGCGCAGTTCCTCGCTGAACTGCATGTGATCGTCGATCACGCCGGCCAGCGGCGTGATGTCGAGCCCGCTGCCGTCGCCGTCGGTGGCCGGCACGTAGTGCCAGTGGCGCCAGGCCGTGATGCTGGTCAGCGTCTGGCGCTCGCCGAAGGCGTAGTCGAACTGCGCCGACAGCGCGCGCTGATCGACCCGCGTGGTGGTGTCGGCGTCGTTGTCGACCAGCCGCGCGTACGGATTGGCCGGCAGCCGGTCGTAGCCGACGGCTGCATCGCGCAGCGGCACGAGCTTGCCGGCGTCGCTGCTGCTGAGGAACACGCAGCAATGCTCGTTCTGGCGGCCGTACTCGGCGATGAAGCGGCCCGACAGCGCGGCCGTCGGCGTCCACAGCAGCTGGCCGCGCACGCCCTGCTTGTTCCAGTTGTTGAGCGTCGGCGGCGCGTCGCCGGAAGTATTGACGTTGTGGATCGTGCCCTCACGCGTCGTCGAGTACGCTGTCAGCCGCCCTGCGAGCGTGCCGTCGAGCAGCGGGCCGGTGACGGTGCCGCGATACTGGCGGAAGTCCTCGTCGCCGAAGCTCGCTTCGGCGTTGGCCGAGAAGCTCTGCTCCGGCTTGCGCGTCGTGATGTTGATGGCGACGGCCGTGGTGTTCTTGCCGTACAGCGTGCCCTGCGGGCCGCGCAGGACTTCGATCTGCTCCAGGTCGACGAGATCGAAGATCGAAAGTCCCTGACGGCCCAGATACACGCCGTCGAGGAACAGGCCGACGCTGCTTTCCATGCCGTCGTTGAACGAGGTCGAGCCGAGGCCGCGAATCGTGTAGCTCGACAGCCGCGTGTTCGGCACCGAGACGACGAGGTTCGGCACGCGGTACTGGATGTCCTGCGGACGCACGAGGCCGGCCTGGTCGAGCGCGTCGCCGTCGAGCACGGTCATCGAGATCGGCACGTCCTGCGCGGACTCCGTGCGCCGCCGGGCGGTGACGACGACTTCCTGCAAGCCCTGCTGCGCATCGTCGCTTGCGGCGGCGGCGTCCGGCACGGGCGGGGCCGCAGCCGCGGGCAGCGGGATCGTCGCCAGCGTGCCGTCGGAAGGCAGCGGCGCTGCGGTCTGCGCGAACGCAGCCGCCGCGCAGGCCATCAGCAGCGGCCCCGACGCGAAACGCCAGCGCCGCGGCCGGTTATATGCATATCGCACGATATTATAAAAATCTTTTTAAAACAATCAGATATGCATAACCTAGAATGCCGGTTCCGGGCAGTAAAATGCTTTCCTCGCATGTCACCCATGCAGGCCGCGCATGCAGTTACGGCACCTCAGGCATTTCGTCGCGCTGGTCGATCACGGCGGCTTCGGGCGCGCCGCGCAGACCGTGCATCTGAGCCAGCCCGCTTTCAGCCGCAGCATCCAGACGCTGGAGCAGGAACTCGGCTGCCTGCTCGTCGATCGCGCGGCGCCGGGACTGCGGCTCACGGGTCAGGGCGAGATCCTCAAGCGTCACGCGCCATCGCTGCTGCGCGACGTGCGTGCCGTTATCGACGAAATCGCCCGCTACGACGCCGAGCGCGTGCAGCTCCATTTCGGCAGCGGTCCCGGCCCCGCGGCCAGCCTGATTCCTGCGGCCGTCGCGGCGTTCATGACGGAGCACGAATCGGTGCGCCTGAACTGCGAGGTGGCCGCGCCGGTGGCGCTGGCGGCGCGCCTGCGCGGCGGCGGCATCGAGTTCCTGATCGCCGACTACCGCTATTTCCTCAACGATCCGCGCTACCGCATCGAGCCGCTGCGTGAACGGCGCGGCGGCGTGTTCTGCCGGCGCGGCCATCCGCTGGCGCAGGCACAGCCCGCAACCCTGAGCGCCTTGCGCGACTACCGTCTGGTGTCGATGCACATCGACGCCGGCAACGTTCCCAGTCCGGCGCAGTACGGCCGTGCCGTCGATCTCGAATGCAATACCCTGGAAGCGCTGGTCGCCGTGGTACGCGGCTCCGATGCGCTGGGCATCAGCGCGCTCGATGCCATCTCCGGACATCTCGACAGCGGCGAATTGCAGTGCCTGACGTTCGACGAGGCGACGCTGCCTGCGGCGATCACCAGCGTGCACTACGGCATCGTCGGTCTCGCCGACGCCGTGCCGACGCCGGCCGCACAGCATCTGCTGACGGCGATCCGCCTCGTCGACGATCCCGGACAGGCGCGACGGGTGGCCGCAGCCTAGAGCGCGTAACGCGGCACGGGATCGCCGAAGCCCTTGACGACCGCCGCGTCGCGCACCTGCAGGTGCGCGTGGCCGCCGAGATCGGCGGTGCGCGCGTCAACGAGGATCTCGCCGTTCGCGGCCTGTTCGCAGAGGCGGGACGCGAGGTTCACCGCCGAGCCGACCGCCGTGTATTCGAGCCGCGACGCCGAACCGATGACGCCGACCGTGACCATGCCGGTGGCGACGCCGAGGCCGATGCCCAGCGCGTGCTCCGCCGTGCTCCAGCGCGGCACCAGTTGCACCGTCACGTCGCGGATGCGCTCGGCCATTTCCAGCGCGCGCACGGCGTGATAGGCGATCGGCAGCGGCGCGCCGACGAGGATGAGAATGCCGTCGCCGGCGAAGTCCTTGATCGTCGCCTCGTATTCGGAAACCACGGCGCCGACCGCATCGTAGTACTCGCGCAGCACCTGCAGCACGCGCGACGACGGCATCGCCGCGGCATACGGCGTGAAGCCGCGCAGATCGCAGCAGACCACCGAAATCTCGCGCTGGCTTTCCTGCATCGCGCGCACCAGCCCCTGTTCGCCGACCAGCCTGGCGACCTGCGGCGAGAGAAAGCGCGACATGAACTGTCCGCGCTGGCCCTGCAGCACGTGATAGTGCGTCGAGCCGATGAAGAAGATGATCTCGCCGAGAATCACCGACACCGCGGCGGCCTCGACCGGCAACACGAACGACACGACGAGGAACGGCGTGGCGATCGCCATCGCCAGCACGCGCGTCGTCTCGGCCCGGTCGGGACGGCGCCTCAGCAGCAGCAGGACACCGATGAAGCCGGCGGCCACCGCGTACAGCAACGGCGCCGCGAACAGCCAGAAACCGCCGCTGACGAACAGCGCCGGATTGGAGCCGGCGCGCAGGAAGTGCGTCAGCCTCACGTCGGGCCACAGCAGCGAGACCAGCCCGTAGACGACGCCGGCGAGCTGTCCCGAGCGCAGCACGCGATCACCGAAACGCGTGTCGAGATCGAAATGGACCGGCACCGTGCGTCGGACGCGGATGATCCACTCGAGCATCGCCACTGCTGCTGCCGCCTCCGGCAGCGCGAAGCAGCCGCTCCAGCTCGGCCGTTCGACGTGCGTGCTGGTCCAGACGATGTTGAGATAGATCGAAATGCCGATGTACGCATAGGCCGCCGCCAGGGCGCGCGACGTCGGCGAACGACGGTCGGCGGAGACGAAGGCGAGGCCCATGCCGAGCGCGACGAGCGCGACGACGGTGTGCGCAATCATCGCGCCATCGGCCACTAGCCGGCCCTCCGCATCGCTTCGTTCGCCGGCGGCGCGGGATCTTCGGCGAACAGCTGCTCGAGCTCGGCGGCCGCGTCGGCCGTCGTCTGCTTCATCTTCTGCAGATCGTCGCGCGGCACCTCGAACTGCCGCGCCAGCAGTTGCTCGTCGTGCGCGCGGAACATGTCGATGGCGCGCGCAGCCGCTTCCTCGCTGTCGCCGAGTCCCCGCAGCACGCGCCGCGTCATTTCCAGCGACGAGTAGTAGCTGCGACGGATCACGTCCGCCGGCGCGATGCCGAGATCCATCAGGCGCAGCGCATGCTGGCGATTGACGGCGGCGGCGAACACGCGCAGTCGCGGGAAATGCTGCAGCACCGTCTCGGCCGTGCGCAGCGACGCTTCGATGTCGGGAATCGCCAGCACGAACAGCCGGGCCTTGTCGGCGTGCGCGGCACGCAGCAGATCGAGGCGGCTCGCATCGCCGTAGAAAATCTTGTTGCCGAACTGGCGCACGAAGTCGACGTGCGCGAAGTCCTTGTCGAGCACGGTGAACGGAATGCGCTTGACGCGCAGGACGCGCGCGACGATCTGCCCGAACGGCCCGAACCCGGCGATCAGCACCTCGTGCTCGTCGGTCTGGATATCGTCGTACGGTCGCGCTTGCCTGCGCTTGCGCAGGCGCATCTGCAGCGAGAACAGCGGCGGCGTGACGATCATCGAGATCGTCACGACCAGCACCAGCAGCGCCGACAGCGGCGGCGACATCACGCCGGCACCGACCGCCGCGGCGAACAGCACGAACGCGAATTCGCCGCCCTGCGCGAGCGACGCCGCCAGCGCGCCGGCGCCATCGCCGTTCAGGCGATCGAGCCGCGCCAGACCCCACAGCACGAGGGCTTTGACGGCGAGCAGCGTGACGACGAGACCGATGATCGTCATCGGTTCGGTCCGTAGCAGCGTCAGATCGGCCGACATGCCGACGGCGATGAAGAACAGCCCGAGCAGCAGACCCTTGAACGGCTCGATATCGGCCTGCAACTCGTGACGGAATTCGGATTCCGACAGCAGCACGCCGGCGAGAAAGGCGCCGAGCGACATCGACAGGCCGACCGCCTCCATCGCCAGCGCCGTGCCGACGACGATCAGCAGCGCCGCCGCGCTGAACAGCTCCGGGGTCCCGGCGGCGGCGATGCGCTTCATCACCGGCCGCACGGCGTAGCGGCCGCCGAGCACGACGGCGAAGAACACGCCGAGCGTCTTCAGCGCCGCCAGTCCGTGTTCGGCAAAGCTGCCGCGCGCGTCGCCGCCGGCCAGCAGCGGAATCAGCGCGAGGAACGGAATGACGCTGATGTCCTGGAACAGCAGGATCGAAAACGCGATGCGCCCGTGCCGGGTCGACAATTCGCGCCGTTCGGAAAGCATCTGCAGCACCATGGCCGTCGACGACATCGCCAGGCCGAAGCCGGCGACCAGCGCCGTACGGCCGTCGAGCCCGAGACCGATCGCCACGAGCCCGAGGCCCGCCGTGCTGAGCAGAACCTGCGCGCCGCCGATGCCGAACACCGCGCGACGCATGGCCCACAGCCGGCTCGGCTGCAGTTCGAGGCCGATGATGAACAACAGGAGCACGACGCCGTACTCGGCGAAGTGCAGCACTTTTTCCGGTTCGCCGATGGCGCCCAGCCCATCCGGCCCGATGACGATGCCGGCGCTCAGATAGCCGAGCACCGCGCCCAGCCCGAGCCGGCGGAACAGCGGTACGAAAAGCACCGCGGCCGACAGGAACCAGGCGATGTCAACGAGCACGAGACTTCCCCAAAATATTTACTTTTATTTTATTGCGTTAAAAGATATTCAAAGACCGGGTCTCATGAAGTCTGTCCTTGCGTTCGAAAGCATGGTGTTTTTAAATATACAAACTTATCCAGAGACTCTTCCTGTTTTGCACAGCATCGATGAGCAGAGCAAGTCCGAGCGCATCTTAGCCTTGGTGCAGGCGCTCGGCGTTCTGCGTCCCAAGGATCTCGGCCCGCACCGCATCCAGGCCGAGTACCTGCGCCGTCTCTGCGATCGCGGACAATTGAAAAAGCTCGGCCGCGGCAGCTACGTGCTCGCCGAGCGCAGGCCCTCGTTCGATCTGTCGCTGGCGCTGGTCACGCGCGCCGTGCCGAACGGCATCATCTGCCTGCAGTCGGCGCTGGCGTTTTATGGGCTCGGCGAGGCCAACGCCCGCGAGATCTCGGTGGCGATCGAGCGGCGCGCCGCCAAGCCGCGGCTCGATTTTCCGGCGCTGCGCATCGCCCGTCTCGGCGGCGAGGCGTTCAGCGAAGGCGTCGCCCGCCACCGCATCGAACATGTCGACGTGCCGATCTACACACTCGAGAAAACGCTGGCCGACCTGTTCAAGTTCCGCAACAAGATCGGCCCGCACATCGCCGTCGACGCGCTGCGCGCGGCGCTGGCGAAGCGCCGCATCGACATGCATAAACTGCAGCATTACAGCCAGCTGTGTCGCGTCGAACGCGTCATGAAGCCCTATGTCGACGCGCTCGCCGGGCGATAGCGTCGGCCGAACCCAACAAGCCCTGCGGAGTCTTCCACATGCCGCTGCCCATCCCGCGCTGGTCGTCACTGCCGCTCGCCGCCGCCCTGGCCGTCGCCGCCGTCGCCGCTCATGCACAAACGGCGCCCGACACCGGCGACACGATGACGCCGGCAACGGCGGATACGACGGACGATCCGGCCGAAGAGAAGGTGCACATCAGCGTGCCGCGCTCGCTGGCACGCTGCCTCGATCATGAAAGCGAGCCGTTCATGCTGGTCGCCATGCCGCCCTGCCTGTCGTTCCACAAACCGATGTACCTGATGCCGACGACGTACAGCGACCGCTATACGAGCGACGAAAGCGAGCTCGTCTACCAGATCAGCCTCAAGCTGAACCTGTTCAGCAGCAACATCTTTTTCGCCTACACCCAGAAGTCGTTCTGGCAGGTCTACAACGCCAGCGAATCGCGGCCCTTCCGCGAAACGAACTACAACCCGGAACTTTTCTATCGCTGGAAACCCGGATTCGCCCTGTGTCCGCATTGCGGCTTCGACTTCGGCGCCGAGCACGAATCGAACGGCCGCGACGTGCCGCTGTCGCGCTCATGGAACCGCGTTTACGCGAATGTCTTCCACGAGTGGCACCGCACGCTCGTCGATCTCAAGCTTTGGTATCGCATTCCCGAAGACAAGAAAAAGACGCCGGACGACGCCAAAGGCGACGACAACCCCGACATCGAGCACTACTACGGCTACGGCGAGCTGCGCCTACAGCAGCGCCTGTTCCATGACGACCATCTTCTCGCGCTGATGCTGCGCGGCAACCCGGACACCGGCAGGGGCGCCGTCGAGCTGAACTACAGCGTGCCGTTCGGCGACTACCTATACTGGAACGTCTACGTCTTCAACGGCTACGGCGACAGCCTGATCGACTACAACCGCAGCGTCACGCGAATCGGCCTCGGCGTCATGCTGGCGCGCTGAACGGCCATGCGCCGGTCGTCGCCACAACGGAAACGGGCGCCTTGCGGCGCCCGTTAGGGTCCCGGACGACTGGCCTCACTCGGCCGCGACGGCGGCCGCCCTGGCCGGGCGGTCGACGAGTTCGACGTAGGCCATCGGCGCATCGTCACCGGCGCGGAAACCGCACTTGAGGATGCGCAGGTAACCGCCCGGACGCTGCTTGTAGCGCGGGCCGATGTCGTTGAACAGCTTCTGCACGGCGTCGCGGTCACGCAGGCGCGAGAACGCGATACGGCGGTTGTGCAGCGAGTCTTCCTTGGCGCGCGTAATCAGCGGCTCGGCCAGGCGGCGCAGTTCCTTGGCCTTCGGCAGCGTGGTCTTGATCAGCTCGTGCTCGAAGAGCGCGACGGCGATGGCCTGCATCGTCGCCTTGCGGTGGCTGCTGGTGCGGCCGAACGTACGGCCCGACATCTTGTGGCGCATGACTTTATCTTCCTAAAACTTTTTTACGCTCGGCTTGCTGGGGCGGGCCTCAGGCCGGCACCTTCGGCGACGACCAGTTCTCGAGCCGCATGCCGAGATCAAGCTCGTGCGAACGCAGGGCTTCCTTGATCTCGTTGAGCGACTTCTTGCCGAGGTTCGGCGTCTTCATCAGCTCCATCTCCGTGCGCTGCACGAGATCGCCGATGTAGTAGATGTTCTCGGCCTTGAGGCAGTTCGCCGAACGCACGGTCAGCTCCAGATCGTCGATCGGACGGAACAGGATCGGCGACAGTTCCTTCTTGCCCGGCACCGCGGCGGCCTGCGCCGCTTCGGCTTCGAGGTCGACGAACACCGACAGCTGATCGCGCAGGATGCGCGCGGCCAGGCGGACGGCCTCCGCCGGATCGATGCCGCCGTTGGTGTCGACGTCGAGGATCAGCTTGTCGAGGTCGGTGCGCTGCGCGACGCGCGCGCGCTCGACGGCGTAGCTGACGCGGCGGACCGGGCTGTAGCTCGCATCGAGCTTCAGCACGCCGACGCCGCGGGCGTCTTCCTCGCGGGCCGCACTGGCGGCCGGCACGTAGCCGCGGCCGCGCGTGACCTTCAGCGTCACGTTGAGCTTGCCGCCCGTGAGGTTGGCAAGCACCAGCTCCGGATTGACGATCTCGACGTCGTGGTCGAGCTTGATGTCGCCGGCGGTGACCGGACCCTTGCCCGACTTCTCGAGGCGCAGGGTGGCCTCATCGCGCGCGTGCATGCGGATCGCGATGTTCTTGATGTTCAGCAGGATGTCGAGGACGTCTTCCTGGACGCCTTCGATCGCGCTGTACTCGTGCACGACGCCGTCGATCTGCACTTCGGTGATCGCGGCGCCCGGGATCGACGACAGCAGGATGCGGCGCAGGGCATTCCCCAGCGTGTGGCCGAAGCCGCGCTCCATCGGCTCCAGCGCGACGCGAGCGTGGCTCGGAGACACGGTCTCCACTTCGATCTGACGCGGCTTGAGCAGGTCTGCGACGACGTTCTGCATGGTGTACCTCTGATCTGAATGAACGGGACGGTCGACGAGGGGGACCCGAAGCGATTACTTCGAGTACAACTCGACGACCAGCGCCTCGTTGATGTCCGGCAGGATCTGATCGCGCGTCGGCACCGCCTTGAAGGTGCCCTTCAGGCCCTTCTCGTCGACGTCGACCCAGTCGGCCAGGCCGGCCTGCGTGGCGATCGACAGCGCTTCGGCGATGCGCGACTGGACGCGCGAGGCTTCGCGAATCTCAACCACGTCGCCGGCCTTGACCTGGTACGACGGAATGTTGACCAGCTTGCCGTTGACGACGATCGACTTGTGCGAGACCAGCTGGCGCGCTTCGGCGCGGGTGCGCGAGAAGCCCATGCGGTAGACGACGTTGTCGAGGCGCGTCTCGAGCAGCTGCAGCAGCAGCAGGCCGGTCGAGCCCTTCTTCGAGGACGCCTTCAGGTAATAGTTGCGGAACTGCTTCTCGAGCACGCCGTACATCTGCTTCAGCTTCTGCTTCTCGCGCAGCTGCAGGGCATAGTCGGACAGGCGCGGCTTGACGGCGCCATGCTGACCCGGACGGGTCTCCATGTTGCACTTGCTGTCGATCGCGCGGGCGCGCGACTTCAGCAGCAGGTCGGTGCCGGCGCGGCGGGACAGCTTGCATTTCGGGCCGATGTAACGAGCCATGATTCTCTCCTAACTCTTGGCCTTACACGCGGCGGCGCTTGGCCGGGCGGCAGCCGTTGTGCGGAATCGGCGTGACGTCGGTGATGTTGGTGATCTTGAAGCCGGCGGCGTTCAGCGCGCGCACGGCCGACTCGCGGCCCGGGCCCGGGCCCTTGACGCGAACTTCGAGATTCTTGACGCCGTGCTCGGCGGCGGCCTGGCCGGCCTTGTCGGCGGCGACCTGCGCGGCGAACGGCGTCGACTTGCGCGAGCCCTTGAAGCCGGCGGCCCCCGCCGTGCTCCACGACAGGGTGTTGCCCTGGCGGTCGGTGATCAGGATGATCGTGTTGTTGAAGGAAGCATGAATATGCGCCACGCCATCGGTGACGTTCTTCTTGACTTTCTTGCGCTTCGCCGCGGCAGCGGCCTGGGACGGGGTAGCCATATGCGTGTCCGGCGGTTAATCAGGTCTTCTTGTTGGTGGCAACCGTGCCACGGCGCGGCCCCTTGCGGGTGCGGGCATTGGTACGGGTGCGCTGGCCACGGACCGGCAGGCCGCGACGGTGGCGCAGACCGCGGTACGAGCCGAGGTCGATCAGGCGCTTGATGCTCATCGACACTTCGCGGCGCAGATCGCCCTCGACCGTGAACTTGCCGACTTCGGCGCGCAGCCTCTCGAGCTCGCCCTCGGTCAGCGTGCGGATCTGCACGCTCGGGTCGATGCCCGCCGCCTCGCAGATCTTCTGCGCGCGAGTCTTGCCGATGCCGTAGATCGCGCGCAGCGCGATGACGGTGTGTTTGCGATCCGGGATGTTGACGCCCGCGATACGTGCCATGTTGCTACCTCGACAGATGCCTGACGCGCGAAAAGCCGCGCATTATATTGATTCAAAGGGCCAGAATCAAACGGCGCGGGCTTTCAGCCCTGGCGCTGCTTGTGCCGCGGGTCGGTGCAAAGGATGCGCACGACACCATTGCGACGGACGACCTTGCAGTTCCGGCAGATTTTCTTGACCGATGCGCGGACTTTCATGACTCACCTCGAGACTAGGTAATCGGACTCAGCGGTTCTGCGCCGGGCCCAGAGACTTCAGATTGGCCTTCTTCAGCAGGCCTTCGTACTGATGCGACATCAGATGCGCCTGCAACTGCGCCATGAAGTCCATCACCACGACCACCGTGATCAGCAGCGACGTACCACCGAAGTAGAACGGGATCGCCGTGACGAACGAGCGCAGGATTTCCGGCACCAGGCAGATCACCAGGATGTAGATCGAGCCCACCACCGTCAGGCGCGTCAGCACCGTGTCGATGTACTTCGCCGTCATCGCGCCGGGACGCACGCCGGGGATGAAGGCGCCCGACTTCTTCAGGTTGTCGGCCGTTTCGCGCGAGTCGAAAACCAGCGCCGTGTAGAAAAAGCAGAAGAAGATGATCAGCAGGCCGTACAGCAGCGTATACAGCGGCTGCCCCGGCGACAGCGCGTTGGCCAGCTTCTGCAGGAAGCTGCCGGCCGCCGAACCGCTGTCGCCGCCGAAGAACTGCACCAGCGACGCCGGGAACAGAATGATCGACGACGCGAAGATCGGCGGGATCACGCCCGACATGTTCAGCTTCAGCGGCAGGTGCTGCGTCTGCGCGGCGAAAATCTTGCGGCCCTGCTGGCGGCGCGCGTGGTGGATCGGGATGCGGCGCTGGGCGCGCTCGAAGAACACCACGCCCCAGGTCACGACCGCGATCAGCGCCAGCACCACGATCACCGTGAAGCCGTTGATCGAGCCTTCACTGACCAGTTGCGCGGTCGAGCCAAGTGCACGCGGGAAACCGGCGACGATGCCCGAGAAGATGATCATCGAAATGCCGTTGCCGATGCCGCGCTCGGTGATCTGCTCGCCCAGCCACATCAGGAACATGGTGCCGGTGACGAGGCTGACCGTCGCCACGAACAGGAAGCCGGCGCCGGCGTTGATCGCCACGCCCGACTTCTGCAGCGCCAGCGCGGCGCCGAACGACTGGAACAGCGCCAGCGCCAGCGTGCCGTAGCGCGTGTACTTGGTGATCTGGCGGCGGCCGGACTCGCCTTCCTTCTTCAAATCCTTGAGCTGCGGCACGACCGTGGTCATCAGCTGCACGATGATGCTCGCCGAGATGTACGGCATCACGCCGAGCGCGAAGATCGACAGGCGATGCAGCGCGCCGCCCGAGAACATGTTGAACATGTCCAGGATCGTGCCGTGGCTCTGGTTGAACAGCGCCGCCAGCTGCACCGGATCGATACCCGGCACCGGGATGAAGCTGCCGATGCGGTAAACGATGATCGCCCCGAGCAGGAACAGGAGGCGGTTGCGCACCTCACCGATCTTGCTCAGGTCCGGCACCATCGAGCCGCCTGCAGTACCCGGAGTCTTCGCCATGAGCGTTCCCGGCCTTACTCGGCGATTTCACCGCCAGCGGCGGTGATGGCCTCGCGGGCACCCTTGGTGACGAGCACACCCTTCAGCGAGACCTTGCGGCTCAGCGCGCCCGATTTGATGACCTTGGCGGTCTCGGCGGTCGCCGGCACGACGTTCTCGGCCTTCAGCGCGGCGAGGTCGATCTCGACGGCCTTCATCTTCTCGAGCTCCGACAGGCGCACTTCCGCCGTCAGGCCCTTGAGCGGCGAATTGAAGCCGCGCTTCGGCAGGCGACGCTGGATCGGCATCTGGCCGCCCTCGAAGCCCAGCTTGTGGTAGCCGCCCTTGCGCGCGTGCTGACCCTTGTGGCCGCGGCCGGCGGTCTTGCCGATGCCCGACCCGATGCCGCGGGCGACGCGGACCTTCTTGGTCTTGGCGCCCTTGGCCGGCTTGATGGTGTTCAGTTTCATGGTGTTTCGTTCCGAACCGAGACGGGTTCTCAGACTTCTTCGACGCGCAGCATGTACGAGACCTTGTTCACCATGCCGAGATTCTCCGGCGTAGCGGCAACGATCACCGTCTGGTGCATACGACGTAGGCCGAGGCCGTGCACCGTCGCCTGGTGCTTCGGCAGGCGCTTGGCGAGGCTACGGACCAGTGTCAGCTTGATCTGCTTGGTGGCGGTCATGATCTTTGCAACCCTTAGCCGAGAAGTTCTTCGACCGTCTTGCCGCGCTTGGCGGCCACTTCCGACGGCAGGTTCATCTTGGTCAGCGCGTTCATCGTCGCGCGCACCAGATTGATCGGATTACGCGAGCCGAGCGCCTTGGCGAGGATGTTCTGCACGCCGGCCACTTCGAACACAGCGCGCATGGCGCCGCCGGCGATCACGCCGGTACCGTCCGACGCCGGACGCAGGAACACCTTGGCGGCGCCGTGCTGGCCCCAGATCTCGTGCTGCACGGTCAGGCCCTTGAGCGGCACGGTGACCATGTTCTTGCGCGCCTGGTCCATCGCCTTGCTGATGGCCTGCGGCACTTCGCGCGCCTTGCCGTAGCCGAAGCCGACGCGGCCGGCGCCGTCGCCGACGACCGTCAGCGCAGTGAACGCGAACTGCTTGCCGCCTTTGACCGTCTTCGACACGCGGTTGACGGTGATGAGCTTTTCCTTGAACTCGCCGCCGCTCTGCTCTTCGTAGTTGTGCTGAGTCGCCATGTCTTAGAACTCCAGGCCGGCTTCACGCGCGGCGTCGGCCAGGGCCTTGATGCGGCCGTGATATTGAAAACCGCCGCGATCGAAGGCCACCTTGGTGATGCCCTTCTCCTTCGCGCGCTCGGCGATCGTCGTACCGACCTTCTTGGCGGCTTCGACATTGCTCGTCGAGCCTTCACCGACCAGTGCCTTCTCGACCGTCGAGGCGGCGACGATGGTCACCGACGCGTCCGGCGCGATGATCTGCGCGTAGATATGCTGCGAGCTGCGGTGCACGGCGAGGCGGTGCACGCCCAGCTCACGGATGTGGGCGCGCGTGCGGCGGGCGCGACGCAGACGGGTCTGTTTCTTGTCCTTCATAAGTCCTGACTTTTTGGCCTGTACCAAAATGTTGCGGGATCGAAGTCCGGTCCATGTGCGCAAGCCGTCCGAAGGAGGACGCCCCACGCGAACCTGATTACTTCTTCTTCGCTTCCTTGAGTTCCACCTTCTCGGTGGAGTAACGCACGCCCTTGCCCTTGTACGGCTCCGGCGGACGGAAACCACGGATGTCGGCGGCGACCTGGCCGACCATCTTCTTGTCGGCGCCCTTGACGATGATCTCGGTCTGCGACGGCGTCTCCACCGTGATGCCTTCCGGGATCGGGTACTCGATCGGGTGCGAGAACCCGAGCGAGAGGTTCAGCTTCTTGCCGGCGGTGGCGGCGCGATAGCCGACGCCGACCAGCTGCAGCTTCTTCTCGTAGCCCTTCGACACGCCAACCACGGCGTTGTTGAGCAGCGCGCGGAACGTGCCGGCCTGCATCTTGTCGGCCGCGATCGAGGCGGCGGCGACCGTTACGGTATCGCCCTGCACATCGATCTGCACCTTCGCCGGCACGTTGATCGTCAGGCTGGTCTTGCCCTTGACGGTCAGTTGGCCGTCGCTGCTGGCGACCTGCACACCGGCCGGCAGCTTCACCGGCATTTTTGCGACGCGGGACATGGAAATCTCCTTAGGCGACGATCGCGAGCACTTCGCCGCCGAGACCGGCCGCGCGCGCCTTGCGGTCGCTGACCACGCCCTTGGGCGTGGAGACGATAGCGACGCCGAGACCGCCGAGAACCTTCGGCAGCTCGTCCTTGCTCTTGTAGACGCGCAGCGCCGGCTTCGACACGCGCTCGAGGCGCTCGATCACCGGCTTGCCTTCGAAATACTTGAGGGCCAGCGTGATGGTCTTCTTCGGGCCTTCGGCGACGATCGTAAAGTCGGCGATGTAACCCTCGTCTTTGAGGACGGCGGCGATCGCTTCCTTGATCTTCGACGACGGCGACGAAACCTGCTTCTTACGGGCGGCCTGCGCGTTGCGGATGCGCGTCAGGAAGTCGGCGATCGGATCGGTCATGCTCATATCGGATTCCTCTTACCAGCTCGCCTTCTTGAGGCCCGGCACTTCGCCGCGGTTGGCGGCTTCGCGCAGCTTGTGGCGCGCGAGGCCGAACTTCTTGTAGACGCCGCGTGAGCGGCCGGTCAGCTGGCAGCGGTTGCGCTGGCGGCTTTTGCTCGAATCGCGCGGCAGCTTCTGCAGGGCAACGACGGCGGCCGCCTTGTCGTCGTCCGAAGCGGTTTCGCTGACGATGGTCGCCTTCAGCGTCGCGCGCTTCTTGGCGTACTTCGCGACGAGGGCGGCGCGCTTCTTCTCGCGCTCGATCATGTTGGTCTTGGCCATGGGTATCGCCTGCGCTTACTTGCGGAACGGGAAGTTGAAGGCCTCGAGCAGCGCCTTGCCCTGCTCGTCGGTCTTCGCCGTCGTGGTGATGGTGATGTTCATGCCGCGCACCGCGTCGACCTTTTCGTACTCGATTTCCGGAAAGATGATCTGCTCCGTGACACCGAAGTTGAAGTTGCCGGCGCCGTCGAAGCCGCGTGCCGAGATGCCGCGGAAGTCGCGGATGCGCGGCAGGGCGACGACGATCAGGCGCTCCAGGAACTCGTACATCTTCTCGCGGCGCAGCGTCACCTTGACGCCGACCGGATAGTTCTCACGGACCTTGAACGCCGCGATGGCGATGCGGGTCTTGGTGACGACCGGCTTCTGGCCGGCGATCGCCGTCATGTCCTCGACGGCCTTCTCGATCACCTTGCGATCGGTCGTCGCTTCGCCGACACCCATGTTCAGGGTGATCTTGCTGATGCGCGGCACTTCCATTACGCCGACGCCCAGCTTTTCGCGGAGCTCGGCCGCGAGCTTGTCGCGGTAAAGAGTTTGCAGATTCGCCATGGTTTTCTACCTTAGTCCACCAGTTCGCTGTTGGACTTGAAAACGCGCACCTTGCGGCGCTTCTCACCGATGCCCTCGAACTTGAAGCCGACGCGATCGGCCCTGCCGGCCTTCGCGTTCCAGATGGCCACGTTCGACACGTCGATCGGCATTTCCTTCTCGACGATACCGCCGGCGATGCCGGCGTTCGGGTTGCCGCGTTGGTGCTTCTTCGCGACGTTGACGCCTTCGACGACGACCTTGCCGTCGGCGACCAGAACCTGCGCGACCTTGCCGCGGCGGCCCTTGTCCTTGCCGGTGATGACGACGACTTCGTCGCCCTTCTTGATCTTGCTCATGCTCGGTCCTGCCTCAGATCACTTCGGGCGCCAGCGACACGATCTTCATGAAGCGGTCGCGCAGCTCGCGCGTCACCGGTCCGAAGATGCGGGTGCCCAGGGGCTCCAGCTTGTTCGTCAGCAGCACGGCGGCGTTGCTGTCGAAACGGATGACCGACCCGTCGGCGCGCTTGATCGGGAACTTGGTGCGGACGACGACGGCGTCGTGCACTTCGCCCTTCTTGACCTTGCCGCGCGGGATCGCGTCCTTGACGGTGACCTTGATCAGGTCGCCGACGGCCGCATAGCGGCGGTAGGTCGAACCCTTGACCTGGATCACCTGCACTTCGCGCGCGCCGCTGTTGTCGGCGACGACGAGAAAACTTTCCTGTTGGATCATGGCTCGTGTCTCCGCTCAGCCGTGCGCCGGCTTGACGATCTCGGCGAGGCGAAAACGCTTGGTCGCCGACAGCGGACGCGTCTCGACGATCGCCACGGTGTCGCCTTCCTTCGCTTCGTTGTTCTCGTCGTGCGCGCGTAGCTTGGTCGAGCGGCGCAGCGTCTTGCCGTAAAGCGGATGACGCTCGACGCGCTCGATCAGCACGGTGATGGTCTTATCGCCCTTATCGCTGACGACACGGCCGACGACGCGGTTGCCCGCTTTCTTCTCGATCTGTTCGGTGCTCATGACTTACTTCACCTGGCTGCGCGCAATGGTCTTGACCCGCGCGATCTTCTTGCGCGCCTCGCGCACGAGATGCGGCTTCGCGGGCTGGCCGGTGGCCTGCTGCATGCGCAGGTTGAACTGTTCGCGGCGCAGCGCGGCGAGTTCCTCGGCCAGCGCCTTCGTGTCCTTGCCGCGCAGCGACTTCACATATTCGGAGGTCTTCATCACATGATCGTCCGGTTGACGAAGCTGGTCTTCACCGGCAGCTTCGCTGCGGCCAGGCGGAACGCCTCGCGCGCGGTCACTTCATCGACGCCTTCCATCTCGTAGAGCACCTTGCCCGGCTGGACCTTGGCGACCCAGTACTCGACGTTGCCCTTGCCGGAGCCCATGCGGACTTCCAGCGGCTTCTTGGTGACCGGCACGTCCGGGAACAGGCGGATCCACACCTTGCCGCCGCGCTTGATGTAGCGCGTGATGACGCGGCGCGCCGCTTCGATCTGGCGGGCGGTCACGCGACCCGGCTCGGTCGCCTTCAGACCCCACTCACCGAAGCTGACCTTGTTACCGACCAAGGCCATACCGGTGTTGGAACCCTTGCGTTGCTTGCGAAACTTGGTTCGCTTCGGCTGCATCATGGCTAAATTCTCCCGACCTTCAGGCCGTGCGGGCCTCGGTGGTTTCGTTCTTCTCCGGGCGGCGATCGGCGTCGAACACCTCGCCGGTGAACACCCAGACCTTGACGCCGATGATGCCGTACGTGGTACGCGCTTCACCGACCGCGTAGTCGACGTTGGCGCGCAGCGTATGCAGCGGCACGCGGCCTTCGCGGTACCACTCGGTGCGGGCGATCTCGGCGCCGTTCAGACGGCCGCCGACCTGGATCTTGATGCCGCCGGCGCCGAGGCGCATGGCGTTCTGCACCGAGCGCTTCATCGCGCGGCGGAACATGATGCGGCGCTCGAGCTGCTGGGCGATGCTGTCGGCGACGAGCTGCGCGTCGAGCTCCGGCTTGCGGATTTCCTCGACCGAGATGTGCACCGAATCCGGCTTCAGGCCCATGCGCTTGGCGACTTCGGCCTTCAGCTTCTCGATGTCCTCGCCCTTCTTGCCGATGACGATGCCCGGACGCGCGGTGTGGATCGTCACGCGCGCCGACTTCGCCGGGCGATCGATCTGGATGCGCGACACCGAGGCCTGCGCGAGCTTCTTGCGCAGGAAGCTGCGGACCTGGATGTCCTTCAGCAGGTTCTCGCCGTAGACCTTGCGCTCGGCGTACCAGTTCGACGTCCAGAACGTCGTGATGCCGAGGCGGAAGCCGTTCGGATTGACTTTATGACCCATGACTATTCTCTCTCGTCCGAGCCGGCGGCCTCAGTGGCCGTCCGAGACCTTGATCGTGATGTGGCTGGTCGGCTTGACGATACGGTCAGCACGGCCCTTGGCGCGCGGCATGATGCGCTTCAGCACCGGGCCGGCATCCACGTAGATCTCCTTGACCTTCAGCTCGTCGACGTCGGCGCCATGATTGTTCTCGGCGTTGGCGATCGCCGACTCGAGCACCTTGAACAGGATGCGCGCCGGCTTGCGGGTGGAGTACTTGAGGATGTTGCGGGCCTCGTCGACCGGCTTGCCGCGCACGAGGTCGGCGATCGCGCGCGCCTTCTTCGGCGACAGGCGGACGAACTTCAGGATGGCTTGCGTCTGCATGGCGATTACTTCTTGGCCTCGACTTTCTTGTCGCCATGACCCTTGAAGGTCCGCGTCGGCGAGAACTCGCCAAGCTTGTGGCCGACCATGTTGTCGGTGATGAAGACCGGCAGGTGCGTCTTGCCGTTGTGGACCTGAAGCGTCAGGCCCACGAAATCCGGAGTGATCATCGAGCGGCGCGACCAGGTCTTGATCGGCTTCTTCACGCGCTGGCCGGTGGCCGACTCCACCTTCTTCGCGAGATGGTGGTCGACGAACGGGCCTTTCTTGACGGAACGTGGCATGGCCTAAGTCCTATCCTGTTACTTCTTCGAGTGGCGGCTGCGCACGATGAACTTCTGCGTGCGCTTGTTGCTGCGGGTCTTGAGGCCCTTGGTCTGCTGGCCCCACGGCGTCACCGGGTGCGGGTTGCCCTGGCCGGAACGGCCTTCGCCACCGCCGTGCGGATGGTCGACCGGATTCATGACGACGCCGCGAACCGTCGGACGGATGCCCTTGTGGCGCTTGGCGCCGGCCTTGCCGTACTGGCGCAGGTTGTGCTCGTTGTTGCCGACTTCGCCGATCGTGGCGCGGCACTCCGAGAGCACCTTGCGCATCTCGCCGGAACGCAGGCGGATGGTCGCGTACTCGCCGTCGCGGGCGACCAGCTGGATGGCGGCGCCGGCCGAGCGCGCGATTTGCGCACCCTTGCCCGGACGCAGCTCGACGCAGTGCACGGTCGAACCGATCGGGATGTTGCGCAGCGGCAGCGCGTTGCCGGCCTTGATCGGCGCGTCGGTGCCCGACTGCAGCTTGTCGCCGGCGGCGACGCCGCGCGGCGCGATGATGTAGCGGCGCTCACCGTCGGCGTAGCACAGCAGTGCAATGTGCGCCGAGCGGTTCGGATCGTACTCGACGCGCTCGACGACGGCCGGAACGCCGTCCTTGTTACGCTTGAAGTCGACCAGGCGATAGTGCTGCTTTTGGCCGCCGCCCTTGTGGCGCGTGGTGATGTGGCCGTTGTTGTTGCGGCCGCCCGAGTTCTTCTGCTTTTCGAGCAGAGGAGCATGGGCTTCGCCCTTCCACAGGCCCGGCGTGACGACCTTGACCTGGTGACGCGCGCCCGGCGACGTCGGCTTGAGTTGGACCAATGGCATTGTCTGGGCCTCTTATGCGGAAGCGCCGCTCAGGAAATCGATTTCCTGACCCTGCGCGAGCGTGACGTACGCCTTCTTCCAGTCGGAGCGCTTGCCCTCGAACCGGCCGAAGCGCTTGTTCTTGCCCTTCACGGTCAGCGTGCGGACGCCGTCAACCTTGACGTTGAACAGCTTCTCGACGGCTGCCTTGATCTCGGGCTTCTGCGCGTCACGGGCCACCTTGAAGACGGCCTGGTTGTGCTTCTCGGCCGCGCGCGTACTCTTTTCCGAGACGACCGGAGCGATGATGATCTGGTGCAGGCGATCGGCCGCCGTTTTGAACTTGGTGCTCATTGCAGCCACGCCTCCAGCTTCTTGACCGCGTCCGCTGTGATGACCACCTTCTCGTGGCGCAGCAGCGTAAGCGGGTTAAGGGCCTCGACGTCGCAAACCGCCACGTGCGGCAGGTTGCGGGCCGAAAGGAACAGGTTCTGGTCGAGTTCGCCGGTGACGATCAGCACGTCGTTCGAACCGAGCTTCACGAGCTGCTCGACGAGACCCTTGGTCTTCGCCGCGGCCACCGTGAACGATTCGGCGACGATCAGATGGTTCTGGCGGGCGAGCTCGGCGACGATCGAGCGGATGGCGCCGCGATACATCTTGCGGTTGACCTTCTGCGAGTGATCGCGCGGGCTGGCGGCGAACGTCGTACCGCCGCCGCGCCACAGCGGCGAGCGGATCGAGCCGGCACGGGCGCGGCCCGTACCCTTCTGCTTCCACGGCTTCTTGCCGCCGCCGCGCACTTCACCCTTGGCGAGCTGCGCCTTGGTGCCGGCACGGCCGGCCGCCATGTAGGCGGTGACCACCTGGTGGATCAGCGGTTCGTTGTATTCGGCGCCGAACACGGCATCCGAAACGTTCAGCTTGTTCGTGCTGTTATAGAGTTGAATATCCATGGCCGTTTTTCCCCAGTGAACTTATGCCTTCACCGTGGGGCGCACGATGACATCGCCATTCGTGGCACCCGGCACCGCGCCCTTCACCAGCAGAAGGTTGCGGTCCACATCAATCCTGACCAGGTCGAGGTTCAGTGCGGTGACGCGATCCGAACCCATGTGACCTGCCATCTTCTTGCCCTTGAACACCCGGCCCGGCGCCTGGCGCTGGCCGATCGAGCCCGGAGAGCGGTGCGACAGCGAGTTGCCGTGCGTCGCACGGCCACCGCCGAAGTTCCAGCGCTTCTGCACACCGGCAAAAC
Source organism: Solimonas sp. (assembly GCA_047605265.1). Lineage (GTDB taxonomy): Bacteria > Pseudomonadota > Gammaproteobacteria > Nevskiales > Nevskiaceae > Solimonas. The sequence goes on from JASGFY010000016.1 coordinate 51,302, forward strand.
CCTTGCCCTTCGAGACGCCGGTGACGTCGACGGCCTTCACGCCGTCGAACACGCCAACCTTGATCTCGGCACCCGTGGCGAGATCCGCGCCCTCGCCTTCGGCGAGACGGATTTCCCACAGGCCGCGGCCGACGGCGACGCCGGCCTTCTTGTGATGGCCGGCCTGCGCCTTGTTGACGCGGCCCGGCTTCTGTTCACCGACGGCCACCTGCACGGCGCGGTAGCCATCGGTTTCCACGGTCTTGACCTGAGCGACGCGGTTCGGCGTGCACTCGATGACGGTCACCGGAATCGACGCGCCGTCTTCCGTGAAGATGCGCGTCATGCCTGCCTTGCGGCCTACGATTGCGATCGACATGTCCGTTTCTCCTTAGCTCAGCGAGATCTGGACTTCGACGCCGGCCGGCAGGTCGAGTTTCGACAACGCATCGACGGTCTTTTCCGTCGGGTCGACGATCTGCATGAGCCGCTTGTGCGTGCGGATCTCGTACTGGTCGCGCGCGTCCTTGTCGGCGTGCGGCGAAACGAGGATGGTGAAGCGTTCCTTACGGGTGGGCAGAGGAATCGGCCCACGCACGACGGCACCGGTGCGCTTCGCGGTCTCGACGATTTCCTTCGCTGACTTGTCGATCAGACGATGGTCGAACGCCTTGAGCCGGATGCGAATAGATTGGCTGGTCGCGGCCATGCTTTGGTTTCCGGTTTAAAGAGCAGGGAACAAAAGGGGCGCGAATTCTATTCGCGCCCCAGCCAAATGTAAAGCGTGAAGGCTTACGCCAGGATTTTGGTGACGACGCCGGCGCCGACCGTGCGGCCGCCCTCG
>JASGFY010000017.1:0-50109 GCA_047605265.1 Solimonas sp.
GGCCGACGCGCAGCGCCTCGGTGTCACCAACATCGGCATCGTCGGCAACGAGCAGTTGTTGTGAGTGCCACCATGCATGCTTTCCTCCGCACTTTTTTCGTTTCCGGCCTGCTGATTCTCGTTGCCGGCATTGTCCAGGCGGCCGACAAGCCGACGCTCCGTTCGGAAGTCGGCAAGCCCTTGCAGGAGGCTCAAACGGCGCTGCAGGGCAAGGACTATAAGGCGGCGCTGACCAAGATCGACGAGGTGGAAAAGATCAGCGGCCTGACGCCTTATGAGAGTTATATCGTCGAACGCATGCGTGCCATCGCCGCGACGGGCGCGGGCGACACGAACCTGGCCCTAAAATCGTACGAGGCCGCGCTGGCGTCGCCGCAAATGCCCGAAGGCGAGAAGCTGCAAGCCTACGATGCGGTCGCCAAGCTTGCCTATGCGGAAAAAGATTACGGCAAGGCCGCCGAATACATCCGCAAGTATCGGAATGCCGGCGGCGACGGGATGCAGACCCTGAGCCTATTGCCGCAGGCCTTGTATCTGTCGAGCGATTTCGCGGGCGCGCAGAAAGAGCTGTCGGCGCTGATCGCGGAGATGGAAAAGGCGGGGCATGCGCCCACCGAAGTGCAGTTGCAACTGCTGGCAAGCTGTGCGAACAAGAAGGATGACAAGGCCGGCTATCTCGTCGCACTGCAGAAGCTGGTGCGCTACTACCCCAAGGAAAGCTACTGGAAGGATCTGATTCTGCGAACGGCCGGAAAACCGGATTTCTCGGAGCAACTGACGCTGGACATGTATCGCTTGATGAAGGCGACCGGCACGCTCGATAAGGCGAACGATTACATGGAAGCCGCGCAGTACGCGCTGAAAGCGGGTTTTCCGGGAGAGGCCGACCAGTACATGCAACAGGGCTACGCGCAGAACCTGCTGGGTCAAGGTCCGGATGCCGACCGCCACCTTCGGCTCAGGACCATGGTGGCTCAGAAAATCAAGGAAGATCAAAAGCTCCTTTCCGAAGGCGAAAAAGCGGCGCTGGCTCAAGCTGGCGGCGATGCACTCGTGGCCACGGGACTCAATTACGTCGGTTATGGGCAGTACGAGAAAGGCATCGCCCTGATGCAGCAAGGCATCGCCAAAGGCGGATTGAAGAAGCCAGACGAAGCGCGGCTTCACCTCGGCTATGCGCAACTGCTTGCCGGAAAGACTGCCGAGGCGAGGGAAAGCTTCAAGTCAGTTGCCAGTCAAGATGGTGGCGCCGATATCGCGCAACTGTGGATGTTCGTGAAGAAAGAAAGTTGACAGCGCCTCAATCCGGATGAAGAAGGCCCTTGATCTGTAGAAGTGCGGTCAAGAGCCTTTATCTTGGGAAAGAAGATCGAATTTTAAAAAAGTGAAAATCTGAATATTGTCTGTATTTTTTCGGAAAGCTCGAAAAGCCGGTCCCGGAAAGGCGGGTTTTTCCCTTTCGAAAACCATGGAATCCTGTTTGATTTTTAGAGGGTGCGGCACTGCGCTTCTGCACCTCGGCCGACATCCCATGTCGCTCGCCACATCGGTGCATTCCGAGGCTATATTTTTGAGTCTTTGCAGTGCACACGCCGTTTATTTCTGAAGATGAAGAATCTGTAAAAAGGCGGTCGTCAGCCATAGACATGCATGAAAATTGTGCGGTGAGGTCCAAGTAAAAGAATATTTCAGTGCATTTTTTAGAAAATCAGCCTGGAAGCCGCCTCGTCGAGGCAGGCACGGAATTTGCGGCTTTCTCGAATCCGCAATGCAGCGGTTTTTTCCGTCGGTCCGCAGTGGGGAGTGCTCATGGACGTGACGTCCAAGGGAATGTTCGAGGGCGAGGAGGCCAGGCCATGCAACGACGCTTCGGAAGCCGAGCCTCTGTCCGTGCAGGTGGCGATCCAGCGTTATCACGGGTCGCTGATCCAGTTTCTCCGGCGACGCTTGCGTTGTCCGGACGACGCTCAGGATGTGGCGCAGGAGGCGTACATCCGCATGATGCGCTATGAGGGCGTGCGCGACATCCGGTCTCCGTCTTCGATGCTGTTCCGCATCGCCAGCAATGTTGCCAATGATCTGGAGCGCGCCGAGCAGGCGCGCCACGTGTCGAATCAATGCACGCTCGATGATGTCGAACTGGCTTCCGATCATCCGTCGCCCGAGCGCGAGCTCGCCGGCCAGCAGAATCTGGCGCTTCTCTATGAGGCGATTGCCGAACTGCCTCCCAAGTGCCAGCAGGTCTTTCTGCTGAGCCGCGTACGCTCAATGACGTATCCGGAGATTGCCCGGCATTGCGGCATTTCGGTCAAGATGGTCGAGAAACACATCAGTCGCGCGCTCGCTTTCTGCGCCAAGCGGGTAGGGGGAGACGCCGACGTTACGTCGTAGGCACATGGTGGAAGACAAGAAAACAGTCATGGATCGGGCACTCGAGGAGGCCGCCGGTTGGCATGCGCGCATGTCGGCCAGCGATTGCAGCGCGCAGGACAGGCGCGCGTTCGAGCGCTGGCGTTCGCAAAGCGACATGCATGCGCGCGCATATGCGCGCGTGGAAGACGTGTCCAGGCAGTTGGAGGCGCTCGGCCGGAGCGATTCTCGCCTGCGGGCCATGGCGGATCATGCCTATGCCGCGGCCGGCGGATCTGAAGTCCGCGGCCTGCGCGTCCGGCGGCGTGCGCTATGGGCGCTCGCCGCCAGCGTGGTGGCCGCCGTCGGCGTGCTGCTGCTCGTGCGTCCGGGCTTGCCGGGACGCAGCGACGTCGCGCATTACGAGACGCAACAGTACGAACGTCGGGATGTCGCCCTGGCGGACGGCTCTGTCGTGAAGCTGGATGTCGACAGCGAATTCACGGTCGATCTTTCGCGGCGCGAGCGTCGTATCGATCTGCTGCGCGGCAGGGCGATCTTCGAGGTCCGGCACGACGCTTCGCGTCCATTCGTCGTTCATTTCGGGCGCGAGCGCGTGACGGCATTGGGTACGGTCTTCGAGGTCTGGCGTGCGGACCACGAAACCTGGGTCACGCTGGAGGAAGGATCGGTCCTGGTCGCGACCGAGACGCAGCCGGCCGCTGAGGGCGAGAAACTGTCGCCCGGCGAGCAGATCAGCGTAGCAGCCGGCTCGATGCCGGTGTCGTGGAGCCGTCGTTCTGTCGATCCCCAAATGGTGACGAACTGGTCGCGCGGCCGTCTGGTGTTCCGTGGAACGCCACTGGCGGAGGTGCTCACCGAGATCAACCGCTACTCCGTGAAAAAGGTTCGGCTGGGAAACCCCGCGCTGGCCGGTCTTCCAGTGAGCGGCAGCTTTGTAACGGGCAACAACGATGTGGTGATGCCGGCGCTCGTGGCCGTGTTGCCCGTCGACGTGGTCGACGATGGCGGTGAGTTCGTTCTGTATCAGAGGCATTAGATCGCGACTGCCGCGCGCCCGCTCGGGAAAGTTCTTCGTCTAATGCGATCCCAAGCTTATGCGCAGAAGAGGCCGGGCTTTTCCCATGCAGCTCCGCGCGGATTCGCCCCATGGCGATCGCGTGCTTGCCAAGAGGCACGCACCGTGTCGGGACGAGTGCGAAGAGCATCGGCATTCGTTGCGTGATGTCGGCTGGCTCTTCTCCGTGGTTTGTCTGGGGCTGCTGTTTCTTCCGTCCAGCGCGGTAGCCGCCGTTTCGCCCGTGCCGGTGGCAAGCGCCAAGCTCAGCCGGTTCGACATTCCGGTCCGCAAGCTCGTCGATGCGCTGCTGTTGTTTGCCGAACAGAGCGGACTGCAGGTCGTTTACGACGACCGCCTGATCGCCGATCGTTATGCGTCGCCCGTGAAGGGCGCCATGCGCTCCGAAGATGCGCTGCGGATCCTGCTCGGCGATTCCGGCCTGCGCGGGGAGCGGCTCGACGACTATTCGTTCATCATCCGCGGGCCCGGCGCGCGCGCGGAGCCTCCGCCGACCGAGCTCGATCCGTCCGGCCCGACGCCGCCGATTCAGGACACGGTGGTCGTCCTCGGTCAGTCTTCCTTGAGTGAAGACGCGACGGCGGACGTCGCCAGCGCCGCCGCCTTCGGCTTCGCCAAGCGGCTGTCGGAAACACCGCGATCGGTTTCGGTGCTGGACCGACAGACGATCGAACTGCTGGATATCGACGCCGTCGAGGACATGGCCCGCGTCGTTCCGGGCACATACACGACGACGCGCTTCGGCATCCAGGGCGGCATCGACGTGCGCAATTCGGCGGCCGACACTTTCTTCCGCGGCATGAAACGCCTGAACCTGCAGGGTCACGCGCCTTCGGTGCTGTCGGCCATGGATACCATCGAGGTCGTGCGCGGACCGCCGTCGCCGATCTACGGCATGAGCCGCATCGGCGGGTACAGCAACATGGTGCCGCGCTCGGCGCGCAGCCAGGACGGCCGCTATCTCGACAAGCCGCAGGGCTCCGTGCAGACCGCCGTCGGCAGCTACGACGAGAAGATGACGTCGATCGGCTACGGCGGTCCGCTCGACCTGGCCGATCGCAAGGCCGGCTATTACCTGTATTCGCTGCTCGATAATTCCAACAGCTATGTCGACGACGTTCCGCTGCATTCCGCTCTGGCGCAGGCGTCCGTCGCCATCGACCGTTTCGCCGGTCCGCTGCGGCTCGAGGCGGGCGTGACCTACCAGCGTTCGCGCACGTCCGGTGCAATGACCGCACGCGTGACGCAGGCTCTGATCGACAACGGCCGCTACCTTCGCGGCGTTCCGCTGGTCAATCTCGATCTGGACGGCAGCGGCTCCATCAGTTACCTCGAATACCAGCAGGCTTCGCCGGCGAGCGGGACATTGGCCGCCGGCAATCAGCCGCTGCGCCAGTACTGGACCTGGCCGCTCGATGCCAACGGCAAGCCGCTGCGCATCGGGCAATTCCCCGCGGTCGCCGGCATTCCGCAGTCGATGCACGATTACCTGGAGGCGCATCCCGAGGCGGATCCGACGGGCGTGTTGCGTCTCCAGCCCGTGGGTGGCCCAGCTCCTACGTCCGGCTTCGTGCCGGTCGGCATGCTGCTGGACCCGCGCTCGGTGGGCTACGGACGGCTCGACCGGCGTCGGGCGGCGTCTTACGAGCGCGATCTTCTCGCGCGCTTCCTGACGCTCTACGCCGATCTGATCGACGACGACGATCCGGCGTTCACGTTCAAGAACCAGCTGTTCTTCGACAGCATGGATCAGTACAAGAGCTCGAATCAGCCGTTCGGCGATATCCAGAAACCGTGGGTGGCCGAGGACAAGCTGACGGTGACGAGCGTTCTCTCCGGCCTGCCGTTGTGGCTGCGCATCAATGGCCTGGGCTCGATCAATTTCCGTTACACGTATTCGCCCAGCGATATCTGCAGCGGCGACTTCAGCAACACGCGCACCGACGCGATGGCGTCGACCTGGCACGACGCGCCGGGCGGCATGACGCCGAACACGACGTTCGTGAACTGCGTCGAGAACAGCGACATCGACAACGGCGGCTATCCGTTCAACAGCGTCGGTCTGACCAAGTATTCGCAGATGGGCGTCGGTGTGCTGCTGGACACCCGCCTGTTCGACGGGACGGACATGATGCTCGGCGGACGATGGGACGGTTCGCAGGCGCGCAACATCGAGTTCGCCAGCGCGTACAACCTCAATACCGGCACGTCGGCGTCGCCGGGCGCCCGCGGAACCGGATCCAGGGCCAGGGGCTGGGACGACGGCCTCACCTGGTCCGTGAGCCTGTCGCAGCAGCTGCCGTACGGCTTGCGGCCGTACGTCTCGCTGGCGCGCGCCAGCGTGATTCTCGACAGCGCCACCAATCGCATCAGCAACGACATCATCCGTCAGGGCCACATCGGCCAGTCGGCGCTCAGGGAGGCCGGGCTCAAGGCGAGCTTCTTCGACGAGCGGATGTTGCTCAGCGCGGCGGCCTACGACCAGCGCCGCGTCGGTGTCTCGAACACGGACGACGCGAGCCTGAGCGCGGAGGTTTCCTCGACGATCACGCGTGGCTGGGAAGCCGAAATCAAATGGCTGTCGTGTCGTTCGATGTTCTCGTTCTACGCATTGCGGCAGACGACGATGTTCAATCCGAACAGTGGCGGCGTGATGATGATCGACGCGCGTGCGCTCGGATTCCAGGACGTCGTCGACGCGCAGACCGGCGCCGTGGTCTATCCGGCCGAGGCTTTCCTCTATGGCGGTCAGGCGCTCGTCGTCCTTCCGGACAACGTCGCCGCGTATCGCTACAAGCAGGGCAGTCCGAGTACGCAACTCGGATTGAATCTGGCGCATTCGTTCACGAACGGCTTCGGCCTGTCCTCCGGCGCGCAATATCTGTCGCGCACCTACGCCGGCAGGCTCAAGCTGATCGAGCTGCCGTCTTCGTTCGTCATCGACGCGGGCGTGTTCTGGGAACGCGGACCGCTGCGGCTGAAGCTCGATGTGTTCAACCTGACGCGCGAGCGCTATTTCCGCGGGCGCAACACCGAATCGTACACCGACTATCCGGTGACGCCGATGCCCGAGCGCCATTTGCAAACGTCGATGCGCTTCGATTTCTGAGTCCATACGCATCTTCCGTGCGTACTCGCAGGTAGGGTGACGGAGAACGCGCATCGTCCTTTGGATGACGGCCCTGTGTTCTCGCAGAGGCCACCGACATCCAGGGAGATGATATGCGTCGTCGTCGATCCAAGCCTTGCGGCTCCATTCGTTTGCGGCATGTCGCAACGTTCGGTTTGTTTTCCTCTTATGCGGCACTGGCGCCAGCCCTGGCGCTGGCGCAGGAAGCAGCGGGCCCGGCCTCCTCCGCGACGAGCGCGGACACGACCGGTTCGGACGTGACGGAAGTCATCGTCAAGGGCGAGAAGCAGACGCCGCTCGACATTTCCACCGGCTCCTCGCTCGGCTTCGACAAGTCGCTGCTCGAGACGCCGCGATCGGTGTCCTTCATCGACGCGGAGCAGATCGATCTGCTCGGCGTCTCCACGGTCGAAGATCTGATGCGCGCGGTGCCCGGCACTTACACGACGACCCGCTACGGCCTGCAGGGCGGCATCATGGTGCGCGGCATTCCGGCCGACATGTACTACCGCGGCATGAAGCGCCTCAGCATGCAGGGGCACGCGCGCACCGATCTGTCGGCGATGGACAGCATCGAAGTCATCAAGGGGCCGCCGTCGCCGATCTACGGCATGGGCAAGATCGGCGGCTACATGAACCTGATGCCGAAGTCGGGCCGCGCCGCGGACGGTCATTACCTCGACAAGCCGAGCGGCTTTCTGCAAGGCATCGGCGGACAGTTCGATCGCTCGGAGGCATCGGGCGGCCTCGGCGGTCCGATGTCGATCGGCGACCGCAAAGGTGGCTATTACGTGTATGGCCTGCTCGAGGATTCCAATTCGTGGATCGACAAGGTCGGCGTTCAACAGCGGATCCTTCAGGCCTCGACGAGCCTGGACAACGCGGTGGGGCCGTTCCGGCTCGAGACCGGCGTGCAATGGCAGAACTCGATTACGTCCGGCGCCTACATGAATCGCGTGACGCAGGATCTCGTCGATCACGGCAAATACGTCAGCGGCATGCCGCTGGCGTATCTCGACGTCAACGGCGACGGTGCCGTCGGCTGGGCCGAAACGCATCTTGCGTCGCCGATCACGGGCAGCGTCAGCTCCAGCAACCGTCCGCTCTATCAGACCTTCACGTGGCCGACGCAATCCAACGGTTCGTACTATCCAATCGGTCATTTCCCCAAGGTCAGCGGCATTCCGCAGACGATGTACGACTATCTGGAAGCGCATCCGGAAGCCGACCCGACCGGCCTGCTGCGCGCACAGGGCGCCGGGGGCGTGCTTCCGGCATCCGGCACGCTGCCGCTCGGCTTCGTGCTCGATCCGCGCACCACGCGCTACAACTCGGTCGATTATCACCGCAACGGATCGTTCGAGCGCATCCAGGATGCCAAGCTCGGTCTGTTGTTCTTCGATCTGGTCTATGACACCGATCCCGACTTCACGGTCAAGGCACAATTCCTCAAGGACGGCCTCGATTCGTTCAAGAACTCGCAGCTTCCGTATGGCGAGAAGCAGGACATTCACGTCTGGGAAGAAAAGATCACGGCCACCTGGCGCGTTCCGGACGAAGCGCTGCCGAACTGGCTGCGCGTCAACACGCTGACCTCGATCAACTATCGCCAGACGACGGGCCTGATACGCGCCTCGGGCGGCGATTTCGATTACCGCCAGGATGTCATGTACCGCGGCGGCACCTATACGCCGAACACGCTGTTCTGGAACCAGCTCGACGATCAGAACATCGAGACCGGCGCGCCGAAGACGACGGATCGCTGGAGCAAGTTCAGCGAAATGGGCGTCGGCTTCATGTTCGACGTCGATCTCCTGAAAAAGACCAACCTCGTGCTCGGCTGGCGCGTCGACGGCTCGCAGGCCGACGGCCACGACTTCGCGCGCTTCAACGAAAACACCTCCTACGCCTATTACGGCGATGACGGCGACCCGGTCTATGTCCGCAACGATCTGGCCTACCAGAAAGCATCCGGCTGGGACGACGGCGTGTCGTGGAGCGCAAGCCTGTCGCAGCAGTTGCCGTGGGGTCTGCGCCCCTACGTGACCTATGCGAAGACGAGCACGACGCTCGACGCGGCCAACAACATACTCGACGTCTCCACCATCCAAAAAGGTCATATCGGCCAGGCGGAACTGAAGGAAGCCGGCATCAAGGCGGAGATGTTCGGCGGCAAGCTGTCATTTTCCGGAGCGTATTACGACCAGACGCGAACCGACGTCAGTTCGGCGGACGATCCGACGCTCAGCGCCGATGTCTCGAGCACGCAGACCAAGGGTTGGGAAGGCGAGCTCAAGTTCGCGCCGACCAAGCATCTGTTCGTATCGGCCTACGGTACGCTGCAGCAGGCCAAGTACATCGTCAATTCAGATACGACGTATCAGATCACGGCCCGCCAGCTGGGTTTCGAGGACGTGGTCGATGCCGATGGCAACGTCGTTTATCCGGCCGAGGCCTTCGTCTACGGCGGCAAGACGAACATCACGATCCCGACCGCGATCCTCTCGCACTACATGGACCGCGTCGGTTTCCCGGAACACCAGTACGGCGTCAACATCAACTACAACTTCAGCAGTGGCCTGGGGTTTCTCATCGGCGGCCAGTGGTTTTCGTCGACCTACGCGGACCGCCTGAAGAGCGTGAAATTGTCTTCGTCGACGGTCGCCAACGTCGCGGCGACGTACGACTACAAGAGCATGCATTTCAAGGTTAACGGCTACAACATCTTCGACGAACGCTATTTCCGCGCGCCCATCAGCGACACCAATCCCAACTTGGTGTCCGTCATGCCGGGCGTCCGCTGGGAGTTCACGACCCGCTACGACTTCTGAAGCCGTTGCCGCCGTGCCCGGAGTTCCGCCGCCGTTCCGCATGAGGTCCCCCGCATCCGCGGCGGGCCTCTTTTTCTCCCGCCCATTGGCTTCGACATGAATATTTCCCGTTTCCGTGCGCCACTGTGCGCGCTCGCGTTGGCCTGCGCCGCATCGGCGGCATCGGCGGCGACCCTGAACCTCGATACCGCGACGATCGCGGACGTGCAGGCGGCCTGCAAATCCGGGCTGACTTCGGAAAAGCTCACGCAGGCCTATCTGGCGCGCATCGCCGCGTACGACAAGAAAGGGCCGGCGATCAACGCCGTCATCACACTCAATCCCAAGGCGCTGGACGAGGCGCGGGCGCTCGACGCGGAACGCAAGGCGGGCAAGATCCGCGGCTCGCTGCACGGCATCCCGGTCGTGCTCAAGGACAATTACGACACCTACGATCTGCCGACCACCGCCGGTTCGCAGCTGCTGCACGGCTCGATCCCGCCGGACGACGCCTTCGTCGTGAAAAAGCTGCGCGAGGCCGGCGCGGTCATCGTCGCCAAGGTCAATCTTTCCGAGTTCGCCGGCAGCGGCGGCAGCGTCAGTGGCGCGACCGATCCGGACGTGCTCAAGAAGGGCCGCGTGCCGAACGGCTTCAGCTCCGAGGGCGGGCAGACGCACAACCCGCACGATCTGACGCGCGGGCCCTCGGGCTCCAGCGGCGGCACCGGCGCGGCGATCGCCGCGGCTTTCGCGCAGTTCGGCCTCGGCACCGACACCGGCGGCTCGGTGCGCGGTCCTTCGTCGGCCAACGGCATCGCCGGCCTCAAGCCGACGCGCGGCCTGATGAGCCGCGACGGCATCGTGCCGCTGGCGCTGTCGTACGACACCGGCGGGCCGATGGCGCGCAGCGTCTACGACGTCGCCGTCGCGCTCGGCGCGATGACCGGCGTCGACAAGGCCGATGCGGCGACCGCGCCGAGCGCCGGCCACTTCAAGACCGACTACACGCCGTATCTGAAGAGGGGCTCGCTCAAGGGCGCGCGCATCGGCATCGGTCGCGACTTCATGGGCCGCGACGCCGGCACCGACGCGGTGATCGAGCAAGCGATCGCCACGCTCAAATCGCTCGGCGCGACGGTTGTCGACGTCAAGTATCCGGAATACCTGCTCGCCGCGCAGGGGCCGAACTACAACCTGCTCGTTTCCTCGGAGTTCAAGGCGCAGATCACCGAGTACCTGCACACGCTCAAGCCGGGCTTCCCGCGCTCGTTCGACGAGATCGTCGCCAAGGCCAACGATCCGGCGACGCACTACCGCAGCCCCGAGAAGGCGTACGCGCTCAAGTACACGGCCTCGCTGGCGCTGAGCCTGAACGATCCGCAGTATCGGGCGTTGAAGAACGAAGAGATGGTGGCGGTCAAGGCAGCGATCGACGCGCTGTTCGCCAAGCATCAGCTCGACGCCATCGTCTATCCGACTTCGCCGACGCCGGCGACGCCGATCAAGCCGCAGGACCCGCCGGACAAGCCGGGCACCATGCCGCGCTCGGCGACCAGCCTCGCCAACCAGACCGGCTATCCGGATCTGATCGTGCCGGCTGGCATGACACCGCAGGGTCTGCCCGTGACCATCTCGTTCTTCGGCCCGGCCTGGAGCGAGCCGAAGCTGCTCGGCTACGGCTACGACTTCGAACAGGCCACGCACGCGATCCGCTTGCCGAAGCACACGCCGGCGCTGCCCGGCGACCGGATCAGCTACTGAGGCGCGATCGTGTCCGACCGGAAATCTCCATGACGCGACTGCAGATGAAGAAGACGCTGCTCGCCCTGCTGGCCGGAGCGACGCTGGCGATGGCCGGCAGCGGCGCCGCGTACGCCGCGACCTTCGAGCTCGAGACGGCGAGCGTCGAGGACATCCAGGCGGCCGTGGACGCCGGCGCGCTGACGTACGAGAAGCTCGTGCAGCTCTACCTGGCGCGCATCGCGGCCTACGACAAGAAGGGGCCGGGCCTCAACGCCGTCATCACGCTGAATCCCAAGGCGCTCGAGACGGCGCGCGCGCTCGACGCCGAGCGCAAGGCAAGGGGTCTGCGTTCGCCGCTGATGGGCATTCCGGTGCTCGCCAAGGACAACTACGACACCGCCGACCTGCCGACCAGCGGCGGCGACTTCCTGCTGGCCAATTCGGTGCCGTACGCCGACGCGCCGACCATCCGGCAGCTGCGCGAGGCCGGCGCGATCGTCATCGCCAAGATGAACATGGACGAGTTCGCGCACGGCGGCGTCGGCTTCTCGTCGCGCCTCGGCCAGACGCGCAACCCGCACGATCCGCGCCGCATCCCGAACGGTTCGAGCGGCGGCACCGGCGCCGGCCTCGCGGCCTGGTACGCACCGCTCGGCCTCGGCTCCGACACCGGCGGTTCGATCCGCGGGCCGTCGTTCGCCAACGGCGTCGTCGGCATCAAGCCGACCAACGGTCTGGTCTCGCGCACCGGCATCATGCCCTGCGTGCTGAGCTTCGACACCGGCGGGCCGATGGCGCGCACCGTCTACGACGCGGCGCTCGCGCTGGGCTTTCTCACCGGCGTCGATCCGAAGGACCCGCTGACCAGCACCAGCGCCGGCCTCTACTACCGCGACTACACGCAGTTCCTGAAGAAGGACGCGCTCAAGGGCGCGCGCCTCGGCGTGATCCGCGACCTGTCGGGCACCGATCCGGAAGTCGACCGCGTGTTCGACGCCAGCCTCGAGGAACTGAAGCAACAGGGCGCGGTGCTCATCGACAACCTGCACTATCCGGAGATCGTGCTCGCGCGCACCGGCGTGTCCGACCCGATCCGCGACGAGGTCAAGGACAATTACCTCGCCTATCTCGGCGCCCTGCGGCCCGGCTTTCCGCGCACGGTGACCGAGATCGCCGAACGGGGCCTCAGGCTCACGCAGCCGCAGGGCGAGTTTCGTCCGCACCCGAGCGTGTTCAAGCGCTTCAAGGCGCTCGGCGAGACGCCGCCGACCACGAGCCTCAGTTACACCAGCGCCAAGCAATACGGCATGAAGGCGGTGCAGGGCGGCGTGCTCGGCTTGATCGAGCGGCACCAACTCGACGCGATCGTCTATCCGACGCGGCCCAGGCGTCCCGAGCTGATCGACCCGAAGACACCGGAGATCGTCGATCGTCCGAAGTCGCCGTCGCTGACCAACATCGCCAACGTCACGCAGTTCCCGGACGTCATTGTGCCGGCTGGCGTGACCGTCGACCGCCTGCCGGTGACGATCTCGTTCTTCGGTCCGGCCTACAGCGAACCACGCCTGCTCGGCTACGCCTACAGCTACGAGCAGGCTACGCATCACCGCGTCTCGCCGAAGACGACGCCGCCGCTGCCGGGCGAGACGTTCACGTACTGATAACGACTGCCGAAACGGACGGCGCGCCGGAGTAGGGAGTCGTCCGGCGCATCCGTCTTCGATATGAAGACCGGCCGCTTGATGGCAAAGGGAGAAGCGATGCGCCGTCCGTCCGCATGCGCCGTGGCACGTTCCAACTTGCACGTCCCGTTCCGGTTGCTGTACGCGATCGCGGCGGCGCTGCTCGCCGGCGCCGCCATCCTGCGTCCGGCCGCCGCGGCGGCCGGGACGCCGCAGGTCGAAGAGGCAACGATCGAGCAGATCCAGCAGGGCATTCTCGCGCACCGCCACACGGCGACCGACGTCGTCAACGCGTATCTGGCGCGCATCAAGGCCTACAACGGCGCCTGCGTGAAGCAGCCGCAGGGCGTGCTCGGGCCGGTGGCGACGATCGCGAACGCCGGCCAGGTCAACGCGCTGATCACGCTGAACCTGCGTCCCGCGGCGCGCAGGAAGTGGGGCTTCGACGCGCACAAGGCGCGCAGCATGACGGACGCCAGGGACAACGATCCGAACATGCCCGACGCGCTGGAAGCGGCGGCGGCGCTCGACCGTGCCTTTGCCGCGACCGGCAGGCTCGTCGGCCCGCTGCACGGCGTCGTGTTCTCGATCAAGGATCAGTACGACACTTTCGACCTGCGCACGACTTCGGCCGCCGACGCGGCCTACGCCAACGACCGGCCGCCGGAAGACGCCAGCTTCGTGAAGAAGCTGCGCGAGGCCGGTGCGATCATCATCGGCAAGGCGAACATGGGCGAGTACGCGAGCGGCGACCGCAGCTCGTTCGGCGGCGTGAGCTGCAATCCCTACGACACCGAGCGCAGCCCCGGCCGTTCGAGCGGCGGCTCCGGCGCTTCCGTCGCCGCCAGCCTGGCGATGTGCTCGGTGGGCGAGGAATCCGGCCCGTCGGTGCGCAATCCGTCGAAGAACAACGACATCGTCGGGCTGGCGCCGACGCAGGAACTGGTGAGCCGCGCCGGCATCGTGCCGGCCTCGTTCCTCAACGATCGCGTCGGCCCGATGTGCCGCACGGTCGGCGACGTCGCGCGCGTGCTCGACGTGATCGCCGGCTACGATCCGAAGGACGAGCTGACGGCCTTCGGCGTCGGCCGTAAGCCCGCGCAGCCCTATGCGAGCAGTGCGGTGGCCGCGCCGAGCCTGCAAGGCCTGCGCATCGGCGTGATGCGCGAATACATGGACAGGCGCCTGTTCACGCAGGCCGACGCGCAGAGCATCGACATCGTCGAGCGCGGCATCGAGACGCTCAGGAGGCTCGGCGCGACCGTCGTCGATCCGGGCGAGGGCGGCGCGCTGTTCCAGGACTGCGTGGCGCGCTACACGCCATCGGCCTTCAACTCCGGCTTCACGCGTCAGTATCCGCAGCTGTTCCCCGCCGACGCCGACCAGATCCCGGCGCTCGTGGAGCTGTCGGTCGATCCGTCGCGGTTCCCGCGCGACGACCAGGCGCCGACGATCCGCGGCATCGGCAGCGAGCGCGCGCCCGGCGAGGGCCGCTTCTTGCTCGACCTGTATCTGAAGAAGCGCGGCGACGCCAGCATCCGCAACACCACGGAGCTGATCGCCCGGTCGAAGTTCTACAGCGACATCCGCGAAGGCTCCGGCTTCTCGGACAAGAAGAAGTCGCTGGAGGGCAAGAACGCCGAGAAGACGCTCGACCTGGCTGGCCGCATGCAACTGCGCTTCGCGCTGCAGCAGATCGCGCTGCAGTGCATGGCGAGCCGGCAGCTCGACGCGGTGACGTACCCGACCGGCAACGTGCCGGCGCCCAAGCTCGGCGCGCCGACCGAGCCGACCGTCAACGGCCGCTCGGCGCTGGCTTGGACGCTGCTCGGCGCCAACGGCCTGCCGGCGATCTCGGTGCCCGCCGGCTTTACCACCGAGGTCTACGACCGCGTCGCCGACGACCAGGCCGAAGGCGGCACGCGCCTCGTCGGCCCGGTGGCCGCGGCGCTGCCGGTCAACATCGATTTCCTCGGCAAGCCCTTCGACGAGCCGACCCTGCTGCGCATCGCCGCCGCCTACGAGGCGGTCACGCATGCGCGCCGTGCGCCGCCGGGCTTCGGCCCGCTGCGCGAGTGAAGCACCACCGGATTTCCGCCATGCGCATCGCCTCTTCGCCGGGCAGCCTGCCCCGTCTCCGTCCGCTGCTCGGCGCGGCCGTCATCGGCCTCGCCGCCGCGCTGCCTGCCTGGGCACTCGACATCACCACGGCGACGGTCGCGGAGATCGGCGCGGCGATGCGCGACGATGCCCTCACGTCCGAGGCCTTGACGCAGGCATATCTGGCGCGCATCGCCGCCTACGACAAGGCGGGGCCGCAGATCAACGCCGTCATCACGCTCAACCCCAGGGCCGTCGAGCAGGCGCGCGCGCTGGACGCCGAGCGCAAGGCGGGCAGGCTGCGCGGACCGCTGCACGGCATTCCGATCCTGCTCAAGGACAATTACGACACCTACGATCTGCCGACCACCGGCGGCTCGCAGCTCCTGCTCGGCTCGATCCCGCCGGACGACGCCTTCATCGTGAAGAAGCTGCGCGACGCTGGCGCGGTGATCGTCGCCAAGGTCAACCTGCACGAGTTCGCCTACAGCGGCGGCGCGCCGAACGGCTACAGCTCGCTCGGCGGGCAGACGCACAATCCGCACGATCCCTCGCGCGGCCCGTCGGGCTCGAGCGGCGGCACCGGCGCCGGCATCGCCGCGGCGTTCGCGCAGTTCGGCCTCGGCAGCGACACCGCGGGCTCGATCCGCAACCCCTCGTCGGCCAACGGCATCGTCGGCATCAAGCCGACGCGCGGCCTGCTGAGCCGCGACGGCATCATCCCGCTGGCGCTGTCCTTCGACACCGGCGGCCCGATGTGCCGCAGCGTCGCCGACTGCGCCGCCGCCCTCGGCGCGATGACCGGCGTCGACAAGGCCGATCCGGCGACCGCCGCCAGCGCCGGCCATTTCGAAACCGACTACACGAAGTTCCTCCGGAAGGGTTCGCTCAAGGGCGCGCGCATCGGCGTGATGCGCGACTTCTTCGGCCAGAGCCCGCAGACCGACTTCGTGATGGAGCAGGCGATCGTCAAGCTGCGCGCGCTCGGTGCGACCGTCGTCGATCCGGTGAAGCTGCCCGAGTTCCTCGCCGAGGGCATCGGCCCCATGCACCGCATGATGATCGACGTCGAGTTCAAGGCGCAGATCGCCGACTACCTGAAGACGCTGCGGCCCGGCTTCCCGCGCACGCTCGACGAGCTCGTCGCCAAGGCGCGCGATCCGAAGACCGCCTACGCGAGCCCGTGGAAGCGCGACAGCATGGCGAAGATGGCGCAGGCGCCCGGTCTTGACGATCCGCTCTATCTCGCCGCGAAGTACCAGGGCCTGGCGCTGACGACGGCGGTGATCGAGGGCCTGTTCGCGCAGCACAGGCTCGACGCGATGATCTACCCGAGCGTGCCGCGCCCGGCGTCCGAGATCGGCGAGGGTAGGGACGGCGGCGGCCGCGCCGGCATGGGCGGCCCGGCGGCGCTCGCCAACGAGACCGGCTTTCCGGACGTCATCGTGCCCGCCGGCATGACGCCCGGCGGCCTGCCGGTGACGGTCTCCTTCTTCGGCCGCGCCTGGAGCGAGGGCCGGCTGCTCGGCTACGCCTACGACTTCGAGCAGGCGACGCACGCCATTGCGCTGCCGAAGTACACGCCGGCGCTGCCGACCGACATCGTCGGGCGCTGAAATGAGCCGCTCGATCGAAACGTCGCGCCGCCGCTTCCTCGTCACGTGCGCTTCACTGGGCCTGTCCGGCACGCTGCTGCCGGGCGTGCTCTGGGCGCAGCTTCAGGCGCAGGACGCGAGCCTTGTCGACGCCGCGATGATCCGCGACGCGGCGGCGCTCGCCGGCCTCGCGTTCAGCGACGCCGAGATCGACGGCATGATCAAGCCGGTCAACCAGAGCCTCGCGCGCATGCGCAAGATTCGCGAGGTGACGATTCCGAACGACGTCGCGCCGCCGTTCTACTTCAGCCCGCTGACGCCGGGCATGACGGTCGAGCGCCAGGCGCGGCCGCCGCGCTACGGCGCGATCGGCAAGTTGCGGCGGCCGGCGAATCTCGAAGCCGTGGCGTTCTGGCCGGTCACGCGGCTGTCGGCGCTGATCAAGAGCCGGCGGGTTACCTCGCTGGAACTGACGCGGATGTATCTCGCGCGCCTGCGCGAGCACAACGACAAACTGAACTGCGTGGTGACGATGCTCGACGACGTCGCCATCGCGCAGGCGAAGCAGGCCGATGCCGAACTCGCCGCCGGCCGCGACCGCGGCCCGCTGCACGGCGTGCCCTGGGGCTGCAAGGACATCATCTCGGTCAAGGGCTACCGCACGACCTGGGGCTCGGGTGCGTACCAGGACCAGGTCTTCGACTACGACGCCAGCGTCGTCGAGCTCCTGCGCGAGGCCGGCGCCGTGCTGCTCGCCAAGCTCGCCACCGGCGAGCTGGCCGGCGGTGACCAGTGGTGGGGCGGGCGTACCAACAATCCGTGGAAGCTCGACGAGGGCTCCAGTGGTTCGTCGGCCGGACCCGGCTCGGCGACCGGCGCCGGCTGCGTGCCGTTCGCGATCGGCACCGAGACCGGCGGTTCGATCCTCAGCCCTTCGGCACGCTGCGGCGTCACCGGCCTGCGCCCGACCTTCGGCCGCGTCAGCCGTTACGGCGTGATGGCGTTGGGCTGGACACAGGATCGTCTCGGGCCGATGTGCCGCAGCGTCGAGGACTGCGCGGTGGTGCTGCACGCGATCGCCAGGCCCGACGGCCGCGATCTCTCGGTCAGCGAGATTCCGTTCAACTGGGACGCGACGCTCGACTGGCGCGCGCTCAAGGTCGGCTACCTGCCGGAAGCGTTCGAGGACGGCGGGCGCGACGCCGACTGGCGGCGCAACGAGCAGGCCACGCTCGCGCAGCTGCGCGACATGGGCGTCCGGCTGGTGCCGCTGCGCCTGCCCGACTTCGACATCGAAACCATACAGCTCAGCGTCGAGGCCGCGGTGTTCTTCGACGAGCTGCTGCGCTCGGGCCGCTACCGGCAGATGACGCATGCCGAGCGCGCCGACCGTTTCCGCGTCAGCCGCGTGATCCCCGCGGTCGATTACCTACAGTCGCAGCGCCTGCGCTCGATCATGATGCGCGAGCTCGCCGTCGCGACGGCGGGCGTCGACGTCTATCTCGCGCCGTCGACGCTGGGCGAGCCGCGTCCGCCGGAAGGCACCGACGCACCGCCGCCGAGCGCCGGTCAGCGCCATTCGCAGATGGCGAACCTCGCCTGCTATCCGGGGCTGGCGCTGCCCAACGGCTTCGCCACCAGCGGTGCGCCGACCAGCGTACTGTTCATGGCGCAGCCGTACGCGGAAGCACGGCTGCTCGCGCTCGCCAAGGCCTACCAGGACGCCACCGCATTCCATCTCCGGCAGCCGCCGCTGTTTGCCGTCGCCTGATCCGCGCCATCTTGCACCTCCAGGATTCCACCATGACCTTGCCGCGGGCCGCCTCGCTTCTCTCACCCCTGCTGCTCACGCTGGCGTTCGCGCTGCCGGCCCGGGCCGCGCCGCTCGACATCGAGACGGCGACGGTGCCCGAACTCGAGGCGGCGATGGCCAGGGGCTCGCTGAGCTCGGTGGCGCTCACGCAGGCGTTCCTCGCGCGCATCGATGCGTACGACAAGAAAGGGCCGACGATCAACAGCGTGATCCTGCTCAATCCCAAGGCGCTCGACGAGGCCCGGCAGCTCGATGCCGAACGCCAGGCCGGCAAGCTGCGCGGTCCGCTGCACGGCATTCCGGTAGTGCTGAAGGACAACTACGACACCTTCGACATGCCGACCACGGCCGGTTCCTGGCTGCTCAAGGGCAGCATCCCGCCGGACGACGCTTTCACCGTGAAGCGCCTGCGCGGGGCCGGCGCGATCATCCTCGCCAAGATGAACCTTTCCGAGTTCGCGTCGGGCGGCGGCAGCGTCGGCGGCGCCAAGGACCCGGCGGTCATCAAGGCCGGCACGGTGCCGAACGGCTACAGCTCGATGGGTGGCCAGACGCGCAATCCGCACGCGCTGGACTACGGCCCCTCGGGTTCGAGCGGCGGCACCGGCGCCGGCATCGCCGCGGTGTTCGCGCAGCTCGGCATGGGCACCGACACCGCCAGCTCGGTGCGCGGTCCGTCGTCGGTCAACGGCATCGTTGGTCTGAAGCCCACCAACGGTCTCGTGTCGCGCGACGGCATCGTGCCGCTGGCGCTGTCGCTGGACACCGGCGGCCCGATGGCGCGCAGCGTGACGGACATCGCCGTGGCGCTGAACGTACTCGCCGGCGTCGATCCGGCGGACGCGATGACGAAGCGCGCCGAGGGCCGCGTCGAGAAGGACTACATGAGCTTTCTCAAGAAGGGCTCGCTCAGGGGGGCGCGCATCGGCATCGCGCGCGACTTCGGCGGTGAGGATGCCGGCGTCGATGCCGTGTTCGCGCAGGCCGTCGGGAGCCTGAAGCAGCTTGGCGCGACGATCGTCGATTTCCACTACCCGCCGTTCATGCTCGAAGGCCGCGGCGATGCGTTCAACACCGTCGTTCAGGCCGAGTTCAAGGCGCAGATCGCCGGTTACCTGAAGACCGTCGGACCGCAATACCCGAAGACGCTCGACGACCTCGCGCGCCTCGCCAACGATCCGAAGACCGGCTACCCGAGTCCGCAGAAAGCCTATGCGCTCAAGTACAGCGCCGCGGTGGCGCTGGACCTCGACGATCCGGTCTATCTCGCGGCGAAGAACGAGGGCTTCGCGATGGTCAAGGCGGCGGTCGACGCGGTGATGAAGAAGTACCGGCTCGACGCCATCGTCTACCTCAGCACGCCGACGGCCGCGACGCCGATCGAGCCGCCGGCCCATCCGCGCCCGCGCAGCGCGACCGCGCAGGCCTTCAACATCTCCAACATGGCGGGCTATCCGGACCTCGTGGTGCCGGCCGGCATGACGCCGGCGGGCCTGCCGGTGTCGATCTCGATCCTCGGGCCCGCGTTCAGCGAGGCGAAGCTGCTCGGCTACGGCTACGACTTCGAGCAGGCCACGCACGAGCTGCGGCTGCCGAAGTACACGCCGGCGCTGGCGAGCGATCGCCTCGGGCGCTGAGCGCGCGCGGGCCGGTCCCGGCGCGGGGCCGGCGACTTCGTCTTCCATCGGGGCAGGGTGCCGGCGCCGGCATACGTCACACCTCACAGGATCGGCGGATCTGCGCCGCTTCAAACAGGGACACGTCCGATGTCGTCGATGCGAGCCGCGCTGAAAGCTTTCGTCATGTCCGTCTCCGCCTTGTGCGCCCAGCAGGCACACGCGGAATTCCATCTGGAAGAAGCCACCGTCGACGGCATGCACGATGCCATCCGCAGCGGCGAGACGACGTGCAGGCAGATCGTCGAGGGCTACATCGCGCGGGCGAAGGCCTACAACGGCATGTGCACGGCGCTGGTGACGGCGGACGGCAAGCGCGCCCCCTCGGTCAAGGGACGGATCGTCGTCGGCCAGGCGCGGAAGTTCCCGACCGAGACCATCGCGATCAGCAAGCTCGTCCCCGATTTCAGCCGCTACACCGGCGACACGCCGGACTACGGGCGCATGGAGAAGACCGCGTCCGATCCAAGCGTCTACCAGCAGTACGGCATGGTCGCCGGCATCGCCAACGTCGGCCAGCTCAACGCGCTCGAAGTGCTCAACATCCGCGGGGAACGTTCCGTCACCTGCAAGGGCAAGTTCGACGCGCCGCCGGGCAAGCCGCTGCCGGCGGGTGCGCCGTCGGTCTGCGAGCAGTTCCGCCAGCAGCCGGACGCGATCGAGACCGCCGCCGCGATGGACGCGAAGTACGGCCGCAATCCGGACTTCAAGGCGATGCCGCTGTACTGCGTGCCGATGGCCAACAAGAGCATCTACGACTCCACGGACATGCGCACCACGGCCGGCGCCGACGTCAACTACGGCATGGACGCGCCGCCGAAGGATTCGACGCTGGTGGCGCGCCTGCGCGGCGCCGGCGCGATCATCTACGCCGAGGCCAACGAATCCGAATACAACGCCGGCAGCGGCGATCCGGACGGCGCGGCGAAAGTCGAGCGTCCGTACATCGGCGCCGGCGGTTCGCGCTCGACCTGGGGCGGCACGATCTGCAACCCTTACGACACCGAGCGTGAGACCAGCGGCTCGAGCGGCGGCTCGGGCGTCGCGGTGGCCGCGAACCTGACGATGTGCTCGATCTGCGAGACCACCGGCGGCTCGTGCCGCGGCCCGGCCAACTACCAGGGCGTGGCCATGGTGGTGCCGACCAAAGGCGTGATCTCGTTCGCCGGCAGCATCGGCGCCAATCCGTACCAGGACCGTCCGGGCATCATGTGCCGCACGGTCAAGGACGCGGCGTCGGTCCTCGACGCCTTCCGCGACAAGACCACGGGCAGCTACTTCGACCCGCGCGATCCGTTCACGGCGGCGGTGCCGCGCGTGGTTCTGCCGAAGGCGCCGGGCGCGTTCGTCGCCGCGGCGACGAGCGCCGGCGGCGGCAAGCCGCTGGCCGGCGTGCGCCTCGGCGTGATCCGCAACCTGTACGTGAAAGCCTCGCCCGGCGCGGCGGCGGTCAGCGACGGCGTCAACAAGGAACTGCAGGTACTCAAGGAGCTGGGCGCCGAACTGATCGAGGACGTCGACCCGGAGTATCCGGACGATCCGTCGATGCCGAACATGACGTTCGGCTTCCGCGACGCCTTCGCCGAGATCCTGCCGTTCCACATGCCCGAGATCTTCTCGTGGAAGAAGGATGGCCAGCCGATGTTCTCGGTGCCGGGCTGGGACGTCGCCAGCCGCAAGTACCTGGTCGCGGTGTCGGCGCACAAGGCGCCGCTGCCGGACAACATGAACTTCCGCACCGTCTTCGCCAATCCGCCGAGCCATCCGGACGAGGTCAGCGGCTACACCTTCGCGTTCCAGTTCGCGCAATACCTCACGCTGCGCGGCGACAGCCGTGTCTACGACTGGCAGACGCTCAACGCCAACGCCAAGTACTACAGCGACGTGCGCCGCGCGGCGATGCAGAACTGGGAGAGCAAGGAGATGGACATCCGCACCAACGCCATCGCCTACACCATCAAGCGCCGCGACGCGCTGCGCATGGCGATGACCAAGGTGCTCGAGCAGAACCGGCTCGACGCCTTCGTCAATCCGGTGAACCTGAAGCTGCAGGGCAAGATCGGCGGCGCGCAGCTTTCGCGCGGCGGCGGCGACGGCTTCGGCTACGGCGCCATGCTCGGCATCCCGGAGGTTTTCGTGCCCGCCGGCTTCGCCGAGTCCGTCTACGACGGCGAATTCAAGCTGAGCGCGGACGGCAAGAAATACGAGGGCGTCGAGAGCACGAAGCCGACTCCGCTGGGCGGCATCGGCCTGCCGTACAACATCGGCTTCTGGGCCGAGCCGGGCCAGGAGGCGAATCTTCTGAAGATCGCCTCCGCCTACGAAGCGGCGACGCATCACCGCAAGCCGCCGCCGGCCTTCGGGCCGGTGCGGGGCGAGCCCTGAGCCGCGCGCGCCGCGCAGCCACTGGATTTCCCGAAGGAGAACGCAGCATGCCCGTTCCATCCGGCGCTGCGCGCGCCGTGCCGCGCGCCCGAGGCTTGCGCCCGGCGCTGACCCTGATCGTCGTCGCGGCGTTCGCCAGCCTGCTCGCCGCTGGCAGCGCGCCGGCGGCGGCCGGGTCCGGCGCCTTCCATCTGCAGGACGCGACGATCGACGACATCCAGGGCGCCATCCGCGCCGGACAGCTGACGAGCACGCAGCTCGTCGAGCTGTACCTGAAGCGCATCAAGGCCTACAACGGCACCTGCGTGAAGCAGCCGCAGGGCATCCTCGGGCCGATCGAGACGATTCCGCACGCCGGCCAGATCAACGCGCTGTCGACGCTGAACCTGCGCCCGGCGGCGCGCCGGAAGTGGGGCTTCGACGAGCGCAAGGCGCGCAGCCGCACGGACGCGCGCGACGACGATCCGAAGATGCCGGACGCGCTGGAAGTCGCCGCCCGGCAGGACGCGTACTTCAAGCGCACCGGCCAGCTGATCGGCCCGCTGCACGGCGTGGTGATGGCGATCAAGGACCAGTACGACACTTTCGACATGCGCACGACGGCGGGCGCCGACGCGCCGTACGCCAACGACCGCCCGCCGGCGGACTCGACCTTCGTCGAGCGCCTGCGCGCCGCCGGCGCGATCATCCTCGCCAAGTCCAATCTCGGCGAGTACGCCTCGGCGACGCCGCGCAGCTCCTACGGCGGCACCTTCTGCAATCCCTACGACACCGAGCGCATCCCGCGCGGCTCCAGCTCCGGCTCGGGGTCCTCGGTGGGCGCCAACCTCGTGACCTGCGCCATTGCCGAGGAATCCGGCTCGTCGATCCGCGGCCCGGCGAGCGCCGCCAGCAGCGTCGGCTTCGCCGCGACCGAGGAACTGGTCAGCCGCAAGGGCATGATCCAGATCGGCATCAACACGCGCGTCGGGCCGATCTGCCGCACGGTGAAGGACACGGCGAAGATCCTCGACGTGCTCGCCGGCTACGATCCGAGGGACGAGCTCACCGCCTTCAACGTCGGCCGCCTGCCGTCGAAGCCCTACGCGAGCTTCGCCGAGGCGAAAAGCCTTGCCGGCCTGCGCATCGGCGTGGTGCGCGAGTACATGAGCAAGAAGCTCTTCACCAAGGAA
This sequence comes from Solimonas sp., assembly GCA_047605265.1. Taxonomy (GTDB): domain Bacteria; phylum Pseudomonadota; class Gammaproteobacteria; order Nevskiales; family Nevskiaceae; genus Solimonas. Next base: position 23,555 of record JASGFY010000017.1, read on the forward strand.
GACGAGCAGACCATCGATCTCGTCAGCCAGGCCGCCGAGGACCTGAAGAAGCTCGGCGCCACCGTCGTCGATCCAGGCCCGGAGGGGGAGCTGTTCACCGCCTGCATCCAGAAGCTCGCGCCGCAGGACGACAATATCCTCTACACGCGCCGCTACCCGAAGGTCTTCTCGTTCGACGCCGACGGCAAGCCGGTGGACGACCACACCGGCCTGCTGCTCGACATGAAGATGGATCCGTCGAAGATGCCGGAGCGCCTGACGCTGCGCGACTTCGGCCAGAACGAGGCCGAGGGCCAGGCGAAGTACATGCTGAACCTCTACCTGCGCGAGCGCGGCGATGCCGGCATCAAGAGCAACGCCGACCTGATCGCCAAGGCGACGTACTACGACGAGCCCAACTTCCCGACGCCGAAGCGCGGCCGCGAGAACGCCGAGCGCGACCGCCAGTACGACATGTCCAGGCGCCTGCTGCGCCGCTTCTCGATGCAGCAGATGATCCTGCAGTGCATGGCCGAGCAGAAGCTGGACGCGCTGGTCTACCCGACGGCCAACCTGCCGCCGACCAGGCTCGGCTCGCCGGCCGGCCCGCCGCCAAACGGGCGCGCCGGCGTGTGGATCTTCCTCGGCGCGCAGGGCTTTCCGGTCATCACCGTGCCGGCCGGTTTCACCACCGAGGTCTGGGATTGGGTACGCGATCCGAAGGCGCCGGAAATCCCCGAATCGGCCTGGAACAGCCCCGGCGGTGGTGGTGGCGACGCCATGCGCACCGCGCGCGACCGCAGGATTCGCCTCATCGGCCCGACGCTGGCGGTGCTGCCGGTCGGCGTCGATTTCGTCGGCCGCCCGTTCGATGAACCGCTGCTGCTGCGCATCGCCTCTGCCTACGAGGGCCTTACGCGCCACCGCCGCCCGCCGCCGGAGTTCGGGCCGCTGAAGGGCGAGCCGTAGCGCACCGGGGCGCGGGCCTCGCCGCGTCCTGCGCGAGCGCGCCGCTCATGGTGTCGGGCGACCGGTTCGGGTCGGCCGTCGCGTGGATGGTCAGGAAGCGAACCGTGCGAGCTTTTCCCCGGTTTCGGTGGGCCGCCTGCAGTTGCGGATCGTCGACAACCGATTCTTGTCGCGGGACGACGAGTGATGCCAATACCGCCATGCGTGGCCGGGCATCGGACCCGGCGGCGCGCGTGCTTCGCCGGGCGGTTATGCGGCCGGCAAGGCGCCGCGGCGCTGCCGATTCGTAGGCGGGGCCGATGCGGATCAGCGCTGGTTCCTCGCCCTGGCCGGCGCGAAGAAGGTGATCGAGATCGGCATCGGATCAGCGAGCCGGGTCTTCTTCGTGTCCGGCGCGAGCACGGAGACGTAGTCGATGCGATCGGCGTCGAGCGCGTACGGCGGTTCCTAGACCACGTCGCTGAAGCCGGCCGGGATCGTCACGCGCGGAATCTGGAAGAAGGGCGTGATGCCGTCGAGGTCGATCGAGCCGACGTCGGGCCCCTGGATCTTCGGTGTCGGCACCGTGTTCTCGGGATGCACGAAGGCGTCGATGCGGTTCTCGTGCATGACCTTGAGCAGCGCCAGCCGCGCGATGAGGCTGCGCGCCAGGCGGTCGGCCTTGCCGGCTTCCTCGTGATCCTTGAAAGCGATCCAGTTCTCGGCGCCGGCGCGCGACTTGTCCTCGCGGAACCGGGCGTTGGCGACCCAGTCGGCCCGCGAGAAGAGTTCCGGCATCAGGCGCGGCAGCAGCTTCGAGAGCGCGTCGGCGAAGGTGTAGCGCAGGTTCGGCACATCGGGATCGTCCGGATAATCCGGCGGCGTCGTCTCGACCAGCTCGGCGCCGAGGCGGTCGCGCAGCACGCGCTCGAGCGGCCTGGGATTCTTCTGCAGCGCCGTGCCGTCGACGATGAAGCTGACGTAGGGCTGCGCCGGGATCAGCGCCTTCGGCACGGCGGCGAAGGGATCGCGCAGGTCGTCGTAGCTGCCGCTCGCGGGATCTTCGAGCGCGTCGAGCACGTGCACGGCGTCGGCCAGCGTGCGCGCGTGGATGCCGGCGCGGTCGTTGAGCCACTGGTAGCCGATGCCGCCGTTGTCCGGGAGGATGCCTTTCGCGGTCAGTAGCGTGGCGATGCCGTTGCACGAGGCCGGGCCCTGGCACGAGGCGCCGGACTGCTCGCAGATGCCGATGGTCGCGAGGTTCGCCGGGATCGCCGCGCCCGAGCCGCTGCTCAAGCCGCCGGTGTGGCGCTTGGGGTTGTACGGCTTGATCGTCTGGCCCGACACCGAGACCGGGAAAGCCTGCGCCGCGAGCGGCAGCAGCGCGAGGAGAAGCGCGGCGGCGCGGCGGCGCATGTCAGCGGCGCGCCGTCTTCACGGGCCCGAACTCCGGCGGGGCGCGGCGATGCCGGGTCGCGGCTTCGTAGGCGGCAGCGGCTTCGAGGACCACCGGCTCCTCGCCGGGGCCGGCCCAGAACGAGAGGCCGACCGGCAGCGGCGATTCCACGATGCTCCTTACCGTCTCGTTGGCGACCGAGACGTAGTTGTCGCGCGCGTCGTTCAGCGCGTACTGCGGTTCGTAGACCGTGCGGTTGAAGCCGGCCGGCACGGTGATCTCCGGGATGCCGAGGTTGGCGCTGGTCGGGAAGCGGCCGACCGGGCGGTCGTTGACCTGCGGCTGGCTGGCGTAGCCGATGCGCGCCTGCGGCACCGTGGTGGTCGGGTTGACGAAGACGTCGATGCGGTTCTGCTGCATGACCTTGAGCACGACCATGCGCATCACGTCGCGCATCTTCATGTCCTGCGTGGCGCCGGCCGAGACGATGTCGAGCGCGTTTTCCCAGTTCTTCATCGCCACCGCGCGCGACTCGGTGTAGTAGCTGGCGTTGGCGTTGAGGCTCGCCCAGTCGCGCACCTTCCCGTCGCCGCGCCGCATCAGGTACTGCGCGAAGTGGTAGCTGAAGGCCAGCGACGAGGGGCCGGTGTTGACGCTGCGGATGTTGAGCTTGTCGGACAGCGGCGCCTTGCCTTCGGCGAGGGCGACCATGTAGTCGCGCTGCGTGATGTCTTGGCCGGGTACGGCGAACAGGTAGTGGCCGTCCTTGTCCTTCTTCTGCAGGAACTCCGGCATGTGCGCCGGCAGGATCTCGGCGAGCGCCTGCGCGAAGCCGTATTCCATGTTCGGGATCGACGGATCGTCCGGGTACAGCGGATCGGACGATTCGACCAGCTCGGCGCCGAGCCGGTCGCGCAGCACCTCGCGGATCTCGCCGTCGACCAGATCGCTCATCGCCGCGTCGTTGGCGCTGTGCTTGACCATGTACTCGCGCACGACGCCGATGCGCAGGCCGGCCAGCGGCTTGTCGCCTCGCGTGGGGCTGGCGCTTGCGAAGCTCGCGTACGGTTCCTTGGCGATCAGGCCCGGCGGCAGCGCGCTGTAGATGTCGCGCGGATCGAAGCGGTTGCGCTGCGGGTCCTTGATCGCGTCGAGCACGGTGGCGGCGTCCTTGACGGTGCGGCACTGGATGCCGGCGCGATCGAGGTAGGGGTCGGCGCCGATGGCGCCGCCGTACGGCAGCAGGCCCTTGGTGGTGACGAGACCGACGACGCCGTTGCGCCAGGCCGGTTGGCGGCAGGAGCCGCCGGTTTCCTCGCAGATCGAGCAGACCACGAGGTTGGCGCCCACCGAGGCCGCCGAGCCCGAGCTCGAGCCGCCGGTCTCGCGCGCCGTGTCGTAGGGATTGCAGGCGGTGCCGGCCCAGGTGCTGCGCGCGCCGGCGCCGTACTCGCGCGTGCCGGCCTTGGCCGCGCCGCCGGGATTGCCGCTGCCGCCGTTGTACTCGGAGAGATTGGCCTTGGCGTAGATGATCGCGCCCTTGGCGCGCAACTCGGCGACGATCGTCGCATCCTCCTGCGGCGCGTCCATCGCGTAGGCGACGTCGGCGCCGCCGGTGCTGCGCATGTCGCGCGTGTCGTAGACGTCCTTGAACGACATCGGCACGCAGTACATCGGCATCTGCGCGAGGTCCGGGTTGCGGCCGTACCTGGCGTCGAGCGCAGCGGCGGTCTCGAGCGCGTCGGGCTGCTGGCGGAATGCCTCGCAGGCGGTGGGTGCGCCGGCCGGCAGCGGCGTGCCAGGCGGCGCGTCGAAGACGCCCTTGCAGGTCGCCGAGCGCTCGCCGCGCAGGTTGAACGTCGACAGCGCGTTGACCGCGCGCGCGTGCGCAATGCCGACGACCATGCCGTACTGCTGCGGCACCGACGGGTCGGACTTCGTCGCCTGCATGCGGCCGTATTCGATCGGCAAACCCTGGTACTGCGCGAAGTCCGGCAGGATCCTGGCGACCGCCACGGTCTCCTTCGGAAACTTCAGCGGCAGGCCCGCGCGCACGGTGCCGGACGCGGGCGAGATCGGCTTGCCGTCGGCCGTGACCAGCCGCGTACAGATGCCGTTGTAGACCTGCGCGCGATCGACATAGGCTTGCACGACGTCGCGGCAGGTCGTGCGGCCGTCGCGGATGGCCTGATGGATGTCGTCGATCGTTGCTTCCTCGATCCGGAAGCCGCCGTCCGCTACCGCGACGGCGGGCAGCAGGGCGACGATCCCCGCCAGCAGTACGCGCGCACGGGGAACTGCCGGCCGGGATATGCCAATCATTCGATTTCTCCGTTCATGCCGCAGACGCGCGGCGAGGGACCGGTCCCGGATGCCGGGGCTGAGGATTGGGACGTAAACCGCCTGCACGCACCCCACCACGTCGGCCAGCAGGGCTTACCGGTGATCACCGTCCCGGCCGGCTTCACCACGCAGGTCTACGACCGCGTCGAGAATCCCGACGATCCGAAGCATCCGAAGCTGATCGGCCTGACGCCGGCCAGGCTGCCGGTCGGCCTCGACGTGCTCGGCCGCCCGTTCAGCGAGCCCATGCTGCGGCGCATCGCCTCGGCCTACGAAGCGGCGACGCACCGCCGTACGCCGCTGCCGGACTTCGGGCCGCTGAAGGGCGAGCCCTGAACCGCTGTCGCCCCACGGCGGAAAAGGCTTGCGGCGACGACCGATCCGTTTCCCGTGCTCCCCTGCGCCCGCTTGCCGGGGGGGAGGGACCGGGGGGAGCTGGGCGCCCGCGGCGCGCGTCGAATGTGTCGCGGGTAGGGCGCCGCCTTCGGGCGCCGTCTTCATCGGTAGGTCCGCCGCGCGCGGACGCTCCGCGACGAGACGGCAGGGAGGTTGCGCATGAACATTCCGGGCTACGCCGGCGCGCTCGCCGGCGCACCCGTGGCCGATGCCGCGCCGGCAGCAGCGGGCGGACCGGCGAACTGGATCCTCGGGCCGCGCCGCGACCTGCTGTTCATCGTCGCCGCGCCGCTGCTGGTGTTCGCGCTGGCGCTGGCGCTGTTCGGTCTGCGCGGCGCGGCGACGGCGACCTCGGCGATCCTGCTGACGCACGTGATCATGACGGTCGCCCATCACCTGCCGACCTTTATCCGCGTCTACGGCGACGTCGAGCTGTTCCGCCGCCACAAGTGGACCTTCCTGCTCGCGCCGCTCGTGCCGTTCTGCTTCGCGATGGCGGTGCTGACGTACATCAACCTCAAGGGCTATCCGGTCGAGAACGTCCTCTACCTCTTCATCATCCTCGCGCTGTGGGATCCGTGGCATTTCCTGATGCAGCACTACGGCTTCACGCGCATCTACGACCGCCACGGCGGCGCGCCGCCGAGGCTCGCCGCGCGCATGGATCTGCTGCTGTCGGCGAGCTGCTTCATCGCCATCATGCTGCTCTGCGGTGACTGGCTGCCGTCGATCCTTGAGGACCTCTACACCACTGCGAACCTGCCGCTGATCTTCGCGCTGCCGGCCGGCCTGCCGGCGGTGCTCGAGAAACTGGCGGTGGCGGTCGCACTGCTGTCGGCGGCCGCGTACGCCGTCTACCTGCTGCGGTGCCGGCGGCGCGGCTGGCGCGTCAGCCGCGTCAAGCTCGCGCTGTACGCGAGCTTCTTCGCGGTGATGTACCTCGCCTATACGCCGAACACGTGGATCCTGTCGTGGGCGCCGGGCTGGACCTTCAAGGTCGGCTTCGCCGTGGTCGGCATCGTGCACATGACGCAGTACCTGGCGATCGTCTGGCACTACAACCGCAATCTCGTGCGCCGCGAAGGGCGCGCGCGCCGCGGGTCGTTCGCGCGGCTGCACGCGCGCGGCGGCTGGTGGGTCGGCGCCGGCTACGTGGCGCTGTGCCTCGGCTACGGCGCCCTGCTGTCCGGCAAGCACGACGCGCGCTGGCCGATGTCGGTGCTGCTCGCGCTCGGCTTCACCTCGACGCTGCTGCACTACTACTTCGACGGCTTCATCTGGAAGGTCCGCCATCAGCAGAACCGCGAGAACCTCGACATGCCGCAGGCGGCGAGCGGCGGCGAGGCCTCCTGGTGGTTCGACGGCAAGCCACGCGCGGCCGCCGCGGTGCTGCTGCGCCAGTCGCTGTACTTCGGCGTGCCGATGCTGGTGCTGACGGTCGGCGCGATCGCCGTGTGGCAGCGGCCGGGCAGCAACTACGTAGGGTACATGGTGCGCGCCCACGTCCTGAATGAAGCGGGTCGCGTCGACGACGCGGCCAACATGGCCGAGCAGGCGGTCGCGGCGATGGAGCGGCAGCTGCCGCTGGCGCAGCGCCTCGCCGAATGGCAGCCGACCGCGTCGCGGCAGGCCGCGCTCGCGTTCCTGGTGCACGACCGCTCGCGATACGAGCACCTGCTGATCCCGGCGCTGAAAGGCGTGACGGCGACGACGGCGGACCGGCGGCAATACCGGCGCGACGTCGAGCGGGCCGCGGCGCTGCTCGAGCGCGCCCTGAATATGCGCGGGCCGCTCGCGCATCCGGGCCGCGAGCGCATGAACGCCGACGACGCGCGTCGCGTGCTCGCGGCATGGCGCCGCGAGGCGGCATCGATCGAAGGCTGACGAGCCGCGGCGTCCGCGGCATGACGGGAAGAAGACGGGCGATATGAAGATTGGCTTCGCTTTATGCTTGGCTCTGCTGCTGCAGGGCGTCGCGCTGGCCGGCGAGGGGGCCCGGGCGGCGGACTTGCCGAAGGTTCGCCTGTTCACCACCGGTGGCACCATCCAGAGCCGCGCGTCGAACCGCGACAAGCTGATGGAATACAACGACGGCCCCAAGGTCACGCCGGCCGAGCTGATCGCCGACCTGCCGGAGCTCAAGGCGGTCGCCGACGTCAGCTACACCGAGATCTCGAACGTCGGCTCGCCCGCCGTCGACACCGACACGATCCTCAAGCTCGCCAAGGCCATCAACGTCTGGCTGGCGCAGCCAGAAGCCACCGGCGCGGTCGTCACGCATGGTACGGCGACGCTCGAGGAGACCGCGTACTTCCTCAATCTCGTCGTCAAGTCCGACAAGCCGGTGGTCGTGGTCGGCGCCATGCACCCGTTCAGCGCGATCAGCCGCGACGGGCCGATGAACCTCTACAACGGCGTGCGCGTCGCCGCCGCGAAGGAAGCCGTCGGCAAGGGCGTGATGGTGCTGCTCAACGACGAGATCGACGCGGCGCGCGACGTCACCAAGAATAATACCTACCGCGTCGACACCTTCGTCAGCCGCGACCTCGGGCCGATCGGCTTCGCCGACTCCGACCGCATCGCCTTCTACCGCAACTCGCTCAAGCGCCACACGCGTAAGTCCGAGTTCGACGTGAGCGCGCTCGGTGCGCTGCCGAAGGTCGACATCGTCTATGGCTACCAGGAGGCCGACCGCGCGGCGATCGACGCGCTGGTCGCCGCCGGCGCCAAGGGCATCGTGCTCGACGACGGCGCCGCGTCGTTCGCCGCCGCCGCAAAGGACGGCCAGGCCAGGGGCGTGGTGTTCGTGCAGAGCGACCGCAAGGGCAGCGGCCGCGTGGTGCTCAGCGAAAATTCCGCCGCGCGCGGCATCGTCACCGCCGACAACCTCAACGCGCAGAAGTCGCGCGTGCTGCTGCGCCTGGCGCTGACCCGGACCTCCGATCCCGTGGAGATCCAGCGCATGTTCAACGAATACTGAGCCGCGATCCGCCGATGACGAACTTTCCCTTCCGCGCGCCGATGAACGTCGAACGATGGCTCTGCGCCGCCCTGCTGGCGCTCGCTGCCGGCGCGGCCGCCGCCCAGGAAATCCCGGCGAGCGTGCCGCCGGAGCCGGCGCCGAAAAACGCCGGGCAGCTGCCGCATGTGGTGCTGATGTCGATGGGCGGCACCATCGCCAGCCGCGCGGCCGACCGCCTCAACATCACCAACTACGGCGGTCCTGGCGTGCCGCGCGTCGATCCGCAGGACTGGGTCCATGACCTGCCGGAGCTCGCCAACATCGCGCGCGTGACCACCGAGGACTTCCGCGCGCCGCCCGACCGCGCGGCCGGTTCGGAGATTTACGCCGATCTCGTCGCCGTCGCCCGGCGCCTCAACGAGCTGGCGCAGGACCCCGGCGTCGACGGCATCGTCGTCACGCACGGCACCAACATCATGGCCGAGGTCGCGTTCTACATGAACCTCGTCGTCAAGACGCACAAGCCGGTGGTGTTCGTCGGCTCGCAGCGGCCGTGGACGGGCCTGTCGGGCGACGGCCCGCTGAATCTCTACAACGCGGTGCGCGTGGCGGCTTCGAAGGATGCCTGGGACAAGGGCGTGCTGCACTGCATGAACCAGAACATCAACACGGCGCGCGACGTGATGAAGACCAGCGCCTACCGCATGCAGACCTTCAAGGGCGTCGACGTCGGCGCCATCGGCTTCGCCGATCCGGACCGCGTGGTGTTCTACCGCGAGCCGACGCGCCGCCACACCTTCAAGTCCGAGTTCGCCGGCCGCGAGTATCCGGCGGTGCCCGACGTCGAAGTGGCGTACGCCTACCAGGAAGCGCCGGGCTACCTGATCGACGCGATGGTGGAGCATGGCGTCAAGGGTATCGTCGTCGACGGCACCGGCGCCGGCAGCGCGACCACCTCGCAGACCGAGGCGATCAAGCGCGCGCAGGCCCGGGGCGTGGTCGTGGTGATGACGACGCGCACGCGCAGCGGCCGCGTGCAGATGACGCCGCGCCGCGCCGAGTCGCGCATCGTCGCCGGCGACAACCTACAACCCGAAAAGGCGAGGCTGCTGCTGCAGCTCGCGCTGACCAAGACCTCCAAGCCCGAAGAGGTCCAGCGGTTCTTCGATGAGTACTGAAACAGCGGCATTCCCGGTGCGCACCGGAGGTCCGCTTGATGCGGCGCGGGTGGTTCTCCGCACGACTGTCTGCGTGGCGGCCGTGCTGGTGCAGGCCGTCGTCTTCGGCGGCGTCGCGCAGGCTGCCGAGGTCCTTCCGCAGGTCCGTCTGTTCACGACCGGCGGCACGATCCAGAGCCGCGGCGCCGATCGGCAGACGCTGATGGAATACGACGCCGGCAAGGTCACGCCCCAGGAGTTGATCGACGATCTTCCGGAGCTGAAGGGCGTCGCCGACCTCAGCTACACCGAGATCGCCAATGTCGGCTCGCCGTCGATGAAGACGCCGCTGCTGCTCAAGCTCGCCAGGGAGGTCAATGCTTGGCTGGCGCGACCCGAAGCGGCCGGCGCCGTCATCACGCACGGCACGGCGACGCTCGAGGAGACGGCGTACTTCCTCAATCTCGTCGTGCGCTCCGGCAAGCCGGTGGTGATGGTCGGCGCGATGCGTCCGTTCACGGCGGTCAGCCGCGACGGTCCTTTCAATCTCTACAACGCGGTGCGCGTCGCGGCGGACCCGAAGTCGAAGGGCAGGGGTGTGCTGATCCTGCTCAACGACGAGATCAACGCCGCGCGTGACACGACGAAGAGCAATACCTATCGCGTCGAGACCTTCGTCGCGCGCGACCTCGGCCCGGTCGGCTTCGCCGATTCCGATCGCATCGTCTACTACCGGCGCCCGCTTTACCGGCATACCTTCAAGTCCGAGTTCGATGTCTCGAACCTCGCTGACCTGCCGCGCGTCGATGTCAGCTACACCTACCAGGACGCCGACGGTGCCGAGGTCGATGCCTTCACCGCCGCCGGCGCGAAAGGCGTCGTGTTGACGGGCGGCGTCGGCGACGCGCTGCAGCGCGCGCAGAAGAAGGGCGTGGTCGTCGTCATGAGCGACCGCAAGGGTGCCGGACGCGTGATGACGAGCGCGCGCATGGCTGCGCGCGGCATCGTGACCGCCGACAACCTGCCGCCGCAAAAGGCGCGCATTCTCCTGCGCCTCGCGCTGACCCGGGCGCGCGATCCCGCCGAGATCCAGCGCATGTTCAATGAATACTGATCGGGCGGACGATCGCATGAGCTCTCCGACAAACGTTTCCCGCCTGGCTTGCGCGATCGCCGCCAGTCTGTTGCTGGCGCTGCCGTTGTGCGGGCTGCAGGCCCAGGAAATTCCGAAGTACGCGCCTGCGCCTCCGTCTCCCGCGCACGATGTGGTGCTGCCGACCGTGGTGCTGATGTCGTACGGCGGCACCATCGCCAGCCGCGGCTCGCCGCGTCTCAACATCACCAACTACGGCGGCAAGGAGAACAAGGGCGTCGAGCCGCAGGACTGGCTGGACGACATGCCCGAGCTGCGCGGCGTCGCCAACATCGTGCTTGACGACCAGCGCGCGCCGCCCGGTGCGCCGTCGGCGGTCTATGCCGATCAGGCGCACATCGCGCATCGCATCGGCGAGCTGGTCATGGATCCGAAGGTGCAGGGCATCGTGCTGACGCACGGCACCAACTCGATGGCCGAGACGGCGTACTACCTCAATCTGGTCATCAAGACCGACAAGCCGATCGTGCTGGTCGGGTCGCAGCGGCCGTGGACGGGCCTGTCCGGCGACGGTCCGCGCAATCTCTACGACGCCGTGCGTGTGGCCGCCTCGAGGCAGGCGTGGGGCAAGGGCGTGCTGCACTGCATGGATCAGTTCATCAATACCGCGCGCGACGTCACCAAGACCAAGGCGTACCGCGTGCAGACCTTCCAGGGCATCGACGTCGGCGCGATCGGTTTCGCCGACCCCGACAAGGTCGTGTTCTACCGCGAGCCGGAGCGCCGGCACACGGACGGTTCCGAGTTCGCCGGCAAGGACTATCCGGCCCTGCCGGCGGTCGAGATCGCCTACGCCTACCGCGACGCGCCGGGATATCCGATCGACGCGATGATCGAGCGCGGCGTCAAGGGCATCGTCGTCGACGGGACCGGCGCCGGCTCGCCGACCGAGGAGCAGAGCGCCGCGATCAAGCGCGCGCAGGCCAAGGGCATCGTCGTCGTCGCCACCGCCCGCACGCGCGGCGGTCGCGTGCAGGACACACCGAAGCGCCGCGAAGCGGCGATCGTGCCCGGCGACAACCTGCCTCCCGAGAAAGCGCGAATCCTGCTGCAGCTCGCGTTGACCGAAACCCAAGATGTCCAGGAAGTCCAGAGAATTTTCGATGAGTATTGAAAAGACGAAGGCGCCGCGCCCCCGCGCGGCGCTGATCGTCCTGCTGGGTGCGGCGCTCGCCGTGCCGGTCGCGCAGGCGGGCGTGCCGATGTTCGAGCACAAGCCGGCGTACGACCACTACGTGCACCAGACGCCCGAGAACGCCGTCATCGGCAACTTCCCGGCGCAGAAGGCCGCGATCCTCACGGTCAAGAGCAGCGAGACCGTGCGCATCGACGGCGGCGGCGGCAACCGCTGGGGCGACGAAGATCCGGAAACTTGGATCAAGGCACAGGGCCTCAAGCTCGATCCGCAGCAGCGCAGGGCGATCGCCGAGATCGCGCGCGTGGTCAAGGAGACGCCGCGCCAGCCGGGCATTCCCAGCGGCCATCTGCTGGTCGGCCCGATCGCGGTCGAGGGCGCGATGCCCGGCGACACGCTCGAAGTGCAGATCATCTCCGTCGAGCCGCGGATTCCGTATGGCGTCGTCAGCATGCGGCCCGGCCGCGGCGGCATTCCGGACGAAGTGCCGGAGCCGTACGCGAAAGTCGTTCCGCTCGATCTGAAGCGCCGCGTCGGCCTGTTCGAGCCCGGCATCGAAGTGCCGCTCGGGCCGTTCAACGGCGTGATGGGCGTGCTGCCCGCCGCGTCGGAGGGCGACAACCGCCGCAGCGGTCCGCCGGGACTGTTCGGCGGCAATCTCGACTGCAAGGAACTGGTGTCCGGGACCAAGCTGTTCCTGCCAGTGTTCAGGCCGGGCGCGATGTTTTTCACCGGCGACTCGCATGCCGCGCAGGGCGACGGCGAGGTGACAGTGACGGCGATCGAAACCGCCAACACGGCCGTGCTGCGCTTCGTGCTGCACAAGGGCATGAAGCTGAGCGCGCCGCGCGCCGAGACGCCGAAGCACTGGATCACTTTCGGCCTCGATCCGGATCTCGACAAGGCCATGCAGATGGCGATCCGCGAGACCAATACCTTCCTCGAGCAGCAGCAGGGTCTCGACTTCAACCGCGCGTTCGCGCTGTCGAGCATCGGCGTCGATTTCCACGTGACCCAGGTCGTCGACGACGTCAAGGGCGTGCACGCGATGATCCCGAAATCGCTGTTCAACGCCGCCGCGCCGGCGTTCGCGCGCTCCGGCCGGCCATGAGCGGCCGCCGCGCCGGCGGCCGCATCGATTCGATCCGTCAGAGGGGGAGTGTCATGTTCGACTCGCAAAGTCCGGCCGCCGTCGCGTTCGAACCGGAACCGCACGCGATGCGCCTGTCGCGCCGCCGCTTCATCGGGGCGACGGCCGCCACCGCCGGCGGGCTGGCGCTGGCGCGTTTCTCGCCGGCGGCCTTCGCGGCGCCGCCCGACGAACTGCTGAGCAAATCGGTGACCGAGATCGCGGCCATGCTCAAGGCGCGCCAGGTCGCCGCCGTCGATCTGGTGCAGCGCTGCTACGCGCGCATCGACGCGGTCAATCCGAAGATCAACGCGGTCGTCGCGACCTGCCGCGAGCGCGCGCTGGCCGAGGCGCAGGAAGCCGACGCCATGCTCGCCGCCGGCAAGAGCAAGGGGCCGCTGCACGGCGTGCCGTTCACGATCAAGGATTCGTTCGACACTGAAGGCGTGGTCAGCACCGGCGGCACGCTGGGCCGCAAGGACTACGTGCCGGGCAAGGACGCCACCGTCGTGGCGCGCGCGCGCGCCGCCGGCGGCATTCTGCTCGGCAAGACCAACACGCCGGAGTTCACGCTGGGTGGCGGCGGCAAGGGCACCGTCAACCTCGTCTACGGGCTGACGAAGAATCCGTACAACACCGGCTATCAGCCGAGCGGCTCGTCGGGCGGCGCCGGCGCGATCGTCGCCGCCTACGGCGCGTACTTCGATATCGGCTCCGACTACGGTGGCTCGATCCGCGGCCCGGCCTTCGCCAACGGCATCGCCGGCATCAAGCCGACCTACGGACGCGTGCCGCGCACCGGCCATATCGTCGGTTACGGCGGGCCCTTCGACAATTTCCAGGAAACCGGCCCGCTGGCGCGCCATGTCGCCGATCTCGCGCTGCTGCTGCCGATCCTGCAGGGTCCCGATGGCCGGGATGCGGCGATGGTGCCGGTGCCGCTCGGCGATCCGGCCAAGGTGGACCTGTCCAGGCTGCGCGTGGCCTGGTACGTCAACAATGGCCAGATGCCGGCCAGCGCCGAGATGCAGGCCCTGGTCAAGCAGTGCCTGGGCTATTTCGAGAAGCTCGGCTGCGCGGTGAAGCAGGATGCGCCGCCGAAGATGAAAGAGCTGGGTGACGTCCGCAGCACGTTCAGCAGTGCCGACGGCCGCGAGTACATGCGGCGCATGCTCGCCAGGCACGGCACCAGGCAGGCCTCGCCGGGACTGCGGCTCGACGGCGAGGTGATTCCGTCGGCCGAGTTCACGGCGGCCTGCGAGCGGATGGACGCGATCAAGAGCGAGCAGCTGGCCTGGTTCGAGCAATACGACCTCATCGTCTGTCCGGCGAGCCAGCGCGCGCCGATTCCGCTGGACTGGACGCCGCCGGGCGGCCGCGACGCACGCAGCGGCATGAGCTACACCAGCGAATACAACACCACCGGCTGGCCGGCCGGCGTCGTGCGCGCCGGCACCTCGAAGGAGGCGCCGGGCCTGCCGATCGGCATTCAGGTTGTCGCCCAGCCCTGGCGCGACGACATCGTGCTGGCTGCGCTGGCGCATATCGAGAAGCAGACGGGCGGCTGGGCCGCGCCGTCGATCTGAACGGAAGGACACCATGAAAGATGCCGAACCGATGCTCGACGCGCCGCAGCACGAAGCCGGTGACGACGCGCCGCGGATGCCTTCACGGCGCCGGCTGTTCCGCCGCAGCCCGGTGTTCGCCGCCGCGGCCAGTGCCGCGACGTTGGCCGCCTGCGGGCCGAAGCCGCCGTCGCCGCCGTCGCCGAGCAGCGTCGCCGCGCCGGCGGCCTCCGGCGACAGCAGCAATGAACTGATCTTCATGTCAGCGACCAAGCTCGCTGGCCTGATCCGCGCCGGCAAGGTCACGGCGAGCGAGGCCGTCGAGGCCTACATCGCACGGCAGATCGAGGTCAACGACCGCCTCAACGCTGTGGTCATGAACTGCTACGCGCGGGCCCGCGCCGAGGCCAAGGCGCTCGACGAGCGCGCCAGACGCGGCGACTGGGCCGGCCCGCTGCATGGCGTGCCGATGACGATCAAGGATTCGCTCGACGCCGAGGGCGTGATCTCGACCGGTGCCACCTACGGCCGCCAGCAGTACGTGCCCAAGCAGGACGCGACCGTCGTCGCGCGCGTGCGCAAGGCCGGCGCGATCCTGCTCGGCAAGACCAACACGCCGGAGTTCACGCTCGGCGGCCTCGCCGGCATCAGCACGGCGAGCAACCTGCTCTACGGCTCCTCGCACAATCCCTACGACCTGACGCGCAGCACCTCGGGTTCGTCGGGCGGCGCCGGGGCGATCGTCGCGGCCGGCGGCGCGGCCTTCGACATCGGCTCCGACTGGGGCGGCTCGATCCGCGGGCCTGCGCACAACAACGGCATCGCCGGCATCAAGCCAACCTCGGTGCGCGTGCCGCGCACCGGCCATATCGTCGATTACGGCGGTATGTTCGATCTCTGGCAGCAGCTCGGGCCGATGACGCGTCGCGTCGAGGATCTCGCGCTGATCACGCCGATCATCGCCGGCCCCGACTTCCGCGATGTGTCCTGCGCGCCGGCGCCGTGGTTCGATCCGGCCAAGGTCGATCTCAAATCGCTGAAGCTGGCGTACTGCGTCGACAACGGCGCGACAGGCCGCAACGCGACCGACGAGGACACCAAAAAGACCGTGCGCCAGGCTGCGCAGTGGCTGCAGGCCGTGGTGTCGGGTGTCCAGGAGGCGGCGCCGACTCCGACTCTGCTGAAGCTTTCCGACGCGCGCCGCCGCATGACGATGGGTGACGGCTGGGCCTTCTACCAGCGCCTCGCCGACAAGTGGGGGACGCGCAACATCTCGCCGTCGCGCAAGGAAGCGATGGAGAAGGCCAAGCCGCTGAGTTCGGCCGAGCTGATCCAGGCCTGGGAGGAGCACGACGAGGCGAAGTCCGAGATGCTCGACTGGATGAAGGACTACGACGTCTTTCTCTGCCCGGTTGCCGGCAAGCCGGCGCAGCCGATCGATCAGGAAGCCGATCCCGCGGCCGCCGCGGGCGGCGGTGCCGGCAACGGCTGGCCGTACACCGGCATCTTCAACAGCACCGGCTGGCCGGTGGTCGTCGTGCGCTGCGGCTCGTCGGCCGACGGCAAGCTGCCGATCGGCGTGCAGGTGATCGCCGCGCCCTGGCGTGAGGACATCTGCCTCGCGGTCGCCGCCTATCTCGAAGGCCAGAGCGGCGGTTGGAAGCGGCCGCCGATCTGAACCTACAGGAGCTTCCTGCAATGGCCTCGGCGACCCGTCGTGATTTTCTTGCGCGCGGCACTTGTGGCGCTGCCGCCGCCTTGAGCGCGCTCGCCGTGCCGCGATGGGCGGCTGCGCTGCCGTCGGCCCCGGCCGGCGACGAGGCGCTCTATGTTTCCGCCACCGAGCTGGCGCGACGGCTGCGCGAAGGCAGGCTCAGCGCCGTCGATGCGGTGAACCTGGCTTACGCGCGTATCGATGCGGTCAATCCGAAAATCAACGCGGTGGTGACGACCTGCCGCGAGCGGGCGCTGGCGGAAGCGCGCCGGGCCGATGCGGCATTCGCGGCCGGCAAGCTGCTGGGCCCGCTGCATGGCGTGCCGTTCACGGTCAAGGATTCGTTCGATACCGAGGGCGTGGTCAGCACGGGCGGCACGCTGGGGCGGCGCAGCTTCGTGCCGGATCGCGACGCCACCGTGGTGCGGCGTGTGCGCGAGGCCGGGGCGATCCTGCTCGGCAAGACCAATACGCCGGAATTCACGCTCGGCGGCGGCGCGCGCGAAACCTACAATCTGCTGTTCGGGCAGACCTGCAACCCCTACGACACCACCCATCTGCCGTCCGGTTCGTCAGGCGGTTCCGGCGCCATCGTCGCCGCTGGCGGCGCCTGGTTCGATATCGGCTCCGATTACGGCGGCTCGATCCGCGGCCCGGCCTTCGCCAACGGCATTGCCGGCATCAAGCCGACCTACGGACGCGTGCCGCGCACGGGGCACATCATCGGCTACGGCGGCGCGTTCGACAGCTTCCAGGAAATCGGACCGCTGGCGCGCCGCGTCGAGGATCTGGCGCTGCTGCTGCCGCTGATGGCGGGTCCCGACGGCCGGGACGCGGCGATGGTGCCCGTGCCGCTCGGCGAGCCGTCGAAGGTCGACATCAGCCGCCTGCGCATCGCCTGGTATACCGACAACGGCTCGATCGCGGCATCGCCGGAAGTGCGGGCGATGATCAAGCGTTGCGCCGACGACTTCGCCAGGCTGGGCTGTACGCTCGGCGAAGACCGGCCGCCGCGCTTCAAGGAGCTGACCGACACCCGACAGCAGTTCTCCAATGCCGACGGCGGCGCGCGGATGCGGCGTCTGCTTGCTCGACACGGAACGCGGCAGGCCTCGCAGGGCCTTAATCTCGGTGGCCCCGGGCAAGAGGTTTCGAGTGCCGAATTCACGCGGCTTTGCGAAAAGATGGACGCCATCAAGAGCGAGCAGTTGGCCTGGTTCCAGAGCTACGACCTGATTCTTTGTCCGGTGACCCAGCGCGCCCCGCAGAAGGTGCCGGCCGAATATCGCCTGCCGGCGGAAACCGGCGCCGGCTACGGCGGCATGACCAGCGAATACAACACTACCGGCTGGCCGGCCGGGGTGGTGCGTACGGGAACCTCGACCGAGCAGCCCGGGCTGCCGCTGGGTATTCAGGTGGTGGCCCAGCCATGGCGCGACGAATACGTGCTCGCGGTACTGGCGCATCTCGAACAGCAGAGCGGTGGCTGGCAGAAGCCACCGCTCTGAACGGCTCCTGAGTGGTGATTCGGGGCGCCGCGCATGCGGCGCCTCTTTTTTGCGCTCAGCCCTGCGTTTCCAGAGACAGTGGCGGCACGCTGGCCGGCGGGCGCCGGTAGTGCGTGGCCTGCTCGTAGGCATAGGCGTAGCCGATGATCCTCGCCTCGTCCCAGGCGCGGCCGAGAATCTGCAGGCCGACCGGCAGGCCCTGGCCGAGATAGCCGTTCGGCACCGACAGCGCCGGCCACTGCAGCGTGCTGCCGACGAAGGTCAGGCTGCTCGACAGGCCGGTGACGCCACCCTTCGGGTCCGGCTCGTCGCTCATGAGCTGCGTGTTGCGGTCGCCGTTGAGGACCGGTAGCTGCGCCCAGGTCGGGAAAATCACCGCGTCGATGTGGCCGGCGTCCATGGCCTTCGTGAAGGCGTCGCGATAGGCCTGCTCGGTCTGCAGTCCATTGAGCGTCGCCGCGTCGGTCTCGACCGGGCCGGCGGCGGCGATCTCGTCCCAGCGCGCCTGGTGCAGCGGGTGGACGAGGTGCGAGCCGGCGATGGCCTGCGGGCTCGCGTACGGGATGCCCGGATGCGCGGCGAGGTACTTGATCATGTCGTCCTTCATGCGCGCCGGTGTCTGCGGCGCGCGCGGCAGGCCCTCGATTTCCGGCACGCGGAACGGATCGACGATCTCGGCGCCGGCCGCCTTCAGCTCGGCGAGGGTTGCCTCGAAGTGGGCGAGGATGCGCGGATCGGTGACTTGCGGGCCGAACACTTGGCGCAGCACGCCGAGCCGCGCGCCCTTGAGCGCGTCCTTCTTCAGCGCCGCCGTGTAGGTCCTGGCGACGTGGCCTTTGGCGCGCGCGGTCGCGGCGTCGCGCGCATCGACACCGGCGATGGCGTCGAGCAGCACGGCGAGGTCGGCGACGCTGCGTGCCATCGGTCCCGCCGTGTCGCGAATGCTGTTGTTCGGCTGGACGCCGTCGCGCGAGACCAGGCCCACGGTCGGCCGCAGGCCGACGAGCGCGTTGTGCGCCGAGGGCATGCGCACCGAGCCGCCGGTGTCGGTGCCGATGCCGACCGTCGCGAAGCTGGCGGCGATCGCCGCGCCGGTGCCGCCCGAGGAGCCGCCGGTCGCGTACGCGGTGTTGTACGGATTGCGCGCGAAGCCCGGCAGCACGGAGTTGATGTTGTCGCCGCCGCCGTTGGTGAACTCGGACAGCGAAGCCTTGCCGAGCACGATGCCGCCGGCAGCCTTGATTCTCTCGACCAGCGTCGCGTCGCGCGCTGGGAACCAGTGCTTCCAGCCCTGAAAGCCGGCGGTCAGCGGCATGCCGGCGGCGTCGATGCAGTCCTTCACGAGCACCGGGATGCCGTGCAGCGGACCGCTGAGTTTGCCGCTGGCGCGGTAGGCGGCGTCGAGGCGGTCGGCTTCCTCGAGCGCCTTCGGGTTGAGGCTGATGATCGAGTTCAGGTGCGGACCGCGCTTGTCGTAGGCATCGATGCGCGCGAGATAGGCGGCGACCGCCTCGTGCGCGCTGAGCTCACCGCTGCGGTAGGCGGCCTGGAGGTCGGCGACGCTGGCCTCCTCGATCGCCAGCGCGTGCGCTGCGGCGTTGCACAGCAGGGCGGCAGTCAGCATCAGCGGGCGCAGCAAGGGATGGCGGTTCATCGTCGGGACTCGGTTCGGACTCATCGATGAAGACGTCCGCCATCGCTGACGCCCGACCCGATGCGGGAGAGTGTTGGAGACGGCAAGGTGGGGGATCGCGGCGCCGGTCCGTCTGAATAAACGGAAGGGACGCGGCGCGCGACGCGCCGGCGGACCCGACATCACTGTTGCGCCAGACATGCCCATGGATTCGCTGAGATATTCGCGTTCGCCTCGATGCTTCGCCGCCGGATGGGCATCAGCCGCCGTTGACGTGGGCGAAGTGCTCGCCGTCGAAACCGCGTCCGGCGGCTGGTCGCCTCCCTGAACGCGATCCAGCGACGTTTTCCCGGTTCCCCGCCGCCGCCCCTCCTCTCCCAAGTGGATTCATGTGCTCCCACTTCCCAAGTGGATCCATGACGGCGGCGGGTTTTTTTGATGTTCGAATCAAGCTCGCTTCCCGCTCCGCACATGCCTGCAATCCTGAAGCGGTCATGGTCCTACGCGCTCGGCCTTCTGGCGGTGATCGCTCTGCTGGCGCTGTTCGCGCACTGGCGGCCGGGCAACGCGGTCACGGTCCAGCCGATCGCCAAGAAGAATGCGAAGTCCGCGCTGTCGGCCCCGCGCGTATCCGCCTATCTCGTCCAGCCGCGGCCGTTCGCCGACAAGGTCGTGGCCTCAGGCAGCCTGCGCGCCGATGAGAGCGTGGATCTTCGTCCCGAAATGGACGGGCGCGTCGTCGAGATCCGCTTCCATGAGGGACAGCGCGTCCGCCGCGGCGATCTCCTGGTGCGTCTCAACGACGCGGAGCTGAGAGCGTCGCTGGAGAGCGCGCGCCACGAACTGGAGCTCGCCGCGGCCGAGGTCCAACGCAGCGAACCGCTGCTGCCGATGGGCGCGATATCCGCCTCGGCGCGCGACGCGACGATCAGCACGATGAAGATCCGCCAGTCGGAGCTCGACCTGATCCAGGCGCAGCTCGACAAGACCGAGGTCCGCGCGCCGTTCGACGGCTTGATCGGCCTGCGCGCGATCAGCGTCGGCGCCTACGTGACGACGGCGACGACGCTCGCCTCGCTGCAGCGGCTCGACAGCGTCAAGCTCGACTTCGCGGTGCCCGAGCGCTACACACCGTACCTGCGCGAAGGCGCCGCGATCCGCTTTCGCGTCGCCGGCAGCGGCATGCAATACACCGGTACGGTCTACGCGATCGAGCCGCGCATCGACGCGGTGACGCGGACTGCGCTGCTGCGCGCGATCTGTCCGAATGCCGACGGCCGCCTGCTGGCGGGCGCTTTCGCCACGGTCGAGATGCCGCTGCAGACGATCGACGACGTGATCTTCGTGCCGGCCGACGCGGTGATGCCGGGCCTCGAAGAGCACGCGGTGTATGTGGTCGAGCAGGGCAGGGCGCACTACCGCCCTGTGCAGACGGGGCTGCGCACGGCGGACGACGTGCAGATCCTCGCCGGACTGAAGGCCGGCGACCGCGTCATCACGTCGGGCCTGCAGCAAGTGCGCGACGGTGCGGCCGTCGAGGTGATCGGGCCGGACGCCAGCGGTGGCGAGCCGCGGCCTGGGCGCGCGTCCGGTGATGGCACATGAAAGGGCTCGCCGGGCTCAGCGTCGCGCGGCCGGTGCTGACGATCGTCGTCTCGCTGCTGATCCTGCTGTTCGGCGCGATCGGCATCGTGCGCTTGCCGATCCGCGAGTATCCGGCCGTCGATCCGCCGACGATCTCGGTGACGACGAGCTATTCCGGCGCCGCGGCGGAGACGGTGCAGGCGCAAATCACCGAGCCGATCGAGGAGGCGATCAATTCCGTGGCCGGGATCGTGGCGCTGACGTCGACCAGCCGCGAGGGCGCCAGCCAGATCACCGCCGAGTTCTCGCTCGACACCGATCTCGATACCGCCGCCAGCGACGTCCGCGACCAGCTGTCGCGCGCCACGCGCAATCTGCCGACCGACGCCGATCCGCCGGTGCTCAACAAGGCTAACGCCGATTCGTCGCCGATCTTCGGCATCGCCCTGCAAAGCGAACGTCGTAGCCAGCTCGAGCTGAGCGCCTACGCGGACTCGCTGCGCGAGCGCCTGCAGACCGTGCCGGGCATCGCCGGCGTCGATCAGCCGGCGGAGAAGCGCTATGCGATGCGCCTGTGGATGGACCCGCTGCGCCTGGCGGCCTACGGCATTTCGCCGCTCGACGTTTCCGAGGCGGTGTCCCGCGAGAACGTCGAGCTGCCGTCGGGCCGCGTCGAGGGCGGCGCGGTCGAACTGCCGGTCAAGACCGAGTCGCGTCTGAACACCGAGGAAGACTTCAACGAGATGATCGTCAAGCGCGATGGCGAGCGCGTCGTGCGCTTTTCCGATCTCGGCTACGCCGCGCTGGGGCCGCAGTACGAGCGCGGCGCGCTGAAGATCGGCGACACGCCGATCGCGGGGCTTTACTTCCGGCAGCAGCCGGGCGCGAACCAGATCGACATCGTCGACGAACTGCGGCGGCGCCTCGACCAGGTGCTGAAGGACGTGTCGCAGGACATCAAGGTCCGCATCGCCTACGACAACACCGAATACGTGCGGCGTTCGCTGCTCGAGGTCAGCGAGACGATCTTCGTCGCGTTCGCGCTGGTCGTGCTGGTGGTCTTCGCGTTCCTGCGCGAGTGGCGCTCGACGCTGATCCCGGTGCTGGCGATCCCGGTGTCGATCGTCGGCGCGTTCGGCATCATGGCGGCGGCGGGCTTCTCGATCAACACGCTGACGCTGCTCGGTATCGTGCTGGCGATCGGCCTGGTTGTCGACGATGCCATCGTCGTGCTCGAGAACATCTACTCGAAGATCGAGGACGGCATGGCGCCGGTGCGCGCGGCCGTTGAGGGCACGCGCGAGATCTTCACGGCCGTGATCGCGACGACGATCACGCTGGCGGTGGTATTCCTGCCGCTGCTGTTCATGGGCGGCCTCTCGGGGCGCCTGTTCCGCGAGTTCGGCGTGACCATCGCCGGCGCCGTGCTGATTTCGGCGCTGGTGGCCTTGACGCTGACGCCGATGCTGTCGTCGCGCCTGCTGCGGCCGCACGCCAGGCACGGCTGGCTGTTCGCGCGGACGGAGCGTTTCTTCGCGGCCCTGGAGGCGGGGTACTCCGCCAGCCTGCGGCGCTTCCTGCGCTTTCGTTGGCTGGCGCTGCTGGTGCTCGGCGCGTCCGGCGCGCTCATCGCGCTGCTCTTGCACGCGCTGCCGCGCGAGCTGTCGCCGCTGGAGGACCGCGGCCGCGTCTGGCTGCGCGCAACGGCGCCGGAAGGCACCGGCTACGAGCGCATGCAGGCGTTCATGGACGATCTGGCGCACGCGGCCGCCGAGCGCGTGCCGGAGGCCGAGCTGATGATGACGCAGGTGCCCGGCGCCGGGAACGTCGCCGGCGCGCAGGGCGCCGTCAACAGCGGCTTCGTGCGCGTCTTCCTGAAGGATCGCGGCGAGCGGCAGCGCTCGCAGCAGCAGATCGCCGCCGATCTGCAGAAGATGGTCCGCGCCTACAGCGGCGCCCGCGTCAACGTGACGCAGGAGGCCAGCATCGGCGAGCGGCGCTCGACGTCGAGCGGCGTGCAGTTCGTGCTGCAGGCACTGAACTTCGAGGCGCTGCGCGAACGCGTGCCGGTGTTCATGGAGGCGGCGCGGCAGAGCCCGGTCTTCAGCTTCGTCGACAGCGATCTGAAGTTCGACAAGCCCGAGATCCGCATGACGATCGACCGCACCAAGGCCTTGATCCTGGGCCTGAGCACCGCGAACATCACGCGCACGCTGCAGGCGAGCCTCAGCGGCAGCCGCATCGGATACTTCATCCGCAACGGCAAGCAGTACGACGTGATCGGGCAACTCACGCGCGATTTCCGCTCGCGGCCGTCCGATCTGCTGAACATCCCAGTCATCGGCGCGGCCGGCGCGTCGCCGGTGACGCTCGACAATGTGGTGCGCTTCGAGGAGAACAGCGCGCCGCCGGAGCTCTACCGCTACAACCGCTACAACTCGGCCACGGTGTCGGGCACACTGGCCGACGGCTACACGATCGCCGACGGCATCGAGGCATTCCAGCGGATCGCCGGCGACAGCCTCGACGAGCGCTTCACGACCGCACTGACCGGCGCGGCGCGCGACTTCGTCGAGAGCTCGTCGTCGCTGAGCTACGTCTTTGTGCTCGCATTGTTGCTGATCTATCTCGTGCTGGCCGCGCAGTTCGAGAGCTTCCGCGGCCCTCTGGTGATCCTGCTGACGGTGCCGCTCGCGCTGGTCGGCGCGCTGGCGTCGCTGTGGGCGTTCGGTCAGACCCTCAATATCTTTTCGCAGATCGGCCTGATCATGCTGATCGGCCTGGTGACGAAGAACGGCATCCTGATCGTCGAGTTTGCCAACCAGCGGCGCGCCGACGGGGCGGACTCCGCGGCGGCGGCGGTGCAGGAGGCGGCCGTGGCGCGGCTGCGGCCGATCCTGATGACGAGCCTGGCGACGGTGCTCGGCATTCTGCCGATCGCGCTCGCGCTTGGCGCCGGCTCGGAAAGCCGTATGTCGATGGGCATCGCCGTGATCGGCGGCCTGCTCTGCGGCTGCATGCTGACGCTCTACATCATTCCGTCGATGTACGCGATGCTGGCGGGGCGCGGGCGCTTTACGGAACGGACGGACGATCTCGCCGATGTCGCGCCAGTGCGCGGGACATGAAACGACATGCAGCCGATCCCGCCGATTTCATGCTTCGCATTACGCCGCGCCCGTTCGTCGATCTCCTGCGCCGCGCGTCACGTGCCGTGCGCCGTCGCGGCGGCGATCTTTCTGAGCGGCTGCGTCAGCCTGGCGCCCACCTATCAGCGGCCGCCGTCGCCGGTCGCCGCGCAATGGCGCGATGGCGCGGCCGGCGGCAGCGGTGACCGCGCCGTTGCCGACATCGGCTGGCAGGAGCTGTTTCGCGACGCGCGGCTGCGGCAGGTGATCACGCTGTCGCTCGACCACAACCGCGATTTGCGTCTGGCGCTGCTCGATATCGAGCGAGCGAGCGCCGAATATCGCATCGAGCGGGCCGACGGATTCCCGGCAATCGACGCGGACGTCGGCGCAAGCGCGTCGCATACGCCGGCAGCCCTGACCAGCAGCGGCCGCGTCAAGGTCAGTCACGCATACACGGCGACCGTCGGCTTCAGCAGCTACGAGCTCGATCTCTTCGGGCGCTTTCGCAGCCTCAGGGACGCGGCGCTCGAAACCTTTTTCGCGGCGGCCGAGACGCAGCGCAGCACGCGTCTCAGCCTCGTCGCCGAAGTTGCCGGTAATTGGCTGACCCTGGCTGCCGACCGTCGCCGCCTCGCGCTGGCGCAGCAGACCCTGACGAGCCAGCGCGAGACGCTCAGGCTCACGGAGTCTCAGTATGCGCAGGGCCTGGTGTCCGCTCTCAATCTGGCGCAAGTGCAGATCAGCGTCGAAAGCGCGCGCGCCGAGGCTGCCCGCTATACGGCACAGATCGAACAGGATCAAAACGCGCTCGAACTCGTCGTCGGCACGAGCGTGCCGGTTCTCTTGCTGCCGGCGACGATCGAGCCGGAGCCCGTCGTGCTGGCGTCACCGCCGGCCGGGCTCGATTCGAGCGTGCTGCTGCAGCGCCCCGACGTGATGGCCGCGGAGCACGCGCTGCGCGCCGCCAACGCCGATATCGGCGCGGCGCGGGCGGCCTTCTTTCCGGCCCTGTCGCTGACGGCGTCGGCCGGCCGCGGCAGCGACGCGCTGTCGAATCTGTTGGGCGGCGAGAGCCGCAGCTGGTCGTTCGCGCCCAGCATCAGCGTGCCGATCTTCAATGCCGGAGCGCTGCGTGCCGGACTGAAGAAATCGCAGGTGGAGCGCGATGCTGCCGTCGTCCGTTACGAAAAAACGATCCAGACGGCGTTCAGCGAAGTGGCCGACGCGCTCGCGGTGCGCGAAACCCTGCAGGAGCAACTCGCCGCCCAGCAGGCACTGGTCGCCGCCGCGTCGCGGGCCTATACGCTCGCCGATGCGCGGTACCGCAGCGGCGTCGACAGTTATCTCGACGCGCTGGATGCGCAGCGTTCCCTGTACGCCGCCCAGCAGAACCTGATCACTCTCGAGCTGACCGAACAGAGAAGCCGGGTCACTCTCTACAAAGTGCTGGGCGGCGGGGCAGGCGCGCAGTCTCCTCTTCCTGCGGTGCCCAATCGCTGACGCGTAGCCGATGGATCGCGGGTCTTGCGGGCCGTTTGCGATGACGAGCGGGTGCTGGAAGTCCGCAGCACCGCATCCGGCAGACTTCCGCCTTTCCAAAGCGCGCGCCAGTCGGGACAATAGCGCTCCACCATCTCCCGCCGACACGAAATCGCACGCCGCCATGACGCAGCCGACCAAGCCCATCGCCCTGACGCGCTTCCTGATCGAGGAACAGCGCGCCGGCCACATCAATGCCGATCTGCGCCTGTTGATCGAAGTCGTCGCGCGCGCCTGCAAGGCGATCTCGCATGCCGTCAGCAAGGGCGCGCTCGGCGGCGTGCTCGGCGATGCCGGCACCGGCAACATCCAGGGCGAGGCGCAGAAGAAGCTCGATGTTCTGTCGAACGAGATCCTCATCGAGGCCAACGAATGGGGCGGTCATCTGGCCGGCCTGGCGTCGGAGGAAGAAGACGATTTCGTCGCGATCTCGAGCGACTATCCGAAAGGCAAGTACCTGCTGCTGTTCGATCCGCTCGACGGTTCGAGCAACATCGACGTCAACATCAGCGTCGGCACGATCTTCTCCGTGCTGAAGTGCCCGGACGGCGTCGACAAGCTCGAGACCCGGCACTTCCTGCAGCCGGGCACGACGCAGGTCGCCGCCGGCTACACGACCTACGGCCCGAGCACGATGCTGGTGCTGACCGTCGGCCGCGGCACGCACGCGTTCACGCTCGATCGCGAGCTCGGCTCCTTCCTGCTGACGCAGCGGAACATGCGGATTCCGGAGGACACCAAGGAATTCGCCATCAACATGTCGAACCAGCGCCACTGGTATCCGCCGATGCAGCAGTACGTCGCCGAGCTGCTCGAAGGCAAGACCGGCCCGCGCGGCAAGGACTTCAACATGCGCTGGGTGGCGTCGATGGTCGCCGACGTGCATCGCATCCTGACGCGCGGCGGCATCTTCATCTATCCGCGCGACAAGAAAGACCCGGACAAGCCGGGCAAGCTGCGCCTGATGTACGAAGCCAACCCGATGAGCTTCATCGTCGAGCAGGCCGGCGGCGCCGCCACCAACGGCACGCAGCGCATCCTCGACATCCAGCCGGACAAGCTGCACCAGCGCGTCGCCGTGTTCCTCGGCTCGAAGAACGAGGTCGAGGTCGCGACGCGGTATCACCGCGAGGCGGAAGGCCAGTAAGTCCGTTTGCTGATGGCTTACCCGCGCGGCGCGAAGTTCGCGAAGCGCTCTGCCATCTGCGCGTAGAACGCGCGCTCGTCGTCGCTCGCGGCCGGCGGCGTGGCGATCTGCAACTGCACGAACTGGTCGCCCGGAG
>JASGFY010000018.1:0-49694 GCA_047605265.1 Solimonas sp.
CCGGCGGCGACCCCGGCGGCTGACCGGCCGGCGCCAGGCGCGGCGCCGCGCTTCAGGACTTCGGCGCCGGCCGCACGATGCCGGCCTCGAGATTGGCCTTGACCTCGCGCGCGTCGAACGCCTGCGGATTGTCGGCCGGCTTGCGGCCCTTGAACGTCAGGATTTCCGCCTGCGAGATGTATGCGGCGCCCCGGTCGGCCGACGTCGTGGTGCCGACGCCCAGGCCGACGCCGCTGCGTGAGCCGAACCCGAAACCGCCGAGGCCGAAGCTCAGCGCCGGCCCGCCGCCGTCCGCGGCGCTCGTCGAACTGCCGGCGAGAATGAAGTAATCGTTGCCGCTGTTCAGCGTCACTTCGGCCGCCTGGTACAGCAGATAGTTCTCGACCGTCTACCGGGGCGTCGCCGAACTGCCGGCGAAGCTGACGCGATAGCGGTTGCTCTCCAGCATCTGCGAACGGTAGCCGTAGCCGTCGCCAGCCGGCTGATAGGGCGTGACGGTCGCGCAGGCAGCGAGCACGGCGGCCAGGAGAACGGCGGGGGCGAGCGGAATATCGTTCCTGTCCATGACTGAGGTCTCCAAGGATCTATGCGCCATCTTACGACGCCCCGCGGGCCGGGCCCCGGAGAGCGTGCGGACACCACGATCCGTCCGCGTGTCAGCGGCACATGACTTCGGCAGAATGGGCTCCCGCCGTCCACCGAGCCGCACGCGTCATGTCCGCTTCGCTGCCCGTCGCCTGGATCACGCACCCGGCGTGCCGGCGCCACGAGATCGCGCCCGACCACCCGGAATCGCCATTGCGGCTGGCGGCGATCGAGGACCGCATGATCGCCTGCGGCTACGCCGATTTCATGCAGCGCTTCGAGGCGCCGGAAGCACGCCGCGCCGATCTCGAGCGCGTGCACAACGGCGCGCACATCGCGCAGATGCTGCAGCTGCGCGACATCGACGATGGACGTTTCGACATCGACGGCGACACCGCCGTCACGGCGCACACGATCGAAGCGGCGCTGCGCGCGGCCGGCGCTGGCGTGTTCGGCGTCGACCTGCTGCTCAAGCGGCGCGCCGATCTCGCGTTCTGCGCCGTCCGGCCGCCCGGCCATCACGCCGAGCGCGCGCGCGCCATGGGCTTCTGCTACTTCAGCAACGCGGCGATCGCCGCCAAATACGCGTTGAGCCGCGGCCTCGAACGCGTGGCGATCCTCGATTTCGATCTGCACTACGGCAACGGCACTGCCGATTGCATCCTCGACGAGCCGCGCATCGTCATGCTGTCGACCTATCAGCACGCGCTGTACCCGCACTGGCGCAGCCGGCCGGAGCGCGAGAACCTCGTCGACGTTCCGCTCGTGCCGTTCGCCGACGGCGCGTCGTTTCGCCGGCACGTCGTCGAACGCTGGCTGCCGGCGCTCGAAGCGCAGCGGCCCGAGCTGATCGTCGTCTCGGCCGGCTTCGACGCGCACGCCGCCGATCCGCTCGGCGACCTGCAGCTGCGCTATGAGGATTTCCGCTGGATCGGCGCCTTCGTGCGCGACGTCGCCGACGCCACCGCGCACGGTCGCGTGCTGGCGACGCTCGAAGGCGGCTACGACCTGACGGCACTGGCGCGCAGCGTGGAAGCGTTCCTGACGCCGTTCCTCGGCGGCGACGAGCTCCCGCCGTGACGATCCGCCACATCGAATCGCTGTTCCGCCCGCGGGGCGTGCTCGGCATCGGCCGGCCGGCCGACGTGCCGGCCGCCGAACTGCTGGCGCGGCTCGACCGCCTGCCGGACACGCAGCGCGCGCTGTTCGGTCACGCCCGCGACGGCTGGCGCACGCTCGACCGCATCCGCGATCTGCAGGGCTGCGAGCTCGGCGTGGTGTTCGATGCCGGCGAGATGACGCCGGCCTTCGTGCGCGGGCTGTCCGAGCACAGCTGCCGCGCGTTGATCTGGCTGCCGGACACGCCGGTGCCGGAAGCGATCCTGCGCGCCGGCCGCGACGAGACCTTGCGCGTGCTCGGTCCCGGCAGCTCCGGCGCCGCGCACGCGCGAACGCTGAGCCTGTCGGCCTGGGGCCTGCCGGCGGCCGGCACGACGGCGCTGATCGCGCAATCGCGCTCGATCGCCGCCGCCGCGCTCGACTGGGCCGCCGGCCATGCGCTCGGCTTCTCGTGGACCGCCGTCACCGGCGGCGAGGCCGACGTCGACATCGCCGACCTGCTCGACTACGCCGCGCTCGACCCGAGCACGCAGGCCGTGGTGCTGCAGCTCTCGCACGTGCGCAGCCCGCGCAAGTTCATGTCGGCGGCGCGCGCCTGCGCGCGCAGCAAGCCGGTCGTCGTGCTGCAGACGCCGGACGCGCGCGACGTCGACGCGCCGCCGGCCGATCCGGTGCTGTCGGCGGCCTTCCGCCGCGCCGGCCTCGTCGAGGTCGACCGCATCACCGCGATCTTCGGTGCGCTCGCCGCGCTCGCGCGCATCGGCGAGGCCATGCAGGGCCGCGTCGCCGTGCTCGGCACCGGCAACGGCATCTGCCGGCTCGCGCGCGCGGCGCTGTGGCGCGAGGGCCTGACCGCGGTCGCGCCGTCCGACGACGCCTGGGCGACGCTGCGCGCGCTGCTGCCGGTGCCGGCGCCGCACGCGCAGTGGCTGGACGTCGGGCTCGCCGACGACGCGCAGACGATCGAAGCGCTGCGCCGCACGCTCGCCGCGCCCGGCGTCGATCTCGTGATGTTCGCGCGCAGCCCGGCGCCGGGCCGCAACGACGAAGCGTTCGCGCGGCGGCTGGTCGCCACGAACCTGCGCGAGCGTCTCGTCGTCGTCTTCCTCGGCCAGGAGCGCGCGCAGCCGGCCCTGCAGCGCTGCGCGGCCGGCGGCATCGCCGCGTTCGCCTCGGTCGAGGCGGCGGCGCGCGCGCTGCGCTACCGCCGCGAGCACCGCCGCACCCAGGAACTGCTGATGCAGACGCCGACGCTCGACCCACTCGCGCACGGCGCCGAGATCCCGGTGCTGCCGATGCCGGCGCGCCACGAGGGCCGCTGGATGCTGCCGGCCGCCGATGCCGCGGCGCTGCTGCGCGCCTACGGCCTGCAGCCGGCGCCGTGGGCCGAAGCGGCGGGCCGCGGCCTGCGCGTGCGCATCCGCCGCCATCCCGAGCTCGGCGTGCATCTGGAGGCGCGCCTCGATCCGGCGTCGACGACGGCGCCGACCGCCTACGCGCTGCCGCCGCTCGACGACGTGCTCGCCAGGACCATGCTCGCCGAAGCCGGCCTCGGCGCCGGCGCCGGCACGGCGCAGGGCCTGAGCGGCGCCGACTACGCCGATGCGCTGGTGCGCCTCGCGCAGCTCGTCGTCGAGCAGCCGCAGCTGCTCGAAGCCGAGGTGCGCCTGCTGCCGGCACCCGGCCTCGCCGAAGTCGGCCACGCGCGCCTCGTCGTCGAAAGCGCGCCGCCGCCGGAGCGCGCGCGCCTGGCGCTGGCGCCGTATCCGCAAGCGCTGCTGCGCACCGCGGCCCTGCAGCAGAAGCGGCAGATGATCCTGCGCGTGATCCGCCCGACCGACGAGCCGGCGCTGATCCGCATGCTGTCCGATCTCGATCCCGAGGAAATCCGGCTGCGCTTCTTCCGCTACATCCGCCAGTTCACGCACGCGATGGCAGCGCGCATGTCACAGATCGACTACGACCGCGAAATGACCTTCGTCGCCGAAGCCGATACGCGCCCCGGCGACATCGCCGGCCTCTCGACGCTGGTGTCCGATCCGACCGGCAGCGAAGCCGAGTTCGCAGCGCTGGTCCATCACGACTTCGGCGGCCGCGGCCTCGGCCGCCAGCTGATGCAGGCGATCCTCGACTACGGCGCGCAGCGCGGCATCCGCCGCATCTGGGGCGACGTACTGCTCGAGAACGCGCCGATGCTCGGCCTCGCGAAGAGCCTCGGCTTCCGCCGCGAACGCCATCCGGACGATCCGGGCTGCGTGCGCGTGATCCTCGACACCCCCCGTGAACCGGCGGGCCCGTGGACGAGTATTCGATCGTTCGTGCGTACCTGATCAGCCTCGGCATCGGCCTGCTGATCAGTCTCGAGCGCAAGCGCGCCGGCGAGGCCGGCTACGCGCTGAGGTCCGCGGGCCTCGTCGCCGGCCGGCTCGCGTTCGGGTGAGGCACCCGTCGTCGGCACACGGCGCCGCGAAGCGGCAGAATCCACGGTCGACGATCGAATCGCCCTTGAGGGATCGGCCGCGGGTCCGTAGAATGCGCGCCCTTGTCCTCGAGCGGGCGGGCATTTTGTGCCCATCGCTCGAGATCGCGGTCCGCCCGGACGGGCGGATACATCAGGAGATGTCGCATCGCTTTAGAACGTGAAGACCGGCGCAACTACCAGATCACCGCGCCGCGCGTCCGCGTCATCGCGGACGATGGTAGCCAGATTGGCATCATGCTGACGCGTGACGCCGTCGCCAAGGCCGAGGACACCGGACTCGATCTGGTGGAAATCTCGCCGAACGCGGAACCGCCGGTTTGCAAGATCATGGATTACGGCAAGTACCTTTATCAGAAGGACAAGGCCGCGCACGCTGCGAAGAAGAAGCAGAAGCAGATCCAGATCAAGGAAATCAAGTTCCGTCCGACCACCGAGGACGGCGACTATCAGACGAAGTTCCGCCAGATCAAGGGCTTCCTGGAAGAAGGCGACAAGGTCAAGGTCGTGGTCCGCTTCCGCGGCCGCGAGATGGCGCACCAGGAACTCGGGATGCAGATCATGGAGCGCCTGAAGGCCGAGCTGGTGGAGCTGGCGGTCATCGAGCAGCATCCGAAGATGGAAGGCCGCCAGTCCGTCATGGTGATGGCGGCGAAGAAGAAGTAAGCAAAGGACACCGCGGGCCCGCGAGGTGCCTGCGTAGATCAGCGAAGCCTCGTGCTTCGATGAGCGGGAACCGGGCGAAGCGCCCGAAACTCGAGAAAAAGTCCTTCCCCGTCGGGGAAGGCCCGGTCAGCTCCCTGGCAAGGACGTGAAGCCGGCACTGCGTTTCGATAAAGGAGTTTTGTCATGCCGAAGTTGAAAACCGTGAAAAGCGCGGCCAAGCGCTTTGCCAAGACCGGCAAAGGCGGCTTCAAGCGTTCCCACTCGCACAAGCGCCACATCCTGACCAAGAAGTCGGGCAAGCGCATCCGTCAGCTCCGCGGCGAGGCGCAGATCCATGCGTCCGACGTCCGCGAAGTGAAGCAGATGCTGCCGTACGCTTGATCAACCAGGGAGAACGTTAAATGGCACGCGTCAAACGTGGTGTTACCGCCCGCGCCAAGCACAAGAAGGTGCTGAAGAAGGCCAAGGGCTACTACGGCGCCAAGTCGCGCCAGTTCCGCTCCGCCAAGGAGCAGGTCATCAAGTCGGGCCAGTACGCCTACCGCGACCGTCGCGTCAAGAAGCGCGAATTCCGCTCGCTGTGGATCGTGCGCATCGGCGCGGCGACCAAGGAACTCGGTCTGTCGTACAACCGATTTATCAACGGGCTCGCCAAGGCCGGCGTCGCCCTTGATCGCAAGGTCCTCGCGGACCTGGCGATTCACGACAAGGCGGCGTTCGCGGCTCTGGTGACCCAAGCGAAAGCCCAGCTCGGCGTCGCCTAAGCCGCAGCCAGCCTGTCGTTATCCAGCTGTTGCGAAAAAGGGGAGCGGCGCCCGCCGTTCCCCTTTTTTGTTTCCACGAGGCTGTTTCCATGAAACGCGCGCGTTCGCGCACATACCGCAGACCATGACGGACCCACTCGAACAACTGGTGCAGCAGGCGCAGGCCGACATCGCGGCCTGCGGCGATGAGCGGACGCTGGAGACGCTGCGCGTCGATCTGCTCGGCAAGAAGGGCCGCGTCACCGAACTGCTGAAGCAGCTCGGCGGCATGGCGCCCGAAGCGCGCAAGGCCTTCGGCGAGCGCGTCAACCGCGCCAAGGAAGCGCTGGGCGCGGCGCTCGAAACGCGCGGCGCAGCGCTGGCCGACGCGGCGCTGGCGGCGCGCCTCGCATCCGAGCGCATCGACGTCACCCTGCCTGGTCGCGGCGATACCGTCGGCGGCCTGCATCCGATCACGCGGACGATCAACCGCATCGCCGAGATCTTCGGCGAGATGGGCTTCGAGATGGTGGAAGGGCCGGAAGTAGAGGACGATTTCCACAACTTCGGCGCGCTGAACATTCCCGAAGCGCATCCGGCGCGCGCGATGGCGGACACGTTCTACGTGCTGAACGGCGCGCGCCTGTTGCGCACGCATACGAGCCCAGTGCAGATTCGCACGATGCAGCAGCGCCAGCAGCCGCCGATCCGCATCATCTGCCCCGGCCGCGTCTACCGCGTCGACTCCGATCGCACGCACAGCCCGATGTTCCACCAGATGGAAGGCCTGTACGTGGCCGAGAAGGTCTCGCTGGCCGACCTCAAGTACGACCTGCAGACCTTCCTCTCGCGTTTCTTCGAGCGCGACATCGAGGCGCTGTTCCGCCCGTCGTACTTCCCGTTCGTCGAGCCGGGCGCCGACGTGCATATCAAGTGGACCCTGCCGGACGGTGGCTGGCGCTGGCTCGAAGTGCTGGGCTGCGGCGTCGTGCATCCAAAGGTGCTCGAAGCGGTCGGCATCGATTCCGAGAAGTACTCGGGCTACGCCTTCGGCATGGGCATGGAACGCATGGCGATGCTGCGCTACGGCGTCGACGACCTGCGCCTGTTCTTCAACAACGATCTGCGCTTCCTCGAGCAGTTCCGGTGACGGCGTGATTCGTGATGGGTGATTTGCAAAACCTGGCACCGCCACGAATCATCCATCACGAATCACAAATCACGAATCAAGTCCTATGAAACTGAGCGAAAACTGGCTGCGCGAGTGGGTCAATCCGGCGGCCACCATCGAGCAGATCGCCGAGCGCCTGGTGATGGGCGGCCTCGAGCTGGAGATCGAGCCGGCGCTGGCCGAAAAGGCCAGCCTCGTCGTCGTCGGCCTCATCACCAGGGCCGAGCGCCATCCGCAGGCCGACCGCCTACAAGTCTGCGAAGTCGACGCCGGTGGAGGCGCGCCGCTGCAGATCGTCTGCGGCGCCCCGAACGCGCGCACCGGCATCAAGGTGCCGTGCGCGCTGGTCGGCGCCGAGCTGCCCGGCGGGCTGAAGATCACCGAGGCCCGGCTGCGCGGCGTGGACAGCTTCGGCATGCTGTGCTCAGCCAGGGAGCTGGCGCTGTCCGACAAGTCGGACGGCCTGCTCGAACTCGATGCGGACGCCAGGGTCGGCACGCCAATCGAGCAGCATCTGGCGCTCGCCGACCACATCCTCAATCTCGAAATCACGCCGAACCGCGGCGACTGCCTCTCCGTGCTCGGCCTCGCGCGCGACGTCGCGGCGCTGTACGGCGTGCCAGTCAAGCACCTAGCGCCGGCGCAGGTCGTCGTCGAAGGCCATCAGCGGATCAAGGTCGAGATCGAAAGCCTCGACGACTGCCCGAGCTACGCCGGCCGCGTCATCTCGCGCCTCAATCCGAAGGCGCGCACGCCGGACTGGATGCGCGAACGCCTGCGCCGCTCCGGCATCCGCAGTCTTCATCCGGTCGTCGACATCACCAACTACGTGATGCTCGAACTCGGCCAGCCGCTGCACGCGTTCGACGCCGACAAGCTGTCGGGCAGCGTGCGCGTGCGCCGCGCGCGCGACGGCGAAGAGATCCGCCTGCTCAACGACCAACTCGTCGAGTGCCGTGACCGCGAACTGCTGATCTGCGACGACGCCGGCGCGATCGCGCTGGCCGGCGTGATGGGCGGCCTCGGCAGCGGCGTGCACCAGGGCACGACGCGCATCTTCCTCGAATCGGCCTGCTTCGCGCCGAACGCGGTCGCCGGCACCGGCCGCCGCCACAAGCTGTCGTCCGACGCGGCGCACCGCTTCGAGCGCGGCGTCGATCCGGGCCTGCAGTGCCAGGCGCTCGACCGCGCGACGCAGCTCGTGCTGCAGATCTGCGGCGGCGAGACGCATCCCGTCACACAGGCCGGCCGCAGCCAGCCGGAACCGGTGTCGGTCCGCCTGCGCCGCTCGCGTCTGGTGCAGGTGCTCGGCCACGAGATCGCTGCCAAGGACGTCGAGACGCTGCTCGGCCGCCTCAACATCACGCTGCGCGCCGAAGTCGGCGACGCCTGGATCGCGCGCGTGCCGAGCTATCGCTACGACCTGCGCATCGAAGCCGACCTGATCGAGGAAGTCGGCCGCCTGTACGGCTACGACAGGATTCCCGGCAAGCCTTACGCGGCGCAGCTGGCGCCGGCGCAGCGGCACGAAGCGCGGCGCAGCCTGCAGCACGTCAAGGAGCAGATCGCCGCGCGCGGCTGGCAGGAAGTCATCAATCTGGCATTCGTCGAACCGGGCCTGCAGAAAGCCCTGAATCCGGACGTGCCCGACATCGCGCTCGACAACCCGATCGCCGACAATCTGTCGGTGATGCGCACGACGCTGTGGGCCGGCCTGATCCCGGCGTGGCTGTACAACCGCGCGCGCCAGCAGGATCGCGTGCGCCTATTCGAAGCCGGCGTCTGCTTCGCGCGGCTCGACGGCACCGTCGTCGAGACGCCGCGTCTCGCCGGTCTCGCCGCCGGCCGCGCCCTGCCCGAGCAATGGGGCAGCGCCTCGCGCCCGGTCGACTTCTACGACCTCAAGGCCGACGTCGTCGCCCTGTTCGGCAACCGTGCCGCCGACTATCGCTTCGAAGCCGCGCCGCATCCGGCGCTGCATCCGGGCCGCAGCGCGCGCATCTCGCGCGGGGACCTGATCTGCGGCTGGATCGGCGAGTTGCATCCGCAGCTCGTGCACAGTCTCGATCTGCCGGAAGCGCCGCTGGTCTACGAACTCGACTGGGAAACGATTCGCGACGTCGCCGTGCCGAAAGCGGGCGCCTTGTCGGAATTCCCGTCGTCGCGCCGCGATCTTGCGATCGTCGTACGCGAAGAAGTCAGCGCCGACCGCATTCTGGCGTCGGTAACTTCCTCCGGAGTCGAACTTCTGGTACAGGCCAGGATTTTTGACATATATCGCGGCAAAGGCCTGGCCGAAGGTGACAAAAGTGTCGCGCTGGGCTTGCTTTTCAATGACGCCTCGCGCACCCTAACTTTGCAAGAGATCGATGCGGCCAGCTCCAGCGTCACGCAAACTCTGATGCGTGATCTGGGCGCCGTCATTCGACAATAAGCTTTCGGGGAATGTCTGTGGCCTTGACCAAAGCCGAATTGGCGGAAGCGCTATTCGAAGATCTTGGGCTGAATAAGCGCGAGGCCAAGGAATTTGTCGATCTTTTCTTCGAGGAAATCCGCGGCCGCCTCGAAGCGGGCAAAGAGGTCAAGCTTTCCGGCTTCGGCAATTTCGAGTTGCGATCGAAGAACCAGCGTCCGGGCCGCAACCCGAAGACCGGCGAAGAGATACCCATTTCCGCACGCCGCGTCGTGACGTTCCGCCCGGGTCAGAAGCTGCGCCTGCGAGTGGAAGCCGATGCGGCCCGCCGATAAGCCCCTCGCCGTCCTGCCCGACATCCCGCGCAAGCGCTACTTCGCCATCGGTGAAGTCAGCGAGTTGTGCGACGTCAAGCCGCACGTGCTGCGCTACTGGGAGCAGGAGTTCCCGCAGCTCAAGCCGGTCAAGCGCCGCGGCAACCGCCGCTACTATCAGCAGGACGACGTGCTGATGGTCCGGCGCATCCGCAGCCTGCTCTACGAACAGGGCTTCACGATCGGCGGCGCGCGCCAGCGGCTCAAGGAAATGCCGCGGATCGGCCTCGGCGAATCCGTGCGCAGCACCACGACCGTCGTCGCGATCGGCAAGCCGCGTCCCCTGCTCGCAGCCCTCGCACCGGCGAACCGTGCGCAGGAGATCAAAAACCTGCGCGACGAACTCGAAGCGCTGCTGCGGCTGTTTCCGGAGTAGAGAAACGATTCACGCCAGCGCGCGGGTGGGCTACACTTCGCGCCCCTTGTGGTTTCCGTCATCCCCGTATCGGGGCGTAGCGCAGCCTGGTAGCGCACTTCCTTGGGGTGGAAGTGGTCGGAGGTTCAAATCCTCTCGCCCCGACCAAAATTTTAAGGACGATGGAACCCGAAGCTGTTCATAAACCGCGCTTTCCGCGCGGTTTTTCTTTGGTTGTCGTTTTCTCCCGCTCGCACTCGACCAATTTCTCTTTTATGCCGTAAGTAAAAGCCCCGGGTGAGCCAGGCTCCCCGGGGCTAGTGCACATCAACCAACCGTATCGGCTGGCGGTGAATCCGCGCCTTAGTCGACGTCGGTGATCACGAATCGGCGTCGGTGATCACGCCATCGCCGTTCTTGTCTTCCTTCTCGAATTTCTTCTTGTAGTGATCTTTCAACTCATCCACCGTGACCTTACCGTCGCCATTAGCGTCGGCATGCAGCACGCCGTCGATGCGCTTCTTGGTCTTGGGGTCGCTCTCATCGGCGATGGTGAGGTAATAGGCACGGATTTCTTCCGTCTCCAGCACCTCGTCCTTGTTCTGGTCGATGTTCTTGAAGGTCTTGCCCACGCCGGCGCTGTACTCTTCCAGCGTGATCTTGCCGTCCCCGTTGCGATCCAGCTTCTTGGTGGCGCTGGAAACTTCAGCATGGCTTACACCGGCAACCACAAGCAGGCCTGCAACCAGACCAAGTTTACGAAAAGCGGTCATTGTTCTCTCTCCATAGTATTTGATGCGTGTGTCATGACAGCGGTGCCGCAGAGCCCATCCTCACGGGCTTCGCGGAGGCTATACCGGGCATCGTGCGATGTCTACATCAGGCGCTAGAGCATTCGACGCTGGGATTACTCCGAAACCTCGCGGCACGATAAGAAGCCGTGCGCCAAGTCATATTCATGGATGAATTAAAGCCGGCTGCGAGCGCCAGGCAAAACCAGAAACAGAGTGATGAAAGCGCGCGAAGCGTGAAGCACGCCGA
This sequence comes from Solimonas sp., assembly GCA_047605265.1. GTDB lineage: Bacteria > Pseudomonadota > Gammaproteobacteria > Nevskiales > Nevskiaceae > Solimonas. The sequence continues at coordinate 10,947 of JASGFY010000018.1, forward strand.
GTCCGGTTCATGGCAAGAAACTGATTTGCGGATGCACCACGTGATCATGGCGCGCCGCCCAAAACAAAACCGGCACCTTGCGGAGCCGGTTTTTTACAACGAACGGTCTTGCCGCAGGGCATCAGCTGCCCGCCGGCTTCTCGGAGCGCGGGGTGTAAGCGCTGGGCAGCACGTCAAACTTTTCCGGCGAGTCAGGCTTGGACGGGTCAAAAGTACCGACATCGGGCGCCAGGAACTTGGCCAGCGCCGGCACCTCAGCCTTGATGCCTTCCACGACGCAGCGCGCCAGCTCATAGCCGCCGTAAGCATTGTGATGCGTGTTGTCGCTCAGCGTCTTGGCCAGACCCGGCAAAGAGCCTTCCTTGTAGAACACGAAGGCCCTGGTGGATGCCTTCTCGCCCAGCGCGGCATAGAATTTCAGGCTCATCGCATTCAGATCGATCACCGGCACCTTCAGCTCGGTGCCCACTTGGCGCACGGCTTCGGCGTAGTCACTCAGCGTGCTTTGCGGCTCATCGTTCTTCCAGCGGCGGCGTTCCATGGGCGTCACCAGCACCACGTTGGCACCCTTGGCACGGCCGGCTTCCACGAACTTCTTCAGGTTGTCCTTGTAGGTGGTGAAGGGGCCGGCGCCTTCACGCTTGTCCTTCTGGTCGTTGTGGCCGAACTGGATGAAGAAGTAGTCGCCCTCCTTGACCATGCTCAGCAGCTTATCCAGGCGCTTCTGGCGCTCGAAGGACGTCAGCGCCAGGCCGGATTCGGCGTGGTTGGAAACGGCCACGCCGGGCTTGAAGAAACGCGGCAGCATCTGGCCCCAGCCCGTGTAGGGCTCGTGGATCTGATCGGTCACGGTGGAGTCGCCCGCCAGGAATACCGTGAGCGCATCCTTGGCCGGCTTGATCTCGACGGAGACGACGCCCGGCTTGCTGCCATTGAACTCCAGGGTGAGCAAATCGTCCCAGTCAGGCGAGACCGGCGGGCCTTTTTCCCGATCGTTGATCATGGTTACGCCGCCTCCGGCGATGGGCGGCCTACGCACGTTGACGGTGAAGCTGCGCGTCTCGAACTTGCTTTTCCGGGTCTCCACCTTCTCCAGCAGCAGGCGGCGGGCCTCGGCCTTGATGGTGGTGGAGGTGGCTTCGGCCGCGCTGCCGAAACGGATGGTGACGTCGTAGTTCCCCTCGTCCACGTTCACGGCGAAGTTGAGCGGGCCGCCGGGCAATTCATCCGGGAGCTTGATGAAACCGTACTTCTGCTCCTCGCTGTAAGCCGTGTCCGGCGCTACCTTGATCACGCCCGGCTTCGCCGGCTCGGAGCTGAAATCGAATTTGAGATCCTCGGCCTGCGCAGTGGCGCTCGCAGCCAGCAGGACCATGGCGCCGATAAAGCCGGCCCCCCATGAGCGGACCACGCCGATGCGGCGCGTCAAAGCGGTGGATTGGGTCATTGAGTGGTATCGTTCGTTATCGGGACTAAGTGCGTCAGTAACGTTCCAAACATAGGGACGTTGGCCTGCGCCGCTGCGGCACTCTCCAGAGCCGCACTGGTGAGCGTCACGTACTGCATCGTGCCGACCTTAGGCATTTCCTCATACGCACCCCGCTTCAAATGCATGAAGCTGCGCGCGCGACGGCAAGCCTTCGCTGTCGCCTTTTACCTGGATCGCCAGCCCGCCAACCCAGTTGCCTCGCGCCGCGGCCCGCAGCGGATCATGGCCTTCCAGCAAGCCGCTGATGAAGCCGACCGCAAATCCATCGCCGGCGCCCACGGTGTCGACGACCTGCGGCACCGATGGCGCCGGTATCACGGCTTCACCCTGGCGGGTATGCACATACGCGCCCTGCGCGCCAAGCTTGATGACCACGCCTTCAGCGCCAGCCGCCAGATAGAAGCCGGCGACATCGCGTGGCGTTTCGCGGCCGGTCAACACGCGTCCTTCCTCGAGACCCGGCATGACCCAATGCGCGCAGGCAGCGACGCGATTCAGGCGTTCCACCATTTCCTCCCGCGACCGCCAGAGCTGCGGACGCAGGTTCGGATCGAACGTCAGCCGCTGACCGGTCTGGCGCGCGCCTTCGGCGATCCGCAGCGCCAGCTCGAAGGCCGCATCGGACAAAGCCGGGCCGATACCGCTCAGATGCACGTGACGCGCCTGTCCGAACCACGCTGCATCGTAGTCCGCGAGCGACAGCTGACTCGCCGCCGAATACTTGCGGTAATACTCGACCTGCGGATCGCGGCCGTCGTCGCTGCGTGACTTGAGATAAAAACCCGTCGGCCGCGACGCGTCGATGACGACCCCGCTCGCGTCGAGCCCTTCCGCGGCCAGCGTATCGAGCAGAAAACGCCCGAACGAATCGGCACCCAGGCGGCTGCGCCAGCCGACCCGGAAGCCCAGGCGCGCGAGGCCGATCGCCACATTCAGTTCGGCGCCCGCAGCCCGCTTCGTGAAACGTTCGACCTGGGCCAGCGGCCCGGTCTGTTCGGCGACGAAGACCGCCATCGCCTCCCCGTAGGTCACGACATCAAATGCGCTCATTGGTAAGCATGAATTTCGCGCCAGCGGCGCACCAGCTACATTGTCGGGGATGCGATCGATGCACGACCAATCCGAATTCGCAGAACACTCATAGACGAAACGCATGAATGCATAGCCTCCCGCGTCATCGTTGCGGGTACCTCCAGGATCGTGATCGCGAGCAAGCAGTGGACACTTGGCGGACTCCGGTCCGATTACATGTCTTTTTTCTATCAAGCAGAGCTATTTAGTCATTTGCCGTGATCGCTCCGTCTGCGCACCATTAGGCAGGGTGTTAATCAAGAAAACCCAGAGGCGCATGAGGAGAACCAAGCCCGCAGTCACGGTTGCGACGGTACTGGCGGCCGTCGACCTGCTATGCGGCGCACATGCCGCGACGGCGCGCCCGGCCAGCAACCGTCCGCTGGGATCGCCACTCGCCGCTGGTCGACGGCGAGCGCCGCTTCATCTGGTCCGGCGAGAGGCGCTCGTTGCACTTGCCGAGTCCGAGCCTGTGGCGAAACGTCCTGCTCTGCATCGTTGCGCGGCCCGGCCCCTGCGTAAACGCCGCGGCCACGCGCGGCGGCTTTCCGGGCTGGCTGCTCGTGCCGCCGGAGTTCATCGCCTCGCCACCGTGCCGGCCCTCAAGAAGCGCGTCCGTCATTCCCTTACGCTCGGCGCCTCGCCCGCCGCACAGCCACTTCAACTCTGAATCCGAGACTTACGATGAGCATGCCCGACGCGCCGTTCAAACCGGCCGAGATCGTTTCCACCATCCACCGCCTGATCGACAATCTCGTCAACATCAAGGACGAGACCGGCGAGTTCCTGCTGAAGCTCGACGACGGTCGCGTCATCGATACCAAGGGCTGGAACGACTGGGAATGGACGCACGGCGTCGGCCTGTATGGCATGTTGAAGTTCTACCAGATGTCGAACGACGCCAAGGCGCGTGATGTCATGCTGAGCTGGTTTCGCGACCGCTTCGCCGCCGGCACGCCGACCAAGAATGTCAACACGATGGCGGCGTTCCTGACGCTCGCCTACCTCTACGAGGAAACACGCGACCAGACCTATCTGCCGTACCTCGAAACCTGGGCCGAATGGGTCATGCGCGAGATGCCGCGCACCGAGGAAAACGGCCTGCAGCACATCGTCTTCAACGCCGACAACCACCAGCAGCTGTGGGACGACACGCTGATGATGAGCGTGCTGCCGCTCGCCAAGATCGGCCTGCTGCTGGGCCGGCCCGCCTACGTCGAGGAAGCCAAGAAGCAGTTCCTGATCCACATCAAATATCTCTACGATCGCAAGAGCGGCCTGTGGTTCCACGGCTGGACCTTCGACGGCCGCCACAACTTCGCCGAAGCATTGTGGGCGCGCGGCAACAGCTGGATCACGATCGCCATTCCCGAGTTCATCGAACTGCTCGATCTGCAGCCGGGCGATGCCCTGCGCGAGGTGCTGATCGACACGCTGGCGGCGCAGATCAAGGCGCTCGCCCGGTATCAGGATGCCTCCGGCCTCTGGCATACGCTGATCGACGATCCGGACTCGTATCTCGAAGCGTCGGCGACCGCCGGCTTCGCATACGGCATTCTGAAAGCGATCCGCAAGGGCTACGTCGGCCGCGAATACGAGCCGGTCGCACGCCGCGCCGTGCAAGCCGTAAGGGCCAACATCAGCGCCGAAGGCGAACTGCTGAACGTGTCGTTCGGCACCGCAATGGGCGACACTCTGCAGTTCTACCGGGACATCAAACTCACGGCGATGCCGTATGGCCAGGCGATGGCGATGCTCGCGCTGGCCGAGTTCCTGCGCCACTACATCTAGTCACGTCCGGTGAGCGGCCGCCACCACGGCGGCGCACAGGGCGACAGACCTTGCACGCAAGCCGGCACGACAGGCACTCATGAACGGAGGAGAAATGAACAAGCGGACGGTGCGGCTGAGAAACTACCTTGCCTATGGCGCCAACGATTACCTCGGCGCCGGCGCGATGGCGGTCATCAGCACCTGGATCCTGTTCTTCTACACGACGTACTGCGGCCTGTCGCCCGGCGAGGCGGCGCTGATCTTCGCGATTGCGCGCGTCATCGACGCCGTCGCCAGCCCGCTGATCGGCCATCTCTCCGACAACTTCTACGGCAACCGGCTCGGTCGTCGTTTCGGACGCCGCCGCTTCTTCCTGCTGATCTCGATCCCGCTGTCCTTCAGCTTCGCGCTGATGTGGGTCAGCGGTCAGCACTTCCTCTACTACCTCGCCACCTACGTCTTCTTCGAAGTCGTTTACGCGCTCGAACTGATCCCGTACGAAACGCTCGCCGCCGAGATGTCCGACGACTACCGGACGCGCGCCAAGTTCGCCGGCTCGCGCATCCTGTTCGGCCAGAGTTCGGCGATCCTCGCGACCTTCCTGCCGGCGCTGCTCGAGACCTTCGGACAGAAGGACTCGGTGGACACTTTCTTCTGGCTCGGCCTGTCGTTCGCGCTCAGCTTCATGGTGGTCATCACGCTCGTCTGGACATTCACCTGGGAACGCTCGCCGCAGGAGGTCGACGCCCTGCACGACCCGACGCAGCGCCCGTCCGCGCTCGAAAGCCTGCGCCGCCTCTATCGCGACCTGTGGTCGACGCTGCGCATCCGCGCCTTTCGCCTGCACCTGGGCATGTATCTCGGCGGCTACATCAGCCAGGATATCTTCAACGCGGTGTTCACCTACTTCGTCGTTTTCGCGGTCGGCGGCCTGGCGCTGGGCAGCAAGGTCGCCGGCACCTCCGGCCTGCTGACGCTGATGTACGTCGCGCAGTTCGTCTCGGTGATGACGTTCATCCCGCTGTGCCTGCGCTGGGCGCCGGCGCCATCGTACCGGCTCGCCGTCTCGTTCTACGCCGTCGCCCTGCTCGCCCTGCTCGCCCTGTACCTCGCCGCGCCGGCGAATCCGGCACCTTGGATCATCGGCATCGTGATGCTCGCCGGCCTTGGCCGCGGCGGGCTCAACTACATTCCCTGGAGCGTCTACAACTACATGGCCGACGTCGACGAGATCGTCACCGGCCGCCGCCGCGAAGGCACGTTCGCCGGCGTCATGACCTTCGTGCGCAAGACTGCGCAGGCGCTCGCCGTGCTCGCGGTCGGCCACATCCTGCAGGCGTCCGGCTTCGTGTCCGGCAGTGCCACGCAGAGCGCGCCGGTGCTGCACACGATCGTGGCGATCATGATCGGCGGCACGCTGTTCGTGCTCGGCGCCGGCGTGCTCGTCTCGTTGCGCTTCCGCCTCGACCGCCACACGCACGAAGTGTTGATGGAGGAGATCGCCCGCTTCAAGCGCGCGGACACCGCGCCGCCGCCCGCCGAGCGCCGCGCGATCATCGAAGACCTCACCGGCTGGCCCTACGAACGGCTCTGGGGCCACAATCCGGTCGGCCGCCACGATGGCGCGGAGCGCGCCGCGCGGGACGCATCCGCGACGGACGTCGTCGCCAGGAGATGATCCGGTGAAACGGTGCCTGCTGACGCTGGCGCTTGCCGCGGCGCCGGTCGCCAGCGGCGCTGCGGAGCGCGAGCTTTACCGCGACGACTTCCGGCACGGCCTCGCGCAATGGGTCGTCGAAGCCGAACAGCCCGGCACGATCAGCGCCGCGAACGGCGTGCTCGACATCGACGTGCCGCGCGGACTGTCGCTGTGGTTCCGCGCCGAACTCAGCGGACCGTTGAAGATCAGCTACACCGCGACGATGGTCTCGGCGGGCGGTGCGAACGACCGCGTCAGCGATCTGAACTGCTTCTGGATGGCGACCGATCCGCGCACGTCCGGCGACTTCTTCGCGCGCCTGCGTTCCGGCGCATTCGCCGACTACGATGCGCTGAAGACCTATTACGTCGGGCTCGGTGGCAACCACAACACCACCACGCGCTTCCGGCGCTACATCGGCAAGGCCGGTGACCGGCCGATGTTGCCGCAGAACGATCTGTCCGGCCGCGACGTGCTGCTGGAACCGAACCGCACGCAGACGATCACGCTGATCGCCGACGGCCGGCGCATTGCCTATGAACGCGACGGCCGGCGCTTGTTCGACTACGACGATCCTGCGCCATACACGCGCGGCCATTTCGCGCTGCGCACCGTGCAAAGCCACCTGCGCATCCGTGACTTCCGCGTCTACGCGCTGGCACCCGGCACCAACTGAGAGTGCCCGCGCCGCGCGCGCCGCTACGGGTTGGGGACGGAGGACAGGCGGTCGTCGTCGCGCCAATGGGCGCTCATCGTGTCGATCTTGCGCTTCAGCTGCGCGGACAGATCGGGGCCCAGGCGGATGATCGACTCCTCGTCGGGCGTCAGCGCCAGCTCGAGGAGCGGCGCAGGCGATGCGTCGATCAGGCGCTTGAGATCGACGGTATTGTCAATTTCACTGCGCGCGATCGCCATCAGGTCGACCCGGTCCCAGGCGGCTTGCGCCCCGAGCACCGGATCGGTCTCCGGCGGTACGCCCAACTGCTTCATGCGGTCGAGCTGGGCCTGATAGGACACCATGTTGTCGGCCGAGCGCAGCAGATCGACAGCGCCTGCACTCGGCGCGCCATCGTCGCCCAGCGCGCCTTCGCGGCACCGTCGGCCTGCGCGGCGGCGATGGCCTCGAACCGTTCGAGCGCGTGCCTGGCGCGCGGCACGGCCAGTTCGATGTCGCGCTGGAACAGCAGCCGCGCGCCATAGCCTTTGTACATCTGCATGGCCTGATCGTCGCCATCGAATTTCCAAGTGGCGATCGGCAGCCCGGCGGTGAGCATGACGTGCGTCGCACCCAAATCCTTCAGCAGGGCGGCCCTGTGCTCGAACTTCGAAAGGTCCTCGGCATCCCGGGACTATGCGTCGACCTTCGGTCCGGCTGTGGTCGTGGCCTCGTGTTGCGCGGGCGCCGCCTGCGCGATCCGCATCGCCGATGGCAAGAGCAGCGCGGCGGCGGCGAGCAGGAGCCGGATCTTCCTTCGCTCTCAGCCGACAAAGCCGTGCTGGCGGCTCCAATCGAGCAGCAGTTGCGGCCATGCTCCGGTCGCTGCGCTTTGTGTGCGCAGGCCGAAGCCGTGTCCGCCCTTCTCGAAGATGTGCATTGCCGCCGGCACGCGCTGGCGGCGCAACGCGAGGAACATCATCAGCGTGTTGTCGACCGGCACCGCCGGATCGTCCGACGCCGCCATCAGGAACGTCGGCGACGCGTCGGCCGGCACGTGCTGCTCGACCGAACACGCCGCAATCTGCTCGGCAGTCGGCGAGCGGCCGAGCAGTTCGATGCGCGAGGCCATATGCGTGTACGGCTCCGTCATGGTGATGACCGGATAGCCCAGCCCGGCGAGATCGGGACGCGCCGACAGGGTGTCAGCCTCGTCGATGGCCTCGTACGACGGCCGCGCGAACGTGGTCGCGAGCCGCCCCGCGAGATGGCCGCCGGCGGAGAAACCGATGACGCCGACACGACGCGCGTCGACGCCGTCGCGCGCGGCGCGCGCACGGATCAGGCGCATCGCGCGCTGCGCGTCCTGCAGCGGCGCGTCGGGGCCGGCTGCCCAGCCGTCGGCCGGCAGGCGATACAGCAGCGCGAAGACGGTGATGCCGCGCTCGTTGAACCAGCGCGCGATCTCGTAGCCTTCCTTGCCGACGACGACGCGCTGGTAGCTGCCGCCGGGAATCAGCAGCAGCGCCGCGCCGTTGGGCCGCTCCGGACGGAACAGCGTCAGCGTCGGCGTGCGTACATGGATCACGGCCGGATCATGCAAGGCGCTGTTCGCCGGCGCGCGCTCGATGGTCTGCTGCTCGGCCGTCACGCCGGCGCCGCCCGGCGCTGCACCCGGCCACAGCGCAAACGTCTCGCCGCTGTCCGGCGACGGCACGACGGCCCGCGCCGCTTCGACGGTGGGCAGCGAAGCCAGCGCCACGCCGGCGCGCAGCAGCGCGCGACGATCGAGCATCATGACCGTGCGCCGTCCGGCGGCAGCGCCGCACCGACCAGGCCCAGGCACTGCATCGCCGCCAGGCCCCACTGATTGACGCCGTTCGTCGACACGCCCGGCGCCTCGTCGACCGCGTTCAGAACCAGCGGCGGCTCGATGCGCACGACCTTCAGCGGCTCCACCGGCTCGCCGTTCTTTGCCGCGTAGAACTCCTTCCACGCGCGCCTGGCGAGCTTGGCGTCGTTCGTCCACCAGGCGGCGAACGCCGTCAGGCGCGAATGACCCTGCTGAAGGTTCGCCGGGCCGACGACGCGGCCGAGCTCGGCCTTCTGTTCGTCGTCCGGCGCATTGAACAAACGGCAGTACTGCAGCCAGGCCTGCGTGAAGGTCTCGTCGAGACGCATCTCGACGAGTTCAGCGCAGATCTCCGGCAGGCCGAACACTGCGCTCAGGTGCGATTCGACCGGCGGCCTGTCGCGGACGATCTCGTAGGCACCGGTATCGACATTCAGCGGCGCCGAGCCGGTGAAGAAACCGTGGGGCTGCGCGGCGATCGTGCGCATGCTCGTGAGCAGGCGCGCGCCGATCTTCGCATCGCCGGTGCGCTCCCACTCGGTGAGCCAGGCCGCCGACACCGCGCCCCAGTCCGTGCCGAAGTTGACGGCCGGATGTTCGGCGGCCTCGCTGGTGGCGACGCCGTCGCCCAGCTTGCGGCCGGGCTGGATCCTGCGCAGCGTGCGCAGCGCCTCGACCTGCTCGCGCATCAGATCGCCGACGCGCTCGTCCGCCGTCAGGTAGTAGTAGAAGCGCCGGTTCGCCGCGGTACTGATGCGCATCTGCTTGGCGCTGCAGCCCCAGTGCACGACGTTGTGGCGCGAGCCGAGCGGCGCGAACGGTCCGATGTGATGAACGTCGACTTCGCCGGTGTGTCGCGTCATCGCCTCGGCGACGCGGAACACGTCGGCGCGTCCGGTCCGCAGGTAGTAGTACCAGAGCCAGAGATCGGTCGACAGCTCCGAATTGTCCCATGCGAAACCGCCGACGTCGTAACGCCAGGTGTGGCGGTCGGCGTCGTAGGTATGCATGACGTCGCCGTAGTTCCAGTAGCCGTACCAGCGGCGCTCGTCGAGCTGCCGGCGATAGAAATCGAAGTTCGCGGCCAGCCGCGTCTCGATCAGCTCGCGCGCCGGCGTCGAACGATCCGGCAGCGACCACAGGCCGCCGAACACGCCGGCAGCGTGAATGTGTTCGGGCGGCGCCGCCAGCAGCGGCGGCTCCTGCAGGACCGTGCCGAGTTCGACGAATCGCTCGCACGCCGGCGTCGCCGGCAAAGCCCAGATCGTCAGCTCGCTGGTGCGCGCCACGCCGATCGGCCGCGAGAAGCCCGGCTCGTAATCCTCGTAGGTGATCTGCAGTCCTTCCTGCTGCTTCGCGTAGCTGTCCTGCCCCATGCCATCATGGTAGAAGCGCAGATCCATCGGCGACGCATCGGGCGCCCACAGCCACAGCGTCACTTCGGCGCTGTCGCCCGCCGCGCCGCGCACGTCGAGCTGGGCGGGATGACTCTGCCAGAAGTTGCGGATGCCGAACGCGGCGCCGCCCTGTGGCGTGCCGACGTAGCCGAGGCCGGATGCGCGGCGGCCGTGACCGGATTTCAGCCAGACGTAGCCCGGCTTCGTGCGCTTGCGGATCTCGAATTCGTCGGAGCCGGCCTGCAGCAGCGACCAGTCGCCGAACGCCGGAATGTACTGCAGTCGGCTACCGACCGCCGGCGCGAAATCCGACGCCGGCGGCGTCGCGCGGCCGTCGATCTGCGCACGTCGCACGTCCTCGCCGGGATCGCGGCGCAGGCCCGTGAGGCCGCGCACCGCCTCGGCGAACACACCGCCGCCCTCGCCGCCGAAGCGCACGTGGCGATCATGCAGATCGCCGCGCATCGGCACGTCGAAGCGCAGCCCGAGGCCACGGATGAAGTCGGCGTTCTCGTCGCCGTCGTAGATGATCGTGTGCAGCACGCGCAGCGCGTCGCCACCGGCGTAAAAGTACAGGCGCAGCACGAAGGGTAGCCAGGCGCGCACGCCGGCATCCTGGCGATGTCGGCCGTCGATGCGTACGACGGCACGCAGCGGGCCGTCCTGTTCGAGCGTCACGCCATTGATCTCGCCGGTGAAGGCGGCGAACTGCAGCGGCGCGCCGGGTTTGGGCTCGGCCCGGTTCTGCGTCTGGCAGACGAGGCGGCCGTTGCGCACGAGTTCGCGGCCGTCGCGCACGATCGATTCGATCAGCACCGTGCCGCGGCGGGCGACGCTGCAGACGATCGCGCCGGTATCGACGACGATGCGCGCGTCGCTGCTCTGCACGCGGACGGCTTTCGCGGCCTTGGCCGGCTTGCCGGCCTTCAGGAGCAGCGACTCGCTGTGTCCGGCGTCGGCGGCAATCGCGTGCGCGCTCCACTTGAGACTGCCGTCGGGCCAGGTCGCCAGCGGCCAGGTCTGCACGGGAATCGCCGTCCCATCGACCGACGTCAGGGCGAAGCTTGCGTCGCTCCGATGCACGCCGCGCGGCCATGGCACGCCCCAGGTCGTGCCGATGCTCGTGCGTGGCGGCGCACCGTCGAGCCAGCGCAGCGTGACGTCGCTCGGCACGTCCGCCCCGGCCTTTTGCTCTGCGACGGCTTCGCCGCCGATGACCGGCAGCGCGAGCAGGGCCGCCGCTTGAGCCGAATGCTTGACGAAATCCCGACGATTGAGAGGAGGAATCATTGACCTGTTTCCTTTTGTGATTCACGCAAGCACGGTTCGTGCGCTGCATGTGCTGCGAACGGCCATCCGACGGACCGGGCAAGAGAGCCGACTGCCGGACGGAACGCTCTGGTCAGCGGGTACCACAACAGCGACGGCCCTGCCCACGATCTGACCGATCATCGCGGGACAGGGCCGTCTGCGGTTCACATGCGGATGCGAACGCCGGCAGCCACCGTGCGGCCGCGATCCTCGACGACGTTGCGGCGCAGTTCGCTGCTGGAGTTCTCGAAGCGCATCGTATCCAGAACATTCTTGACGCTGAAGACGAGGCTGACCTCTTTGCCGACCTTGTAGCTCAGCGAGGCATCGAGCTTGCCGTAAGGCTCCTGCCACTCAGGCAAGTCGCCGCGCCCGCTGGTCGTCCTCAGGAATTGATCGCGCCAGTTGTACGCGAGGCGAAAGCTGAAACCATGATCCTCGTAGTAGCCGGTCACGTTGTAGCTGAACTTCGACAAGCCCTCGAACGGCAGTTGCTTTCCGGTCACCGGGCTGATGTTCGGCGTGCCCGTGTCGTCCTCCACCGTGAAGTTGGCCTTCATGCCGAAACCCTTGAGGAAGGACACGTCGAAGATTTCCGCGAAGTCGGCCGAGCCGCCGGCTTCGAAGCCATACACCTTGACGCCTGTACCCGAGTTCTCGTAGGTCGTGATTTCGAACGCGTCCTCGTATCCTTCGACCGTGCCCTCGACGGTGACCGTCTTCACGAACGACTCCACATCGATGAAGAACAGACCGCCCGACAGATACGAACGTCTCTTCGGGTACCACTCCAGGGACATGTCGTACTGCTTCGAATTGTACGGCTTGAGGGCCGGATTGCCCCGCGTCGCCGTCAGATCGTCCTCGTCGAATGAGGTGATCGACGGCGCCATCTGGTACGGCTCGGGGCGTGCGATCCGCGTGGAGTATGTCGTCTTCAGCATGAAGACGTGCGGAATGAAGTTCACGGTCAGAGCGGCGCTCGGCAGAAAGTATTGATAGCTGCCATTGCCCTCGGCCTCGCTGCCGTCGCTCGAGAGGCCATCACCGTCGACCTGGGTATCCACGAAGCGGACACCGACATTGCCACGCATCGGGAAATACGTGTTGATGTCGTAGTCGGCCTTGAGGTACGTACCCGTCGTCGCCTCGTCGATCTCCCAGACAGCCCCGCCCTCGGAGAGGGTCGTCCAACCGCTGTCGGCGGCGACGGCGTTGATGAAGCCGTGTCCGAAACGGAACCAATCCGGCGTCGAGAAGCCCACGTTGCGGGTGGAAAAGAATCGCGTCGGCCCCAGGCTGCCGTACTTGGCCACGGCGCTCACGACCTCCGCCTGCACCGTCGAGTCGCTCCTGCCATCGAGCGTCGCGTTTCGCCGGTTCGAGCTCTTCGATTCGTCGAAGACGCTGTACTCGACACCCCACTCCAACGTCGTCAGCTTGACCGGCCCCAGGCCGAGATCAAGCCGATAATTGACATCCGTCTTGGCATTGAACTCATGCTGGCGGAACTGCGTCGGTCTGGCGAGGACATACGCATAGTTGTAGTTCTCCGGATCCAGCAGGTAGGTGTCGTGAAAGTCGAAGCTCGGCGCCCGATATTTATTATCCATATCGACCGTAATCTCCGGAGCGTCGTAGATGGCCGCATACGGCTGAAAGGACTCCTGGTCATAGCCCATCGCCGAGTAGTTCACGCGTCCGGTGACGTTCCACGGCCCGGAGTCCCAGGTGCCGCCCAGAGCCGTCATGTAGATGTCGTTCCGGAACGAATCGACCAGCGAGCGGGCCGTGATCAAATTGCTCTTGCTGGACGACGCATCGACCATGTCGTAGTGCTTGACGGTCTGATCGTCGCTGAAATACTCCACCGAACTCGAATCGACCAGCGACGAGACCGTCGAGACCTGCAGGAACTGGTCGTCCTTGTTGTAATTGCGCTGCGTGTACATGCCCTCCAGATACAGATCGAGGTTATTGGTCGGACGCCATTGCGTGATGCCGTTGAAGGCCAGTCTCGTGTTGTCCTCGCGGATGAGCGAGTAGCGCGGCGTGTACGGCAGGTAGTCGAGTTTGTCGTCGCCGTTGAAGTCGAGCGGCTGGGTCCAGCCCGTGCTGAGCATCGACTGCGTGCTCTTCAACCCCTTGCTGTAGACCACGCCGCCGAGGATGCCGAAAGTGTTGTTAAAGAACGTGCGGCCGGCGAAAGCCGCCAGACGCGGCTCGTATTCCACCGCCAGTTCATTGTCCGAGCCCGAGGCGGATGCCGTGAAGAAATTGCCGCTGGTGAGCGGCTTGCGCGAGAAGATGCGCACGGTGCCACCAAGGCCGCCTTCCGTCATGTCCGCCGATTCCGACTTCACGACTTCGATGCGTGACACGAATTCCGACGGGAAATCGCGGGCGTCGACCTTACGACTGCCGCTCGTGTTGGTCGACAGGGCCTTGGAGCCGTTGTACTCGATGCGCACCAGCGATCCGCTGAGGCCGCGGACATTGATGCCGCTACCTTCGCCATTTTCGAGCTCGATGGCCACGCCCGTTACGCGGTCCAGCGCTTCGGCGATGTTGTCGTCAGGCAACTTGCCGATGTCTTCAGCCGAAATGCCGTCCAGAATCAGATCGGAATCGCGCTTGATCCGAAGCTCGCTTTCCAGGCTTGCGCGCACACCCGTCACGATGACTTCGGCAATCCCCTTATCCTCCGCTGGTTTCTTGTCCTCCGCTGGTTTCGAAGATGGCTTCGCCGCCGGTGCCGCGTCGCCCGGAACCGGCTGGGCCACGGACAACGCATCGTCGCTGGCGTCCTGCGCATGAACCTGCAAGGGGCCGCTCAAAGCGATGGCCGATACGATCGCGGACAACTTGAAAGCAAACGGACGCGCACGCACGCACCGATACGATGACGATCTCATCATCACTCCTCCTATTGTTCGTTGTGTGTGAAGAGTTTCATATCGATAGATTTACTTCTAATGTAAAATTTAGAGGGATCGATTTTTTTTGCGTATCGGTCTGAGTTGCAAAGCCGATCGTTCGTCGCTGCCCATGCCCCGCCGTTGCCGACAGCCGCGGGACCGCCGGAAAAAGCGTGATGACGAGCCGCGATCGAACGAAGGGCCGACAAAGCCATCCAGTCCCGAGGCCCAAGGGGCGGTAGAACTGGATGGCTTCGTCGCTGCGCTCCTCGCAATGACGATCTTGACCCGCGCAGGACTTCCCTAGCTCCCGCGCGGCTTCAGCTCGCTGTGCGCGAGGCTCTCCGGCAGCGCGAACGCGGCCGGATCATCAGGCCGCGAAGGATCGAAGCGAGCGCTGTCCGGCAGCAGCAGCGCCGCAAGCGGCCGGTCCGCGCCGCGGATGCTTTCGACGATGCAGCGCGCGAGCTCATAGGCGCCGTAATCGCTGTTGTGCGTGTGGTCCCGGCCGCCGTCGGCGAACGCCAGCGCCGCGCGCTGAGGCCCCAGCGCTTCGTAGAGCCGCGTGCTCATCGCCGCGAGGTCGATCAGCGCGACATTCTCCCCGCGGGCGAGCGCCCGCACCGCGTCCGGGTAGCCTTGAAGTGTATTGACGATGCGGCCCTGCGCGTCGAAGTTGCGCCGTTCCGGTGACGTCACCAGCACCGGCGTCGCGCCGTGGCGGCGGGCTTCGTCGATGTAGGCGCGCAGATAGCTGCGGTAGGTCGTCGCGGCATCGGCGTAGGTCTGCGGCCACTGCGCTTTTTGATCGTTGTGACCGAACTGGATGAACAGGTAATCGCCGGCCTGCAGCGTGTCGAGTACCTTGGCGAGCCTCAATTCACTGAGGAACGACTTCAGCGTCTCGCCCGACTCGGCATGGTTGGCCACCGCGACCTGCGGCGCGAAGAAGCGCGGCAGCATCTGCCCCCAAGACGCGGTCGGCTCCCAGCGCTGATCGGTGACCGTCGAGTCGCCGACCAGATAAACCGTTGGCACGTGCACCGGCTCGATCACCAGCGCCACGATCTTCGGTGCCGCGTCACCGAATTCCAGCGTCAGCTTCTCGTCCCAGGTGTACGAGCCAGTTTCGCGATCACTGGTGATGACGCTTGCGCCGCCGGGCGCGTCGCGTGGCGGCGGCACGAGTCCCGACCGGCGCACATTGACGATGAAGCTGCGCGTGGCGAATTCACCAGAACGGGTGGTCACCGCTTCGAGCATGAGCCGGCGCGATTCGGCCCTGACGGTTGTGCGCGAAGCCGCCGCCGCGTCACCGAGCGTGACCGTGACCCGGTAGTTGCCCTCGGGCACCGCGACCGAGAACAGAAACGGATGCGCCGCCGTCACGAAACCGCGGGCCTGCACCGGCGGCGTACCGTCCGGCTCGAAGCCGTAGCCGCGATCGGCCGAGTAGAGCGTCCGCGCGTCGACGCCGACATGGCCCGGCGCGGCGGAGCCGCCGCCGAAGTCGAATTTCCAGGCCGGCGGTTCCTGCGCCGGCGCCGCACCCGCGACGCCGGCGAGCGCCAGAAGGCCGATGCGCAGGAAATCGAAGAACCTCGGGATTCGTTGTTTCATGGTGAACCGTGCCTGGGGTCTGAAGCGCGGAGCGTCAATCAGGCACATCGCAAGCGAGCGGGCGCCACCGCGAGCCATCCGGCCGTTCATGATCGCTCCTCTGCCGCGTGGTGCCCGGCGCATCGTCCGATTGCGAAGCCCGTGTTATCGGCTCAGCATAAAAGCAGCGCCGCGGCGGCAGCGATTCAAGTTTCCCATGCTCCGATAGCGCGCCCGCATGGATCACCATCGCACCACGGTGGATAGCACACTGCTATAGCTGCGGCGCTTTTTTCTATTTCTCATGGCGCGTCGCCAACCGCTAAGTTGCGATTTCATACACCGGAGGAGAGACCCACAATGAAATGCATGCTGCCGGCGCTATGCGCCACAACGCTGGCCCTGTTCCAGTTGCCCGCTTTTGCGGCGGATTTCTATGTGTCGCCCAACGGCTCGGACGACGCCAAAGGCACGCTGAAAGCGCCTTTCGCGACGCTCATGAAAGCGCAGGCAGCGGCATCGCCCGGCGACACGGTGTACCTGCGCGGCGGCACCTATCACCTGAGCAACGCGGACATCACGACCCGCGACAAAAAGATCTACTCGGTCGTCAACCACTTCACCAAGAAGCGCATCCGCTACGTCAATTATTCGAACGAGCGCCCGATCTTCGACTTCACCAATGTCAAGCCCGCCGGCGATCGCGTCACCGCGTTCCTGGTCGCTACGGACCAGTGCGTGTTCAAGGGCTTCGACATCGTTGGCGTGCAGGTGACCATCGCCGATCAGCGCACCCAGTCCGAAGCGATCCGCGTCGAAGGCGGCAACGACAATCGCTTCGAGCAACTGGCGATCCACGACGGCATGGGCATCGGCTGGTACCTGGTG
Source organism: Solimonas sp. (assembly GCA_047605265.1). Lineage (GTDB taxonomy): Bacteria > Pseudomonadota > Gammaproteobacteria > Nevskiales > Nevskiaceae > Solimonas. Next base: position 27,599 of record JASGFY010000018.1, read on the forward strand.
AAGGGCCGCAACAACCTCGTGCTCAACGTCGACGCCTACCGAAACAAAGGACTCAACCACTTCTCCGACGGCAACGTCGACGGCTTCGGCGGACATCCGCAATCCGCAGACAACACGGGCAACGTGATCCGCGGCAGCCGCGCCTGGTTCAACAGCGACGACGGCTTCGATTTCATCAACGCCAAGTCCGCCATGACCGTCGAAAACAGCTGGGCGATGTATAACGGCTACGACAGCGACTTCAAGGCGCTCGGCGACGGCAATGGCTTCAAGGGCGGCGGCTACGGCAGAAACGGCAAGCCCTATCCGGTTCCGACGCCACGTCACCAGGTGCGCTTCTGTCTCTCGGTCGGCAACCTGTCGTCGGGCTTCTACGCCAACCATCACATCGGCGGACAGGACTGGATCAACAATACCGGCATCGGCAACCACAAGGCCAACTTCAACATGCTGTCGACGCTGGAGGACAACGCGACCGACGTCCCGGGCTATCAGCAGCGCTTGAAGAACAACCTGTCCTACGGGGCTGCCGCCAGCATCAACCTCGGCGACGACCCGCGCAACGACGTCTCGCACAACAGCTTCCAGCTGGCCGGAGACGTCACGGCCGCGGATTTCATCAGCCTCGACGAAGCGCAGCTGACGGCCCCGCGCCAGGCCAACGGTGACCTGCCCGTGATCACGTATGCCCATCTGGCGCCGGGCAGCAGGCTGATCGATGCCGGCGTCGACGTCGGTGTCCCCTACAACGGCAAGGCACCGGATCTGGGCGCGTTCGAGGCACCGGCTTCCGTTCACTGAGGACACCGCGGTCGCGCGCATGGCGGTGCGCCGGCCCCGGGTTACCGGTTCATTGCGATACCGATCCGCCATCACAACAAAAAACTGAGGAGATTCCACATGTCCAGAATGACCAGTCTGGCGGTCCTGTTCGGCTGCATGGCCGCCGCCTGCGCGGCGCCGCACAGCCCTCCCGCCATGGCGGCCGACGCCGCGCCGCTGCGCCAGGCCGAACGGCTCGATCGCGGGGCCGTCGCGATCCCGACGAGCGACGGCGTGCTGGTCAGCTGGCGCCTGCTCGGCAGCGATCCCGACGAGCTGTCGTTCGACGTCTACCGCAACGGCCGCAAATTGAACGAGGCGCCGCTGCATGAGGCGACGAACTGGCTCGATGCCGGCGGCGAGGCCGGCGATGCGTACGAGATTCGCCCGCGCCTGGGCAGCCGCAGCGATGCAGCGCGCGACGGTGGCGGAGCGGCGCGCACCGTCGCCTGGCAGCACGATTATCTCGACGTGCCGCTGCAGCCGCCGCAAGGCGGCACCACGCCGGCCGACGAGACCTACACGTACCGCGCCAACGACGCCAGCGTCGGCGATGTCGACGGTGACGGCCAGTACGAAATCATCCTGAAGTGGGATCCGTCGAATTCGAAGGACAACTCGCAGAGCGGCTATACCGGCGAGGTCTATCTCGACGCATACAAGCTCGACGGCCGGCGCCTCTGGCGCATCAACCTCGGCCGCAACATTCGTGCCGGCGCCCACTACACGCAGTTTCTCGTCTATGACTTCGACGGCGACGGCAAGGCGGAAGTCGTCGCCAAAACCGCGGACGGCAGCGTCGACGGCGTCGGCACGACGATCGGTGATGCGAATGCCGATTACCGCAACAGCGATGGCTACGTGCTCGACGGCCCGGAATACCTGACGGTGTTTTCCGGCGAGACCGGCGCCGCGCTGGCGACGATCGACTACGTGCCGCCCCGCGGCACGGTCTGCGATTGGGGCGACTGCTACGGCAATCGCGTCGATCGCTTCCTCGCCGCCGTCGCCTATCTGGACGGCGAGCGGCCGAGCATCGTCATGACGCGCGGCTATTACACGCGCACGGTGCTCGCGGCGTTCGACTGGCGCGATGGCAAACTCGTCCAGCGCTGGTGCTTCGATTCCGACGAGGCGGGCTCGGAATACACCGACCAGGGCAATCACAACCTCGCGGTGGCCGACGTCGACGGCGACGGCCGCGACGAGATTGTCTTCGGCGCCATGGCGATCGACGACGACGGCACACCGCTGTGGAATACCGGCCTCGGCCATGGCGATGCCATGCATCTGTCGGACTTCGACCCGTCGCGTCCGGGCCTCGAGTACTTCAAGGTTGACGAGAACAAAACCGCGACTTACGGCCTGTACATGGCGGACGCCGGCAGCGGCGAGATTCTCTGGGGCGTGTATACCGGACGCGACACCGGCCGCGGCACGGCTGGCGACATCGATCCATCGCAGGCCGGCGCAGAAGCCTGGGCCAACGGCGCCGTCTACAGCGCCGGCGGCACGCAGCTCGCGGCCACCGCGCCGGTGGCGAATTTCGTCATCAACTGGGACGGCGATCTCGGCCAGGAGATCCTCGATCACACGTACGACAGCACGATCAGCGCCGGCGTCGGCAACATCCAGAAATGGGACCCGGCGACGCAGACGACGACGACCCTGCTGACGGCGACCGGCACGCTGTCGAACAACACCACGAAGGGAACGCCGGCGCTGCAGGCCGATTTGTTCGGCGACTGGCGCGAGGAAGTGATCTGGCGCACGACGGACAGCTCGGCGCTGCGCATCTACGAAACGCCCTATCCGACCACGCACCGGCTGCGCACGCTGATGCACGATCCGGTCTACCGGCTGTCGGTCGCCTGGCAGAACGTCGGCTACAACCAGCCGCCGCACACCTCTTACTTCCTCGGCTACGACATGACGCCGCCGCCGGCGCCGTTGCTGTACACGCCGGGCCATCTGCGCACGGCCAGGGTGGAGCTGTCGCCCGCACCGTCCAGGACATCGCACGGCAACAGCGGCGTCGATGCCAGCGTGCGCGTGGACGGCGAGGCGCTCGCCAGCACCGCGCGCGCTTTCGTCGATGGCCGCGAAGTGCCGGTCACGCAGCGCAGCAGCGATCCAGCCGCGCAGCTGGCGCTGCGGCTCGGCTGGACACCGGACGGCGGCGCGCACGACGTGCGCATCACCGGCTATCTGCGCAACGGCGACAGCTTCGCGGCGCGCACGACGCTCGTCGCGCGCTGACGAAAAAGCGCCCGGCCTCACGGCCGGGCACTTCCTGAAGCACCGCGGCGCGCGGCTCAGCGCGCGAGCCAACCACCGTCGACGGCGAGCAGCGTGCCATGCACGTAGTCGGCGGCGTCCGAGGCCAGAAACACCGCCGCGCCGCCGATGTCCCGCGGCACGCCCCAGCGCCCGGCCGGGATGCGCGCGAGGATGTCGCGCGAGCGGTCCTCGTCGGTGCGCAGCGCCTCGGTATTGTTGGTGACGAAGTAACCGGGCGCGATGCCGTTGACGTTGATGCCCTTGGCCGCCCACTCGTTGGCGAGGATCCGCGTCAGCCCGGCCAGGCCGCTCTTGCTCGCCGTGTACGACGGCACGCGGATGCCGCCCTGGAACGACAGCAGCGAGGCGATGTTGATGATCTTGCCGCGCCGGCCGTCGGCCAGCAGTCGCCGCGCCAGCGCCTGGCAGAGGAAGAACACCGTCTTGAGATTGGTGTCCATCACCGCGTCCCAGTCCTGCTCGCTGAAGTCGATCGAGTCGGCGCGGCGAATGATGCCGGCATTGTTGACGAGGATGTCGAGTCGTCCGGCAGCCTCGGTCGCTCCGGCGATCACCTCGCCCGCGACCTTAGCGTTCGACAGATCGGCGTGCAGCGGATGGCAGCGGCGGCCGAGCGCCTCGATCTGCGCCTTCGTGTCGTCCATGCGGCTGCGGCCGACGGCAACGATGTCGGCGCCCGCCTGCGCCAGCGCCACGGCGATGCCCTGGCCGATGCCGGTGTTGGCGCCAGTGACGATCGCGACCTTGCCGTCGAGTCTGAAAAGCTCCATTGCCAGGCTCACTTCAGCTGACAGATGTCGAGCTGATGGATGTCGGTGTAGTCGAGGTTCTCACCGCCCATGGCCCAGATGAAGGTGTAGTTCGAGGTGCCGGAGCCCATGTGGATCGACCACGGCGGCGAGATCACCGCCTCGTCGTTGGCCACGACGATATGGCGCGCCGAGTCCGGCTCCCCCATGAAGTGGAAGACGCGCTCGTCGTCCTGCAGGCCGAAGTAGAAGTAGACCTCGGAGCGGCGATCGTGCAGATGCGGCGGCATGGTGTTCCAGACGCTGCCGGTCTTCAGCGTCGTCAGGCCCAGCAGCAGCTGGCAGCTCTTGCAGGTCGCCGGCACGACGTACTGATAGATCGTGCGCTCGTTCGAGGTCGCCAGCGAGCCGCGCTCGAGCGGCACGGCCTTGTCGATCGAGATCTGCACGGTCTCGTAGCGCGCGTGCGCCGGCGTCGAGACCAGATAGAACTTCGCCGGCCGGCCGGCTTCGACCGACTCGAACACGACCTCTTCCGAACCCATCGGCACGTACAGGCCGTCCTTCGGCCCCAGCTCGTAGGAGCGGCCATCGATCGTCACGCGACCGGCATGCGCGCTGACGTTGATCAGGCCCAGTTCGCGGCGCTCCAGGAACGGCTTGCCGGCAGCCGAGGCCGGCTCCGTCTGCTCCGGCAGCGCCACGCGTCCGCTGACCGGCATCGCGCCGCCGAGCACGAAGCGCTCGTTGTGCGAGTAATTCAGCACCACCTCGTCGGCCACGAACAGGCCACCCAGCAGGTAGCGCTCCCGCAGCGCGTCGTTGCTTGCGCCGGCCATCATGTCCGGATGCGTGGCCTGATAGGTCTTCTTGTACATCCCAATTCTCCAGTTTTTATCGTTGCCGGCCGCCGCACTGCGCGACGCGCACGCAACAGGCAATGCCGATGAATCGCCGGACTATAATCGGGCCATTGATAACAACCCAATGCGTAATTTCCATTGGTCAATACGTAAATTAAATCATGAGCCCTTCCCGTTCCGTCCTCGCATTGATCAATCGCCTGCGCTTCAAGCATCTGTCGCTGCTCGTCGCCCTGGACGAAACCGGGAACCTGCATCAGGCCGCCACATCGATCAATGTCGCACAGCCCAGCGCGAGCCGCATGCTCGCCAACATCGAGGAAGCCTTCGGCTTTTTATTGTTCGAGCGCCGCGCGCGCGGCCTGCACCCGACGCCCCTGGGCCAAGTCACCCTCGCCTACGCCCGACGCGCGCTGGCCGAATTGCAGCGCTTCGCCGAAGGCCTCGAGGTCAAGCACAAGGGAGGTCACGGCCAGCTGACCGTCGGCGCGATCATGGGCGCGGCGCCGGACGTGCTGGCGATGGCGGTGGCAGACCTCAAGGTGGAACGTCCGCTGCTGAACGTGCGCATTCTCGGCGAGACCAGCGATCAGATCGTTGAACTGCTGCAGCGCGGCCAGATCGATTTCGCGCTCGGCCGCTTCACGCATCCGCTGCAGCACAACGAGTTCGATTTCGAGCCGATCGCCAATGAAACGATGCGGCTGACCGTGCGGGTCGGTCACCCTCTCAGTGAGCGGCGTCGCCTGCGGCTCGCCGATTTGATCGATCTGCCGTGGGTGCTGCAGCCGATCACGAGTCCGGCGCGACGGCTGTTCGAAGAGGAACTCGCGCATGAGCGGCTCGCCTCGCCGAGCAATATCGTCGAATGCGGATCGATCTTCGCGACGCTGCAGCTGCTGCAGAACAGTGACGCGATCGCGATGTTGCCGGAATCGGTCGTACGCGACTATTTGCGCGCCGAGTTGCTGGCCCTGCTGCCGATCGAGATCAGGCGCCACATCGAAGGCTTCGGCGTGCTGACGCGCAAGGACGAAACGCTCAGCGAACCCGCGGAGCGTTTCGTCGAACTGCTGCGCCGCTACTCGGTGCCCGACAATCGCACTCGGGACGTGTAGAACCGATTGCCATCAGCGGCGCGCGGTAGCACCGGCGGCGCTTTTCACGTCCTCCGTGCGCCGTGCCGCGTCATTCGTGACGCATCGCATTTGGCTATCAAATTCGGTTTTTTTTCGATTGGAACATCATTGATCGCTCGCCGATCATGCGAGCCCAATCTAACGATAAAGCCATTCGGAGGATACGCATGAAGCTCGTTCGCTACGGCGAGCCCGGCCATGAGCGGCCGGCGCTCGTCGATGCGCAGGGACGCCTGCGCGATCTGTCGACGCACGTGACCGACATTGCCGGCGACACCCTGCTCCCTGAAACCCTCGCGCGCTTGCGCGCGCTCGATCCGGAGCAGCTGCCTGCGGTCCCCGGCCAACCGCGCATCGGACCGTGCGTCGGCCGCGTCGGCAAGATCGTCTGCGTCGGACTGAACTACAGCGACCACGCCGCCGAGTCGGGCATGGCCGTGCCAAGCGAGCCGGTGCTGTTCATGAAGCCGTCGAGCTCGATCGTCGGCCCGAACGACGACGTCGAGATTCCGCCGGGCTCCGAGAAGACCGACTGGGAAGTCGAGCTCGGCGTGGTGATCGGCAAGACCGCCAAATACGTCGACAAGGCGCAGGCGCTTGAGCACGTTGCCGGCTATTGCGTCGTCAATGACGTTTCCGAGCGCGCCTACCAGCTCGAGCGCGGCGGCCAGTGGGACAAGGGCAAGGGCTGCGATACGTTCGCGCCGCTCGGCCCCTGGCTCGTCACCCGCGACGAGATCGCCGACGTGCAGAACCTCGACATGTTCCTCGAGGTCGACGGCAAGCGCTATCAGGACGGCAGCACCAAGACGATGATCTTCGATGTCGCCCATCTGGTGTCGTACATCAGCCAGTTCATGAGCCTGCAGCCGGGCGACGTGATCTCGACCGGCACGCCGCCGGGCGTCGGCTTCGGCCAGCGGCCGCAGATCTACCTGAAGGCGGGGCAAACGATGCGCCTGGGCATCCAGGGCCTCGGCATCCAGCAGCAACTCACCGTGCAGGCCCGCCCATGAACCGCATCGATCTCGAAGGCCGCATCGCTGTCATCACCGGCGGAGCCCGCGGCATTGGTTACGCGACGGCCGAACGCATGCTCGCGTCCGGCGCATCGGTCGCGCTGTGGGACATCGATCATGAACGTCTCGAACAGGCGCGCACCTCTCTGGCGCAGCCGGATCGCGTCGCAATCAACACCGTCGAGCTGACCGACGACGGCGACGTGCAGCGCGCCGCGCAGGCGACCCTGCAGCGCTTCGGCAAGATCGACATCCTCGTCAATAACGCCGGCATCACCGGCGGCAACGGGCCGACCTGGAAACTCGACCCGGCCGTCTGGCGCCGCGTGCTCGACGTCAACCTGATGGGCCCGGTGCTGACGGTGCGAGCGATCGTGCCGGCGATGCTGAAGGCCAGCTACGGCCGCATCGTCAATATCGCCTCGGTCGCCGGCAAGGAAGGCAATCCGAACGCCTCCCACTACAGCGCCTCCAAGGCCGGCCTGATCTGCCTGACGAAATCGCTCGGCAAGGAACTGGCGACGCAGAACATCCTCGTCAACTGCATCACGCCGGCAACGGCGAACACGGAAATCCTCACGCAGCTGAAGCCGGAGCACATCGAGTACATGCGTTCGCGCATCCCGATGGGCCGTCTCGGCGAACCCGGCGAAACCGCGGCGATGATCTGCTGGCTATCGAGCGAAGACTGTTCGTTCACGACGGCGAGCACGTTCGACATCTCCGGCGGCCGCTGCACTTATTGACGCACCCTTCCACTTTTCTCAGCCATTGTCAGGAAATCGCTGCGATGAGTTTCCCGAAAATCAAACACGTCCGTGCCTTCGTCGTCACCGGCGGCGGCGCGGACTATCACGACCAGGGCGATGGCCATTGGATCGATGATCACATTGCCACTCCGATGGCACGCTATCCCGAATACCGTCAGAGCCGCCAGAGCTTCGGCATCAACGTGCTCGGCACGCTGGTCGTCGAAATCGAGGCCAGCGACGGCACGACCGGCTTCGCGGTGACGACCGGCGGCGAGCCGGCGGCCTACATCGTCGAAAAGCATCTGGCGCGCTTTCTCGAAGGCGCACAGATCACCGAGCTCGAGAAGCTGTGGGACCAGATGTACTTCTCGACGCAGTACTATGGACGCAAGGGGCTCGTCGTCAACGCGATCTCCGGCGTCGACCTCGCCCTCTGGGATCTGCTCGGCAAGCTGCGCGGCGAACCGGTACACCAGCTGCTCGGCGGCGCGGTGCGCAAGCAGATGGAGTTCTACGCCACCGGCGCACGTCCGGATCTCGCCAAGAAGCTGGGTTTCATCGGCGGCAAGCTGCCGCTGCATCACGGCCCCGCCGAGGGCGAAGACGGTCTCAAGAAGAACATCGCCGAACTCGCCGAGATGCGTTCCCGCGTCGGCGAGGACTTTTGGCTGATGTTCGACTGCTGGATGAGCCTCGACCTCAACTACGCGATCAAGCTGGCGCAGCGTGCGCAGGAACATGGCCTCAAGTGGATCGAGGAAGCGCTGTCGCCCGATGATTACTGGGGCTACGCGGAGCTGAAGCGCCAGGCGCCACGCGACATGCTCGTCACGACCGGCGAGCACGAAGCGACGCGCTGGGGCTTCCGCATGCTGCTCGAGATGGGATGCTGCGACATCATCCAGCCCGACGTCGGCTGGTGCGGTGGCCTGACCGAGCTGGTCAAGATTTCGGCACTCGCCGACGCGCGTGGCGCGCTGGTCATTCCGCACGGCTCTTCGGTATACAGCTACCACTTCGTCATCACCCGCCACAACTCGCCGTTCGCCGAATTCCTGATGATGGCGCCGAAGGCGGATGAAGTCGTGCCGATGTTCAACCCGCTGCTGCTCGACGAGCCGGTGCCGGTCAACGGCCGTCTCGACGTCGGTGCGCTCGACAAGCCGGGCTTCGGCGTACGCCTGAATCCGGCCTGTGCCCTGCGGCGTCCATATCCGCGCTGAGCGGAGCACGGCACCGGCGTGCCATCCTCGACAAGCGGAATCGAGGGGGAAAACCTGAGGAGAAGGACTTGAAGCTGCTCGAAGGCAAGTCAGTCGTCGTCACCGGCGGATCGCGCGGCATCGGCCGCGCGATCGCCATAGAGTCGGCGCGCCACGGCGCCGACGTCGTCATCAATTTCTATCGCGACAACGACGCAAGCTACGGCAAGAAGTCGGCCGTCGACGGCGTCGTCGAGGAAATCGAATCGCTCGGCCGGCGCGCCATCGCGATCGAGGGCAATGTTGCCGATCCGCAGACCGGCGGGCAGCTCGTCGACGCCGCGGTGCGCGCGTTCGGCAAGATCGACGTGCTCGCCTCGAATGCGGGCATCTGCCCGTTCCATGCCTTTCTCGACATTCCGCTCGACGCGTTCCAACGGACCATGGAGGTCAATCTGCACGGCGCGTTCTACGTGACGCAGGCCGTCGCGCGGCAGATGAAGGCCCAGGGCCACGGCGGCGCGATCGTCGCGACCAGTTCGATCAGCGCACTGGTCGGCGGCGGCATGCAGGCGCATTACACGCCGACCAAGGCCGGCGTCCACTCGCTGATGCAGTCCTGCGCGATCGCGCTTGGCCCGTACGGCATCCGCTGCAATTCGGTGATGCCCGGCACGATCGCCACCGACCTCAACGCCGAGGACCTGTCGTCGCCGGAAAAGCTCGCGTACATGCGCGGCCGCATTCCGCTCGGCCGTCTCGGCGAGCCGCGCGACATCGCCAACGCGGTCGTCTTCCTGGCATCCGATCTGGCGGCTTACGTCAATGGCTCGGCGCTGCTCGTCGACGGCGGCCTGTTCGTCAACCTGCAGTGAGCGCCATGTCCCGCATCCACGCCTTCCGCATGCAGCTCAAGCCTGGCGTCGCCGATGAATATCAGCGCCGCCACGATGAGATCTGGCCGGAGCTGGTCGCCGCGCTGCGCGACGCCGGCATCTACGACTACTCGATCTTTCTCGACGAGGATTCGCTGGCGCTGTTCGCCGTGCTCAAGCTGCGCCCCGACGACCGGCGCGATGCCCTGCCGCAACTGCCGGTCATGCGCCGCTGGTGGGCGGCGATGGCCGAACTGATGGAAACCCATCCCGACCAGCGCCCGAAGGAATGGCCGCTGCGGCCGATGTTCCATCTCGACTGAGCACGACGCGAGAGCGAGAGCACCGATGAAAGTCGTCGACGCGCACGTCCACCTCTGGGATCTCGCCACCGTGCCGCTGCCCTGGCTGATGCCGGCCAGCGATGCCTATTCGGGCGACAATCGCCGGCTGCCGTCACGCTTCACCGATCTGGAACTGCTGGCCACCGCCGACGGCATCGACGTCGCCAAGATCGTCAACATTGAGGCCAACCCCGCCGATCCGCTCGCCGAGACACGCTGGCTGCAGCAGCTGGCGACCCGCGCCGGCTATCCGCAAGCCATCGTCGCCAGGGTCGATCTGTCGGCCGCCGACGCCGCGCAGCAGCTCGCCGCGCACGCGCAGTTGCCGAATCTGCGCGGCATCCGCCAGATCCTCAACGTCCACGCCGATCCGCGCTACGACTACGTCGGCCGCCACTACATGGCCGAGCCGCAGTGGCGCGCGAACCTACGCGCATTGGCGCGGCACGGATTGTCGTTCGATCTGCAGATCTATCCGGCGCAGGCCGGGCTGGCCGCCGACGTGGCCGCCGAGAACCCGGACATCAGCTTCATCCTCAACCATGCCGGCATGTGCGTGGATCGCAACCGCGCCGGCTGGCGCGCGTGGCGCGAGGGGCTGCGCGTGCTCGCGTCGCGCGACAACGTCGCCGCGAAGATCAGCGGCCTGGCGATGTTCGATCATCGCTGGACGGTTGAAAGCCTGCGTGCGTACGTGCTGGAAACGATCGAGGCGTTCGGACCGCGGCGCTGCATGTTCGCGTCGAATTTCCCGATCGACGGCTTGCATTCGAGCTACGCCGCGATCTGGCACGCCTATGCCGACATCGTCGCCGGCGGCACAGCGGACGAACGCGCCATGCTGTTCGCCGGCAACGCCGAACGGCTGTACCGGATTTAAGGAAGCGCTACACAGCTTCAATCATCCGTGAGCGCGTAGCGAAGCCGCCTCAGGCCGTGCGCCGGATTTCGCTGTCGGCATGCCCTCGAAGCAGGGCTGCGCGACTCACCATGACCAAGCTGCCGGCGGCAGCGGAAACGAGGCCTCGTCGCGAATCCGCTGCGCCGCCGGCCACGTCCATCAGGCGCGCGTCGCCGCGGCGCGCAAAGCGGCCGTCTGCTGCGCGAGCGCCGTGATCGCCTGCCAGTCTCCGGCTTCGACGAGCTTGCGCGGCGCCAGCCATGAGCCGCCGATGCAATCGACGTTCGGCAGCGCGAGGAAGTCCGGCGCGGTCGCCGGGCTGATGCCGCCGGTCGGACAGAAGCGCAGCTGCGGGAACGGGCCGGCGAACGCCTTCAGCATCTCGACGCCGCCGGCCGGCACCGCCGGAAAGAACTTCACGGCGCGCAAGCCGGCGGCGAGCGCCGCCATGATGTCGGACGGCGTCATCACGCCCGGCAGGAACGGCAACCCGGACGCGCGCACCGCGTCGAGCAGCGCCGGCGTCGCACCGGGGCTCACACCGAACGCCGCGCCGGCGGCCTGCGCGCGCTGCAGATCGCCTTCATTGAGGATGGTGCCGGCACCGACGATCGCCTCGGGCACCGCGTCGACCATCGCGCGGATCGCGTCGGCGGCGACCGGCGTGCGCAAGGTCACTTCAAGCACGCGCACGCCGCCGGCAACCAGCGCACGCGCCAGCGGCACCGCGTCTTCAATACGCTCGATGACAATCACCGGCATCACCGGCGCAGCGGTCATCACTTCACGGATCGTCGGGTAACTGCGGCTCATCATGTTCTCCTGATTCCGGGTGGCCGCCGCGTCAGAACGCGGCGCCCGCGGCGGCGGCAAACGTTCCGCCAAAGGTCTGGGCGCCCTGTTCGGCGCCGGAGGCCAGCGCGCGCGCGTTCGCGAACAGCTCGCGGCCGACACCCCAGCCGTTGTGCTCAAGATCCGGATGGATGATCGCGCGGCCCGCGAACTCGGCGGCATCGACTTTGGCTTCGAGCACGCCGGTTTCGGCATCGAGACGGATGATGTCGCCCGTGCGCACGCGCGCCAGCGGGCCTTCGGCCAGGCATTCCGGCGTCACGTGGATCGCCGCCGGCACTTTGCCGGAGGCACCCGACATGCGGCCATCGGTGACGAGCGCGACGTGGAAGCCTTCATCCTGCAGGCTGCCGAGCGCCGGCGTCAGCCTGTGCAGTTCCGGCATGCCGTTGGCGCGCGGCCCCTGATAGCGGATCACCGCGACGAAATCGCGATGCAGTTCGCCGCGCTTGAACGCTTCCATCATGTCGTCCTGGCCATCGAAGACGACGGCCGGCGCCTCGACGATGCGGTGCTCCGGCTTGACCGCCGAGACCTTGATCACCGCGCGCCCGAGATTGCCGCTCAGCAGCTTGAGGCCGCCGTCGGCGCTGAACGGCTCGGCGGCGGCGCGCAGCACGGTCGCATCGAGGCTCTTCGCCGGCGCCGCACGCCACGCGAGCCGCTCGCCGTCGAGCCACGGCTCCTCGGCGTAGCGCGCAAGGCCCGGACCGGCGACCGTCTTCACGTCTTCGTGCAACAGGCCCGCGCCCAGCAGCTCGCGGACCAGCAGGCCCATGCCGCCGGCGGCATGAAAGTGATTCACGTCGGCGCCGCCGTTCGGATAGATGCGCGCCAGCAGCGGCACGACACCGGACAGCGCATCGAAGTCGCCCCAGTCGATCAGGATGCCGGCGGCGCGCGCGATCGCGATCAGGTGGATCGTGTGGTTCGTCGAGCCGCCGGTCGCGAGCAGGCCCACGATCGCGTTGACGATCGCACGTTCATCGACGACGTCGGCGATCGGCGTGTACGCCTCACCGCCATGCTGGCGCGTGATCTTCGCGGCGCGCTGCGCGGCGGCGCGCGTCAGCGCATCGCGCAGCGGCGTGTTCGGATTGACGAAGGCAGCGCCCGGCAGATGCAGGCCCATCACTTCCATCATCATCTGGTTGCTGTTCGCAGTCCCGTAGAACGTGCAGGTGCCCGGCCCGTGGTACGACTTCATCTCCGATTCGAGCAGCGCCTCGCGGCCAACCTTGCCCTGTGCGTAGAGCTGGCGCGTCTTGGCCTTCTCGGCGTTGGCGATGCCGGACGTCATCGGCCCGGCCGGCACGAAGATCGTCGGCAGATGACCAAACTGCAACGCGCCGATCAACAGGCCCGGCACGATCTTGTCACAGACGCCCAGGCACAGCGTCGCGTCGAAAACGTTGTGCGACAGCGCGACCGCCGTCGCCATCGCGATCACGTCACGCGAAAACAGCGACAGCTCCATGCCGGTCTGGCCCTGCGTGACACCGTCGCACATTGCCGGCACGCCGCCGGCGAACTGCGCAACCGCGCCAGCCTGGCGCGCCGAATCCTTGATCAGCGCCGGGTAGTGTTCGAGCGGCTGATGCGCCGACAGCATGTCGTTGTACGCCGAGACGATGGCGATGTTCGGCCAGCGTGGCCCGCGCAGCGCGTCCTTGTCACCGTCCGGCGAGGCCGCGAACGCGTGGGCGAGGTTGGTGCACGACACTTTCGCGCGCGCCGTACCGCGGTCGCGCACCGCCGCCACGTGCGCCAGATAACGCTCGCGCGTCGGCCGGCTGCGTTCGCGGATGCGCTCGGTGACTTCGTGGACCTGCGGATGAAGGCTCATGGCGGCTCCTCGCGGCGGCTCGGATGAATTCTTGTATTAATACTACAAGACGCCGGGCGATCCGGCCAGCCTCCGGCGGCCCGCGCCAATCTGGACAAGCCCGCCTCTTCTTGTGCTCTGACGCACCGCCGTCGCACGGACCGGAGTCGCAAAGGCCACGCCGCGAATCCGTCCGGCGTGGAAAGTGACGGCAGATCGTGTAGTATTAATACAAGAGTTTGCAGGACGGGCCAGCCCGGGCACGAACGATCGGCAAGGAGCCGCTTCGCGACGCGCGAAGCGTGACGCGCACATGGCAGCACTCGACGCATTCGATTTCATCCTGTTCGGCGGCAGCGGCGATCTGGCGATGCGCAAGCTGCTGCCGGCGCTCTATTACTGCCACCGCGACGGCGGCGACACCGCCGGCTGGCGCATCATCGGCATCGGCCGTCACGCGATGACGCGCGATGAGTACATCGCGCTCGCCCTCGAACACTGCCGCAAATTCGTCGCCGCCAAGGACTTCGTCGACAGCGCATGGACCGCCTTCGCCGCCAGCCTCGACTACGTGCAGCTCGACGCCAAGAACGCCGCCGACTACGCCGCGCTCGCCGACAGACTCAAGGGCTGCGAGGCACGCACGCGCGTCTTCTATCTGGCGACGGCGCCGAGCCTGTTCACCGGCATCGCCGAGAATCTCGGCGCCGCCGGCCTGGTCACCGACAGCAGCCGCGTCGTGCTCGAAAAGCCGCTGGGCCGCGATCTCGAATCGGCACGGCAGATCAACGATCACGTCGGCCGCGTGTTCAAAGAGCGGCAAATCTTTCGCATCGACCACTACCTCGGCAAGGAGGCGGTGCAGAACCTCATCGCCCTGCGCTTCGGCAACGTGCTGTTCGAGCCGCAGTGGAACCGCTCCTGGGTCCGCGATGTGCAGATCACCATCGCCGAGACCGTCGGCGTCGAGGGCCGCGGCGAGTTCTACGATTCGACCGGCGCGCTGCGTGACATGGTGCAGAACCATCTGCTGCAGCTGCTGTGCATCGTCGCCATGGAACCGCCGGCCAGCATCGACGCCGACCGCGTGCGCGACGAGAAGCTCAAGGTCTTGCGCGCGCTGCGCCCGTTCACGAGCGCCGACGACGTCGCGCAGCGCACCGTGCGCGGCCAGTACCGCGCCGGCGCGATCGGCAACCGGCCGGTGCCCGGCTATCTCGAAGAGAATGGCATTCCGGCGCAGAGCCGCACCGAGACCTTCGTCGCGATCAAGGCCGAGCTGAACAACTGGCGCTGGGCCGGCGTGCCGTTCTACCTGCGCACCGGCAAGCGCATGCAGCAGCGCCTCGCCGAGATCGTCATCAACTTCCGCGGCGTGCCGCATCCGATCCTGCGCGCAACCAACAGCGAACCGATCAACCGCCTCGTCATCAGCCTGCAACCGGATGAAGGCCTGCAGCTCGACCTGATGTCCAAGGTACCGGGCCAGAGCATGGACATCCGACCGATCTCGCTCGACGTCGCGCTCGCCGACACCTATCACACGCGGCAATGGGATGCGTACGAGCGCCTGATCGTCGACGCCATCGAAGGCAATCTGACGCTGTTCATGCGTCGCGACGAACAGGACGCGGCGTGGCAGTGGGTGGAGCCGGTCATGAAGGCCTGGGAACGCAGCGGCCAGCCGCCGAAGTCGTATCCGGCCGGCACCTGGGGGCCGACCGCGGCGAGCGCGCTGATCGCACGCGACGGCCACGCCTGGCACGAGGAAAGCTGAGCCGATGCCGATGCCGATGCCCGCACCGCTCGCCCTGCCCGCGCAGGTCGTGCAGCATCTCGCGCCGGACGCCGGCGCCAGTGCGCTGGCACTCGCCGATTTCGTCGCCGAAACCTTGCGCGCAGCGCTGCGCGAGCGTGGCCGCGCAACGTTGCTGGTGTCCGGCGGCCGCAGCCCGATCGCCTTCTTCCACGCCCTGTCGCAACGCGAACTGGCATGGGCCGACGTGACGATTGGCCTCGTCGACGAGCGCGCGGTGCCGCGTACGCACGCCGACAGCAACGCGCGGCTGCTCGCCGAACATCTGCTGCAGAACGTCGCGGCGGCGGCGCGTTTCGTGCCGTTGTACGTCGAAGCCGGCGACCTCGAACAGGCCGCGCTCGCAGCCGATGCGCGCATTGCCACGCTGCTGCCGTCGCCATTCGACGTCGTCGTGCTCGGCATGGGCGACGACGGCCATACCGCCTCGCTGTTTCCGGGCGCCGCCGGCACCGCGGCCGCGCTCGATCCGGCGCAGCCGCACCGCGTCGTCGCAACACAACCGACGACGGCGCCGCACGCGCGCCTGACGCTGACGCGCCGGGCGCTGCTCGATGCGCGGATCTTGCTGCTGGCAATCAGCGGCGAGCGCAAGCGCAGCGTGCTCGAAAGCGCGGCAGCGGGCGGCGCGGATACCCTGCCGATCGCCGCCTTCGTCCAGCAAGACGCCGTGCCGCTGCAGCTGTTCTACAGCGCATGAGCACGCGCCGCGCCGCCGGCCGGCCGGCCAGCTCGCTGCTCGCGCGCATTGCCGCGACGTCTGCCGAACTGCGCAAGTCGGAACGCGCCGTCGCCGACTTCGTGCTGGCGCGGGCGAACGAAGTGCTGACGCTGTCGATCGCCGAACTTGCCGAACGCGCCGGCGTCAGCCAGCCGACGGTCGCGCGCTTCGCAGCCGCGCTCGGCTTCACCGGCTACCGCGAGTTCAAGCTGCGCCTCGCGCAGAGCCTGGCGTCCGGCGTGCCCTTCGTTCATCAGGACGTCGGCCCCGACGACGCGCTCGAAGCGGTCGGCCCCAAAGTCTTCGATCGCGCGATCGGCGGCCTGCTCGACGTGCGCAACCACCTCGACGGCGCGCAACTCGCCAGAGCCGTGCACCTGCTCGCCAAGGCGAAGCGCATCGACTTCCACGGCATCGGCAACTCCGGCATCGTCGCGCTCGACGGCCAGCACAAGTTCTTCCGCTACGGCATGCCGACGCAGTCGTACATCGACACGCACACGATGCTGATGGCGGCGACCGTGCTCGGCCGCGGCGACGTCGTCGTCGCGATCTCCGCGACCGGCCGCACGACGGACATGCTCGCCGCCGCCGAGATCGCGCGCGAATCCGGCGCCGGCGTCATCGCCATCACCGCCAGCGGCTCGCCGCTCGCCAGGCTGGCGACGGTCGCCCTCGCCGCCGACGTGCCGGAAGATCCGGACCTCTACACACCGATGATCTCGCGCCTCGCGCATCTGGCGATCGTCGACGTGCTCGCCGTCGGCGTCGCACTCGAACTCGGGCCCGCGCTCGTCAAGCGCCTCGAACGCAGCAAGCAGAGTCTGCGCGACAAGCGCGTGCAGCCGCTCGACGGCTAAGCGCGGCGTACCGACAATGGCGGCTTCATCCGCAGGAGAACCCGCATGCTCTACCGTCTCGGCGATCGCGTCCCGCAGTTCACGGGCGAACACTGGATCGCCCCGAACGCGACCGTCATCGGCTCGGTGCGCGCCGCACCCGGCGTCAGCATCTGGTTCAACGTCGTCATCCGCGGCGACAACGACGACATCGTCATCGGCGAAAACACCAACATCCAGGAAGGCTCGGTGCTGCACACCGATCCCGGCCTCAAGCTGACGATCGGCCGCGACTGCACGATCGGCCACATGGTGATGCTGCACGGCTGCACGATCGGCGACGGCACGCTGATCGGCATCGGCTCCGTCGTGCTCAACCGCGCCAGGATCGGCAACCACTGCATCGTCGGCGCCAACTCGCTGGTCACAGAAGGCAAGGAGTTTCCCGACAACTCGCTGATCGTCGGCTCGCCGGCCAGGGTCGTGCGCACGCTGAGCGATCAGGAAGCGCAGATCCTCAAGATCCAGGCGCAGGGCTACGTCGCCAACGGCAGGCGCTTCGCCGAGCGGTTGCAGGCGCTTTGAGGCGACATTGAAGAAAGGCCGGCGCCGCGAGACCAGCCGGGCAGTTCCTTGTTAGCCCGCGGTACTTTTCAGCACCTTCTTGACCGATGCTGGGCATGCTACGGGCGATAGCGCTCGACTGCGGCGGCTAGCCGTCGAACCGCTTCCGCGCGCAAGCTCGCCGGCCCCAGTACCTCGACGTCCGGCCCATAGCGCAGGATGTCGAGGATCAGTTCCTCGTCGCGGTGATACGGCAGCGACAGCTCGTAGCCACCATCGGCGAGCCACACGCCCCGCTGCTGCGGATGCCATCGCTCGGCAGATACCCAGCGCGCGCGCTCGGCGGTGAAGCGCAGCACGGCGGTCGCGGTCGGTGCGCCGGAGAAAATGCCGTACGAGCCGCCGAGCTCTTCATCGAGGCGCGCCGCGTCGATGTCCTGCGCCGGCGCATCCAGCGGCTCGGCCTCGCGCACGCAGTCGACGGCGAAGGTGCGCAGGCCGTTCGACTGGTGGCACCAGGCGTCGAGATACCAGTTGTCGCGGTAATGCACGAGGCGCTGCGGCGAGACCTCGCGCTCCGTGACCTGCCCTGTGCCGCGCGCCTCGTAGACGATCCGCAGGCGCCGGCGCTGCAGCACGGCGGCGGCGATCGCCGCGAAGTGCCTGCCTGGCGGCCGCGCCGCGGCGCGTAGCAGGCGGATGCGGCCGGCCTCGCCGGTCTGCAGGTTCTGCGACTTGAGGATCTGGTCGAGACGGTCGCGCAGCGGCTCCAATGCTTCGTCGAGCAGGCCGGGCTGGAAGCTCGCGAGCAACTGCTGCAGCGTGAGCAGCGACTGCAGTTCTTCCGGCGAGAACCAGAAGCCCGGCAGCTCGTAGGCGGCATCGGTGTAGCGGTAGCCGCGCGGCTCGCGCGAGCTTTCGAGCGGCGCGCCGAGCACGTCGCGCAGATAGGCGATGACGCGCTTGGTTGTCGCGCGCGAGCATTCCAGCTCGGCCATCACGCGCTCGAACGGCACCGGATAGCGCCGGCTCTTGAGCAGGCGATGCAGCCGATAGACGTGCTCGAAGGACTTCATGCGCCAAGCGTAGCGCAAAAGAATCGGGGCGCCCGGAGGCGCCCCGATGGAACCGCGTACCGCTCTGCTTGTCTTGGAAGCCGGCGCCAGGGATGGCGCCGGCTTGTCAGGACGACACTCAGAAATCGCCGCCGAAACCGCCGGCGCCGCCGCCCGGCGGCAGGGCCGGCTCGTCCTTCTTCGGCAGCTCGGTGATGACCGCTTCCGTCGTCAGCAGCAGGCTGGCGACCGAGGCCGCGTTCTGCAGCGCGAGGCGCGTGACCTTGGCCGGGTCGATGATACCGAGCTCGATGAGGTCGCCGTACTCGCCCGAACCGGCGTTGTAGCCGTAGGCGCCCTTGCCTTCGAGCACCTTGTTCAGAACCACCGACGGCTCCTCACCGGCGTTGCGCACGATCTGGCGCAGCGGCTCGTGCAGCGCACGGCGCAGGATGTTGATGCCGACCGTCTGGTCGTCGGTCGCGCCCTTGAGCTTCTCGAGCGTCTTGGAGGCGCGCACCAACGTGACGCCGCCGCCCGGCACGATGCCTTCCTCGACGGCCGCACGGGTCGCGTGCAGGGCGTCTTCGACGCGCGCCTTCTTTTCCTTCAGCTCGACTTCGGTCGCAGCGCCGACCTTGATGACGGCGACGCCGCCGGACAGCTTGGCGAGACGCTCCTGCAGTTTTTCCTTGTCGTAGTCGCTGGTCGCGGCCTCGATCTGCGCCTTGATCTCCTTGATGCGCGAGGTGATCGCGTCCTTCTTGCCGGCGCCGTCGATGACGGTGGTGTTTTCCTTCTCGATCTGCACCTTCTTGGCGGTGCCGAGATCGTTGAGCGAAGCCTTCTCGATCGACAGGCCCAGCTCTTCGGTGATGACCGTGCCGCCGGTGAGGATGGCGATGTCCTTCAGCATTTCCTTGCGGCGGTCGCCGAAGCCCGGCGCCTTGACGGCGGCGACCTTGAGGATGCCGCGCAGGTTGTTGACGACCAGCGTGGCGAGCGCTTCGCCTTCGACGTCCTCGGCGACGATCAGCAACGGACGACCGCTCTTGGCGACGCCTTCGAGCACCGGCAGCAGCTCGCGGATGTTGCTGATCTTCTTGTCGGTGATCAGGATCAGCGGGTTTTCCAGCTCGACCTGCTGGCTCTGCGCGTTGTTGATGAAGTACGGCGAGAGATAGCCGCGGTCGAACTGCATGCCTTCGACGACGTTCAGCTCGTTCTCGAGGCCCGAACCGTCCTCGACGGTGATCACGCCTTCCTTGCCGACCTTGTCCATCGCGTCGGCGATGATCTTGCCGATCGCCTCGTCGGCGTTGGCCGAGACGGTGCCGACCTGCGCGATCGCCGTGCGATCCTTGGTCGGGACGGCGATCTTCTTGATCTCGGCGGTGACCGCTTCGACCGCCTTGTCGATGCCGCGCTTGATGTCGAGCGGATCGACGCCCGAGGCGACCGAGCGCAGGCCTTCGGTGAAGATGGCCTGGGCCAGCACGGTGGCGGTGGTGGTGCCGTCGCCGGCCTCGTCGGAGGTCTTGGAGGCGACTTCCTTGACGAGCTGGGCGCCGATGTTTTCGAGCTTGTCCTTCAGCTCGATTTCCTTGGCGACGGACACGCCGTCCTTGGTGACGGTCGGCGCGCCGAACGACTTGTCGAGCACCACGTTGCGGCCCTTCGGACCGAGTGTGACCTTGACCGCATTGGCCAGCGTGTTCACGCCGGAGAGCAGGCGGGCGCGGGCATCGTCACCGAACTTCACTTCTTTGGCTGCCATGTTGAAATCCTCTTGAATTCGCTAGATTGCAGATGGGGAGAGACGGCTCACTTGGTGAAGACGGCGATGATGTCGTCCTCGCGCAGGACGAGGACGTCCTGGCCGTCGACCTTCACTTCCGAACCCGAGTACTTGCCGAACAGCACGATGTCGCCGACCTTGACGTCGAGCGCGACCGGCTTGCCGTTGTCGTCCTTCTTGCCAGGACCGATGGCGAGGATCTCGCCCTTCGACGGCTTTTCGGCCGCGTTGTCCGGAATGATGATGCCGCCCGCCGACTTCTTCTCCTCTTCAAGGCGCTTGACGATCACGCGATCGTGCAGGGGACGCAGCTTCGACATATTGAATCTCCCGATAGGTCAATGAGTTGATGATCCCGTGGCGGGCACTCCCGGCTGTTCTCGGCAGCCTGTTAGCACTCACCATCGAAGGCTGCTAATTCTTAGGGAGCGTCTTTCCGGATTCAAGAGGCCCCCATGAAAAACTCTTGAAAGCCGGGCCGGCGGCGGGCCCGTCCACGGCCGGGCCGGCGCAACGAGCCCGTCATCTGGGCCGACTAGCCTGCGCGGCCATCCAGGACAACGGCCGCGGCATCGCCGCCGAGCATCTGTCGAAGATCTTCGATCCGTTCTTCACGACCAAGCCAGTCGGCCAGGGCACCGGTCTCGGCCTGTCGATCTCGCAGCAGATCGTGCAGGCGCACGGCGGCACGATCCACGTCGTCTCGAAAGTCGGCCACGGCACCAAGTTCATCGTCTCGCTGCCGCGCGGAACGCCGGCGGCGGGCGCCCTCGACGGAGGTCGGCGTCGTCGTCTCCGAGCTCGCCGTCGCCGGCCATTGCGTCACCGGGCTGCTGAAGACGCTGAAGGCCGAACACCCGGAAGTGGTGACGATCGTGCTGCCGCCGTTCGCCGACGTTCTCGGTGTCCATCGGCCTGATCAACCAGGGCCAGGTCTACCGCCTGCTGCCGAAGCCGCTGCGCCGCGGCGCGTTCAGCATGAGCCTGGCCAGTGCGCTGCGCCATCATCGCCTGCTGTGCGCCGCACCGGTGCTGCACGCGGCGCACGCGGTCGAGAAGATCCGCGCGCCCGACGAGGCCGGCATGGCGGCGCGCGTGATGGGCTTTCTCAGCCGCATGCGCCGCGCCGGCACGTCGCCCTGAATCGGCCGACACCGGCCCGCCGCGACGCTCGGTCGGTCCGCCGGCCGCGCCCCGCACGGCGCGGAATGCCTTCAGGATGCGCTCAGCGAAACGCCGGCGAAGACGCTCGCCGAGTGCGCGGCGCTGCTCGACCAGAAGACGCCCGCGCAACCGAAGCCGATGGCGACGGCCTACTGGAACAAACGCTACCTGTCGGCCGACGACAAGAACATCTACCAGGCCGATCCGCAGTCATCCGCGTGGAGCGTGCTGCAGCCGCGGCAGAAACGCTGAGCGCCGGCGGCGGGCGCCGCTTTCCGGCGCCGCCCTGCACCGCAATCAGGTCTTCGGCAAGGTGACGCCGGTCTGGCCCTGATACTTGCCGCCGCGATCGCGGTACGAGGTTTCGCAGATCTCGTCGGACTCGTAGAACAGCATCTGCGCGACGCCCTCGTTCGCGTAGATCTTCGCCGGCAGCGGCGTGGTGTTGCTGAACTCCAGCGTCACGTGGCCTTCCCATTCCGGCTCCAGCGGCGT
>JASGFY010000019.1:0-48996 GCA_047605265.1 Solimonas sp.
CGCCGCAGATCCTCGAGGCGGTCGACATGCTGCGCGCCGCCGGCCACCTCGACGCCGTGCGCATGATCCATTTCCACCTCGGCTCGCAGGTCGCCAACGTGCAGGACGTCGCCCGCGGCCTGCGCGAGGCGGCGCGCTTCTATGTCGAACTGCGCCGCCTCGGCGCGCCGATCGACGTCGTCGACGTCGGCGGCGGCCTCGGCGTCGACTACGAGGGCACACGCTCGCGCTCGTTCTGCTCGATGAACTATTCGCTGCGCGAATACGCGCGCAACATCCTGCGCACGCTGCAGGACCTCTGCGTCGCCGAAAACCTGCCGCAGCCGAACGTGATCTCCGAGTCGGGCCGCGCGCTGACCGCGCATCACGCGGTGCTGATCGCCGACGTCGTCGACCATGACGCGGCGCCGACGCAGCCCATCGCGCCGCCCGCCGCCGATGCGCCGGCCGTGCTGCAGGAGCTGCATGCGCTGTTCCGCGAGATCGACGTGCAGGGGCCGATCGAGAGTCTGCACGATGCCGCGCAGTTCTTCGCCGATGCGCGCGACCAGTACACGATGGGCCTGTTGAGCTTGCCGCAGCGCGCCTACGCCGAGGCGGCGTATTACGCGCTGGCGCGCGCCGTGCTGCCGAAGCTCGACCCGACGATCCGCGCGCAGCGCGAGGCGATCGACGAGCTGCGCGAGAAGCTCGCGACCAAGTATTTCTGCAATTTCTCGGTGTTCCAGTCGGTGCCGGACGCCTGGGCGATCGATCAGGTGTTCCCGATCATGCCGATCCACCGCCTGACCGAGCGGCCGGACGTGCGCGCGCGGCTCTGCGACCTGACCTGCGATTCCGACGGCCGCCTCGACCAGTACGTCGACCGCGAGGGTCTGATGCCGACGCTGGCGTTGCATCCGCTGCGCGACGGCGAGCCGTACCTGATCGGCTTCTTCATGGTCGGCGCGTATCAGGAAATCCTCGGCGACATGCACAACCTGTTCGGCGACACCAACGCCGTCAACGTCGTGCACGACGGCAAGGGCGGCTGGACGCTCGAGGGCGCCGAGTTCGGCGACCGCACCGACGAGCTGCTGCGCTACGTGCATCTCGAGCCCGGCAAGCTCGCGGCCGCGTACCGCGCCAAGCTCGACGCTTCGGCCCTGCCGGACGCGCAGAAGGATACGCTGTACGCCGAGCTCGAATCGGGTTTGAGCGGCTATACCTATCTGGGCTGAACCACGAAAGGAGAAGAGAAGATGACCACGCTTTACGACATCCCCGTCACGCGTATCGACGGCAAGCCGGCGACGCTCGGCGAGTACCGCGGCAAGCCCTTGCTCGTCGTCAACGTCGCGAGCAAGTGCGGCCTCACGCCGCAGTACAAGGCGCTCGAGGCGCTGTACCGCGCGAAGAAGGCGCAGGGCCTCGAAGTGCTCGGCTTTCCCGCCAACAACTTCAAAGAGCAGGAGCCGGGCACGAACGAGGAAATCCAGTCGTTCTGCTCGACGAACTACGAGGTGAGCTTCCCGCTGTTCGCGAAGATCAGCGTCAAGGGCGCCGATCAGCACCCGCTTTACGCGGCGCTGACGGCCGCGCAGAAGGACGCCACCGGCGAAGGCCCGCATCGCGAGCGCCTCAAGAACTACGGCATTCCGACCGGCGAAGTCGGCGAAGTGCTGTGGAATTTCGAAAAGTTCCTGATCGGCCGCGACGGCCAGGTCGTCGGCCGCTTCGCGCCGGACGTCGCGCCGGATGATCCGCGTCTGGTCGCGGCGATCGACAAGGCGCTGGCCTGAGTCGGCACGGGCGGCGGCCGCGAGGGCCGCCGTCCGCTTCATGCGCTAATCGAGCAGCGCCAGCTCGGGCGAGAACGTCCGGTTCTTGAAGCTGGCGACCAGCGCCGGATCGTCGCAGTCCTCGAGCCTGCCGCCGCAGGCTTCGCGTATCGCCGACAGGCCGTCGAACCAGCGGTCGCGTTCGAGCCCGGCACGCCGCAGGTCTTCAGCGGGCGGCAGTCGGCGTCGTCGCGAAACACTTCCCAGTTGTGCTGATGGCGGTGGGCCCAGGCGAAGCCCGAGCAGCCGGCCAGCAGCACGCAGACGGTGCGCGCTTTATGTCATTTGCCGGCGGCGCACTGTAAGCGCCCCGCTCGCACCACGAAAGCCATCCCGATGGATGCCATGGGCGGGCCGCCGCGCGGCGCGCTGTAAAGACAGCTTCACGCCGGGTTCAGCGTGCGGTTGGCGGCCGTGTGTTGTAGTTCACGGCCCTGTGCGGCAGATCGGCCGACACTGCATGCACGAGTCTTTCCGCCGCCCCCGTCCGATGATCACGGTCGCCTGCAGCATTTATATCCGCCGTCCGCCCGGGACGGTGTTCGCTTTCGCCGGCGACTATCGCAACGATCCGCAATGGCGGCGGGGCGTGGTCGCGGTGCGCTGCGAGCCCGAATTGGAACCGGCGCTCGGCGTGCGTACGCGGGAGACGATGAAGTTCTGCGGGCTGCGTGCCGAAACGCTGGCGGAAATCATCGCCTGGGATGTCGGTTCGCGCACGGCGTTCCATGCGCTCAGCGGGCCGGTGCCCTGCAGCGGACGCCGCCTGTTCGAGGCCGAAGACAAGGGCACGCGCTTCTCGTACCTGTTGCATCTGCGGCCGCGCCGACGCTGGCAGTGGCTGAGTCCTCTGCTTGGCCTGCTGTTCCAGTGGCAGGCCGGCGGCGACCTGCGCCGAGTGCGTCGCCTGCTCGAAGCGCCGTCGCTGCAGCCCGCCTGAGCTGGCGGCGTCGCATCGCGGCCCGCACAATCGCCGCATGCAGGAGTCTCCCCGCCAGGATGCGCTGTTCCCCGAAGCCGATCCTCCGCCGATCCCGGTTGCCGCGCCGCCGCGCAAGCGCGGCAAGAGCGTCGAAGCGGCGCTGCCGTCGGCCGGGCTCGTCGCGCTGCGCGCGGCCTTGCCGCCGCCGCTGCGGCTCGGCACGTCGTCGTGGAACTACCCCGGCTGGGTCGGCACGGTCTGGGCGCAGGAATATCCGGCGACCACGCTGTCGAAGAAGGGCCTGCGGGCGTACGCGCAGCATCCGCTGCTGCGCACGGTCAGCCTGGACCGCGCGTTCTACCGGCCGCTGGCCGCCGATCAATATGCGGCTTACGCGGCGCAGGTGCCGGACGATTTCCGCTTCGTCGTCAAGGCGCCGAGCCTCGTCGCCGACGCGATGCTGCGCGGCGAGGCCGGCCGCGGGCTGGAGATCAATCCGGGCTTTCTCGATCCGCGCCTCGCCGTGCAGGCGTACGCCGAGCCGGCGGCGGAGGGGCTGGGCCACAAGCTTGGCGTGCTGGCGTTCCAGCTGAGCCCGGTGCCCGACATGCTGATGCACGACCGTGCCGCGTTGCTGCGCCGGCTCGCGGCGATGCTGCGGGCGCTGCCCGAATTGCGCGAACGCGCGCCGGACGCGATCGTCGCCGTCGAGGTGCGCAATGCCGAGTGGCTGGGGCCGGATTTCGTATCCGTGCTGCGCGAGAGCGGCGCGACGTATTGCCTCGGCCTGCACGCCAAGATGCCGGCGATCGGCAAGCAGCTGCCGATCCTGCGCGCGCTGTGGCCGGGGCCGCTGGTCTGCCGCTGGAACCTGCATCGTCGGCACGGCGCCTACGGCTACGAGGAGGCCAAGCGGTTCTATGGCGCGTTCGACCGCATCGTCGATGCCGATCCCGACACGCGCGCGGCGCTGGCGCGCGTCATCAAGGGCACGACCGGCGCCGGCTGGCCGGCCTTCGTCACGATCGGCAACAAGGCCGAAGGCTCGGCGCCGCTGACGGCGGCGGCGCTCGCCGAAGCCGTCGCGGCCTTGAATTAAACTCGCTTCG
The DNA here is from genome assembly GCA_047605265.1 of Solimonas sp. Lineage (GTDB taxonomy): Bacteria > Pseudomonadota > Gammaproteobacteria > Nevskiales > Nevskiaceae > Solimonas. The sequence goes on from JASGFY010000019.1 coordinate 3,852, forward strand.
CGGCGCGCGCGCGCGCGATCGCCGCGCGCACTTGCTTGGGACTCGTCGCGCCGTAGTGGTCGCGCGCGTTCAGCGAGCCTTCGAGCGTGATGCGTGCGTAGACGTCCTCGCCGACCAGATCCGAGAACTGGCGCAGCTCGGCTAGCGACAGCTCGGCGATGTCGCAGCCCTTCTGCTGCGCGAACGCGACGGTGCTGCCGACGGCGTGGTGCGCGTCGCGGAACGGCAGGCCCTTGCCGACGAGGTAGTCGGCGAGGTCGGTCGCCGTCGAGTAGCCCCGGGCGGCGGCGGCGCGGCAGTTTTCGCGGCGCACCTCGATGGCCGGGATCATCTCGGCGTAGACGGCGAGGCAGATCGACACGGTATCGACGCTGTCGAACAGTGGCGGCTTGTCTTCCTGGTTGTCGCGGTTGTACGCGAGCGGCTGCCCCTTCATCAGCACCAGCAGCGCGTTGAGGTTGCCGATCACGCGGCCGGTCTTGCCGCGCACCAGTTCCGGCACGTCCGGGTTTTTCTTCTGCGGCATGATCGAGCTGCCGGTGCAGAAGCGGTCCGGCAGGTTGACGAAGCCGAACATCGGCGTCGCCCACAGGATCAGCTCCTCGCTCCAGCGCGACAGATGCACGAGGATCAGGCTCGCCGCCGCGCAGAATTCGATCGCGAAGTCGCGATCGGACACGGTGTCGAGCGAGTTCTCGGTGACGCCGTCGAAGCCGAGCAGTTCGGCGACGTAGTGGCGGTCGATCGGATAGACCGTGCCGGCCAGTGCCGCGCTGCCGAGCGGCAGCAGATTCAGACGGCGGCGGCAGTCGACGAGGCGCGAGCGGTCGCGCAGCATCTGCTCGCGCCAGGCCAGCATGTGATGGCCGAACGTCACCGGCTGGGCGATCTGCAGATGCGTGAAGCCCGGCATCACGGTGTCGGCCTCGCGTTCGGCGAGATCGAGCAGGCCGTCCGCGACGCGGTCGATCAGCGCCAGCAGCTCGTCGATGACGTCGCGAACGTACAGGCGCAGATCGGTCGCGACCTGGTCGTTGCGCGAGCGCCCGGTGTGCAGGCGCTTGCCGGCATCGCCGATGCGCTCAGTCAGCCGCGCCTCGATGTTCATGTGCACGTCTTCGAGTTGTTCGCTCCACGCGAAGCGGCCGGCGTCGATGTCGGCGAGGATGCCCGACAGGCCGTCGACGATCAGGCGCACGTCGTCGTCACCGAGCACGCCGACCTTGCCGAGCATCCTCGCGTGCGCCTGCGAGCCGCGGATGTCCTGGCGGTAGAGGCGGGCATCGAAGCTGACCGATTCGGAGAACTTCTCGACGAGCGCGGACGTCGATTCGGCGAAGCGGCCGCCCCACATTCTGGACGGGAGTTTCTGATTGCCAGTATTGGACATGACGGAATGCGGCTGGACGATGGTGCCGGATCGCGGGCGGCCGGCCCGTTCGGGGATGCGGATTATAGGCGTGCCGCCGCGGCTGCGGCCGCTTGCCGCGCGTCGGGCCGCGCTGCAAAGTGGCGGCCAATCGCAGACCCCGGCCGGGGAGCCGGCACCCACGGCGAAGGATCGCCTTGAAGCCCCACATGCAGCAGATCGCTCCATTCGCCAGCCATCGCCTCGATCTGATCCCGAACTTCTGCGAAGCGCGTTCGGTGCTGTCGCTGGCGTTCATGATGGCCCTGGTCGCGGCGGTGCTGACGCTGACGACCGGCATCGCCGGCGGGTCAGCCCTGCAGCGCTGGCTGTTGATCACCCTCTACCTGCAGTGGATCGGCCTGTGCGCGGCGGCGACGCTGTGCTGGTCGCGGCGCTGGCTGCGGTACGCGCGGCCCGGCGTCGTGTTCTTCGTTTGCTGGGGGCTGCTGGTCATCGTCGCCACGCTGATTTCCGATGTCGCCTATCGCCTCTGCACTTACATGAACTTGGCCTTCGTGTCCGGCGAGGAGTCGCGGCTGGTCTTCATCCTGCGCCATATGCTGATCGCGGCGATCGTCGCCATGCTGGCGCTGCGGTATCTGTGGGTTCGCCACCAGTGGACGATGCAGGTGCGCGCCGAAGGCGAGGCGCGTTACCAGGCGCTCAACGCGCGCATCCGGCCGCACTTCCTGTTCAACGCGCTCAACAGCCTCGCCGCGCTGATCCAGGTGCGGCCCGACGAAGCGGAAATGATGGTCGAAGATCTGTCCGACCTGTTCCGCGCCAGCCTGCAGAAGGGCCAGCAGATCGCGCAGCTGCTCGAAGAGATCGGCCTGAGCCATGCCTATCTGCGCATCGAGAAGCTGCGTCTCGGCGACAAGCTCATGGTCGAGTGGGACGTGCCCGAGGAACTGCTCGAATGGCCGGTGCCCAGGCTGATCCTGCAGCCGCTGATCGAGAATGCCATCCATCACGGCATCTCGCGGCTCGCGCAACCGGGCACAGTGCGCATCGCCGCTCGCGAAATCTTCGGGCGCCTCGTCATCGAGGTCAGCAATCCGATGCCGCCGCAGGATGAGCCGATCGTGCACGGCAACCGTGTGGCGACCGACAATATTGCCCAACGCCTCAAGCTGATTTACGGTGAAGGGGCGCGGTTCGAGCTGGGGCGCGATCTGCGTCTGGAAGGCGGCGTGTTCCGCTCGCGACTCGTGCTGCCGCACATGACGGTGCCGGAAGCGGCGCCGATATAGATCCAACCAAGGGAAGCGGACAGGGGAGAGGTGGAGCCATGCGCGTCGTGATCGTGGATGACGAGCCTTTGGCGCGCGAGCGCCTGAAACGGTTGCTGCAGGAATTTCCCGGTTACGAAGTGGTCGGCGAAGCCGACAACGGCGAGGCCGCGCTCGACGTCATCGACGACGAAGAGCCGGATCTGGTGCTGCTCGACATCTGCATGGGAGGCATCGACGGCCTGCAGGTCGGCCGCCAGCTCTCCGAGATGGATGTGCCGCCAGCCGTGATCTTCACGACGGCGTACTCGGAACATGCGCTGTCGGCCTTCGACGCCAACGCGCAGGCTTACCTGCTCAAGCCGATCCGCGTCGAGAAGCTGCGCGACGCGCTGCAGCGCGTGCGCAAACCGACGCGCGCGCACAAGCCGCAAAGCGCCGGCGCTCCCGAGGCGGCGCCGCTGAAGCGCGAATTCATTCTGGCGACGACGCGCGACGGCCTGGTCCGTGTGCCGACGCAGGAAGTCGTCTACTTCCTCGCCGACCAGAAGTACACGACGGTCGCGCACCTGCACGGCGAGGTGCTGATCGAAGAATCGCTGAAGACGCTCGAAGAAGACCTCGCCCCGCAGTTCCTGCGCATCCATCGCAAGGCGCTGGTCAACACCCATTTCATCGCCAGCCTCGAGCGCGACCGCCACGGCGAGCAGCACCACTGGCTGAAGATGAAGCATGCCACGCAGGTGCTGCCGGTCTCGCGCCGCCGGCTCGCCGAGGTGCGGCGCTTCTTGACGGAAACGTGATCCGTGATTTGTGATGGGTGATTCGCCGCGGCTCGCTTTCTCCCATCACGAATCACCCATCACGAATCATATGCTCTTGAGAATCGCCACCCGCGAATCCCCGCTGGCGCTCTGGCAGGCGCAGCACGTCAAGGCCCGGCTCGAGGCGGCGCACGCCGGACTCGCGGTCGAACTGACGCCGATGACCACGCGCGGCGACCAGCTGCTCGGCAGTCCGCTGGCCGCGGTCGGCGGCAAAGGCCTGTTCGTCAAGGAGCTCGAGCAGGCGATGCTCGAAGGCCGCGCCGACATCGCCGTGCATTCGATGAAGGACGTGCCGGCGCAGCAGCCGGAAGGGCTCGTGCTCGCCGCATTCCTCGACGGCGAGGACCCGCGCGACGCCTTCGTCTCCAACCGCTACGCGACGCTCGCCGAGCTGCCGGCCGGCGCCGTCGTCGGCACCTCGAGCCTGCGCCGGCAGGCACAGCTGCGCGCCGAACGGCCCGACCTGACGGTGCGCGATCTGCGCGGCAACGTCGGGACGCGCCTGCGCAAGCTCGACGAACAGCAATACGACGCGATCCTGCTCGCGCACGCCGGCTTGGTGCGTCTCGGCCTCGGCACGCGCATCCGCGAGAGCTTCGATGTCGCGCGCTTCGTGCCGGCGATCGGTCAGGGCATCATCGGCATCGAATGCCGCAGCGGCGACGCGCGCACGCAAGCCCTGCTCGCACCGCTCGCCGACGCGCGCTCGAAGTCGCGCCTCTCCGCCGAGCGGGCGATGAACGGCCGGCTCGGCGGCGCCTGCCAGGTGCCGGTCGCCGGCCATGCGGTGATCGACGGCGGGCGCCTGCGGCTAACCGGCCTGGTCGGCGCCCCGGATGGATCGACGCTGATCCGCGACGTGATCGAAGGCCCGGAAGCCGACGCGCCAGCGCTCGGCGCGGCGCTCGCGCAGCGCCTGCTTGACGGGGGCGCGCGCGCCATTCTGGCGGCGCTCGGCATCGCGGTGTGACCTCCGCGGCACCGCTGCAAGGTTTGCGCGTCCTGGTCACGAGACCGGCCGCGCAGGCCGACGCCTTGTGCCAGATGCTGGCGGCCCGCGGCGCCGAGGTGCGGCGCCTGCCTTTGCAGGCGGTCGAGCCGGCGCGACAGACCGCGCTGCTGAGCCGCGCGTTCGCCGAGGCTCGCCGGGCCGATGCGTGGATCTTCACCAGCGTCAACGCCGTGCAGCACGCGAGACGATGCGACGTCGGCGCCTGGCCGCGCGCCATCGCCGTCGGCGCGGCCACGGCGGCGGCGCTCGAACGGCTCGGCGTCGACGCCAGCGCGCCGCTGCAGGCCTTCAACAGCGAAGGCGTGCTGGCGCTGCCCGAACTGCAAGCGGGCGAGGGCCGCCGCTTCGCGATCGTCACCGGCGAAGGCGGACGCGCGCTGATCGCCGACACGCTGCGCGAACGCGGCGCGACGGTGAGCACGATCGCGGTCTATCGGCGCGTCGATCTGCCGCATCCGCCGGCGAAAGTCGTGGAAATGCTCGACGGGATCGACGCCGCGATCGTCACCAGCGGCGAGGCGCTGCTGCACCTGGCGCGGCTGCTGCCGGCTGCCGCGCGCGACCGTCTGCAGAGCCTGCAACTGGTTGTGCCGAGCCAGCGTGTGGTAGAACAGGCGCGGCAGCTCGGCGTCACCGCCGTGCCCCTGCTGCCCGAGCAGGTTGCCGACGCTTCCTACGTGCGCTGTCTGGAAGCGTGGCATCGCCGATAAAAGCCGAACGTCCATGACCGAATCCGAAGCCTCCAAGCCGTTTCCTTCCGAGCCGGCGCCCGCCGCGTCGCCGCATTACGGGCGCTGGCTGCTGTGGCTGGTCGTCGCCGCACTGCTCGCGGGCGCCGCCGCGTGGCTGTACGCGCGCGTCAGCAGCCTGTACGCCGAGCACGACGAGCTGCTGCGCCGCACGAGCCACGATCTCAACGCGCTCGAAGTGCAGGCCGACCGTCTCGAATCGCGACAGACGGAGCTCGCCGCCGCGGCGCAGCACGTCGCCGGCGAGCTCGCCGAGTTCGGCAATCGCGTCGACGCCGACGACCGGATCGTCGGCCAGCTCAAGGAGCAGGTCAGCGGCGGCCGCGATCACTTCCAGATCGCGTCCGTCGAACAGTTGCTGCTGCTCGCCAACGACCGTCTGCAGCTCGCGCGCGACGTGCCGGCGGCGCTGGTGGCAATCGACGAGGCCGACGCGCGGCTGGTCGCGCTGAAGGAGCCGCGCCTGTTCCCGGTGCGCCAGGCGCTCGCCCAGGAGAAGGCCGCGCTGCAGGCCGTCCCCTTGCCGGATTACGCCGGGGCCGCGTTGACGCTGTCGAGCCTGATCCAGCGCACGCCGCGCCTGCCGCTGGTGGCGCGCGTGCCGACGCGCTTCGAAGCGACGCCCGAGCACGTGCCCCTGCCCGCGCACGCGCGCTGGTACCAGCGCCTGTGGGCGTCCGTGCGCGAAGCGCTGTCGGGCGTGTTTTCGGTGCGCCGCGACACCGGGCCGTCGCCGCGGCTGCTCGGCGCCGAGCAGGAAGCGCTGGTCGTGCAGGTGCTCGCGCTCAAGCTCGAAGGCGCGCGCGTCGCGCTGCTGCGCGGCGATACGACCAGCTTCCGCGATCTCTGCGAATCGGCGACGTCCTGGCTCGACACTTATTTCCAGCACGACGACCCCGGCGTCGCCGCGGCGCGCGCCGAACTCGAACGGCTGCGGCCGCTCGAGCTGACGCCACCGCTGCCCGACGTCGGCCGCAGCTTGAATCTGCTGCGCGCCTTCATGCGGCCGTCCGACGCGCCATGATCCGCCTGCTGCTCGCCTCGCTCGTCGTGCTCGCCTGCGGCGCCGCCGCGGCGTTCTATCTGCGCGTCGAGACCGGCTACGTGCTGATCAGCTTCCATCGCTGGATCGTCGAGACCTCGCTGCTCGGTCTGCTCGTCGGCCTCGTCGTCGTGCTCGGCGGCGGCTACGTCATCGCGCGGCTGCTGATCGGCGGCATCGCGCTGCCCATCACCGTGCGCCGCCTGCTGCAGCGCCGCCGCGAAGAGAAGGCGCAGACTTCCTTCGAGACCGGCCTGCTGCGCCTGCTCGAAGGCAACTGGAAGCGCGCCGAGATCGAGCTCGTGCGGCGCGCCGCCGATCATCACGCCGGCCATCTGAACTATCTCGCCGCCGCGCGCGCCGCGCAGCGCATGGGCGCCGGCGACCGTCGCGACCACTACCTGCGCCTCGCCAGCGAGATCGCGCCGGAGATGGAATTCGCGACGCTGCTGACGCAGACCGAGCTGCAGATCGAACGCGGCGAGTACGCCGCGGCGCGCGATACCGCGCTGAAGCTGCGCGGCATCCATCCGCAGCATCCGTACGCCATCGAGCTGCTCGCCGCCAGCTACGACGGCCTCAAGGCCTGGGAGTCCCTGCGCCAGCTGCTGCTCGACGGCCAGACGCGCTCCGCGCTCAGCGAGGAGCGCTATCGCGAACTGCTCACGCGCGCGCTCGTCGAATGCCTGCAAGAAGCGCAGCGCCTGGCGCGCCTCGATCGCCTGAAGACGGTCTGGGACAGCGCGCCCAGGGATTTTCGCCGCGTGCCGGAGATCCGCAACGAGTACGTGCGCGGTCTGGCGCGCCTCAACGCGCATGCCGAAGCCCTCGCGTTCATCAGCGACGTGCTCGCCAAGAACTGGGATGGCGAGCTGGCGGCGCTGTACGGCGAGCTGCACGCGGCCGATCCGCTGACGCAGCTCGCGGCGATCGAGGCCTGGCTTGTCCAGTACGGCGAACGGCCCGAACTGCTCGTCACCGCCGGCCGCGTCTGCCTGCGCAACAAGCTCTGGGGCAAGGCGCGCAGCTATCTCGACGCGGTGATCCGCGTCGCCCCGACGCCGACCGCCTACCTCGAACTGGCACGGCTCTGCGAGCAGACGCAGAACGGCGAGGAAGCGCAGCGGGTCTACAAGCAGGGCCTGGAGTTCGCTTCGATCGTGGATTGACGATCGCTCGCCGAACCGATCCTGACGTGATGCGCGTCAACGTGGCGCGCTGTGCCCCGATGATGTGCAGCGCCGGTTCAAGGCCGGCCGACGCCGTGCCCTGCCGCGTCTGGATTTCCCTGTTTGAACACGGTGATTTCCGCGAATTTTCCGGGATTGATTCGTTCGTTGAAATGAACCGTCCGGTCAGTGCTGGCCGGCACTGTTTTTGCGTGAATGGCGGAGTAAATTTTTGATGGTACAGAACAGTGAGCGAGACGGAAATTCTTGTTGAAACCCCTCTTGGCGAAGCGTCCCGGCTTTCGGCCAAGGCCGATGCCAGGACCAGACGACGCGACTTCCTGCTCGGCCTGCCGCAGCCCGTTCTCGTGCTGGGGTCCGCCCTGGCCGTCGCTTCGGCGTGGGTCTACGACTGGATCGATCCCGGTCTTTTCTCCGTGATCATGACCATCCTGCCCTTGCCCTTGTGCCTCGTGGCCGAGCGTATCTGGCCCAAGCGCAAGGACTGGATTCTCACGCCCAGGGAGCTGGCCGAGGATGCCTTCTGGGTGGCCGCCGGTGCTTTTCTCTGGGCGCCGCTCTATACCAGCTATTTCTCGAATCCCATCTCCGACGCTTTCAAATATTGGAGGGATACGATCGCGATCCACTGGAGCCTGGACCCGAAGTCCGTGATCGGGCTGGTTCTGGCGGCCATTCTGGTGCGCACGCTGTCCGAGGGCATCTACTACTGGCTGCACCGCTCGCAGCACGAATCGCTGTTCTGGTGGCGTATCCATGCGACGCATCACCACATCACCAAGATGAGCGCCGCGCGCGGTGATCGCACGCATCCGCTGGAGTTCCTGGCCCTGATGCTGGGCACGCCCATCGTGCTGGCGCTGACCGGCGCCAGCCCTGGAGTGATTGCGGTGGCGGGCGGCCTTGGTTACTGGAACGCCATTTTCAACCACGCCAACCTGCCGCTGAAGTCGAACAAGCTCTATGCCCTGCTCTTCGCGACGGCCGAGCAGCATCATCTACACCACTCCAGGGATGTTGCGCAGAGCATGACCAATTACGGCTGCGGCATCATTCTTTGGGATCGCATCTTCGGCACGTACTCGGATGCCACGAACATCGAAGCGATCGGCGCCGGCGCCGGCAAGCCGCTGCCCATCTGGGAGCAGTTCCGGCTGGCTTTCGTTTCCAAGAAGAAGCTCACCAGCTACTGACGCCGCGGTGACGCGCGGTTGGGTCCATTTCCAAAGTTCGCTGAAGACGGCGCCGCGATGTTTTGCGGGTGTGCACCTGCGTCGTCCTGCGTGAAAACCGCGCAGGAGGCGGAGACTGCCGCTACAGGCCGATCGTTCAGTCCGACCGTCAGGCCGATGGTCCCCCATATCGTTCAACGGGCTCGAGGAGCGTTTATGCAGTTGTCGGATTTGCTGTCGCACGATCAGGTGATCAAGTTTTGTGCGGCCGCCGTGGTCCTCGTCGCGCTGCTGGTCGCGAGCCGGGGGGGCGGGGAGCACGAGCGGGAAACGACGATGACCGCCGCGGTACTGGCGGTGGTGGCGGCGATCGTGCTGACCGTGGTGACGCTGGTAACCCCGTGACGGGCCGATCGTCAGCGATCCCTTCGCGTGTCGCCCATCTTGCCCCGTCGCGCTGGCCGCGATGGGGCGAGCCACCGAATCCATTCACGCGCTTCTCTGACATTCGTCAGATCGCTTGATGCGCGCGGCGTGAAGCGCACCGCCTGACGGCGGACTTCTGTGTCGAGGCCATCGCCCGATACGGGCATCCCGACATTCTCAGCAGCGGATCAACGCCGCCCATTCACGGCGGCGCTGGCTTCAGCGCCTGCTGAAACCCACGATATCCCGCAAAACCAGACAGGGCGGCATCGCGCCGCCCTGTCTGGCTCGCGCCCGTTCTACTTTGCCGCTGCCGGAAGCCGCCAGGCCTTGCCGCCCTTCAGGTCCGACAGCCAGACCGATCCGAGACCCGCGCGGATCGAGTCGCCGCCCGGTCCGTGCCACTGCGCGGTGACGGTGTTCGTCGCCGGATCGATGCGGGTGATCGGGTAGTCCATGACGGTGGCCCAGACCGCGCCCTCGCCGAACGAAATCTCGCCGCCGAAGCCGGGGATGCCGGCTTCGATGAGCGCGACCCGTTTGCCGGTCTTCTCGTCGACGCGGGCAATCGTGCCGTCTCCCTGGTTCAGCACCCAGATGGAGCCCGCGCCCGCGGTGAGGAAACGCGGCCGCGGGCCGACGGGCGTCTCGCCGACCACCTGGTTCGTCTTCGGGTCGACACGCACCAGCGTGCCCCCGGCGTTCGAGCTGACCCAGATGTAGCCGGCAGCGAAGATCGGATTGAAGGAGCCCGGCGGAATGCGGATGGTCGCGATGACCGCGTTCGTGGCCGGATCGATCCGCACGAGGTCGGAATCCTTCGTGGTGACGAGCCACACCGAGCCGGCGCCGGCGGCGATGCTGCCTTCCGATTCCGCCGGCGAGGCGGCAATGGTGGCTTGCACGGCGCCGGTCCTCGCATCGATGCGAACGAGCGAGTGGGCACCGCAGCTCGGACTCCACAGCGAACCGAAGCCCAGGGCGAGGCCGGAGCAGGGCTTCTTGACGTTGACGATCGTGCCGGGCCTGTTGGTCCTGGCGTCGAGCCAGACGACGTGATTGGCGTGGGAGCTGGTAATCCACACGCCGTCCGCGGCGACCGCCATCCAGTCCGGGCTTCCTTCGACGGGAAAAGTCGCGATGGGGACGAGTTCCTTGATGTCGTGCTGGATGCCTGGCGCTTGGACGCCGGTTGGCGGCGGAAATTCGGGCCGCTTGTGCGGAGAGGGCGGCGCTTGCGCGGCGGCGGCAAGCGGAAACGCGACGGCGAGAGCGGCGGCAAGGGTCGACGGAAAGCGCATGGTTTTCGTTCTCTGAGGAGGTGAGTGTCAAAAGACGGTGGATGAAACCGCGTAATTCGGCTCGGCCCTTGCGTATCGCAAAGGCGACATTTCACCAAGGGCATGAAAAGCAGGATGGCGACGATGCAAACCCGGGACCCCGCCGCGCTGCTCCGGCGGGCCGAGATGGCGCTTGGCAGTGGCGACAATGCGCGTGCGCGCGATATCTGCCGCACCCTGCTCGAAACCTGGCCGGCTTACGCTGACGCCCACTTCGTGCTGGGCATGGCTGCCGTCAATGCCGGCGATCTGGTCAACGGCATGATCGCCGTGCGCAACGCCGCGCGGCTCAAGCCCAGCCCCTTGCATCTGACGCAACTTTCGCGCCTGCTGGTGATGGCGCGCCGCGATGCCGAAGCGCTGGCAGTCGCCGACCGCGTCGTCGCGCAGCAACCCGACGATGCGCTGATGCTTGACACGCTGGGCAGCGTCTACAGCCGCGTCGGCGCGCACGAGCGCGCGTTGCCGCTGTTTGCGGCGGCGGTGCAACGCCGCCCGGAACATCCGCAGATGCGCTTCAACTACGCCGCTTCGCTGGGTTTTCTCGGCCGTTTCGAGGAGGCGGAGACGCAGTACGAGGCGGCGATCCGGCTGAAGCCGGATTTCGCCAAAGCCCATGCCGCGCTGTCGGCGACCCGCACGCAAACCGCCGAACGCAATCACGTGGCCAGACTCGAGACGCTGCTGGCCGAGGTCGGCAGCGATTCGCGGGACGGCCTGCACCTGCATTACGCGCTGGCCAAGGAATACGAAGATCTCCAGAACGCCGATCAGGTGTTCGCGCATCTGGACGCCGCCAACCGCCGGCACAAGGCGCGGCTCGGCTATTCGATCGAGCGCGACCGCGCGATCTTCGAATCGCTGATGGCCGCGTTCGCGCGCGATGACTATTTTCGCGGCGAGGGCGATCGCTCGGCGGCGCCGATCTTCGTGTTCGGCCTGCCGCGCACCGGCACGACGCTGGTCGACCGCATCCTCTCTTCGCACCCGGACGTCGAGTCGGCGGGCGAGCTGCAGGTCCTGCAGATGGCGCTCAAGCGTCTCGTGCGAACGCCGTCGCGGGTCGTGCTGGACCCCGAGACGATCGCCGCCGCCAGCGCGGTGTCGCCGCAGGCGCTCGGCGCCGCCTATCTGGAGGGCAGCCGGCCGCACCGCAAGACGGCGCCGCGGCGCTTTCTCGACAAGCTGCCGCTGAACTTCCTGTACGCGGGCTACATCGCGCGCGCCTTGCCGGAGGCGAAGCTGGTCTGCCTGCGCCGTCATCCGATGGATAGCGTGTGGAGCAATTACCGTCACCTGTTCGCCACCGACTTTTCCTATTACGACTACTCCTACGATCTGCTCGACTGCGCCGAGTACTACGTGCTGTTCGATCGCCTGATGGCGTACTGGCGGCAGCGCTTCCCGGGCCGCGTGCTGGAGGTGCGGTACGACGAACTGGTCGACGACGTCGAACCCCAGGCGCGCCGGCTGCTCGCGCACTGCGGGCTTTCGTGGAACGACCGCTGCCTGCGCTTCCACGAGAACGCCGGGGCGGTCGCCACGCCGAGCGCAACGCAGGTCCGTCAGCCCATCTACAAGGGCGCGCGCGGCCGCTGGCGGCGCTACGCGCAGTTTCTGGATCCGGTCGCGACGTACTTTGCCGAACAGCGCATCGCGGTGCCATGAGTTGCGCCCGTGCCGCGGGATCGGCATTTCCGCGCGGTCGTCATCTGGTTTCGCCATCCCGGAATCGTTGAATTGAAAAGGCCGCCTTTTCAGGCGGCCAAGGAAAGACCCAGGGAAAGACGATATCGACCGCTGCTCAGAAGTGGATGCGGAAGTCGACGCCGAAGCTGGCCGGCCGGTTGACGTAGCGTCCGTAGCGGCGAACGTCGAAGGTCTCGGAGCCCAGATCGTTGTCGTAGATGTAGCTCTTGTCCTGGGTGACGGACGTGATGGCGTATTTGTTGAAGATGTTTTCGCCGTACAGCGAGACTTCCCACCGGTCGGCAGCGACACCAAAGTTGGCCTGATGAATCGCGTAGCCGCCCAGCGCTTCGCCGTACGCGCGCGCGCCCGGCTTGGTCAGCACCGAGCTCTTGAACGTCACGCCGTAGTTGGCCTTGAACATGTATTCGCCCGACAACGGCACCGCATAGCCGAGGAACAGCGAGCCGCTCTCCTTCGGCGTGCCCGGCAGGCGGTCTCCCTTCTCGGCGTCCACGTCGCTGTCGTAGTGGTCGCTGAGCAGGTCCGGCACGGTCTGCGTCAGCTTGGCGTGCGTGTATGCGTAGTTGCCGGACAGGGTCAGGTGCGCCGGCAGCTTGGCCTGGAACGACAGCTCGTAGCCGGCCGACGATGCCTTGCCGCCGTTGCCGGTGATGCCGACCGCGCCGTACGTCGTCGTGGTGCCGATCTGCACATCCGTCCAGTCGACATAGAAGACGTCGGCGTTGAACATCAGGCGATGCTCGAACCACTGCGAGTGCACGCCCAGCTCGTAGTTGGTGGTCTTGTCCGGCTTGTAGGTCTGCTCGTCGGGCAGGGCGCAGACGTGCTGGCTGCCGTCGTCGAGATCGTCGGGGCAGGCCGCGACATCGTTGATGCCGCCGAGACGATAGCCCTCGCTGACGGTCGCGTAGGTGAGCAGTTCCTTCGTGAACTGGTACGAGGTGTTGACCTTGTAGAGGAAGCCGTGGCTGCCGCCGGAGTTCGAGCCGCCGGTCGGCGAGAGCGCATAGGCGTCGGAGTTCAGCAGCGGCAGGTCGACGGCGTAGACCTGCTCGTCCGAGTAGTCGTAGAAGCGGCCGCCGACGGTCACCTGCCATGCGGGCGTCAGCTTGTAGCCGATTTCGCCGAAGAGCGCTTTTTCTTCCGTCGTGCTGTGGTCCTTTTCCCAGTACTCCATGTCGTCGGCGCGCACGTCGCCCAGGTAAGCGGCCAGTCCCGGCGTGTATTCGATGCCGAGATAGTCCGTCATGACATGGTTGTAGAACGCGCCGCCGATCCACGTCAGCGCACCGGTGTCCTTCGACACCAGGCGGATTTCCTGGGTGAGCTGGCGCTTCTGCTGATCGCCCGTCGTGTAGGCGATGAATTCCGGGAATGACTCGTAGCCGTAGTCGCCGGTGTAGCTGAGGTCGAGCAGCAGGTCGGTCTGATCGCGCATCGTGCGGTTGCGCTGGTCGGCGTACGAGGTCGACGACACCAGGTCCGCGAAGCCGAAATCGGCATTCAATTCGAGGCTGACGAGATTCGCGGCGCGATTGCTCGGTTCCGCCCAGCGATAGCCGGCTTCATACTTGCCGGTGCCCGCCGCGTCGACATTCTGGATCTGACGTCCGCCGGTCTTCGTGTCCTGATACGCGTACGTGAGATTGGCCTCGAACCATTCGACGGGCACATAGCGCGTCGTGATGCGCGTCGTGAAAGTGTCCTCGTAGTTGAGGTCCGTTTCCCGCTTCAGGTTGGCGGCGACGGCATCGGCGTCGCTGAGATCCGGATCCGGATCGGAGATGCCGGGGTAGCGGACGATGCGCGGATAATCGATGAAACCCGGATCGTTGTATTGACCGAATACGCCGCGTACGGCGAGCGTGCCCGGAATCAGCGGGACGTTGATGGTGGCGTCTTCCTGATGCCCGAGGCCGTTGCCTTCCTTGAGCGAATAGAGACGGCCATGGAAATCGGCGCTGTACTTTTCGAGATCCGGCTTGTTGGGGATGTAGCGAACCGCGCCGGCCAGCGTGCCCGCGCCGTACAGCGTGCCCTGCGGCCCCATCATCGCTTCGACGCGATCGATGTCCAGCAGCTTGAAGTCGACGTAGAGCGGCGTCTCTCCGAGATAGGTGGCCACCGTGCCGCCACCGTCCATGCCGCCGCCGTTGCCCGTGATGTTGTCGGCGTTCAAGCCGCGCACGATGATGCTGTGATTGGACCACGGCCCGTCGTCGACCAGGGTGAGGCCCGGCACCAGCTTGGCGACATCGTCGATGTTCTTGATGCCGAGATCGTCGATCTGGGTGCCGCCGACGGCCGTGATGTTGATCGGGGTGTCCTGGACGGATGAAGCCCGTCGGGTCGAGGTGACAACGATCTCGGCGACGCTGCCGTTGGCGGTGTCGCCGGCGCTGCTTTCGCTCTGAGCATCGGCGGCCGTTTCTTGCGCCACCGCCGTCAGACTGGGTATGAGCCAGAAGCCTGCCAGCGCCGTGGCGATACGCGTTTTACGAAACTTCGTCATTGAATCATCACTCCCTCAATCTCAACAGTTGGGTGGCTTCATTGGGTGGGCGCAGCGGCCGGAGCGGCGTTCCGGCCGCTGGCCGTGCAGGCCTCACGAACGATCAGGACGCGCGGGACGAGCCTTTGGAGCGCGGGGGCCGACCGTGCATGCACCGCAATCACCGACGATCGTCGGCGTGCATCGTTTCCGTGCAGGAGTGCGGCGAAGCGCGTGCTTTCGATTTCCGTCGTGCAATAAAGGTGCATAACTTTCACCGAGTTGTTAATAACGGGATATCTTCAGCAAGACCTGTGCCAGAGGGGAAAACGGTGGTCAGACAGCAGGCGCAGTCGCGATCGATCCGAGCGAAGGCCCTTGATGAAAGCGGCCGCGCACGACCCGCGGGAAAACGCATTCCGGTCGAGCGGTGGCTCCGCCGGCGACTTTTCAGGGTGTGGTATCGGTTTTGCAGGCCATGGCTTCCAACATCGCGCCGACAGTCACGCTTATTACTGATGCTTGCAAAGGTAATAATTGTCCGTGAATATATGATCCATACTTCAGGCAAAGCCGACCTGCCCCGAGCAAGGAGCCTCTTTCATGTTTGATCGCCGCTGGATTCGCCGTGTGGGCCTCGTCGTGATCGCTGCGGTCGGACTGCTGGCCGCCGCCTGCGGGAAGAAGCACGAAGAAGCGGCCGGGCCCGCGCCGCGCACGCATTTCTCGATTGGCTGGTCGATCTATGCCGGCTGGATGCCTTGGCCCTACGCGCAGCAGGCCGGCATCGTGAAGAAGTGGGCCGACAAATATGGCTTGCAGATCGACATCGTGCAGGTCAATGACTACATCGAATCGGTGAACCAGTACACCGCCGGCAAGCTCGATGGCGTGACGGTGGCGAACATGGACGCGCTGACCATTCCGGCGGCCGGCGGCAAGGACACCACCGTGCTCATCACCGGCGATTACTCGAACGGCAACGACGGCATCGTGCTCAAGGGCGCTTCCGACCTGGCGCAGATCAAGGGGCGCCAGGTATACCTCGCCGAGCTTTCCGTTTCGCATTACCTGCTGGCGCGCGCGCTCGGTTCCATCGGCCTTGCGCTGACGGACGTGAGCACGGTGAATACTTCGGACGCCGACATCGTCGGCGCCTTCGCCAGCCCCGACGCGACCGCCGCCGTGGCCTGGAATCCGCAGCTTCTGATGATCAAGGGACAGCCCGGCGCGAAGCTGGTGTTCAGTTCAGCGCAGATCCCGGGCGAGATCCTCGACCTGCTGGTGGTGGATACCGCGACGCTCAAGGCCAGTCCCGATCTGGGCAAGGCCTTGACGGGCATCTGGTACGAGACGGTGCAGTTGATGCAACGCCAGGACGCGCAGGGCGCGGCGGCGCGGGCGGCGATGGCGAAGCTGGCGGGCACCACGCCGGAACTCTTCGACAGCCAGCTTGCCACCACCTACCTGTATTCGGATCCGCAGGCGGCCGTGACCGCGGTATCCGGCGATGCCCTCATCGAGACGATGAAGCTGGTGCGCGATTTCAGCTTCTCCAAGGGTCTGTTCGGTGCCGGCGCGACGTCGGCCGATGCGGTGGGCATGAGCTTCCCCGGCGGCAAGACGCTGGGCGACCCCGCCCGCGTGAAGCTGCGCTTCGACGCCGGCTACATGCAGATGGCGGCCGATGGAACGCTCTAAGCTGACGTCCGGCGCCGGGCCCGGCGCGAACGGGGTTCGATGCGCTGGGTAAACCGTCATCCGCGGAAAGGCATGCGCATCTTGCTGGGCGCGCTGCCGATACTGCTGGTCGTGCTGGCCTATCTGATCGCCGCGGCCAGCCGGCACGCCGTCAATCCGGCGGACAAGATCCTGCCTCTGCCCGGCGAGATGGTCGAGGCGATGAAGGGCCTGCTCCTGCGGCGCGATCAGCTGTCGGGCCAGATCATTTTCTGGGCCGATACGGTCGCCAGCCTGGGGCGTCTGCTGCTCGGTCTCGGCATCTCCACGCTGTCGGCACTGCTGGTGGGCCTGCTGCTGGGCGTGCTGCCGCCGATCCGCGCGACCTTCGGTCCGCTGGTGACCGGCATCGCCGTCATTCCGCCGATCGCGCTGCTGCCCATCCTGTTCATTGCCTTCGGTCTGGGCGAGACCGCCAAGGTGGCATTGATCGTGGTGGGCATCGCACCGTTCATGATCCGCGACGTGGCCGCGCACGTGGCGGCGCTGCCGTCGGAGCAGATGGTGAAGGCGCAGACGCTCGGCGCGAGCAGCTGGCAACTGATGCTGCGCGTGGCCTTGCCGCAGACCATGCCGCGGCTGCTGCAGGCCATGCGGCTGTCGATCGGGCCGGCGTGGGTGTTCCTGATTTCCGCCGAGGCCATCGCTTCCGATGTCGGCCTGGGCTACCGCATTTTCCTGGTCCGCCGCTATCTGTCGATGGACATCATCCTGCCGTACGTCGCGTGGATTGCGCTGCTCGCCGTACTGATGGATGTGCTGCTCGCGCAGCTGAACCGCCGCGTTTTCCCGTGGGCGCACGGGGAGGCCCGATGAGCGCGCTGCTGAGTCTGCACAACGTCTGGGTGGAATACGGCGACAAAGTCGTGCTGGAGCGGGTGAGCCTGGACATCGCCAGCGGATCGTTCGTGTCCATCGTCGGGCCTTCCGGCGCCGGCAAGAGCACTTTCCTGCGAACGATCCTGGGGCAGGAGGCGCCGACGCGCGGACGCATCCTGCTGGACGGCCGGCCGCTGAATCCCGAATGCGGGCCCGACCGCGGCGTCGTGTTCCAGCGTTACTCCGTGTTTCCGCATCTTTCCGCCCTGGGCAACGTGGCCTTCGGGCTGGAATGCGCGCGCGCGCCATGGACGGCGCGCCTGTTCGGTGCGGCGCGCCGAGCCGCTTTCGACGAGGCGGCGGTGATGCTGGAAGCGGTCGGCCTCGGCGACAGCCTGCATGCGTATCCTGCGCAGATGTCTGGCGGCATGCAGCAGCGTCTGGCGATCGCGCAGGCGCTGGTCAAGCGCCCGCGCATCCTGCTGCTGGACGAGCCCTTCGGCGCGCTCGATCCGGGCGTGCGCGCCGACATGCATGGGCTGATTGCTTCGCTGTGGAGCGAACACCAGCTGACCATCCTGATGGTGACGCACGACATCCGCGAAGCCTTCGCGCTCGGCACGCGCGTGCTCGCCTTCGACAAGCGTCGCCGCGATCCGCAGGCGCCGCATCGCTACGGCGCCGCCGCGGTTTACGACCTGCCGCTGGAGCGGCGCGCGGCGGCATTGGCTTCCGGGGCGCAAGGTAATACCATCAAAAACATTGGTAATAACATCTAGGGAATGATGATGCGTACCGAGACCTCTTCCGCGGGCCTCACGCGGCTCAGCATGAGCCTGCCGACCCATTTGTCGCAGCAGCTGGACATGATGGTCGAGGAGCGTGGCCTGCCGTCGCGCTCGCAGCTGATGGCGGAGCTGATCCGCCATGCGCTGGCCGAGCACGAGGAGAAAATCAGGCCGAACGAAATGCTCGCCGGAACCATCACCATCGTCTACCGCGGCGACAGCGGGCGCGTACGCCACCAGCTTGCGCAAACGCAGGGCAATTACCTCAAGGAAGTCATTTCCTCGCAGCACGTGTTTCTGGAGGATGATCAGTCGCTGGAAGTGCTGCTCGTGCAGGGGCCGGCCGTGCGGCTCAAGGCACTGTGCGACGCGCTGCGCAGCATCCGCGGCGTGCAGCAGATGAAGCTCGTCACCACGACCGCGCTGCTGCCGCCGCTGTACGCGCAGGGAACGAAGCGTGCCGCAGGCGCGAGGAAGGCGACATGAGCGGAACCCTGTCCAGCCCCGATGCCGCGCGCGACCATGCGCGCGCGATGGCCGGTACGCGCGTGGAGGCCATGCCGGTGCTTCCGCCGGTGGCGGACGATCTGCCAGCGGGCGTCGCGGCCGGCGATCTGCTCTGGGAGGAAACCATCGCCGCCGGCGGCTATGCCTCGCGCCGCCTGGCGCGGGGCGCGCGCCTGCGGCTGATCGACCTGCGCGGCGACGCCTGCGCCTCGCTGCTCGTCTTCAATGCCGAGATGCCGACCGAGCGCCTGAACGTCGCCGACACGGTGAAGGTGCAGTGGAACGCCTATCTGGGCGCGGGCAGCCTGCTGCTGTCGGACATGGGCCGGGTGCTGATGAGCCTCGTCGAGGACGATGCGGGCACGCACGACACGTTCTGCGGCGCCTCCCGTGCGGCGGCCAACAGCGCGCGCTATGGCGAAGGCCGCAACAGCGGCCCGTTTCCCAATGCGCGGGACCGCCTGCTGCTCGGCGTGGCCAAGCACGGGCTCGGCCGCCGCGACGTGCATCCCTGCGTCAACCTGTTCAAGGGCACGCGCATCGAGGCCGACGGCGGCATCACGCCGGTGACCGGGCCGTTCGCGCCGGGGCGGCGCGTGCTGCTGAGGGTGGAGATGGACGTGATCGTGGTCCTCGCCAACTGCCCGCACGTGCTCGACGAGCGCGCCGCGTGGACGGTGACGCCCTTGCGCGCCACCGCCTGGCGCGGGCCGGCGACGCCGGAGAACGATCCCATCCGCAACGCCACGCCCGAGGGACTGCGGGCTTTCCTGAACATGGAAGATTATGTGCGCCGCTAGGACATCTGACTCGCATCCGGCCGATCCGCATCTCGCCGGCCTCGCCGGCACGATCGTTCACGACGAGGTCGTGCCCGCGCGCGCGCCGTGGCTGCATCACGTGGCGCGCGGCCGGACGCTGCGCATCGTCGATCTGGGCGGCAACCAGTCCGTGGATCTGCTGCTCTACGCGGCGGCCGACGATGCCGAGCGCTACAGCGCGCAGGACACCGTCACCGCGCAGCGCAATCTGTTTCTGCGCACGGGCAGCGTGCTGCTGTCGAACGAAGGCCGGCCGATGATGACCATCACCGGCACGTCCGTGGACTACCACGACACCATCGGCGGCGCCTGCTCGTGCGAATCCAACACGCTGCGCTACGGCCACCACACGCGCGCCCAGCATGCCTGCGTCGACAACTTTCTGGAGGCCAACCTGCGCGAGGGACGCGGCAAGCGCGACATCGTCTCCAACATCAATTTCTTCATGAACGTTCCGGTGGAGGCCGACGGCGCGCTGGGCATCGTCGACGGCATTTCCGCGCCCGGCCTGACGGTCGACCTGCGCGCCGAGATGGATGTGATCGTGGTCGTGTCCAACTGCCCGCAGATCAACAATCCCTGCAACGGCTTCAATCCGACGCCGGTGCGGATGATCGTTTCGGCATGAGCATCGACACTGTCCTGATCGCCAATCGCGGCGCGATCGCCTGCCGGATCATCCGCACGCTGCGCCGCATGGGCCTGCGCTCGGTCGCGGTCTATTCCGAGGCCGATGCGGGCTCGCTGCACATCGCGCAGGCCGACGCGGCCGTCTGCATCGGCCCCGGGCCGGTCGCCGAAAGCTACCTCGACGTCGCGGCCATTCTCGAGGCCGCGCGCGCGAGCGGTGCGCAGGCCATCCATCCGGGTTACGGCTTTCTCGCGGAGAAGGCCGATTTCGCCGAGCGCTGCGCGGCGGCGGGTTTCGTCTTCATCGGCCCCGCGCCCGAGACGATGCGCGCCTTCGGGCTCAAGCACAGCGCTCGCGCGCTCGCGCAGGCCAACGGCGTGCCGCTCGTGCCGGGCACCGAGCTGCTGACCGATGGCGAAGCGGCCGTGCAGGCCGCGCGGCGGATCGGCTTCCCCGTCATGCTCAAGGCCACCGCGGGCGGCGGTGGCATCGGCATGCGCGTCTGCGCGGACGAGGCGGCGGTGCGCGAGGGCTTCGCGGCCGTCGCGCGGCAGGGCGCGGGCAGCTTCGGCGACGCCGGCGTGTTTCTCGAACGTTACGTTGCGCGCGCGCGGCATGTCGAGGTGCAGATCTTCGGCGACGGCGGCGGCAAGGTGATCGCGCTCGGCGAACGCGACTGTTCGCTGCAGCGGCGCAACCAGAAGGTCGTCGAGGAAGCGCCCGCGCCGAGGCTGCCGGAATCCGTGCGCACGGCGATGATCGCCGCCGCGATCCGGCTCGGCGAGGCGGCGCGCTACCGCTCGGCCGGCACGGTCGAGTTTCTCTACGACGCCCAGCGCGAGGATTTCTTCTTCCTTGAGGTCAACACGCGCCTGCAGGTCGAGCACGGCGTCACCGAGGCGGTGCGCGGCATCGATCTCGTCGAATGGATGGTGCGCGGCGCGGCGGGCGATTACGGCTTTCTCGACGCGCCGCTGCCGGAACCCGGCGGCCACGCGATCCAGGTGCGCGTCTACGCCGAGGATCCGGCGCTCGACTACCGGCCCACGTCCGGCACGCTAACGCAAGTGTCGTTCCCGACCGATGCGCGCGTCGAGACCTGGTGCGAGGCCGGCACCGAGGTCAGCGCGTGGTACGACCCGATGCTCGCCAAGCTCATCGTGCACGCGCCCGATCGCGACCAGGCCGTGGCGGCGATGCAGTCGGTCCTGGCGCGCAGCCGGCTCAGTGGCATCGAGACCAACCTGCGCTGGTTGCGCGAGGTCGTGCGCAGCGAATCCTTCGTCAGTGGCGCGGTGTGGACGCGGGCGCTCGAAGGCATCCGCTACGCGCCGCGCAGCATCCGCGTGCTGAGCGGCGGCACGGACACGAGCGTGCAGGACTGGCCGGGGCGGCAGGGACTGTGGGCGGTCGGCGTGCCGCCGTCGGGGCCGATGGATGACCGCTCGTTCCGGCTCGGCAACCGCCTGCTCGGCAATCCCGAAGGCACGGCGGGCCTCGAGATCACCGCGACCGGACCGACGCTGCTGTTCAACACCGATGCGCGCATCTGCCTGGCGGGCGCGGACTTCGGCGCGACGCTCGATGGCAGCGCGGCACCTCTCTGGACCGTGCTGGACGTGCGCGCGGGGCAGACGCTGGCGATCGGCCGCGTGCGCGGCGGCGGTCTGCGCGGCTACGTGCTGTTCGCGGGCGGCCTCGATGTGCCGGAGTATCTCGGCAGCCGCAGCACCTTCGAGCTCGGCCGCTTCGGCGGGCATGCGGCGCGCCGGCTCGCCGCCGGCGACACGCTGCATGTCGGCGGCGCGGCGCCGCTGCCGGCGTTGCCGGCCGCGGAGTCCCTAGCGTTCGGCACCGAATGGGTGTTGCGCGTGATGCACGGTCCGCATGGCGCGCCGGATTTCTTCACGCCCGCCGACATCGAGCGCATCGTCGCGGCCGACTGGCAGGTGCATTACAACAGCAGCCGTACCGGCGTGCGCCTGATCGGCCCCAAGCCGGAGTGGGCGCGCGCCGATGGCGGCGAGGCGGGGCTGCACCCGTCCAACATCCACGACAATCCCTACGCGATCGGCGCGGTCGATTTCACCGGCGACATGCCGATCATCCTCGGTCCGGACGGCCCGTCGCTCGGCGGCTTCGTCTGCCCGTTCGTGGTGATCGCGGCGGACCGCTGGAAACTCGGACAATTGGCGCCGGGCGATCGTGTCCGCTTCGAGCCCGTCGGGGCGAGCAGGGCCGTGCTCGCCGAGCTTGCCGAGCGGAACGGACGGCCGCGCACCGTCTACCGCCAGCAGGGCGACCGCAACATCCTCGTCGAGTACGGGCCGATCGTGCTCGATGTCGAACTGCGCATCCGCGTGCATGCGCTGATGGAGGAACTCGAGCGGCTGGCGCTGCCAGGCGTGATCGACATCGTGCCGGGCGTGCGTTCGCTGCAACTGCATTTTGACGGCGAGGCGCTGACGCAGGCGCAGGCGCTGGCGGCGCTGCTCGCCGCCGAAGAGCGGCTCGGCGATCTTTCCGGCTTTTCGATCCCGTCGCGCATCGTGCATCTGCCGCTGAGCTGGCAGGATCCGGCCATCGTCGCCACGGTCCGCAAGTACATGGAAGGCGTGCGCGACGACGCGCCCTGGTGCCCGGACAACATCGAGTTCATCCGCCGCATCAATGGCCTGCCCGATGCGCAAGCCGTGCAGCGCATCGTCTTCGATGCGAGTTACCTCGTGCTCGGGCTCGGCGACGTGTACCTCGGCGCGCCGGTGGCGACGCCCGTGGACCCCCGCCACCGGCTGGTGACGACCAAGTACAACCCGGCGCGCACCTGGACGCCGCCCAATGTCGTCGGCATCGGCGGCGCGTACATGTGCATCTACGGCATGGAAGGGCCGGGCGGCTACCAGCTGTTCGGCCGCACGATCCAGGTTTGGAACACCTATCGCCAGACCGACGCCTTCGTCGACGGCAAGCCATGGCTGCTGCGCTTCTTCGATCAGATCCGTTTCTTCCCGGTGAGCGCCGAAGAACTGGCCGAATGGCGGCGTGATTTCCCGCTCGGCCGGCGCACGATCCACGTCGAGCACACGCGCTTCTGCGTGTCCGAGTACCGCGCCATGCTGGCGCGCGAAGCCGAAAGCATCGCGGCGTTCCAGCAGCGGCGCCAGGCCGCCTTCGAGGCGGAGCGCGCGAACTGGGCGCGCGACGGCGAGCTTGATCGCGTCGCCAGCCTCGTCGAGGCAGCCGAGGACGCGGGCCCCGCGGCAACGGTCGCGGTGCCCGATGGCGCCGACCTCATCGAAGCGCCGTTCGGCGGCAGCGTCTGGAAACTGCTCGTGGCGGCGGGTGATCGCGTTCAGGCCGGCGACACCATCGCGGTGATCGAAGCGATGAAGATGGAGTTCCCGGTGCAGAGCCCCGACGCGGGCACGATCGCGGCGCTGTACCTGCGCGAGAAGCAGGCCGTGCAGCCGGGCGCGCCGATGCTGGCGCTGCGGAGGTCGGCATGAGTCCGACGGGCGAGCCGTTCGATCGGCGCGAGGCCGCGGCGATCGCGGCGGCGGTCGGCGGCGCGCGCACGAGCGCCGTCGCCGTCGCACAGGAAACGCTGCGTCGTCTCGTGGCCTACGACGCGATCCAGCCGCAGATCTGGATCAGCCGCGTGCCGGCCGAAGCGCTGCTCGCGGCCGCGCGCGCGATCGATGCACGCGTCGCGGCGGGCGAGACGCTGCCGCTGGCCGGCGCGCCGTTCGCGGTTAAGGACAACATCGACGTGGCGGGCGCGCAGACCACCGCCGCGTGTCCGGCGTTCGCCTATCGGCCCGAGGCCTCGGCCGGCGTCGTCGAGCGCCTCGTCGGGGCCGGCGCGCTGTTCGTCGGCAAGACCAATCTCGATCAGTTCGCGACCGGTCTCGTCGGCACGCGCAGTCCGTACGGGATTCCGCGCAATGCGTACAACCTCGCGTATGTGAGCGGCGGTTCGAGTTCCGGCTCGTCGGTCGCGGTCGCGGCCGGTCTCGTCGCGTTCGCGCTCGGCACCGATACGGCCGGCTCCGGGCGCGTGCCGGCGGCGTTCAACCACCTGGTCGGCTTCAAGCCGAGCCGCGGCCGCTGGAGCACGCGCGGGCTCGTGCCGGCCTGCCGCACGCTCGACTGCATCAGCGTATTCACGAACACGACGGCCGATGCCGCACTGGTCGACGACGTCGTCGCCGGCTTCGACGCGGCCGATCCGTTCTCGAAGCCGCTCGCCGATCGGTCGCGCGCCCTGCGCCGCATCGGCGTGCCGCGCGTACGCCAGCGGCAGTGGTTTGGCGATGCGCGTTCGGAAACGCTCTATGCGCGCGCGCTCGAGCGGCTCGCCGGCTTCGCGGAGATCGTCGAGATCGACATCGAGCCGCTCAAGGAAGCCGCGCAGCTGCTCTACGGCGGACCGTGGGTCGCCGAACGCACGGCGGCGATCGCCGAACTCCTGCGCGACGATCCGGCCGCGATCGATCCGACCGTGCGCCGCGTCGTCGAGCCCGGCGCGTCCGTCTCCGCGGTCGAACTGTTCGAGGGCATCTACCGGCTCGCGGAACTCAAGCGCCACGCGGACCGGATGTGGGACGACATCGACGTGCTCGTGCTGCCCACCACGGGCACCACGTATCGCGTCGCCGAACTGCTTGCCGAGCCGGTGGCGCTGAACAGCAATCTGGGCGCCTACACCAACTTCGTGAACCTGCTCGACATGGCCGCCGTCGCCGTGCCGGCGGGCGCGCGCGGCAACGGCACCGGCTTCGGCATCACGTTCATCGGTCCGGCCGATACGGACCGCGCATTGATCGACATGGGCGCAGCGTGGCTGGCCGCGGCGGAGTTGCCGCCACCGCCGCCCCTGGATTGGGAGGGTCGCATGGAAAGGGTGCAGCTCGCCGTCGTCGGCGCGCATCTGCAGGGCATGCCCTTGCACTGGCAGCTTACATCACGCAACGCGGTTTTCGTCGGCGCGACGCAGACGGCGCCGAGCTATCGCCTCTACGCGATGGCCGACAGCGTGCCGCCCAAGCCGGCGCTCGTGCACGCGGCCGACGGCGGCGGGATCGCAGTGGAAGTCTACGAGCTCGACGTCGCCGCCTTCGGCAGCTTCGTGGCCGAGGTGCCTGCGCCTCTGGCCATCGGCACGGTGACGCTCGCCGACGGCAGCAGCGTCAAGGGCTTCGTCGCGGAGCCGCGGGCGATCGCCGGCGCTGAAGACATCACGCATCTGGGCGGCTGGCGCGCTTACGTCGCGCGCGGAGCGGCCTGAGGAAGGTCTGCCGGTCTGCGCGCCGGCGTTCGCCATGACGCGCGAATAGCCGGCGACGAAGCCCCGTTTTCCCCGCATCGGGAAATCCCTCGACGCCTTGCATGAGCGGCGCGTCCGGACCGCCGTGGCCGCCGCGCGGCGCCTCGCGAGGACGGGTCTCAGAGATTCCCGCGCCAAACCTGTCGATTGTCATCGCCGTCATTCGATCGCCGTGCTTAGGCACGTTTTTTGCAGATCCAAGTTATTACGTTCTCTTCTGGATTTATTAACGACCGCGCTGGTGAATTTTGATGGAGACAGAACGATGAACAACGCTGCAGAACTTCCTGTCGACATCCGGATCGGCACCGAGACGCAGCGCCCGGCCAGGGCGGATGCGAGGGCCGGATGGCGCGACTTCCTGCTCGGCCTGCCGCAGCCCGTGCTTGTGCTCGGTTCCGCGTTCGCGGTCGCCTCAGCCTATGTCTACGGATGGATGGACTACGGCCTCCTCGCCATCATCATGACCATGTTGGCGACGCCGCTGTGCCTGATCGCCGAGCGTCTCTGGCCCAAGCGCAAGGACTGGATCCTTACGCCGAAGGAACTGGCCGAGGATGCCTTCTGGCGGGCCGGCGGCACGTTCCTCTGGGCACCGCTTTATTCCGACTACTTCAGGACGCCGATCTCCGATGCCTTCAAGTACTGGCGGGATCAGATGGCGCTGCACTGGAAGCTGGATTCCCATTCCGTGATCGGGCTCGTGCTGTGCGCCATCCTCCTGCGGACGCTCTCGGAAGGCATCTACTACTGGCTGCACCGCGTGCAGCACGAATCGCTCTTCTGGTGGCGCATGCATGCGACGCATCACCACATCACCAAGATGAGCGCGATGCGCGGCGGCCGCACCCATCCGCTGGAGTTCGCGTCTCTGGTGCTCGCGGGACCGATCGTGCTGGCATTGACCGGCGCCAGCGGCGGCGTCATCGCGGTATCGGCCGCCTTCGGCTTCTGGAACGGCGCCTTGAACCATGCCAACCTGCCGTTGAAGTCGAACAAGCTTTACGCACTCCTGTTCGCCACGACCGAGCAGCATCACCTGCATCACTCCAGGGAAATCGCGCAGAGCAATAACAACTACGGCTGCAACATCATTCTCTGGGACCGCATCTTCGGCACGTACTCGGACGCCACCGACATCAAGGCGGTCGGCGCGGGCACCGGCAAGGCCTTGCCCATCTGGGAGCAGTTCAAGATGGCCTTCGTGTCGAGCAAGAAGCTCACCCGCTATTGATCGCCGCTGATCGAGCGTCGACGCGCGCCGTGCGGTGTCCGCAAGGCGGTGCCGATGTTCCTCTTTTTCGCGCTCAGCCCCGTTGCGGCCAGGTTGCGGAGGCGTAGTCGAAAGCGTCGTAGTGGAACGATCGGTCGGCAGGCCGGCTTTGATGAAGGCGTCCTTGCCGGTGCGGACCATGCGCGGCGGGCCGGAAAGATAGGTGTCGTGCGCGGCCAGTGACGGACGGTCGGCGAGCACGGCCTCGTGCACCAGGCCGCGTGCCCCACCGGCCAGGTACACTTGATCACTCATGGACACCTTGCACAAAGAACTGCCGGCGCGCGCACTGATCGCCGGCTGCGGCGACATCGGCGGGCGCGTCGCTGCGCAGTTGCGCGATTTCGGCCGCGAGGTCACGGCAATCGTCCGCGACCGGCAAAAGGCCGAAGCGCTGCGTGCGCGCGGCATCGGCGTGCGCGAAGAGGACCTCGACGCGCCGCGGGATGCCGGCGATTGGCCCCTGCTGTTCTGGTTCGCGCCGCCGTCGACGCGGGATGCCGGCGACGCGCGGCTGCGCGGCTGGCTGGCGGCGCAGCGCGGCCGCATCGCCCGCATCGTCTACATCTCGACGCCGGCGGTGTACGGTGATTGTGGCGGCCGCTGGATCAGCGAGGATGCGCCGATCGCGCCGCGCAGTGAGCGTGGCAGGCGCCGCGCCGATGCCGAGGCGGCGCTGCAGGACTGGCAGGCCGGCGGTCGTGGCGATGTCGTCGTGCTGCGCGTGCCCGGCATCTACGGTCCGGGCCGCCTGCCGGTCGAACGCTTGCGCAAGGCGCTGCCGGTGGTCCGCGCCGACGAATCGCCCTATACCAACCGCATTCACGCCGACGATCTGGCGACGGCGGCGCTGCACGCCGCGGCCTATGGCCGGCCGGGGCGTGCGTATCACGTCAGCGACGGCACGCCGACGACGATGGCCGACTACTTCATCGGCAGCGCGCGCCTGCTGGGTCTGCCGGAGCCGCCACAGGTCGGCTACGAGGAAGCGCGGCGTCTGCTGACACCCGCGATGTGGTCGTTTATGGAAGAATCGAAGCGCTTGCGCGTCGATCGTCTGCGCGATGAACTGCGGTTCACGCCACGATATCCCGATCTGCGCACCGGCCTGCCGTCCTGTCTGGCAAACCACTGTCCCGAGAAAGAAGAAGGAGTGTCGTGATGAGCATCATCCAGGAGTTCAAGGAATTCGCGATGCGCGGCAACGTCATCGACCTCGCGGTCGGTGTCGTGATCGGCGCCGCGTTCGGCAAGATCGTGTCGTCGCTGGTCGCCGACGTCATCACGCCGGTGATCGGCCTCATCGTCGGCGGTGTCGACTTCTCCGATCTCGCCGTTACGCTGAAGGCAGCCGATGGCGACAAGGCCGCGGTGCTGCTGAGCTACGGCAAATTCCTGCAGACGATCTTCGACTTCATCATCATCTCCGCCGCGATCTTCCTGTTCATCAAGCTGGTCAACAAGCTGCAGCGCAAGAAGGCCGACGAACCGGCGCCGCCGGCACCGCCGCCGGCGCAGGAAGTGCTGCTCGGCGAGATCCGCGATCTGCTGAAACAGCAGCGCAGCTAATCCGCTGTCTGGATCTGACGGCTCGGCTGCCGAACGGCGGCCGGGCGGTCAGCGCGATCGCCGCCGCCGGGCCCGGCGGCGCGAACGCGGCGCGCGTGCAGGACCAAAGCCGCTCGTGGTGCAGACCGCCGGGATAGGAAAGACGTACCGATGGATGGCGCGCTCGTCGAAGGAGTCTGGCTGTTCGCGGCGTGGGCGCTCGCGCTGTTGCTGATCGTCGGCGGCTTCGTCGGCACCGTCCTGCCGATCGTGCCCGGCGCGCCGCTGGTGTTCTTCGGTCTGTGGCTGATCGCGCTCGTCGACCGCTATCGCCACGTCGACTGGCCGACGCTGACCCTGCTCGGCGCGATCGTGGTGCTGACGGTGGCCGTCGACTTCATGGCTTCGGCACTCGGGGCGAAAAAGGTCGGCGCCAGTCGGCAGGCGGTGACGGGCGCGCTGATCGGCAGCATCATCGGCATCTTCTTCGGCATTCCGGGCCTGCTGCTCGGGCCTTTTGTCGGCGCGGTGATCGGCGAACTGGTTGCGCAACGCCGCGTCGAACAGGCGGCACGCGTCGGCATCGCGACCTGGCTGGGCCTGCTCGCCGGCAGCATCGCCAAGCTGGCGCTGTGTCTGACGATGCTGCTGGTGTTCGTGTTCGCATGGTGGATTTGAGCGGCAGCGCAAGCGATTTCGCTTTGTCGGCGGCCTGTTCGCGATGATGCTTCCGGCGTCAGCTGTCGAGCGGCACCTTGAGCTTCTGGCCGACGCGGATGTTCGAGTCCTTCAGCTGGTTGGCGCTGCGCAGGTCGGCGACGCTGACCTTGTAGCGCGCGGCGATACTGCTGAGCGTCTGCCCGGACTGCACCCTGTGCGTGCGGAACGCCGCCTTCTTCTTCGGTGTTGCGCCCTTGCTGCGCGCGGCGTCGTTGTCGCGCTGTTCCTGCCTGGCTTCGACGATCTTCTGCTGCAGCGTCTGCTGCGGCGTCGCGTCGCCGACGGCGACGGTGATCGGTCCCGGACGCGATTCGGTCTTCGGCGGAATCTTCAGGACCGCGCCGACGCGCAGCTTGTGTGCCGAAGCGAGATCGTTGACCTTGAGGATCGCCGCCTGCGAGACGCCGTACTGCCGGGCGATCTTGCCCAGGCTGTCGCCGCGGGCGACCTTGTACAGCAGGAACATGGCGCGCTGGCTGTCGAAGCGCTCGTGGTCGCCGAGCTTGGCGTAGCCGACCTCGAATGCGCGCGCGCTGCCGTACGGCACGCGGATCAAGTGGCCCGGCGGCACGTAGAGCTTGCCTTCGATCACTTCGGGGCGATACGCCGGATTGAGGCGCTGGAACACGTCGTCGCTGGCGCCGCACAGGCGGCGCAGCGTGTCGTACGGCACGTAGTTCTTCGTCTCGACCGTCTCGAATTCGATCGGCGTGACGCTGCGCGCGGCGCCGGCGCGTTCGCGATAGGCTTTCTCGATGTCGACCGCGGCGAGAAACTCGGCGTAGTAGTTGCGCGACGCGAAACCGAAGCGCGGACCGTCCCAGCGCTCGATCAGGTCCATCAGCGTCTTGCCATTGATCGCGGTCAGCGCGCGGGAAATGCCGCTGCGACCGTGGTTGTAGGCGGTGATCGCCAGCGGCCAGTCCTGCAGCATCGTGTAGTCGTCGCGCAGATGGCGCGCGGCGGCGTCGGTCGAGGTCCACGGATCGCGGCGGTCGTCGACGACGTCGTTGAGGCGCATGTAGATGCGCGCCGACGACGGGATGAACTGCCAGATGCCGGCGGCGCCGGCCTTCGAGTAGGCCTGCAGGTTGAAGCTCGATTCGACCAGCGGCAGGCGCGTCAGCTGCGCCGGCAGGCCGTAGCCGCCGAAGGTCTGCTCCATCGACGGCAGGTAGCGGTTCGAGACCTCGAGCGCGTTCTCGGTGCGTTCCTTGAGGCCGCGCTGCACGCGCGCGGTGCCGATCTGATCGTTGTATTTGTTCGCCCCGGGCACGTCGGCGAACAGGTCGTAGACGCGACGCTCGTCGGCCGTCATGGTCTCCGGCGCGTACTGCTTGGCCTGCACCTGCCTGAGCAGCTCGTCGACGTGGTCCCTGGCCGCCTGCTCCTCGATGCGGCGGCGCTTGTCGAGCACGAACTTGTCGGTCGTCGCGGCATCGTCGCGGTAATCGAGGACCGCGAAGATCCTGTTCGGGTAGACCGATGAATGGACGACGCTCTGCAGCTCGGAGTACTGGCTGAAGACCCGGGTCCAGAACGTCACCGCCGGCTTCAGCGCATCGTAGCGCGGGAAGCTGTCACCTGGCGCGCCCGCCGTCAGCACGGACAGCGGGTTCGGCAGCGCCGCCTGTGCGGGAATCGGCGGCGGCGGCGCATCGTCGGCAGCGGGCGCGGTTGTCGCGGTGGCGGTCACGCGGTCGGATCCCTGCGCGGCGGCGAGGGCGGATGCGCCCGCGGCCATCCAGCCGAAAGCCACGCATGCCTTCCTGAATCTATGCACCGATGCTCCGCAGCCGAAATGGCCAGTGTCTGCCGCCCGCGTCGTGATGGTACTGCCCTGTCTGACACGCAGCAATCGTGAAGACGTTAAGCTAGCAAGAAACCAGTAGCGCTTCCCCAGAACGAAAACGATCAAGAGGCTGCCCGCCCCATGCCCCAGCCGTATCCGCCGGTCGAGCCGTATCGCACGCATCGTCTGCGCGTGTCGGAGATCCACGAACTGTATGTCGAGGAGTGCGGCAATCCGCAGGGCACGCCGGTGGTCTTCGTGCACGGCGGGCCGGGCGGCGGCGTCGAGCCCTGGCACCGCCAATTCTTCAATCCCCAGCAGTACCGCATCGTGCTGTTCGACCAGCGCGGGTGCGGCAAGTCGACGCCGCATGCCGAGCTGCGCGAGAACACGACCTGGGATCTGGTTGCCGACATGGAGCGCATCCGCACGCTGCTCGGCATCGAGCGCTGGGTGGTATTCGGCGGCTCCTGGGGATCGACGCTGGCGCTGGCCTATGCGCAGGCCCATCCGCAGGCCGTGCGCGCGCTGGTGCTGCGCGGCATCTTTCTCCTGCGCAAGGCGGAGATCGACTGGTTCTACCAGCAGGGCGCGAACTGGATCTATCCGGACGCCTGGGAGCCGTACGAGGCGGCGATCCCGCCGGCCGAGCGCGACGACTACGTGCGTGCGTACTACCGGCGCCTGACCAGCGACGATGCCGCCGTGCGCCACGCCGCAGCGCGCGCCTGGAGCGTCTGGGAAGGCTCGACGAGCAAGCTGTTCGCGGCGACGGACATGGTCGCGCGCTTCGGCGAGGACCGCTTCGCCGAGGCCTTCGCGCGCATCGAGTGCCACTACTTCACGCACCGCGGCTTCTTCGAGCGTGACGACCAGCTGCTCGCCAACATCGACCGCATCCGCCACATCCCGGCCGTCATCGTGCAGGGCCGCTATGACGTGGTCTGCCCGATGCGCTCGGCCTGGGACCTGCATCGCGCGTGGCCGGAAGCGACGTTCGAAGTCGTCGGCGACGCCGGCCATGCCGCCAGCGAACCCGGCATCCTGTCGAAGCTGATCGAGTGGACCGAGCGTTTCGCCGCGTTCTAAGCTTCCTGCATGAAGACGATCGCGATCATCGGCGCGGGGTTCTGCGGCACCGCGCTGGCCGTTCATTTGCTGCGCCGTCCGCCGGTCACGCCGCTCGATGTGGTGCTGATTAACCGCTCGGGCCTGATGGCGCGCGGGGTCGCCTACGGCACGCGCACGAACAGCCACGTGCTCAACGTGCCGGCGGCGCGCATGGGCGCGCTGCCGGGCGAGGAAGACGGCTTCCTGCAGTTCGCCCGGCGCCAGGACCCGAAGGTCAACGGCGCCAGCTTCGTCGCGCGGCGCTGCTACGGCGACTTTCTCGAGGCGCTGCTCGCCGAGGCCGCCGTGCGCGCGCCCAGCGGCGCGCGCTTCCGTGCCGTGGTCGGCGACGTCAACCGCATCGTGCCGCTGGCCGACGGCGGCGCGCGCGTGCTGCTCGGCAACGGCGACGCGATCCAGGCCGACAAGGTCGTGCTGAGCATGGGCAACTACGCGCCGGGCGATCCGCCGGTCGCCGCCGGGCAGCGCGCGTTCTATTCCAGCCCGCGCTACGTCGCCAATCCGTGGCGGCCGGACGCGCTGTGGGTGGTCAAGCCCGATCAGCCGGTGCTGCTGATCGGCACCGGCCTGACGATGCTCGACATCGTGCTCGACCTGCGCGACCGCGGCCACGCGGCGCCGATCTACGCGCTGTCGCGCCGCGGCCTGATGCCGCAGCCGCACCGCGATCTTGAAACGCCGCCGGTCTACGACGAGCAGCTGCCGCGCCGCATGTTCGCGCTGCCGACGGCCCGCAACTACCTGGCGGCCGTGCGCGCCGCCGTCGGCATCCACGAACGCGCCGGCGGCGACTGGCGCGACGTGATCGGCGCGCTGCGCGCGGTGACGCCGCAGCTCTGGCAGTCGCTGCCGCTGGCCGAGCGCCAGCGCTTCCTGCGCCACGTGCGGCCGTACTGGGAGACGCATCGCCATCGCTGCGCGCCGGCGCTCGGTCGTCGGCTGCAGGCTGAGGTCGACAGCGGCGGGCTGCAGCTGATCGCCGGCCGGCTCGTGGCGTACGACGAGCGGCCGGACGCGGTCACGGTCCACTACACGCGGCGCGGTGGCCAGGCCGAGTCGCTGCGCGTCGGCACCGTCATCAACTGCACGGGGCCCGACGGCGACACGCGCAAACTGCGCGATCCGCTGATCGCCGGCCTGCGCGAGGACGGCCTGCTGCGCGCGGATCGTCTGGGCCTCGGCTTCGAGGTCGACGACGGCTATGCGCTGCGCGACCACGACGGCGTGGCGACGCCGTGGCTGCACTACGTCGGTCCGTTCCTGAAATATCGCGACTGGGAAGCCACGGCGGTGCCCGAGCTGCGCAAGCACGTCGCGGCGCTCGCCGCGGTGCTGCAGCGCGATCTCGGCAGCCGCGCGCCGGGGGGGATCGCCGGCTTCGCGTCCTGAGCGGCGCGCGCCGGACCGGCGGCGCACCGCATGCTAGTCGAGCAGCGCGTGCTCGGGTTCGGCGGCGGCGCTGTTCGACTTGGCCGGCTTGCGGAACAGCAGCAGCAGCGGCAGCGTCACCACGACGCCCCACATCATGACCTTGAAGTCGGCGATCACCGCGAGCATGCCGGCCTGGCGCTGCACTTCGCTGGCGATATTGACGAGACCCAGTGCCGACTCCAGGCCGCCGCTGGCGTTGAGGTAGCTGCCGAGCGCCGGGTTGTAGGCGTTGACGTGCTCGGTCAGATAGGCGTGATTGACCGAGGTCATGTGTGCTTCGTAGGCGAACGCCAGCGCGATGCCGACGCTGCTGCCGACGTTGCGCAGCAGGCTGAACAGCGAGGTGCCGTAGCCGCGATCCGGCGGCGCCAGCGTCGCGAACGTCACCGTCGACAGCGGCACGAATGTGAAGCCGATGCCGAAGCCCTGCAGCATGCTCGACAGCACGATGCCGGAGATCGGCTCGTCGAGCGTGAAGCCGGCCATCCACCACAGTGAAACGGCCGTGCTGCCCATGCCGATCAGCATCAGCAGGCGCGGATCGAAATGCCGCGCGAGACGTCCGACGCTGCGCATCGCCAGCATGGTGCCGATGCCGCGAGGCGCGACCACGAGGCCGGTCGTCAGCACCGGCATGCCGCGCAGGTTCTGCAGGAACGGCGGCAGCAGCGCGGAGGTTGCGAACAGCACGATGCCGACGATGCCGATCATCGCCAGGCCCGAGGAGAAGTTGCGGTCGGCGAACAGATGCAGCGGCAGGAACGGCTGATCGGTGGTCGCCTGGTGGACGAAGAACAGATACAGCGCCAGCGCGAACACGCCGGTCTCGACGACGATTTCCGTCGACTCGAACCAGGCCTTGGTCTCGCCGCGGTCGAGCAGCAGCTGCAGCGCGAGCAGGGCGATGCTGAGCAGCGCGAAGCCGGCGACGTCGAGCTTGCTGTGTCGTGGCCCGCCGTCGGGTGGCAATGCCGCCGACAGGCCGATGAACGTCAATACGCCGACCGGCACGTTGATGAAGAACACCCAGCGCCAGTTGTAGACCTCGGTCAGCCAGCCGCCGAGCGTCGGACCGAGGATGGGGCCGAGCGTCACGCCCATGCCCCACAGCGCCATCGCCGACGCGTGCTGCTCGGGCGGATAGGCATCGAGCAGCACGGTTTGCGACAGCGGCACCAGCGCCGCGCCGAACATGCCCTGCAGCAGGCGGAACAGCACCATCTCCGGCAGGGTCGCGGCAATGCCGCACAGCATCGACGCCACCGCGAAGCCGGCGACCGAGATCAGGAACAGCCGCTTGCGGCCGACGCGGTCGGCCAGCCAGCCGGTCGGCGTCATCGCGATCGCCGCGGCGATCATGTACGAGGTCAGCACCCACGAGATCTGGTCGGACGTCGCGCCCAGCGCGCCCTGCATGTGCGGCAGGGCCACGTTGGCGATCGTCGAATCCAGCGTCTGCATCAGCGTCGCCGCCATCACCGAGACGGTGGCGAGGCCGCGCGACGCGCCCGCCGAGCTCATTGCGCGGCCTGCGCGTCGCCGATGCCCGCCGACGACAGCGCGGTCGCGGCGGGCCGGCCGGCATTGCCGCTCTGCGTGTCGATGCTGATCTCGGTGCTCATGCCGGCGCGCAGCACCGGCTCGTCCTTCATGTGCGTGATGGCGATGCGCACCGGCACGCGCTGCACGACCTTGACCCAGTTGCCGCTCGCGTTCTGCGGCGGCAGCAGCGAGAACTCGGCGCCGGTCGCCTGGCCGATGCTCTGCACCGTGCCCTGCCATTGGGTGTGCGAGTACGCGTCGACGTCGATCTCGACCGTCTGTCCCGGCCGCACGTTTTCGAGCTGCGATTCCTTGAGATTGGCTTCCACCCAGGGCCCCGACGCGTCGACGACGCTGAGCACCGGCAGACCCGGCAGCACGTAGCCGCCGACCTCCGGCACCTTGCTGGCGATGCCGGCGATCGGCGTGCGCACCTCGGTGCGCGTCAGGTCGAGCCGGGCCTTGTCGAGCGCGGCGAGCGCCGCCTTGTACGAAGGATGATCCTCGACGACGATGTCCGGATTGCCGTCGAGCTGTGCGCGCACCTCACCCATCTCATGCTGCGCCGCGTTGATGTCGCTGCGCGCCACTTCGAGCGCGTTGACGGCGGCGTCGAGCGTCGATTTCGAGCTGGCGCCGAGCTGCGCCAGCGTCCTGGCGCGTTCGTAGTCGGTCTGCCGGTAGGTCAGGTCGGCCTGCGCCGACTGCAGCGCCGCCCGCTTCTGCGCATACGTGGCCTTCAGCGCCTCGATCGCGGTGCGCGACTGCATGAGCGCCGCCTCGGCCTGCTGAACGGCGACCTCGTACGGCGCCGGATCGATGCGGAACAGCGGGTCGCCGGCCCGCACCGGCTGGTTTTCCCTGACGTAGATGCGGTCGACCTTGCCGCTGACGTCGGCGCTGACGTTGACCATGTTGGCCTTCACGTAGGCATTGTCGGTCGACACATAGCGCCCGCCGAACACGAAGTAATACAGGCCGGCGGCGACGGCAGCGACGATGCCGGCGCCGAACAGGACGATACGCAGGCGCTGACGGTTCGGCGCTGGCGCGGGGGAGGTGGCGGTCATTGGGGCTTATCCGCGGTCGTCGGCGTGGCCGGCGAGGTTGCTCTTGATGCGCAGCAGGAACTGGTCGAGCTGCTTTTGTTCGGCGGCCGACAGGCCGCGCATCGCGAAGGCGCGAGCCTCGGCGGCGATCTTCCACAGCTCGTCGAGGATCGGCTCGGCTTTGTCGGTCGTGAACAGGCGGAACGCACGGCGATCGTCCTCGTGCGTCTCGCGGCGGACCCAGCCGGCGCGCTGCAGGCGGTCGACGAGCTGCGTGATCGTCACCGGATGCACTTCCAGCTTCTCGGCGAGGCCGATCTGCGTGATGCCGGGCTGCTTGGCGATCCAGGCCAGCGCCATGGTCTGCGACTGCGTCAGCTTCAGGTGCCGGGCGCGACGCTTGAAGGCCTCGCGATGCAGGCGACCGACTTCGAGCAGTAGCGAAGTCGTGGTGTTGGGCGGGGGTGGCTTGCTCATCTAATTAGCTTACTAACTATAAGCTCGCCAATCAAACGGCGGCGGCCGTTTCAGGGTACGCGCACGCCCTCGTCCTTCTCGACCGCGTCGAGCACGAGGCCGGAGCGCACGTCCATCCGAGATGCGCGACGCCGACGGCGCGTCGCTGTTCGGGGCGATCGAGCAGACGGTGCGCGCGGCGCGCTGAATCCGCCGTGGCTGGCGGCGCCCCGGAATGACGAAACAAGCTATCGTCATGCGCGCGCAGGCGGGCATCCGGGGCGGATGATGAAAGAACCGTGCGTCTACATTCTCG
This sequence comes from Solimonas sp., assembly GCA_047605265.1. Taxonomy (GTDB): domain Bacteria; phylum Pseudomonadota; class Gammaproteobacteria; order Nevskiales; family Nevskiaceae; genus Solimonas. Next base: position 40,347 of record JASGFY010000019.1, read on the forward strand.
CGAGCAAAAGAAACGGCACGCTCTACGTCGGCGTCACGTCCGCTCTCGCGCAGCGCGTGTTGCGGAGTGAGGAAGAAAGAAAATGCTCAAGCTCTATTCGTACTGGCGCTCGTCCGCGAGCTATCGCGTGCGCATCGCCCTCAACCTCAAGGGCATCGATTACGAGATCGTGCCGATCCATCTGTTCCGCGACGGCGGCGAGCAGCATTCGGCGGCGTATCGGGCGATGAATCCGCAGCAGCGCGTGCCGTTCCTCGTCGACGGCGACGTCCGCCTCGGCCAGTCGCTGGCGATCCTCGACCATCTCGACGCGCGCTGGCCGCAGCCGCGCCTGATTCCGGCCGACGCAACGCAACGTTCCGCGGCGCTGGCGTTCGCGCAGGTCATCATCGCCGACATCCAGCCGCTGCAGAACACGGCGACGCTGAACTACCTGCGCGACGTGCTGAAGCTCGACAACGCGCAGCGCGCCGCATGGCTGAAGCATTTCATCGATCGCGGCCTGACGGCGCTGGAGGCGGAGGCCGCGGCGCGGCCGGCGACGCCGTTCGCGTTCGGCGACGCGCCGACGATCGCCGACTGCGCGCTGGTGCCGCAGATGTTCGCCGCGCCGCGCTTCGGCTGCGATCCGGCGCGCTATCCGAATCTGGCGCGCATCGCCGGGCACTGCAACACGCTGCCGGCGTTCCAGCGCGCGCATCCGGCGCAGCAGCCGGACGCGGAGGCGTAAGCGGTTCAGCGCTCGGTATTCGGCAGCTGGCGCGCCGGCCGGCCGCCGCGCAGCTTCTTCAGCGCCTCGGCGTGCTGCAGGCGCATTTCGCGGCGCAGCTGCGCTTCCTCGTAGCGGTGGTGTTCGATCTCGGTGTCGGGCTGCAGCGGCGGCACCGGCCGCGGCCTGCCGTCGGCGTCGAGCGCGACGAAGGTCAGATACGCCGACAGGATGTGGCGGTTGCTGCTGCCATCGTAGCTGCGCGCGTCGACCTTGACGCCGACTTCCATCGACGTGGTCCACGCACGGTTGACGGACGCGTTGAAGATCAGCACGTCGCCGCGTCGCGCCGGGGCGATGAAGTGCACGGCGTCGACGCTGGCGGTGACGCAGACGCCGCCGGCGTGGCGGTCGGCAACGACCGCGGCGAAGCGGTCCATCTGCGCCATGATCAGGCCGCCGAACACAGTGTCGTTGGCGTTGAGATCGTTCGGGAACACCATGTAAACCTGTTCGCGCACCGCCGAGTAGGCGACGGTTTGCGCGGGCGGCATCGCAGGTTCGGCCATCGTCGCGCTCAGGCCGCCGGCTGCGGCTCTTCGCCGTACAGCTTCATTGCCATCGCGCCGTGCGTCGCGGCGGCGCCGGCGCGCAGCGCGGCGGTGATGAACGTCGTCTCCGACAGCTCGGCTGGACTGGCGCCGGCGCGCCGGGCGGCGCGCGCGTGCACCTCGATGCAGTAGGGACACTGCGTCGTCAGCGCCACGGCGACGGCCATCAGTTCGCGGTATTTGCGCGGGATCGCGCCGTCGTCGCGGCCGACGATCTTGTCGAGCTGGAGCCAAGCCTCGAACTCGGTCGGCGCCAGCTCGCGCAGGCGCTTGAGCTGGGCGAGGTCGGCGGGGTCGTGATAGTGGCTGCTCATGGAGGTTTTCGGCAATGGTCAGGTCTTTGGCGCGGATTTCGGGGCGGATTTGCGCGCGGCCTTCTTGCGCACGCGCTTCGGGGGAATCCCGTCGGGCCCGTCGACCGGCGCGGCCCGCGGCGGATCGTCGGGCTGCATCGCCGGCGCGGGCGGTGCGGCTTCGAGCTCGGCGAGGCCCTGCTCGAAGTAGTCGAGCAGGCGCTGGATGCGCGGCAGCGTGCGGCGACAGGCGATCACGCCGAACTCGACGCGGTCGACGTAGCTGGTCAGCGTGATGTTCAGCGCGAGGCCATCGGTGATGATCGACACCGGATACATGCCTTCGAGCTTCGCGCCGTTCCAGTACAGCGTGCGCTTCGGGCCCGGCACGTTGGAGATGATGACGTTGAACGACTGCCAGCGCGGCGCGATGCCGCTCGCGATATTGAGCCCGGCGGGCGCCATCATCGCCGCGACGTAGCCGAGCATGCCGGTCGGCTTCATGCGCGCGTAACGCTGCTTGGCGTCCTGCACCGAGCCCTGGATGACGGCGAGCCGCGCCGAGGGGTCGGCGAGATGCGTGCCGAGGTTAGCGAGGATCATGGCGATCTGGTTGCCGTGCTCGGACGCGTCGCGGCGCAGCGAGAGGGGCACCATGGCGATCAGCGGCTTGTCCGGCAGGGCATCGAGATCAAGCAGGTAGCGGCGCAGCGCCGACGCGCATATCGCCAGCACGATGTCGTTGACCGTGGCGTGGCGCCGCTTGACGGCGTCGCGGATGCGCGACATCGTGTACGACTGCGCGGCGAAGCGGCGCGAGCCGGTGATGCGCTGGTTGAGGATGCTGCGCGGCGCCTGGAAGGCCGAGACGTAGTCCGGGTTGTCGCGGCCTTCGCGGATCGAGCGGTACAGCTCGCGCGTCACCGCCGGCACGGTCGACGCCTGCTCGCGGATGCTGCCGAGCAGGTGGGCGACGTTCGAGTACGCGCCGGGCGTCACCGCCGGCGTGCCGTCGACGCCGCGGCGCGCCTCGCGCGGCTGCATCGTCCACGGCGGAATGGCCGGCGTCGCCGGGTCCTCGCTCATCATCCGGCGCAGCAGGCGCATGCCGGCGATGCCGTCGACCATGGCGTGATGGATCTTCGCGTAGATCGCGAAGCGCCCGTCTTCGATGCCGCTGATGATGTAGAACTCCCACAGCGGCCGCGCGCGGTCCAGATGCGCCGCATGCAGCTGCGAGACCAGCGCCAGCAGCTCGCGGACGCGGCCCGGCGCCGGCAGCGCCATGTGGATGAAGTGGGCGTCGAGATCGAAGTGCTCGTCCTCCGTCCAGAACCACGAGCCGAGCCGGCGCACGAGGCGGCGGTTGAACGGTGGTCCGGCCCGCACCGCCTTGCGCAACGCTTCGACCTGGTGCGCGAGCCAGTCGGCGCCGGCGCCGGGCGGCGGCGACAGCAGCTGCAGACCACCGACGTGCATCGGCTGCGTGCGGCGTTCGAGCCAGAGGAACATCTGGTCGATCGGACCCAAGGGCTTCAACAGCATGAATTCTCCGGATAGGGTCTGTTCATGCGATGCCCATCGCGTTGACAGCCCTTGGAATCGGGGTGAAGCGTCTGCCGGCACTGTAAGCGGCGTCTCGCGATGAAGCAAAGAAAGCGCACTCTGCGCGAGCGAATTTGCCGGTGCGGACGCAAAGGCCGTCGTTTACGCTCTGGCCTTCATCTCCGGAAGCCTTGCGCAAGGACGCCGCATGACCGCCTACACCCTGATCACCGGCGCGAGCAGCGGCATCGGGCTGGCGCTCGCCGAAATGTTCGCCGCGCGCGGCGAGTAGTAAATCCGTCCCGCCCCGTTGACGCCGCGCCGTGCGCGTGTCGGGCGCCGCGGCTCAGGCAACGGTGCGCTTGGCCAGCGTCGCGGCGCTGAAGACCTTCTGCGCGTCGCGTGCCGGCCGGCGCTCGGCGGGCGGCTTCGCGCATTCGCTCAGCAGCTTGCGGAACTCGGTGCGGAAGGCGTCTTGCGTGCGGCTGCCGAAGGTCGTGTGGCCACCTTCGTATTGCTGCGCCTGGTACTCGTGCCAGGTCGTGCAGTAGCCGAAATAGGCGTTCGCGTACGACGAGACGACGACGTGCCCGACGCCGAGCGGCGCCAGCAGATCGAGGCACAGCGCGCGCAGCTGGCGGCCGGCTTCGGTGGTGATCTCGCCGGGGAAGCCGATCAGCGCCAGCGCGCCGAGCCGCCAGACCTGCAGCGGCAGCACCTGCGGCACCCAGGGCTTCTCGTCGCGCGCGCCGCTGGCCTCCTCGCGGCGCAGCTCGGCGACCATGCGGTCTAGAAAGCCGGGCAGCCGGCGCAGCCGCGCGATGCCGACGACCTTGCCGGCGGCGGTCTCGGCGACGATGCGCTTCGGCGCCTGCGCGCGGTACTTCTGAAGGCGACGTCGGCGTCGGCTGGGAAATCGCCGTGGCCGAAGCGCAGCCGCGCCGGCCGCCGCCGCCAGGCATCGGCGAGCGCGCCGGCGAAACTGGCGACGATGGCCTCCAAGACCGGCGGCCGGAAACCCGGAACCGGGAAGTTGTAGAACGGAAAATGCGCGTAGCCGCCGGGCGCCGAATGCGTGTGCTGGGCGCACAGCAGCAGGTTTTCGTCGTTGAACGTGCCGGCATGTGTCGCCGCCAGCCGTTCGAGCACCGCGCGCTTCACCTCCGGCTGCATCATGCAGATCTCGCTCTGTGCGAAGAACAGCGGGGCGCCGTCGCCGCCGGCGAAATAGAACGCGCGGCTGTACAGCTTCGTCTCGCGACGTTCGATGACGTGTTCGGCGCGGCCGTAGCCGAGCATGCCGAAGCCGCCGCCCTCGAACGCGATCTCGCGCTTGCCCGCACCCGCGAGCCATCCGCCTGCGTCCATGCGTTCCCCTGTCTGCATGACCGCGAAGCATTGCGTGCCGCGCCGCCGCCGGCAAGCGGGAAATCGGACCCAGCCGGGCCGGTTCCCGAGCGTTTTCAGGAAGCGTTCATCGCCGTGCTGAAGGCTGCTGTACTCCGGAGCCGGGCCGGCGGAAAATCCGCGTCCCTCCACAAGCGGTGCCGGTGGTACGCGGATTTTCGCGTGCCGCACCGCTTTCCGACGAAGCAAGACTGCTGATGACCGCGATGATGATGCGCGGCCGGCGCGTGGCCGGCCTCACCCTGGTGCTGATCGCCATGCTGGGCCGCTCGCCGCTCGCGCGCGCCGCCGGCTGCGACGTGGACGTGCCGCGCGGCGGCGACATCGGCGCTGCGATCGCCGCGCTGCCGGACGACGGCCACGACATGACCATCTGCCTCGCCGCCGGCGAATACCGGCTGCGGGCATTCGTGCCGGTCACGCGCGACGGCGTGACCCTGCGCGGCGCCGGGCCGCGCACCGTGCTGCGCATGCAGGACGGCGTCGCGCAGCCGCTGATCGTCGTCGGCGACTGGCGCACCGAGCAGCCGGCGCAGCCGGTGCGCGACGTGACGATCGAGAAGATGAAACTGATCGGCGGCAGCGCCGATCACGAGTTCATGCCGGAGCATCCATACCTCAGCAACAGCGGCATCGTCGTCCGCCGCGGCGAGAACATCGCGCTGCGCGATCTCGAACTCGACGCCTGCCGCAGCGCCTGCATCCTCACCGAACGCGAAACGCGCGGCGTGACGATCGAACGCGACAAGGTCGTCGGCGCGATCTGGGACGGCGTGTCGTTCAACCGCTCGGCGCAGATCACGCTGCGCGACAACGAGATCCGCGGCAACACCGCCGCCGGCATCACCGCCGAGCATCTCGAGGACAGCACGATCAGCGGCAATCGCATCAGCGGCAACGGCTCGCACGGCATCTATCTGTCGGACTCGCTGCGCAACCGCGTCGCCGACAACCGCATCGAGGACAATCGCCATGCCGGCGTGTTCCTGACCTGCGCCGTGCGCTTCCGCGATCCCGACCCGGTGCTGTGCTGGGACAACAGCCTGAGCCAGGCCAACGTCTTCGAGAACAATCGTTTCACGCGCAACGAGCACGGCTACGACGTCGGCGCCGACCGCGCCGCCAACTGCAAGCTGCCGCAGTGGCAGCCGAACCTCTGGCGCAACAACCGCAGCGACGCGCCGAACCGCGATCCGCAGCCGGATCTGTTCGGCATCTGCACGCGGCCGGGTTAGCGCGCGCGCGGCGAGGATGCGGTTTTCTATCGAGCCGGCCGATCCTGGGATTGTGTGAGAGCGTCATCGGCCATGAGCAGAACCTCTAAACCGTCCACTGGGCAGACAGAGCTTCGGCCTGCTGCAACACCGTCTGAACGGCGGCATCCTGCAAATCCGGCGGGTAGCCGTATTTGCGCAAGATGCGCTTGACCAATACACGCATCTTGGCGCGGGCAGAGTCGCGGTGCGCCCAATCCACCGAGACATTGCCTTTCAGGCTGACCAGCAATTCATGGGCGATGACCTTGAGCCTGTTGTCGCCCATCGCCTGCACCGCCGATTCGTTCTCGGCCAGCGCGTCGTAGAAGGCGATTTCCTCGTCCGAGAGGCCCGATTCCTCGCCGCGTTGCCGCGCCGCGCGGATGTCCTTGGCCAACTGGATCAGCTCCTGCAAGACCTCGGCGGTGGTGATGGCGTTGGCGTGGTAGCGCGCCACGGCGTCTTCCAGTCGCTCCGAAAACGCCCGCGTCTCGACAATGTTGGCCTTGCTGCGCGAACGGATGCCGTCGTTGATGAGCTTGCGCAGGGCTTCCAGCGCAAGGTTCTTCCTGCCCATCTGCTGCACTTCGGCAAGAAACTCGTCGGACAGGATGGATATATCCGGCGACTGGATGCCCGCCGCTTTCAGGATGTCCACGATCTCGGTCGAGACCACCGCGCGGCTGACGATCTGCTGGATGGCGAAGTCGCGTTCCTGCGAGGTCGCGCCGGAGTCGCCGGCCGACTTGACCAGAGCGGCGCGAACAGCCTGGAAGAAGCCGACTTCCTCACGGATGCCGCGGGCTTCATCCGAGGCCGAAGCCAGCGAATATGCCTTGCTCAAGCCCAGCACCGCATCCTGATAGCGCCGCTGCGCGTTCTTCTTGCCTTCCGCGGTGGTTTCCGCCGCTGCCCATTGCTGCTGCTGGTCCAGAATCCACTCGATGGCGCCGGCTATCATGGCCAGCCGTTGCTGCGGCGCACCGTTCAGTGGCGTGGCGTAGTCGAAGCCGAAATACATCGCCTTCACCACCTCGTACTTCTCCAGCAGCACTGCCACGGCCTGTTCTTCATCGACGCCCGTCGTTTCCTGATCGCGCGCCGAATACTGCGCCAGCGCCGATTTCAGATTCTGTGCAATGCCGATGTAGTCCACGATCAGGCCCGCGGGCTTGTCACGGAATACGCGGTTCACGCGGGCGATGGCCTGCATCAGGCCGTGCCCCTGCATCGGCTTGTCCACGTACATCGTGTGCATGCACGGCGCATCGAAGCCGGTCAGCCACATGTCGCGCACGATGACCAGCTTCAGCGGGTCCTTGGCGTCGCGGGCACGCTTGGCCAGCAGATCACGCCGTGCCTTGTTGCCGATGTGCTGCTGGAACGAAGGCGGGTCGCTGGCCGCGCCGGTCATCACGATCTTGATCGCACCTGCGTTGTCGGAGGCAGAGTGCCAGTCCGGGCGCAGTCTGGCGATCTCGCCGTACAGCGCCACGCAGATGCGGCGGCTCATGCACACCACCATGCCCTTGCCGTCCAGCCCCGCGACACGGTTCTCGAAGTGCTCGACCAAATCCTTCGCCACCAGCGCCAGCCGCTTTTCACTGCCGACCAGCGCCTCGATGGTGGCCCACTTGCGCTTCAGCTTCTCCTGCTCGGCCTGCGCCTCATCCTCGGTCAACGCCTCGACTTCCGCATCGAGCCTGGGCTTTTCCTCCTCGGCAAGTTCGATGCGCGCCAGCCGCGATTCGTAGTAGATCGGCACGGTCGCGCCGTCTTCCACCGCGCGGCTGATGTCATACACGTCGATGTAATGGCCGAACACCGCAGGCGTGTTCACGTCCGCCGCCTCGATGGGCGTGCCCGTGAAACCGATGAACGAAGCGTTCGGCAGCGCATCGCGCAGGTGTTTGGCGAAGCCGTAGGAGACTTCACCTGTCCTGGCATCCACCTTCGCGCGGAAGCCGTATTGCGAACGGTGCGCTTCATCGGCAATCACCACCACGTTGCGGCGCGTGGTCAGCGGCGCTGCCACCTCGCCGAACTTCTGCAAGGTGGTGAAGATCACCCCGCCCGAAGCGCGGGCGAGCAGTTGCTGCAAATGCTCGCGGCCTTCAGCCTGCACGGGCGTTTGGCGGATCAGGTTGCGGCACATCGAGAAGGTGGCGAACAACTGGTCGTCCAGATCGTTGCGGTCGGTCAGCACGACGAGTGTCGGGTTCTCCATGGCCGGGTGCTTCACCAGCCGCCCGGCGTAGAAGGCCATCAGCAGGCTTTTGCCGGAGCCTTGTGTATGCCAGATCACGCCCGCGCGCCGGTCGCCCCTGGATTGCGTCGCCACGCTGGGCAGGCCATAGGACGCCGGTTCTTCGCGCACGCCCTGCCACGGGCCGGCGGCGCGAATCGTCGATTCGATGGCGCGATTAACCGCGTGGTACTGGTGATAGCCCGCCACGATCTTCGCAAGGCCACTGCCGGTTTCGCCAAACACGGTGAAATACCGAAGCAGGTCGAGCAATCGCCGTTGCTCGAACACGCCTTCGATCAGCGTCGGCAGTTCGGGCAGGCCCTTTTCCAGCACGACCTTGCCGTCCGTGGTGCGCCACGGCATGAAGCGTTCCAGATCGGCGGACAGCGAGCCCACCCGTGCCGCGATGCCGTCGGACGTTACCAGCAGCGCATTGCTGTGGAACAGCGCCGGAATCTGCTGCTTGTAGGTCTGCAACTGATTGAACGCACCGGCCAGATGCGCGCCCGCGCTGCCGGGTGCTTTGAGTTCGATCACCGCCAGCGGCAGGCCGTTGACGAACAGCACCACGTCCGGCCGGC
>JASGFY010000020.1:0-48671 GCA_047605265.1 Solimonas sp.
CCGAGCCGCGCCCGCTCCGCGCCCTCGAAGCGCAAGGCGCGCAGCGCCGGCTCGCAGCGGCGTCGCACGAAGTAGTGCTGGAACGGCAGCGTGCCCTCGTCGGTCTCGACCTGCGTGCGCAGCGCATCGTCGCTGACCGGCAGCAGCGGCACGCGCACGTCGAGCCGGCGGCACAGCTCGGCGGCGACCTCGCCCGCGCGCAGGCCCTGCGCGAGCAGCGCGCGGCGCACGAGATGCAGCGCGATGTCGCGATCGCCGAGCAGGAACCAGTCCTCGCCGCCGAGCCGGCGCAGCTCGTCCATCACGCTGAAGGTTTCGTCGGCGCGGCCCCAGCCCTGCCCGCGGTGTGCGACGCCGGCGAGCGTGTAGAGCACGGTGTCGAAGTCGGGCCAGACGGGCAGGCCGAACGGCTCGAAGTCGTCGCCGGTGTTGACGGCGACGGTCAACGCGCCGGGCGGCAACACCTGCGCGAGCCCGTGCGCGAGCCGGGCGCCGCCGACGCCGCCGGACAGCGCGAGATAGCGTTTCGCCTGATAGTCAGCGCTGTTGTTTTGCAAGTTCACCGCGATGATCCATGATGGGCGTGGCCGCGCATGCCCGCCGCAGGCCGTGAACAGACACGAGAAGGGCCGAGGAGAACCGCATGCCCGTCGCCAGCGAACCATCCATCGTGCCGGCCGCGCCACCGCCGCCGCCGTATCCCGCGTCCGCCGTCGCGTGGTACGCGACGATCCTGCTCGCCGTGCTGTACTGGTTTTCGATGCTCGATCGTTTCATCATCGGCCTCATGGTCGATCCGATCAAGCAGGATCTCGGCCTCACCGATCTGCAGTTCGGCGTGCTGCAAGGCGTCGCGTTCTCGGTGACGTACTCGCTGATCGGCCTCGCCGCCGGCGCGCTCGCCGATCGCTACAGCCGCCGCCGTCTGATCTGGTTCAGCATCACCATCTGGTCGCTCGCGACGGCGGCCGGCGGCCTCGCGCGCAACTTCGCGCACCTGCTCGTCGCGCGCATCTGCGTCGGCGCCGGCGAGGCGACGCTGAATCCCTGCGCGAGTTCGATGATCACCGATCTCTTTCCGCGCGCGCGCCTGACGACGGCGCTCGCCGTCTACGCGATGGGCGCGACGGTCGGCGCCGGCTTCGCCTACCTGTTCGGCGGCGCCATGGTCTCGGCGATCGCCGGGCTCGGGCCGCTGCACCTGCCGCTGCTCGGCGAGGTGCGGCCGTGGCAGGCGACGTTCTTCATCGTCGGCCTGCCGGGCCTGGTCTTCGCGCTGCTCGTGTTCGCGATGGCCGAGCCGGCGCGACGCGGCGCGCGTGCTGTGCACGAGGGCGGCGCTTCTGTCGGTCGCGGCATCGTGCGCTCGTACGGCGCGATGTGGACCTTTGTGCGCACGCAGCGCCGCTTCTTCGCGTACCACTATCTCGGCTTCGGTATCGCCGCGCTCGTCGTGACCGGCGCGGGCGCCTGGTTCCCGGCCTACATGGGCCGCAGCTTCGGCTGGCGCGCCGACCGCATCGGTCTCTACATGGGCATCACGCTCATCGCCTCGGGCTTCGTCGGCAAGCTCGTCGGCGGCATCGCCGTCGACGCGATGTACAAGCGCGGCCAGCGCGACGCGCAGTTCCGCTGGTATGGCGCGGCGCTGCTGGGCGCCACGCCGCTCGGCGTGCTCGCGTTCACGACGGGATCGCCGTGGCTGTTCCTCGCCTTCATCGGCCTGTTCCTGACCGTGACCGCGCCGTTCATGGCCTGCGCGAGCGCGGCGCTCAATCTCGTCACCCCGAACGAGCTGCGCGGCACCGGCATCGCATTGTTCAACGCCGCCTCGGGTTCGATCGGCACCGGCCTCGGGCCGATCGTCATCGCCGCGCTGTCCGACCGCGTGTTCGCGGGGCCGGGCGTGAGCAGCGGCGCGGCGCTTGGCCACGGCCTCGCGGCGACGGTCGCGATCTTCTGTCCGATCGCGGCGATCTTTCTGATGAAAGGCCTGCGCGCGATGCGCGAGGCGGTCGTCGCGGCGGAGGCGCAGGCATGAACGCGCAGTCCGGCCGCCAGCGCTGACCGGGCGCGCGGTTCACCTCGGCTGCATGCGGATCGCGCCGTCGAGGCGCACGGTCTCGCCGTTGAAGTAGCCGTTGCGGATCATTTCCAGTGCCAGGCTCGCGTATTCGGCCGCGTCGCCGAGGCGCGGCGGGAACGGCACCATGGCGCCGAGCGCCTCGAGCATCTTCGGCGTGGCGCCGGCCATCGCCGGCGTGTGGAAGATACCCGGCTGGATGGTATTGACGCGAATGCCTTCGCGCGAGAGGTCGCGGGCGATGGTCAGCGTCATGCCGACGATCGCCGCCTTCGCCGCCGAGTACGCCGCCTGGCCCATCTGGCCGTCGGTCGCCGCCGCCGAGGCGGTATTGATCAGCACGCCGCGCTCGCCGTCGACCGGATCGAGCGCCATCATGCCGGCCGCCGCGCGCGTGATGCAGCGGAATGTGCCGACGGTGTTGAGCTTGAGCACCCACTCGAACTTGTCGGACGGGAAGAACTTGATCTCGCCGGTCTCCTTGTCGCGATACGCGGTGCGGATCGCGTTGCCGCCGCCGGCGCAGCTGACGAGCACGCGCTCCTGGCCGTTGGCCGCGCGCGCCCTGGCGAACGCGGCGTCGACGCTTTCATCGCTGAGCACGTCGCATTCGCAGAACACCGAGCCGGTTTCCGCGGCCACCTTCGCGCCGGTCTCCGGATTGCGATCGAAGATGGCGACCTTGACGCCCGCGGCGCGCAGGGCCTTCACCGTGGCCAGACCCAGGCCGGAGGCGCCGCCGGTGACGACCGCGGCCAACGATGAATCGATCTTCATGCTTGCTTCCTTCGTTTTGTTTCTAGTCGATGCGGGTCAGGCGCTCATGGCTGGAGCGCTCGACCATGCCGTATGCGCTCTGGCCGTCCCAGGTGAAACGGGCGCCGCCCTGCTGCAGGTTCAGGCCGCCGATGTCCGGGTTGCCGATGCGGAATGTGGACGGCGCCGTCATCCCATCGAAGCGCGTGCGTCCGGGTTCGGATTCTAACTCGACCGATACGTCGTCGCCGTCGAAAACGATGCGGCGCAGGAAAGACGCCCGGACGATGCGCGCCCTTGTAGACAACAGCATCGTTGTACGAATACTCCGTACCGCCATCGCGCGGCGGGTAGGCAAGACAGCCGAAGGCGCCGCCGCCCGGAAACAGTGCCGACAGTCAGCTGTGTCCGAAGAAGAAGCCGTCGAGACGGCCTCGCAATGACGAAAGCCAAGCGGCGCGGTCGATCCCGTGCGCGGCTGGCCGAGGCCGATCAGCAGCGCGACGATCGGCTGTTCGTCGATTTCCGGATGCCGGCGGCACCCGTGCTCGACCCGCGGCCGCTGCATCTGTCGCTTTCTTTGAAGCTAACGGGGTGTCCCTGCGCGCGGCAACCGCAGACTGGCTTGCGATCGGGACATGGGCATGCGCGCCGGCCGCCGGACGGACGCTGCGTCGACGGCCCGATTTGCGAATCGATGTTGCGATTTCGACGCCGCTCGTCCGGCTGCGCTACGCCGTTCGTCGCGGCTTGCGCGAGCAGACAACGCGCATTGCGCTGCTACGTAGCGCGCCCCTTCGGCAGGGCGGATAGGGTCGTCGGACCGGTAGTGAACAACCGCGTTGACCGCTTTGGGGTGCGGGCGTAACGTGCTGGTCAGTTTGTCGTCACCGGCCGTCCGGGGAACAGGCGAACACACGGTCCGCACGGCCATGACAGGCGGCGGGACCAAATAAATAAATGAGAGAGGAGAGAGAGCATGAGCAATAGCTTGAGAGGTGGACTGTGCGCGATGACTTGGGGTGTGCTGAGCGGCGCGGCGAGCGCCCAGGACGCGCCGCCAAACGACACCGCGCCGCCGCAGGCTGAGAGCCCGGCGCCCGCGCCCGCCAGGCACGCCGTCGACGACGAGGCGGACAACCCGGCCGAAGTCATCGTCACGGCGCGCCGCGTCGAGGAAAAGCTGCAGGACGTGCCGATTTCGATCACCGTCTTCAACCAGAACACGTTGACCGAGCGCAACGTCGTCACCGCGACCGACCTCGCCAACTTCACGCCCTCGCTTTCGGCCAACAACAACTTCGGCAACGAGAACACCAGCTTCGCGATCCGCGGCTTCGTGCAGGACGTCGGTACGGCGCCGTCGGTCGGCACCTATTTCGCCGACGTCGTCGTGCCGCGCGGGCCGACGCAAGGCACGACCGCGGGTGACGGCGTGGGTCCCGGCAGCTTCTTCGACCTGCAGAACGTGCAGGTGCTCAAGGGTCCGCAGGGCACGCTGTTCGGCCGCAACACCACCGGCGGCGCGGTGCTGCTGGTGCCGAAAAAGCCGACCGGAAATCTCGAAGGCTATGCGGAAGGTTCGATCGGCAACTACAACATGCGGCGCGTCCAGGGCGCGTTCAATGCGCCGATCGGCGACAGCTTCCGCTTCCGCATCGCCGCCGACCATCAGGAGCGCGACGGCTACCTGCACAACATTTCCGGCGTCGGTCCGAGCGACTTCAACGACGTCAACTACAGCGCGGTGCGCCTCAGCCTCGTCGCGGACCTGGGCGCCAACGTCGAGAACTACACGATCGCTTCGTACAGCAAGTCCGATACCAACGGCAGCGTGCAGAAGCTGATCGCCTGCAATTCGACCGGCGCGGACGGCACCGACATCAGCGGCGGCCTGAGCAACTTCATGGGCGTCTTCTCCTGTGGCCAGCTGGATCGCGAGAAGGCGGCTGGCGCGGGCTTCTATGACGTCGAGTCGGCGCTGGCGAATCCGGTCTCGAAAATCTCGCAATGGCAGGTCATCAACACGACCACCTGGGTGGCGAGCGATACGTTGACGGTCAAGAACATCGCCAGCTACGCGGAGTTCAAGGATCTGCAGCGTTCTCCCCTGTTCGGCACCAACTGGCAGAGCACCGATCTGGCCGCCACCTACCAGAGCATTTTCTTTCGCGGCATTCCGTCGATATTCGCCGCGATAGTCCCGGCGCCCGGCCTGAACTCGGCCGACCAGTCCACCTATACGGAAGAACTGCAACTGCAGGGAGCCGCCTTCGACTCCAGGCTCACCTACCAGGCCGGCGTCTATCTCGAGTGGAGCGATCCGCTCGGCAAGGTCGGCAACCAGTCGCCGGTGCTCGCTATCTGCGCCGACTCCGCGACGCTGGACTGCACGGATCCGCTCGGCAGCTCCTTCACGGCCCTGACCGGGTTCACGGAGGAGATACACGTCGGCGCGGTGAACTACACGCTCGGCGAGACGACCTACCGCGACCAGGGCGTCTACACGCAGGCGACGTACGCGATCGCCGACGATTTCAAGGTGACCGGTGGCCTGCGCTACACCTGGGACAAGCAGAGCAACGACGCGACGCGCATCTCGTACACCTTCCCGGTCGAGCCGCCGTACACCGACGATCCGACGGAAACCTGCACCGATCCCGATACCACGGCGAACGGTTGCCGCAACAGGATGTCGAAGAAGTCGAGCGCGCCGACTTGGCTGATCGACTTCGACTACAACCCGGTCGCCGACATGCTGCTCTACGCGAAGTATGCGCGCGGCTATCGCGCCGGCGGCGTGATCTCGAACGGTCCGATCGACCATCGCACGTTCGATCCGGAGAAGGTCGACAACTACGAGGTCGGCCTCAAAACCAGCTTCGAGAAGTTCGTGCGCGGTACCTTCAATGTGGCGGCGTTCTACAACGACTTCAGCGATCAGCAACTGCAGCTGGGCTTCAACGCGGCCGAGGACGCGGCGGTGTCGCCGACAACGGCGATCGCCAATGCCGGCAAGTCGCGGATCTGGGGCACCGAAGTCGAGTCGACGCTGATTCCGGCCAAGGGCCTGACGTTCCAGCTGAGCTATACCTACCTGGACGCCGAAATCCGCAAGATCGATACGATCACGACGACGGACTCGAACTACGTGCCGGCGGTCACCGACATCGCGCCGGGCACGCCGCTCGTGCTGTCGCCGAAGAACAAGCTCAGCCTCGCCGGCAACTACGTGCTGCCGATCACGCGGAGCATCGGCAAGGTATCGGTCGGCCTGAACTACGTCTATACCAGCGAGCAGATGACCAACTACGTCTACGAGGACGCCGCCATCCGGGAGGAAATGGGCGGCAAGGATCTCGGCAGGCTGGGCAGCCGCAACCTGCTCAACGGCAACATCAACTGGGAGCAGATCGCCGGCATCCCGCTCGACCTGTCGATCTTCGCGACCAACCTGACCGACGAAAAGTACTACCAGTTCATCCCGGGCGTCGGCTCGAGCGGCCTGGAGTTCGCGACGCTCGGCGAGCCGCGCATGTACGGCGCGCGCCTGCGTTACCGCTTCGGCGAAAACTGACCGCGCGGCGTTACGAAGCGGCGGCGGAGCCTGGCTCCGCCGCCGCTTTTTTCTTCATGGGCGGATGACACGGCGCCCGGTGCCGGCAGCTCCGGCGCGCGACGGCCGGATTTCGCCGATGATGGCTCGCCCTCGACACTGAGACGCGCACATAAGGTGATAGCGTCTGCCCGCTGCGCGAACGCTCGCGAATTCCTGTCATCGGTCTGTCGCCGATGTCGGATCAAGGCTTTGATTCCACGCGATTCAACCTGAAGAACAGCGGGCGTTCCGTGCGATTGAACAACTTTGTTGACTGACAACAAAACGAAGGTTAACGTTCCGCACCGTTTGCTGTGGCTTGGTCCGGCAAAAGGTCGAGCAGCCCCAGTGATTGACAAGAAGAAGATCCGCGCGGAACAGCGGACCCGGGTCTTGAAAACAACGCAGTGTGTGAGGAGAGTGTGCATGAGCGGTAGCATCAATAAGGGCAGACTGTGCGCGATGACTTTGGGCGTCATGGCCTTCGCCGCCGGAGCCCAGGAAACCACCCCGACGACCGCAGCGCCGCAGGCGGCGGCCACCGAGCAGACCGCTCCCGACGCGGCGACTGCTGCGGCCCCGGCCGCTGCCGAGGATAATTCCGGCGGCGACCTTTCCGAGGTCATCGTCACCGCGCGGCGCATCCAGGAACGCCTGCAGGACGTGCCGATCTCGATCACCGTCTTCAATCAGGACCAGCTGACGGATCGCAACGTCAGCACCGCGAGCAATCTCGCCACGTACACGCCGTCGCTGGAGTCGAACACGCGCTACGGCAGCGACAATGCCTCGTTCGCCATCCGTGGCTTCTCCCAGGAACAGCGCACCACGGCTTCGGTCGGCGTCTATTTCGCGGACGTCGTCGCGCCGCGCGCGCCGGGTGTCGTTTCCGGCGGTGACGGCGCCGGTCCGGGCTCGTTCTTCGACCTCGCCAACGTGCAGGTGCTCAAAGGGCCGCAGGGCACGCTGTTCGGCCGCAACACCACGGGCGGCGCGGTGCTGCTCGTGCCGCAGAAGCCGACCGCCAGCTTCGAGGGCTTCCTCGAAGACAGCATCGGCAACGACGATTTGCAGCACACCACGGCGGTCGTCAACGCGCCGCTCTCCGAGCACATGCGCGTGCGTTTCGGCGTCGACCGCAACACGCGTGACGGCTTCCTGACCAGCGATTCCGGCATCGGCCAGACGGACTTCAGCGATATCGGCTACACGGCCTACCGCCTGAGCGTCGTCAACGACATCACCTCGAATCTCGAGAACTACCTGGTCGCGTCGTACAGCGACGCGAACACGAGCGGCACACTGCCAAAGCTGATCAATTGCAACGAGAGTTCGCTGTTCGGCCTGATGGCCTGTGCGCAAATGGAATCGGAGACCGGCAAGTATCAGGTTTCCAACGACGAGCCGCACGCCAATACGCGTACCGAGCAGTGGCAGCTGATCAACACCACGACCTGGTCGGTCAATGACAATCTGACGGCCAAGAACATCGTCAGCTTCGCGCAGCTGCACAACTCGCTGCGCGGCGATCTGTACGGTTCGGATCTCGATCTTTCCGTGCTCGCCGACGCGCTGTCGTATTCGGCGCTCGACGGCCACAAGCTCTACGGCATCGGCTCCAACCCGATTCCGGGCGGGCATACGCTCGACCAGAACACCTTCACCGAAGAGCTGCAGTTCCAGGGTACGGCGATCGATGACCGGCTGAACTGGCAGGCGGGCGGCTACTACGAGCTCAGCAACAGCCCGCATCCGAGCGGCTCGATGTCCAACACCTTCCTCGATTGCTCGAGCGTCTATGCGCTGGATTGCACGGACCGTCTGGGCAATTACTACACGTCGCTGACGGGTGAGACGGTGACGGTGGGCAGCGTCGGCTATCAGCAGACCGAGATCCTGATCCGCAACCTCGGCATCTACGCGCAGTCGACGTACGCGCTGACCGATGCGCTGAAGCTGACGACCGGTCTGCGCTACACCGCCGACAAGATGGACGGCAAGGCCATCAACGGCCGCTGGGTGTTCGTCGGCGACGATTCGACGACGCCGGAATACTACTGCTCGAATCCGGATTCCGGACAGAACCTCAGCCCGGACGACGGCGATCCGGTCGCGGCGCTGGCGGATTGCTCGGTCCGCTACAAGAAGAGCACGCATGCGCCGACGTGGGTGATCGACCTCGACTACAAGCCGACCGACGATCTGCTGCTGTACGGCAAGTGGTCGCGCGGCTATCGCCAGGGCGGCGTGGCGCCGACGGCCGTCCTCTACACGGTCTTCGACGCGGAGAAGGTCGATGCGTACGAACTGGGCCTCAAGTCGGACTTCCGCGGCGCGCTGCGCGGTTCGTTCAACGTCGCCGCGTTCTACAACGACTTCCGCAACCAGCAGCTGTCGGCCGGCATGACGTCGAGCAGTGGCGCGCCACCGAACGTCGGCATCATCAACGCCGGCAAGTCGCGCATCTACGGCGTGGAAGTCGAGTCGGTCATCGTGCCGGTGAAGGGGCTGAACCTCTCGCTCAGCTATGCCTACCTGAACACCCTGATCCAGGAAGTGGAAGCGGCGCAGGCCTCGGGCGTCTATGACTACGCCTACACGCTGGCGTATGCGGGCGATCGCCTGCCGTATGCGCCGCTGAACAAGGTGTCGGCGACGGCGTCGTATCGGCTGCCGCTCAACTCCAAGGTCGGCGCCGTCACCGTCGCGACGACGTACACCTATCAGAGCGCGTACAGCACGGACAGCTCGGCGCCAGACATCGGGGGCCGCTCGCTGCTGAACGCCAACCTGACCTGGAACTCGGTCTACGGTTCGCCGGTTGATCTGGGCCTGTTCGCGACGAACCTGACCGACAAGTACTACTACACCTCTATCAATGCGGGTGTCGATCGCTTCGGCTGGGACAGTGCCTACCTCGGCGAGCCACGCATGTACGGCGCACGCGTTCGTGTGAGCTTCGGCCAGTAAGGCGGGGCGCGTAGCTGAAAAGGCGCGACGCGAGTCGCGCCTTTTTTTGTTGCCCGCCGTTTTTGCCGTGCTTTGAATCCTGCTTCCCTTCGGGAGAAGAGGCCCCGCAGGGGCGGACGAGGGGCCTCGGAACTCGAGGGAACCCATGTACCACATTGGATTTGAGAGGCCCTCACACCCTTGCCCTCTCCCGGCGGGAGAGCTGCCGGGTCCCTAGCGGAAAAGATCCTGCGCGAGCGGGCGGAGCAGGGCAGCGGCGCCCACGCCTTCGCCGAGATATCCGGCCGGCACACCACGCACGACGACCGCCGGCCGGCCTTCGTCGGCTTCGCCGCAGACCAGCGTCGCGGTCGCGCACAGCTGGTCGGCGACGGCGAGCTGCGTGACCTGCAGCGGTCGGCCGCTGCGGTCGGTGCGGCCGCGGATGTCGACGAGCGCCTGCAGGCCGGCGCAGCCGATGCAGGTCCCGCAGACGCCCATGCGCCAGGCGCGGCCGAAGCTGTCGGAGATCAGCACGGCGAGACGGATGCCGTGGCGTCGCTGCAGCGCGTCGCGCAGCGCGCGCGCGGAGGCGTCGGGATCACTCGGCAGCAGCAGCGCGCAGCCGCCGCGCTGCGCGGGCAGGTTCGACTGATCGATCGCCGCGTTGGCGACGACGAAACCGAGCCGGTGGCGCACGATCAGCACGCCGGGCGCGACGCGCAGTACGTCGCTCGTCTCGCGCAATACCAGCTCGACCAGGCGTGCATCCTTGCCGCAGCGCGCGGCCAGCGCGCGCGCTTCGCTGCCCGGCGTCACGTCCGCCAGCTCGACGTAGCGGTTCTCGGCCTTGGAGACGATCTTCTGCGCGACGATCAGCACGTCGCCGTCCTGCAACGGCGTGTTCGGCGCCGACGTCAGCGACGTGGCGAGTAGTTGCGCGAGGTCATCGCCGGGCCGCACTTCGGGAATGCCGGTGATCGGCAGGAAGCTCAGGGCATCGGGCATGGGAAGCGTCGTCATTGCGAGGAAGCCGAAGGCTGACGAAGCAATCCAGCAGCGAAGCGCGATCGAACAGTGCGACCGGATTGCTTCGTCGCTACGCTCCTCGCAATGACGGTACGTCGGTTCACACAGCGACTGTGGCGCGACGTAGCGGTGCGTTGATGGCTTCGCTGAGCGCCGCGGCGTGGCAGGCGTGTTCGATGCGCTCGGCTGCGACGTCGCCGTACAGCGTGTTGCGCTGCCGCCACGGCCGGCCGAGCGCGGCGATCAGCCGCTGCATGTCGGGCGGTGCCAGCTCCTGCCCATGCGCGGCGCCGGCGGCGCGGCTGATCGATTCGTTCATCAGCGTGCCGCCGAGATCGTTGGCGCCGGCCGTGAGGCAGCGCTGCGCCCACTCGGGTCCCAGCTTGACCCACGAAGCCTGGATGTTCGGGATCAGCGGATGCAGCACGAGTCGCGCGACCGCGTGCATGAGGATCGCCTCGCGCAGCGTCGGGCCGCGGCGCGCGCGGCCGCGCCGGTACATCGGCGCTTCCATGTGCACGAACGGCAGCGGCACGAATTCGGTGAAGCCGCCGGTGTCCCGCTGCAGGTGGCGCAGCGCGAGCAGATGGCGCGCCCAGTGCTCGTAGCCTTCGATGTGGCCGAACATGATCGTCGAGGTCGTCGGCAGGCCGGCACGATGCGCGGCGGCAACGACATTGAGCCAGCCCTGCGTGTCGAGCTTGTCCGGCGCCAGCTCGCGGCGGATGCCATCGTCGAGGATTTCCGCCGCGGTGCCCGGCAACGAGCCGAGCCCGGCGCGCTTCAGCTCGGCGAGGAATTCCGCGACCGAAATGCCCAGCGTCTGCGCGCCGTGGCTGACTTCGAGCGGCGAGAATGCATGGACGTGGATCCGCGGCACGGCGTCCTTCGCCGCGCGGCAGATGTCGAGGTAGGTCTGGCCGGTGAACGACGGATGGATGCCGCCCTGCATGCAGACTTCGCTGCCGCCGCGCGCCCAGGTCTCGCGCACGCGGCGCTGCAGTTCGTCGCGATCGACGAGGTACGGTTTGCCGCGCAGGTTCTCGTGCGCGCGGCCTTTCGAGAACGCGCAGAAGCCGCACTTGTAGAGGCAGACGTTCGTGTAGTTGATGTTGCGCACGACCGCGTAGCTGATGGTCTCGCCGACGCTCGCGGCGCGCAGGCGGTCGGCGGTCGTGCAGAGCGCCGCGAAGTCGGCGCCGCGCGCGGTGAACAGCTCGGCGATCTCGTGTTCGGCGAGCTCGATGCCGCGCGCCGCGCGTTCGGCGATCGCGATGATGGCGGAGCGGTGCGGCAAGAATGCTCCCTCTTCCTCTTCGCGAGGAAAGAGAGATTGAGGCACGTCGCGCAGGTCGTCGGCATCCGCGTCGACGGCGATGCCCGGCGACCAGACGCCGACGCGCGCCCAGCCGCCGCCGTCGGACAGGCGCAGCACGGGCGCGCGCAGCTCGTCGGCGAGCCACTGCGCGGGTTCCCTCGCATAGCGCGGATAGATCGTCAGGCGTTCGACCAGATCGCAGCCTGCGCGCGCGGTCTCGGCCGCGAGGCCATCCAGATGCGGCCATGGGGCTTCCGGATTGACGTGATCCGGCGTCAGCGGCGAGACGCCGCCCCAGTCGTTGATGCCGGCGGCGATCAGGTCGGCGAGGTCGCCGCCGTAGCGGCCGCCGTACAGGTTGGGCGGCGCCTGGAGGCTCATGCCGCCGCCGAAGATCAGGCGCGCGGCGGCGATCGTCCAGCACAGCTCGTCGTTCGACGGTTCCGGCGCCGCGTGCATTTTCGTGCCGGCCTTCGCGCGGAAGTTCTGCACGATGATTTCCTGCAGGTGGCCGTAGCGGTCGGCGAGCTCGCGCAGCGCGAGCAGCGCATCGATGCGCTCACGGCGTGTCTCGCCGATGCCGATCAGGATGCCGCTGGTCATCGGCACGCGTGCCTCGCCGGCCAGGCGCAGGGTTTCCAGGCGCCGCGCCGGATGCTTGTCGGGCGAGCCGAAATGCGGGCCGCCGCGTTCGCAGAGCCGCGAGGAAGACGATTCCAGCATGATGCCCATCGACGGCGCGACGCGGCGCAGGCGGGCGAGCTGCGCGGCGTCCATCAGGCCGGGATTCAGGTGCGGCAGCAGGCCGGTTTCGCGCAGCACGAGGCCGGCGACGTGCTCGAGATAGTCGAGCGTCGTCGCGAAGCCGAGCCGCGCGAGCGCCTCGCGCGCCTGCGTGTAGCGACGTTCCGGCTGGTCGCCGAGCGTGAACAGCACTTCCTTGCAGCCGAGCGTCTGTCCCGCGCGCGCGATGCGCAGCACCTCATCGGCTTCGAGATACGGTTCGTCGAGCTTGCGCGGTGTCTTCGCGAACGTGCAGTAGTGGCAGACGTCGCGGCACAGCTGCGTCAGCGGCACGAAGACCTTGCGCGAATAGCTCACGCGCGAGCTCCAGCCGCGTTCGCGCAGTTCCGTCGCGAGCGGCGCGAGCGTGCGCCAGTCGGCGTGTTCGAGCAGCGCGTAAGCGTCCGCGTCGGACGGACGCCGGTCGAGCCAGTCGCGCGGCCGCTCGCTCAAGGCATGCCTCAGCCGCCGCCCGCCGCGACGCGCTTCTGCGCGAGTTCGCGCAGGTCGGACAGCTTGATCTTCGCGCTGCCGGTCAGCGCCAGCTCATCCTCGCGCACGAAGACGACGCGGCGCGGCACCTTGTAGCTCGCGAGTTTTTCCCTGGCGTAGTCGCGGATCGCGGCTTCGGTCGGCTGCGTGCCTTCGCGCGGCACGATGCAGGCGACGATCAGTTCGCCGAGCGTCTCGTGCGGAATGCCGACCGAGCGCACGACGCGCACGTCGGGATGCTCGGCGATGACGCCGTCGACCTCGAGCGGCGAGACGTTCGCGCCGCCGGTCTTGATGATGTCGTTGAGGCGGCCTTCCCAGTGCAGGCGGTCCTGATCGTCGATCCAGCCGCCGTCGTTGGTGCGGAAGAAGCCTTCGGCGTCGAGCGTTTCGGCGAGCGGCACGCCGAGGTAGCCGAGCATCAGCGTCGGCCCCTTCACGCAGATCTCGCCGCGCTCGCCGCGCGGCACGACGGCGCCCGTCAGCGGATCGACGATGCGGATCGTGTTGCCGGGCAGCGCCTCGCCGTGGCTGTTGCCGACCCTGGCCATCGGCACGTCGCTCGGGAAGCAGGTGCTGAGCGTGAAGGTTTCGGTGTTGCCGTAGGCGGCGTTCGCGTCGTGCCAGTCGGTGCGGATCGTCGGATGCTTGCCGAGCGCTGTGTTCGGATCGACGTAGTGCAGATGCGACAGGTTTACGTCGTTCCAGTTCGGCGCCGCCGCGAGCGCCTGATACTGGTGCGGCCAGGCGTAGGCGCGCGTGACCTTCTCGGTCTCCATGAGGCGCAGCGCCTCGGCCGGATCGAACGTCGATTGCAGCACGTTGCTGCCGCCGGACGACAGCGTCGCGCCGAGCGAGCCCGCGAAATTGCCGGACCAGAAGAAGCCGTTCGCGCTCCACGCGCGCACCTCGTTCTCGGCGTCGCCGCAGGCGTTCACGCGGCGCCAGCGCCAGCACATGATGCAGACGCCGCGATGCGCGCTGAGCACGCCCTTGGGCTTGCCGGTCGAGCCCGACGAGAACAGCAGCACGCCCGGATCGGCCGGCTGCACAGCATCGGCGCGCGCGTCGACGAGCGCCGGTGCGACCGTTTCTCCGTGCTTAAGGAAATCGTCGAAGCGCTCGATCGCGCCGCCGGCGCCTTCACCGACGACCGCGAGGCGGCGCAGGAACGGAAACTTCGTCGACGCGAACGCGCCGGGCTTCGCGGTCGCGATGCCGGGTTCGATCTCGCGCAGTATCGAGGCGAAGTCCTTCTTGAGCACCTGGCCCTCGAACAGCAGCACGCTGATGCCCGACGCCTTGATGAGATATTCGAGCTCGTTCGGCGTCGAGAACGTCGACAGGCCGGTGACGACGCCGCCCGCGAGGCTTGCGCCGAAGGCCGACGAGATCCACTCCGGACGGTTCGTCATCATCACGCCGACGCGTTCTTCCTTGCCGAGACCGCAGGCGACGAGCGCGCGCGCGACCGCCATGCTGCGCGCGTGCAGCTCGGCATAGCTCCAGCGCTCGACGCGGCCGTCCGGGTGATGGAAGACGAGCGCCTCGCGCGGCGCGTAGCGCTGCGTGACCTCGCGCAGATAGCCGGGCAGCGTCAGCGCGCCGAGGCCGGGTTCCTGATCGAGCGGGATGCCGTGGATGATGGAAAGCGGTGCGGTCATGGCAGGAGGGTTCTCATCCGGGTGTTGTTCTTGCGATCACCATGAATAGTCAACATCGTTGTATGGATGATCTTCGTACCGCACAGAATACTACGCCGCGGGCCGGGCGGGCACGCGGGCAGCGGCCAGCGGCATGGGTGGCAGGCTGGGGTCCGCCGGATCGTGTCCGCGCAGCGCGGCGAGATCGTCCGGCGTGTCGAGATCGAGCGCGAGCGCCGCGTCGTCGAGTACGCGCGCGGGCAGGCCGGCGGCCTCGGCGGCGGCGAGGTGGCGGCGGAAGCTGTCGGGGCCGAAACACGGCGCGATCGCCTGCGGTGGCGCGCAGAGCAGGGCGTTCGTGCCGCTGCGGTGGCGGTCGGGCACGACGAGCACGCGGGGCGCCGCGGGCGCGGCGGCGACGAGGCGCGCGAGCGCTTCGGGCGAGATCAGCGGCAGGTCGGCGGCGAGCATCAGCAGCGCTGGCAGGTCGCGCGCGCGCAGCGCCTGCGCGGCCGCCGCGAACGCCGCGGCCGTGCCGTGTTCGCCCGCCTGCCGCAGCGGCTCGGCGCCGAGCGCGCGCGCGAAGCGTGCGATGTCCTCGCTGGCGGTCGCGACGAACACGGCGTCGATGCCGCGCGTCGCCCGCAGCGCGCGGATCGCGCGTTCGGCGAGCGCGTAGTGCAGCCGCTCGCGCTGCGCGGCGTTCAGCACGCCCGCGAGCCGCGACTTGGCGTGCGCGGGCGACTTCACGGCGAGTACGGCGTGCATCGTCAGGTTCCCGTCGGCCGCTGCGCGTCGGGCTGCGCCGCGAAATGCTGCCGCACCGCCTGTGCGTACCAGTCGATCCAGAAGCCGGTCGCGCGGCGGCTCACGGCGGCCTTCGGGGCGATGACGTCGAAGCCGTGCCAGGCGCCGTCGTAGCACTCGAACGCGACGGGCACGCCGGCCGCGCGAAGGTTCGCGACGTAGGCGCGCGTCTCGTCGCGGAACGGTTCGAGATCGCCGACGAACGTGCAGGTCGGCGGCAGGCCGCGCCAGTCGGTCGCGCGCGCGGCGGCCGCATATGGCGGCACGTCGTCGCGGCCGCGCAGCGAGCCGAGATAGGCGTCCCAGGCGAGACGGTTGAGGCGTGCGTTCCAGACCGGCGCGTCGTTGTCGCGCGCCGACTCGGTTGCGTTGCGATCGTCGATCATCGGATAGAGCGGCAGCTGGAACGCAACGTTCACCTCGCCGCGATCGCGCGCGTACGGCGTCAGCGCCGCGCAGAGTCCGCCACCCGCGCTCATGCCGGCGACCGCGAGCTGGTCGTCGCGCACGCCGAATTCGCGTGCGTGGGCCTGGAGCCAGAGCAGCGCGTCGTAGCCATCGTCGAGCGCGGCCGGATACGGCGCGTCGGGCGCGAGCCGATAGTCGGGT
Organism: Solimonas sp.; assembly: GCA_047605265.1. Classification (GTDB taxonomy): domain Bacteria; phylum Pseudomonadota; class Gammaproteobacteria; order Nevskiales; family Nevskiaceae; genus Solimonas. Next base: position 16,068 of record JASGFY010000020.1, read on the forward strand.
GCGACGATCACGCAGGGGCTCGCGGCGATGAGGCGGCGATAGGTGCCGATGTCCTGCTCGGGCAGGCCGAGCAGATAGCCGCCGCCGTGCAGCCACAGCAGGCCCGGCAGCTTGTCGCCGGCGCCCGGCGGACGATAGACGACGAGGCGCAGCGTGCCGCCGTCGCGGCGCGGAACGTCCACCTCGCGCACGTCGAGATCGCGCGGATGACGGCCTTTCTGCAGCCGCGCGCCGAGCCGCGCCATGCGCCGGAAACCCGCGACCGAGCGCGGCTGGAACAGCAGGCTCATGATGCGACCGGGCCAGCGCAGCTCGCGGTCGATCTTCGCGCGGTCGATTTTCATGCGCCGGTGATGCGGATGCCTGCGCTGCGACCTTTTACCTGGCGGTTCAGGTGCAGCAGCAACGGCGTCAGCGATTCGAGCGCGATGGCGTTGCGCAGCGCGCCGACATCGAACACGCGCACGCCGAGATCGGCGATCAGCGTCATCGCTTTGGCGAGCGCGTCCTTGTCGTCGCCGCAGGCGAGCACGTCGCAGTCGATCGCGTGTCCGAGATCGCGCAGATGCGCGGCGCTGACGTGATGCATCGCCGCGACGACGGGTGTCGCGTTGCCGAGAATCGCCTGCGCTTCGAGCGCCGCCGCCTGCCCGGCCGGCAGGTTCACGGTGCTGATCTTCGGCGGCTGCAATGGCACGGTGATGTCGATCAGCACGCGGCCTGCGAGCGCGTCCTTCAATTCGGTGAGCGTCGCCGCGTGCGCGCCGTACGGCACGCTGAGCACCGCGAGCTCGCTCGCGGCGATCGCGTCCGCGTTGCCGCCGCCGCGGACCGCGCGCCCGGCTTCAGCGCCGAGTGCGACGGCCGCGGCTTCCGCCTTCGCGGCATCACGCGAGCCGATGAACACCTCGTGGCCGGCGTGCGCCCAGCGCAGCGCCATGCCGCCGCCTTCCTTGCCGGTGCCGCCGATGACTGCGATGCGCATGCGGTTTCCTTATTTCAGTCGCTTTCGATCTTGCCGAGCACGTCGTCGGCAAACCGCCGCGCGTTGTCGCACCACTCGGTGCGCGTCCTGCCCTTGACGTTGACGGCGCAGCCGCTGACGCCCATCCCGGCGAACTGGCCGATCCGGTCGATCAGCTCGGCCGGCGACGGCTCGGCGCCGGAATTGATGCTGGCGAGCTGGATGACGGGCTTCGTCGTGCGGCCGATCTTCTCGCAGTGCTCGCGCAGGTAGGCGAGGCCGCTCGCGAGGTCTTCCTCGCCGGCCATCGCCGCGGTGCGCGCGGTGTTCGAGAGCTGCGCGGGCGTGAAGAACGGATTCCAGCCGTCGCCGAGTTCGGCGGCGCGGCGGATCGCGCGCTTCGAGTTGCCGCCGACCAGCAGCGGCGGATGCGGCTTCTGCACCGGACCGGGCCGGATGCGGTTACCGAAGGCTTCGTAGCCGGTGCCCTGGAACGCGAATTCCTCGCCGCTCAGCGCGAGCTTCAGCGCCTTGAGATATTCGTCGAAGATCTCGTTGCGGCGCTCGAAGTCGACGCCGAGCGCCTTGTACTCGCCCTTCAGATAGCCGGCGCCGAGGCCCAGCGTGACGCGGCCCTTCGAGTAGACGTCGAGCGTCGCGACCATGCGCGCGGTGATGAACGGATTGCGGTACGGCAGCACGAGGATGCCGGTCTGCAGGCGGAAGCTCGTCGTCGCCGCGGCGACCAACGACAGCATCACGAACGGGTCTTGCGCGTAATGGCCGCCGCCGTCGAGCCAGCGTCCGGTCGGGCACGGATGGTCGGTGACGTTGCCGCCGGCGAAGCCGAGCCGCTCGGCGAGCTGCGCCACCTCGACGACCGCTTCCGGCGTCAGGAATTCATCGGGCTGATCGAGGTGATCGAACGGCAGCGTGACGTTGATCTTCATGTCGCTCTCTGGCGTAGGTTCAGGACGGAATGTCGCCGGTCAGCGTCCACTTGCCGGCGCTGTTGCGCAGCCAGCCGGACGAGGCCCAGGCGCCGCCGTCGACCGGGAGGATCGTGCCGGTGACGTAACTGCTCATCGACGACGCGAGGAACACGGCGGCGTCGCCGCATTCGTGGTCGATTCCCTCGCGGCCGAGCGGAATGCGCCGCGCGATCGCCGCGCGTTGCGCCGACGCTGGCTCGATCCACTTCGACGGATCGACGGGGCCCGTGCGATTGCCGCGGAGGCCGGGCGTCACCGTGACGTCCGGCGCGATCGCGTTGACGCGGATGCCGTGGTCGGCGAATTCGAGCGCCAGCGTGCGCGTCAGGTTGTTGAGGCCGGCCTTGCAGGCGGCGTAGACGGCGAAGTTCGGCGCGGCGCGCGAGGCTTCGATGCTCGTCACGTTGATGATGGTGCCGCCGCGGCCGCCGCGGATCATCACCGGCACGGCCGCCGACGTCGCGGCGAGCACGCTGACGAGATTGAGGTCGATGTGCCGGCGCCAGGAGCGCTCGGACTGTTCGAGGAACGGCCGGCCGCCGACGCCGCCGGCGTTGTTGACGAGGATGTCGATGCGGCCGAAGCGTTCGTCCGCGCGGGCGACGAGCGCGGCGACCTGCGCGGTGTCCATGACGTCGGTCGGCACCGGCAGCGCGCGGCGGCCGAGCTCGCGCACGCGCGCGGCCGTTTCCTCGCAACGCTCGGGAACGATGTCGGCGATCGCGACGTCGGCGCCGACCGCGGCGAGCGCCAGCGCGATCGCCCGGCCGATGCCGCCGCCGCCGCCGGTGACGAGGGCGACCTGATCGTTCAAGAGCGCTTGGATCTGCATGGGGCCCGCTTCTCCTCGGCCGGGACGGCGGCCGTGCATCGCGGCGCCTCTGCTTCGACAGCCTTCGACCTTATGCGCAGGTCGCGGCGCTGGTCAACAGGACTGTACACCCGCGCGTCCCGATCGCATCCGTACGTCCGGCGCACACGTTCGCGCGAAATAAAAAGGGAGCACCGCGCGAGCGAGGCTCCCTTGGGTTTCACGGCGATGTCCGGGTTCAGGACACGCGCGCGCCGATCGCCTTGATCTCGGTGAATTCCTCGATGCCTTCGAGGCCCCACTCGCGGCCCATGCCGGACTGCTTGTAGCCGCCGAACGGCAGGTCGCCGGTGATGCTGACGCCGCCGTTGACGCTGAGCGCGCCGGCGCGGATGCGCTTGCAGACGTCGAACGCGCGCTGGTGCGAGCCGAACACCGCGCCGCCGAGGCCGTAGACGCTGTCGTTGGCGATGCGCACCGCGTCCTCCTCGTCCTCGTACGGAATCACCACGAGCACCGGTCCGAAGATTTCCTCCTGGGCGATGCGCATCTCGTTCTTCACGTCGACGAAGCAGGTCGGTTCGATGAAGAAGCCATTGCCCTTGTCCGGGCGCAGCTTGCCGCCGGCGAGCAGGCGCGCGCCTTCCTTGACGCCGAGGTCGACGTAGCCCTTGACGCGTTCGAGCTGACGCTTGGAGATCAGCGGGCCCATGATGCAGGTCGGCTCGTCGATCTTGCCCCACTTCTCGGCGTAGCCGGCGTAGGCCTTCTCGAGGATCGCCACCGCCGCCGCGTACTTGCTCTTCGGCACCAGCAGGCGCGTCGGATAGGCGCAGCCCTGGCCGGCGTGGAAGACGACCATCGAGCCGGCGATCACCATCGGGAACTGCGCGTCCGGCACGTCGTCGAGGACGAGGAACACCGACTTGCCGCCGAGTTCGAGGAAGACGCGCTTCAGCGTCTCGGCGCCGTTGGCCATGATCTTCTTGCCGACGGCGGTCGAGCCGGTGAACGAGATCAGGTCGACGCGCGGGTCTTTCGTGAGCATCTCGCCGGCCGTGACCGGATCCGAGCTGGTGACGACGTTGAGCACGCCCTTCGGCAGGCCGGCTTCGATCGCCAGCTCGCCGAAGATCGCGCCCATCGCCGGCGTGTCCGGCGCCGGCTTCAGCACCACGGTGCAGCCGGCGAGCAGCGCGGCGACGACCTTGCCGACGTTGATGTACAGCGGCACGTTCCACGGCGTGATCGCGCCGACCACGCCGGCCGCCTCGCGCAGCACGACGCGCGCGGTGTTGAAGCCGCCTTCGTTCTTGACGCCGCGGTCCTCCTCCCACTTCATGCGCTGGAATTCGCTGATGAGGCCGTCGGCGCCGGTCAGCGCGCCGTCGATCTGCGCGCGGTACGCGGCGCCCGGCGCGGCGCCGGCTTCGAGCTTGGAAATCTCGACGAGGCGATCGCGGTTCTTGTAGAGCAGATCGCGGAACGTCTTCATCAGCTCGTAGCGGCGCGCGTGGTCGGTCGACCAGTCGGTCGTGTCGAACGCGCGGCGCGCGGCGTCGATCGCGGCGTCGACGTCCTTCGCCGAGCCGTCGGCGGCCCGGCCGATCACCTCGCCGGTCCACGGGCCGACGTTGTCGTAGGTCTTGCCGCTCTCGGCCGGACGCAGTTCGCCGTCGATGAACAGCAGGGTGTCGAGTGCCATGTTGCGATCCTTTTGCGTAATGCGGTTCTTGAGCTTGGAGCGGACAATTTTCAGTGCTGCGTGGAGCGATGCCGTGAAGCCTTCACGCCGCGCCGTCCAGGGCGTGTCGCGCGGCGAGCCACGCCCAGGTCATCGCCGGCCCGATGCTGCCGCCCGGTCCGCCCTCGACCGGGCCCATCACCGAGGCCGCCGACGTGCCGGTCGCGTACAGGCCCTCGATCGCCGAGCCGTCGGCGCGCAGCACGCGCGCATGCACGTCGCAGACCAGGCCGCCGAAGGTGCTGACGTCGCCGGGGTACATCGGCATCGCGTAGAACGGGCCCTGTTCGATCGTGCCCAGCGTCTTGTGTTCGGCCTGCAGCGGATCGCCGGACCATTCGTCGAACGCGTGCTCGCCGCGATGGAAGTCCTCGTCGACGCCGCGCCGCACCTGCTCGTTGTAGCGATCGACCGTGCTGCGCAGCGCGGCGGCGGGCAGACCGCAATCGGTCGCCAGTGCCTCGAGCGTATCGGCCTTGTGCAGGGTCTTGCTGTCGAACCAGGCCTGCGGCTTCTTCGGCCCCGGCATCGAGCCGGCGAGCATGTAGGTATCGACGTACTGGCTGTCGACGATCAGATAGCTCGGTACCGCCGGCACGGTCTTGTTGCGCTCGAGCATCTTGCGGCAGATGTCGGTCGGCGCGCCACTCTCGCGCATGTAGCGCACGCCGCCGCCGTCGACGACGATGGCGTGCGGCTTCGACGTGTCGAGATTCGGTTTCACGCGTTTGGCGTCCGGCGGCAGCGTGATCTGCATGCCGATGCGCTGATCCATCTGCGCGACCGCGGCGCCGACGCGCTGGCCGGCCTCGATCAGCTCGCCCAGGTCTTCTTCGATCACGCTCGTCCATTCGCTGCGCACACCCGGCGCGTACTGGTCGAGCATGCGCTGGTTGCGCGCGAAGCCGCCGGCATTGATCAGCACGCCGAGCGTCGCGGTGATGCGCTGGCCGCCGGCGACGACGCCGGTGACGCGCCCGTCGTCGACGATCAGCTCGTCCACCTTCGTCTGCGTGCGGATCTCGACGCCGGCCTTCAGCGCGGCGTTCAGCATCTGCGCCTGCAGCGCCTGGCCGGCGGTCGCGCGCTGCCGGCCGGTCAGCTTGTCCACGAGGGCGCGGCCGAGAATGCGGAACAGCACCTTCTTCGCAGCCTTGCTGCGCTTCATCAGCGGCAGCTGCATCGCCTCGTCGAGATTCGCCGGCAGCGGCAGGAAGCCGGGGCGCAGCTTGTCCTTCCACGCGCCGAGCCGCTTGATGTCGAACAGCTCGGAGACCACGGCGCGGCCCGGCAGCGACGCGCCCGGCGCGTCGTAGTGATCCGGATACGACGGCACGCGGCGCAGGCGGATGCCCTGTTCGACGAGGAAGTCGATCATCCGCGGGGCGGCGTCGACGAAGGCGATGCGCCGCGCGCGGCTGGCGCCCGGCATGCCGGCGCCGTTGTCGGCGACCGCGCCGACGACGGCGTCGAGATAGGCGATCGCCTGCTCGCGACTGTCCGGCACGCCCGCTTCCTTCATGAAGCGGTTGTCGGGGATCCACATCACGCCGCCGGACGTCGCCGTCGTGCCGCCGACGAGATCGGCCTTCTCGACGATCAGCACGCGCTTGCCGGCGCCGCGCAGCACCAGCGCCGCGACGAACGAGCCGGCGCCGCTGCCGACGATGATGAAGTCGTGGTTTTCGCTCATGGCTGTTTCCTCGGGGTTGCTCCACCCCCGTTCGTCCCGAGTGTTCCGGCGTCAGCCGGAACGTATCGAGGGACTTGCGCGCGTCCCTCGATACACCGCACGCCTTGCGTGCGGCACTCGGGGTGAACGGACGGTGTCGGACGCATCGTTTTCAGGCCTTGAACGCGTGCAGGTGCACGTTCGCCATGTGCAGGTCGGCCGGCATGTCGAGGATCGCGCGGAAGGCGTTCGTCACCGACTCGACCCGCGACAGCGGCTGCTCGCGCAGATTGCGGCCGATCGCCGCGTTGGCCTGCGCGAAACGCATCGCCACCTGCGGATCCCAGGGCGGCGCCTTCATCTCGTCGATCATCATGCCGCAGCGCACGTTGGTGACGCGGATGCCCGACGGCTTCAGCTCGTGGTAAAGACCTTCGGAGAAGCGGTCGAGGCCGGCCTTGCTGGTCTGGTAGGCGACGAGAAACGGGAACAGCATGCCCGCCGATTCCGAGCTGACGTTGATGATGTGCCCGCCCGCGCCCATCAGCGGGATTGCCGAGCGCGCGCACAGCATCGGGCCGGCGAGATTGGTGGTGATGCTGCCCATGATCTGCTCGTCCGACGCCTCGGCGATCAGGAACGGCTCGTAGACCGCGGCGTTGTTGATCAGCACGTCGACCTTCGGGTGGACCTTGGCGACCTCGGCGAACGCGGTCTTCACCGAGGCGGGCGAGGCGACGTCGCACTCGACGGCGAGCGCCGCCGCGCCGATCTCGTCGGCCACGGCCTTGACCTTCGAGTAAGTGCGGCCGAGCAGCACGACGCGATCGCCCTCCTTCGCGAAACGGCGCGCCAGCGCGCGGCCGAGACCGATGCCGGCGCCGGTGATGACGATGACTTTCGACATGCTGTTCTCTCCTGGAAGCCCTGGAAGCGGGACGGGGGGACGGTTATGGTTTCTGCGCTGCGGCCTGCGCCGCCCGGTACGGCGCGAAGTCGCCGCCGTAGGCGACGCCGCCTTTCCAGAAGCGCTCGCCGCTGATCTTCTTGAAGTAGTGCACCGTGCGCGCGAACGACGCCGCCTTCGAGCGCGGCTGCATGGCGATGCCGCTCGGGCTGCGGCCGCCGGCGCGCGCCGAGAAATCCTTGATCGTGAACCACAGGTCGTCGGTCTGCTGCGCGCACAGCACGAGCTGGTCGCCGGGGCAGTAGCGGCGCGGTTCGACCTGCGTCGCGGCGAGCTCGCCGCGCTTCATGCCAACGTGACCCGGCACGTTGATGACCTCGCCGCTGTGCACGTTGTCGTACCAGTCCTGGTACTCGGCGAAGCGGCCCGGCGTGTAATTGGCGAGGATGATGCTGATGCCGGAGAACGGCTGGTCGGCCTGGTGGTTGGGGCTGAACTTCCAGTCCGAGTACAGGCGGTACGAATAGATGCGCTCGTTCTCGCCGGCGTCGTCGATCAGGCCGGCGTCGCGCGCGTCGGCGAGCAGCGGGCCGAGCGCCGGGATGTCGATCGCCGGGTCCTTGAGTTCGACGTCGTAGACGCTCATGTAGCGCCACGGCTGCGCGTTGTCCGGCATGATCTGCTCGGGCGTGACCTCGTAGCGTTCGGCGCCGCGGAAACCGCGCAGATGCGCGAGCGCCCGGCGATGCGCGCCGTCGAACCACGCGGCGTACTCGGCCTCGCGGCCCGGCGTGACGTTGTGCAGATGGACGGTGCTGTAGAGAGCCATGACGTTTCGGGTCCGGGTTGATGAACTTACGGGGCGGGCGCGGCGTGGTGCACGTCGAGATGCAGGCGCGTCAGCTTCGACGCGGCGATCTTCCATTCGCCGTTCCGGCGCACGTAGCGCTCGTGGTAGTGGCCGTAGCCGGTGAGGCCGGTCGCGCCGATTCGCGCGGCGCGTTCGGCGTCCCACTGCACGCGGTCCTGCATCGCCCAGATCACGCGCGCCTCGTCGTCGCCGACGAAGTCGAACTCCGGCGCGTGCACCTGATGCGCGGTGCGCGCGGCGCCGATCGCGCCGCGGATCATCCGCAGCGCGGCATCGCGGCCGCGGATCACCGGCTGCGAGGTGCCTTCGCTGACGTCGAGCTCGAAATCGTCGGTGAACAGGGCCGCGTAAGCATCCCAGTCCTTGCTGTCGAGGAAGCGGCAGTAGCGCGCCTTGAGCTGGCCGATGGCCGCCATCGCCGCGAGCCTGTCGGTTTCGGTCATGTCCGTTTCCGGCTCAGGTCGATGAGTGCCGGCCGGCCATGCAGATCGAAGGCTGCCGATGCGCCAGTCATCTGGTTCTGCTCCTCCTCGCTGTGTGGCCGGACTTTTCTGTCCGGTCCCGTGCCGCAGACCTGAAAAACAAACGCCTCTCTCCCCCATCGCCATGCGGCGGGGGGAGAGGGGGATACCGATCAGGCGAGCGCTTCTTCGCCGACCAGCGTCGTGCGGTGCATCATGCGGCCGCTGTCGAACGCGTACGGCAGCACGCGGTGCATGACGCCGGTGTTGTCCCAGATCAGCAGGTCGCCGACCTGCCACTCGTGGCTGTAGACGAACTGCCGCTGCGTCGCCCATTCGAGCACCCGGCACAGCAGCGCGCGGCCTTCCTCGAGGCCCATGCCGTCGACGTGCGAGGCGGTGGCGCCGAGCACCAGCGACTTGCGCCCGGACTGGTGCGTCCACACCAGCGGATGCCGGCGCGGCGGCATCCGCTGCCACATCTGCAGCTCGGGCCACGACGGTTCCGGATTGACCATGCGCTGCGCCGTCTCGAAGCTGTGCACGATGCGCAGCTGCTCGAAGGCTTTCTTCTCGTCGTCCGGCAGCGCCTCGTAGGCGGCGTAGGTGTTGCAGAACTCGGTCTGGCCGCCGGTCGGCGACAGCTTCTTCGCCGTCAGCAGCGCGGCGCGCGTCGGCACCTCGTCAGTGGCGCCGTCGATGTGCCAGTAGAATGAGCCCTTCAGGTACTCGGCGCCCGGGCTCTCCCTGGGGTCCAGCGAGATCTTCATGATGTAGTCCTCGCCTTGCGGCAGCACGTCGCCGAGCGTCTTGGCGAAGGCGACCTGCTGCGGCCCGTCGAGGAACAGCTTGCGGAAGATCAGCACGCCGCGCTGTGCGAGCAGATCGCGGATTTCGGCGGCGTGCTGGCCGCTCAGGAGCGTATCGGCGTCCGACTGGATTTCGCTGCCGACGTTCGGCGTCAGGGCAATGGTCTTGAAACTCATGCTGCGTTCTCGTTGTCCTCCACGTGCGGCGGACAGTAATAATGATGTCCGCCACGCCGCGGCAAAAGAAGTTGGAGTTCGGTCCGGCGGGTCGCCGGACAGCTTTGATCAACACCGTCGATTATGGCAGCGTCGCGCATCTGCGGCATCAGGCAAATCGGATTACCGCCCGGTGCGAGCCGTCCGCCGTCTGCTGGTCGACAGTGTTGTTGGCAAAGGAATTGTAGGATACATATACTTAGCTTGCTCAGCAAACGAGAATGAGCTACGGGAAGCCGGCACCGCGCAGCGCGTCCGGCAACGACAGTCTCGTGCACCGGCCGGTGCGCAGGAGGAGAGCGTGAAGATTCGCATTGAAAAGGCGGCGTGCGTCGGCAACGCGCGGTGCGCGGCTGTTTCCGAGGAGTTGTTCCCGCTGAACGACGACGGCTATATCGCGATCGATCGGCTCGATGTCCCGGAAGGCCAGGAACCCCTCGCCCGGCGCGGCGCGCGCGCCTGTCCCGAACGCATCATCTTCATCGAAGAAGAATGAGTCGCCAGCGCGGATCGGGGCGCAGCGACGCCGGTTCGCATTTCCATGATCTGACAGACGAACACGGCAGGAGAGCCGGATGACTGACTTTCTCAGCTACAAGAACAAGCGGGTGGTGATCAGCGGCTGCTTCTCGGGCATGGGGGAGGCGACGGCGAAGCTGTTGCTGGCGCAGGGCGCCGAAGTGCACGGCCTCGACTACAAGGAGAGCAAGCTGCCGCTCGCCTCGTTCACCCACGTCGATCTGCGCGATCCGGCGTCGATCGAAGCCGCCGCCGGAAAGATCGGCGGCAAGGTCGACGCGCTGTTCAATTGCGCCGGCCTGCCGCAGACCTTCCCGCCGCTCGACGTCATGAAGGTCAACTTCGCCGGCACGCGCCACCTGACCGAGCAGATTCTGCCGCTGATATCGAGCGGCGGCGCCATCGCCAGCATCTCGTCGAACGGCGGTCTCGGCTGGAGCCGCCGCGTGCCGGTGCTGATGGAGGCGATCGGCCAGCAGGGCTTCGACGGTTTCATGAAGTGGTGCGAAGGCCACCAGGACACCGTGCGCGAGGGCTACTCGTTCTCGAAGGAGCTGGTGATCGTCTGGACGATGCTGCTGTCGCAGAAGCTCATCAAGCAGGGCATCCGCATCAACTGTACGATGCCGGGCCCGACGCAGACGCCGATGATGAAGGAATTCGAATCGGCGACCAAGGCTTCGGTGCTCGAAGCCGCCGCGCAGCCGATCAACCGCCGTTCGACGCCCGAGGAGCAGGCCGGCCCGCTGGTGTTCCTCAACAGCGACGCGGCGAGCTACGTCAACGGCGTGTGCTTCTACGTCGACGGCGGCTTCATGGGCGGCCTGGCGACCGGGCAGATCGACCCGCGCTCGCTGATGGGCGGCTGATCCGGCCATCGGCAACGATCAGTAAAACGGAGAATTTTCGATGACGAACGCAGCCACTCTGAGCCCCGCCGTCGCCAAGCCCGCCCACGTCCCCGACGCCGCGGTCTACGACTTCGACATGTTCCGGGACCCGGCCTACATCGCCGATCCGCACGCCCGCATCCTCGATCTGGTGCGCAACGCGCCGCCGGTGTTCTGGACGCCGCGCAACGGCGGCCACTGGATGCTCCTGAGCCACGAGGCGAACTTCAACGCCTCGCGCGACATCGAGACCTTCTCCAGCAACTTCATCCCGAAGGAGCGTCTGGCGGCGATGCAGGCGCAGATGCCGCGCCATCTGCCGCTGCCGCTGCCGATCAACGTCGATCCACCGGACCACACCAAGTACCGCGCGCCGCTGCAGAAGGTGTTCTCGCCGAAGACCATTAACGGCCTCAAGGACAGCATCCGCGAACTCGCCGCCGAATTGATCGACAAGGTCAAGGCCGACGGCCGGTGCGACTTCATGTACGCGGTCGCCGAGCCGCTGCCGGTCGTGGTGTTCCTGAAGATGCTCGGCCTGCCGGTCGAACGGATGGAGGAATACCGGGAGATCGTCTCGCAGCATCTTTCCGACCCGACGCCGAACCCGGTCGACAGCATCAAGAAGCTGTGGCGCATCGTCGACAGCATCAAGGACGTGCTCGTCGCGCGCCGCGACCATCCGCAGGACGACATCATCTCGATGCTGTGGAAGACCGAGATCGACGGCCGGCCGACGACGATGGACGACATGGAGAACTACGCGGTGGTTCTCTTCATCGCCGGCCTCGACACCGTGATGAACGGCATCGGCCACGGCATCCGCTATCTCGCGACCGACCTGGCGTTGCAGGATCGCCTGCGCGCGCATCCGGAGCTGGTCGGCGACGCGTCCGAAGAAATGCTGCGGCGCTTCACGTTCACCGTGCCGCCGCGCATCCTCGGCAAGGATACGGTCTTCAACGGCCTGGAGATGAAGCGCGGCGAGCGCGCGATGCTGTTCCTGCCGGCCGCCGATCTCGATCCGAAGGCGTTCCCGGACGCCGACACCTACAACCTCGACCGCGAGAACAAGACACACATCGCCTTCAACGCCGGCGTGCACCGCTGCCTCGGCTCGCACCTCGCGCGCGTCGAACTGCAGGTCTGCTACGAGGAAGTGCTGAAGCGTTTGCCGCGCTTCCGTCTCGATCCGGCGAATCCGCCGACCTTCCACTGCGGGCACGTCGTCGGCGTCAGCTCGCTGAACATCGTCTGGGATGTTTGAGCAATGGCGGGTTACAACACCTCGTCGAGCCGACCGCTGCCGCGGCTGGACAGCGACAACCGCGCGTTCTGGACCGGCGGCGAAGCCGGCGAACTGCGCATCCATCACTGCGCGGACTGCGGCGGCTGGACGCATCCGCCGAAGCCGGTCTGCCGGCACTGCCTGTCGGAGCATGTGGCGCCGAAGGCGGTGAGCGGCACCGGCGTGATCGACACGTACACGATCAATCACCAGAAGTGGTTTCCCGGCATGGAGGTGCCGTTCGTGATCGCGCGCGTCGCGCTCGACGGCGCGCCGGGCGTCATTCTCACGACCAACATCGTCGGCAGCCCGGTCGAGGCCGTCGACATCGGTGACAAGGTGCGCGTGAAGTTCGAGGCGCACGGCGATGTGTGGCTGCCGCTGTTCGAGAAGGCGGCGGCATGAAGCCGATCGAGGCCTACATCAGTGGCGTCGGCCAGTCCGAAGTCGGCATGAGGCTGACGCGGCATCCGCTGCTGCTGACGGTCGACGCGGTGAAGGAAGCGCTGGCCGAGGCCGGGCTTTCGATCGCGCAGATCGACGGCGTGTCGACCTATCCGGGCAAGGTGCCGGCGATGCCGGGTTTCTCGCCGGTCGGCGCCGACGAACTGGTCGACGCGCTCGGCATTCGCGCGACGTGGTACGCCGGTGGCGGCGAGATCACCTCGCAGCTCGGCGCCGTGGTCGCGGCGGCGGCGGCGGTGCGCGCGGGACTCGCGCGCCACGTGATCTGTTTCCGCACGGTCTACGAAGCGGCGGCGGTGGCGCGTCCGGACGAATACCCCGTGCAGCGCGGCGATCGCGCCACGGGCAACTCGCAGTGGTTCTCGCCGTTCAACGCGCTGTCGGCGGCGACCTGGACCGCGCAATACGCGATGCGCCACGTCAAGAAATACGGCCTGACGCGCGAGCAGCTCGCGCAGATCGCGCTGACCGACCGCAAGCACGCGCTGCTGAATCCGCGCGCGATGATCCGCGAGCCGCTGACGATGGACGGGTACCTGGCGGCGCGCATGATCAGCGATCCGCTGTGCCTGTTCGACTGCGACCGCTTCAGCGATGCCTCGACGGTGCTGATCGTCTCGGCCGGCGACGCGCTCGACGAAGTGCAGTGCACGCCAGTGCGCATCGCCGCGATGGCCGGCTCGGTCGAACGGCTCAGCTGGGACCAGGCCGAGTGGATGGCCTGCTACGCGACTGGCCGCGATCTGTGGAAGCGCACCGACTACAAGCCGGCCGACGTCGACACCGCGCAGCTCTACGACGGCTTCAGCTTCCAGTGCCTGGCGTGGATCGAATCGCTGGGCTTCTGCGACGTCGGCGAGGGCGGCAAGTTCATCGAGGGCGGCACGCGCATCGCGCTCGACGGCGAGCTGCCGCTCAACACCTTCGGCGGCCAGCTCGGCGCCGGGCGCCTGCACGGCTTCGGCTTCGCGCACGAGGCGGTCACGCAGCTGCGCGGCAACGCCGGCGAGCGGCAGGTCCGGCGCGCCGGCGGACGCGCGCCGCGCGTCGCCGTTGCGGCGTCGGGCGGCGGTCCGCTGGCGACCGCGCTGCTGCTGACGCGGGATTGAAGGAAGCGATGCTGTCGTCGTTCGCTCCGCTCGACACCCTGCCCGGCTTCCGGCGCCGCTTTCGCGTGACGCCGGGCGCCGCTTCGGTGTGTACGGAAGTCGAGGACGACTATCACTGCATGCGCGTCACCGTGCATCACGACGGCGCGACGGCGACGCGCATCGACGCCGAGCTGATCCGCGCGCCGTGGACGACGTGCCCGGAAGCGCCGGCGCGGCTCGTGCAGACCTTCACCGGCGTCGCGCTCGCGGCGTTTCCGGCGCGCGGCGAGAAGCAGCAGAACTGCACGCATCTGTACGATCTCGCCGTACTGGCCGCTGCGCACGCGGCCGACGCGCGGCCGCTGGTCTACGACATCCTCGTCGCCGATCCGCTCGACGGTCTGCGCCGCGCCGAGATCCGCCGCGACGGCGAGCGCGTGCTGGCCTGGAGCGAGCGTGGCATGCGGATGGCCGAGCCGGACGAGATCGCCGGCCTGAACCTGATGGGCCTGCGCGACTGGATCGCCACGCTCGAAGCCCCGCAGCGCGAGGCCGCGCGCCTGCTGCAGTGGGGCAACATCATCGCCAACGGCCGGCAGATTCCCATCGAGAAACAGTCGGATGCGACGCGCATGCCGGCCAACTGCTACACCTTCCAGCCGGAGCGCAAGGGCTTCGCGCGGCGCGTCGGCGCCATCCGCGATTTCAGCAACGGCGGCGGCGCGCAACCGCTCGACGGACACCGATTGCATTCAGTGGCCTGAGGGCCAGAATTGAACCAAGGCCGGCTTCTGCGGCGGCACCCCGAGGAGAGAACATGAACATGAATTTGAACATGCACAGGGACAGGCAGGGCGACCCTCAACGCCGGTGTCCGCGCCGCGCGAGGACGGCTTAAACGGCACTCCCGGCGGTATTCCCACACGCCTGCCCACGGGCGGCGCACTACCCCAGACCCCAAGACATCGATAGGTGATGACATGAGCGACGACGAAAAAAGCGAACTGGCCAGCCAGGCGAAGAAATACTGGTCCGCCGAGGGCTATACGAAGGGCGGCGTGATCCGCGAGGTGGACTACGCCTCGCAATCGGGTGGCCTGCACCCGAGCCTCCAGGGCATCAAGATCGTCGACTGCGACACGCACGTGACGGAGGCGCCGGACCTCTTCACCGCGCAGGCGCCGGCCGCGCTGAAGAGCAAGATGCCCTACGTCAAGCGCGTCGACGGCGTCGACCGCTGGTTCGTCGGCGACCGCGATTTCGGCACGATGGGCGGCTGCGTCATCCGCAACGACAACAACAAGCTGCTCGGCCGCCTCGCGTTCCAGACGCTCGAGGAAGGCCACCAGGGCGCCTGGGACACCAAGGCGCGCCTCAGGGCGATGGACGACATGGGGGTCTGGGCGCAGATCTGCTTCCAGAATTCCGGCGTCACGCAGCCGGGCTCGCTGATGTCGCTGGGCGATCCGCAGCTCGCGCTCGCCATCATCAAGGCCTACAACGACGCCTCGGCGGCGCGCCAGGAAGAATCGGGCCAGCGCCTGTTCACGCTCGCGCATCTGCCGATCTGGGACAAGGACGCGATGCTCGCCGAAGCGCGCCGCGCGCGCGACATCGGCCTGAAGGGCTTCGTCGTGCCGGACACGCCGGAGCGCATGGGCCTGCCATCGCTGATCGACGACTACTGGACGCCGTTCTTCGAGTTCTGCAACGACACCGGCATGTCGCTGAACTACCACCTGAACCTGTCGTTCGATCCGAACGCGATGGCCTGGAAGGGCTTCGTCTTCGAGCAGACGCTGTCGGTGGTCGCGACCATGTTCTCGATCTGCAACGCGGCGACGCTCGGCAACTGGATCGTCTCCGGCCGCCTCGACCGCCATCCGAAGCTGAAGATCGGCCTGATCGAATCCGGCATGGGCTGGGTGCCGTTCGCGATCGAAGCGCTCGAGCATCAGTTCGACGAAATGCTGGCGGGCAAGAAACACCTCGTGCAGCGCCGTCCGTGGGAGTACTTCCGCGAGAACTTCTGGGTCACCTACTGGTTCGAGAAGACCGCGCCGCTCAAGCTGCTCGACACCATCGGCGTCAACAAGGTGCTGTTCGAGACCGACTTCCCGCACCCGACCTCGCTGTACCCGGGCGTGCAGGAGCACATCCTGGCGACGCTCGGCGGCTACGACTACGAGACGCGCAAGCGCGTGCTCGAGCGCAACGCGGTGGAGCTGTACAACCTGCCGTTCTGAGCCGGGTCTTCAGCGGATGTGAAAAAGGCGCCGCGGTTTCCGCGGCGCCTTTTCGTTTCGGAATTATATACTTGACAAACCCATTCTATGAGGAGAGAATGGCGTCATTGGAGTAAGACGCCATGACTGATCTCACCGCCCCGCATTTCACCCACGCCGACAAAGCCCGCGAGTATCTTGAAGCGCTGCGCTGGCCCAATGGCGTTGTCTGCCCGCATTGCGGCTCGGTCGGCGAGCACTACGCGTTGAAGGGCAAGAGCCATCGTCCGGGCCTCTGGAAGTGCAGCGACTGCCGCGAGCAGTTCAGCGTCACGGTCGACACCGTCTTTGAGCGCAGCAAGATTGCCTTGAACAAGTGGCTGCTTGCCGTGCATCTGATGTGCGCCAGCAAGAAGGGCATCAGCGCCCACCAGATTCACCGCATGCTCGGTGTTACATACAAGACCGCGTGGTTCATGTGCCACCGCATCCGCGAAGCCATGAAGGACGAAGGCGGTGGCCTGCTCGGTGGCAACGGCGGTCCTGTCGAAGTGGACGAAACCTACTGGGGTACGTCGAAGCCGAAAGGCACGACGGCGCGCGGCTATGCGCACAAGATGAAAGTCCTGTCGCTGGTTGAGCGCGACGGCAAGAAACGTAGCTTCCGCGTCGCCAATGTTGACGCCAAGACGCTACGCTCGATTCTGAAGGCACAGATTGACGAGAAAGCACGCCTGATGACGGACGAGGCCAGCGCCTACATCAAGGTCGGCCGCGAATTTGCGCAGCATGGCATCGTAAATCACGGTGCCAAGGAATATTCGCGCGGCGATGTGACGACGAACACGGTCGAAAGCAGCTTTGCACTACTCAAGCGCGGCCTATATGGCACGTTCCATCATGTTGGCGAGCAGCACTTGCAGCGGTACGCAAATGAGTTTGACTACCGCTGGAATCTGCGTAAGGTGAGCGACGCGGAACGTACAGGGGCGCTTCTCGGCCAAATCGGCGGGAAGCGACTGATGTACCGGGACTCTGTTTAAGCAAGATGAGCGATTACGAATTCAAAATCGGAGCGTATTCGCCAAAGACGATCCCTATGGCGCGTCTGGCTGAATATCTCACTGTACTTGCCGATCTTATCGGCGAGAAAGATCGCGTGCATTTTGACAAGCTGAAGACTGGTAGTACTGTTGTTGCGATCCGCGTTCAGCGAGAGGCACTACCGCGGTCGCGTCAGCGCATTTACGAAGCTAAGACGGCTGACGAGGATCATCCGACTTATAAGCCGTACCGCGAGCTAAATAAGATGCTGCGCGATGACAATACCGAAGGCGCAATTACTGCTGGCGGTGCAGAGATCCTCCGGTTTCCCGGTCGCGCTGAACCGCAACCGCAAGTCATCGGACCGCTGAAGAAGCACACGGAAATTGACGGCATATTGGTCAGAATTGGCGGCCGTGACAAGACCGTTCATGCTCAAGTTGAGGATGCAGAGGGCCGTGTTTGGAGTTGCGAGATTGACCGTGACATGGCGCGCCGCCTTGCTCCATATCTATTCGGTTCGCCGATTCGATTAATCGGCGAGGGACGTTGGCTGCGAACTGTAGAAGCCCAATGGGTTCTTGATCGTCTTAAGGCCGTTGATTTCAGATCGTTAGGCGACAGCACACTTGCAGATTCGATCAGCGCAATTCGGAAGCTAGGTCTCAGCTTCGATTCGGCCGAAGCGGCGTAATGGTTATTTTCGACGCTACATTTTTGATGCTGCTTGCCGACCCTAACGCGCGGCTTCCTACCGATCCTGGCACTGGGCAGCCTGTCACCAATGGCAAAGAGCGGATAACGCACCTCTTATCCGAACTTCAAAAATCTGGGGAGAGAGTGGGCATCCCAACGCCCGCCCTTGCAGAGGTTCTTATTGGCGCGAAAGGCTCTATTACTGATTTGGTCGCCGAGCTGACGGCTGGGTACAAACTCAAGACTTTGCAGTTCGACGAATTAGCGGCAATCGAAGTTGCGCTGATAACTGATCGCATAAAGGTCAATGGCATTAGCGACGAAACCAAAGCGAAGGTTAAATACGATCGGCAGATTATTGCCATTGCAAAAGTGGTGTCCGCCGATGCGATTTACAGCGACGACATAGGGCTTCGTAAGAAAGCTCAGGCAGTTGGCCTTCGCGCGATTGGCTTAGAGGAAGTGCCACTACCACCGGAAGAAGCACAGCGCAAATTGGCATTGCCAGAGCCACCAGAGGCAGAGACCGATGACGGCAAAGACTGATACATCAGGCGTAGAGGCGGAAGTTAAATCTCGGACAGATAACGTACTTCGCCGTCTCCTTAGTATGCCGCCCGATCCGAAAGTCGGCGGTAAGAAGCCACAAAAGAAGAAGCCCGCCAGATAGAGGGCTTCGTCGTTTCAGGAACCTTTCGCGGACATGGGTCCGTCATGTATATAAGTCCGTTTCGTTTGCGGCACGGTGATCGATCCCATCGAACGCGCAATCGTCGACGGTGCGCGCAACCGTCCGTCATCGATGATCGGCGCCGTCTTCGGGCGCGCAGCACGCCTGAATCAAGCGCGGCGATGGTTGAGCGTGTTCCGTACCCGCTACGCCGTCGGCGGGCTTCGTCGAATGGAGGGGCCATTGCTTTCGGAGCGCGATTTTGAGACGCGCTCCAGGACTGCCTAGCCGGCCGGCGTGCCGAGCGCGGCGTCGACCGCGGCGATCTCCGACTTGAGCCACATCGCTTCGCTCAGATTGTTGCCGCCGGAATCGCGCAACAGCTTTTGCAGCGCGTCCTTCTTCACGGCGAGCGACGCCGTGTGCTTCGCGTCGCCGGCCAGGGCGATGTCGAGCAGGTGCAGCGCTTCGAGCGGCGCGTCGGCGTCGAGCTTCTGCCTGGCGCGGGCGGCGAGGGCGTCGACGCCGGCGAGCGCGGCGAGGTCGGCGTTCACGCTCGAGCGCGGCACGCCGTAGAGGCCGGTCGTCGAATCCTCGTAGTGGAACCAGCCGGACAGCTCGTCCCAGATGCTGCGCACGGCCCAGCTGGTCTTGCCGTGGAATTCGCCGATCTTCAGCGCTTCCGGCAGGCGCACCTCGCGCATCAGCTCGTGCACGGTCTTGCCCGCGTTCATGCCGTCGACGACGGCCTGCTGCACGTACGAGACGGCGCCGTGCATCTTGTCGAGGCTGGCGCGGATCGTGTCGGCGCCGCGGATCGGTTCGCCGTGGCCGGTGATCAGCAGTTCGGCGCCGAGCCGGCGGACCACGTCCAGCGAATGCAGGTAGCGCTGTGCGAGGCGCGGCCGGTCGCCGCGGATCGTCACCAGGTTCGGCATCGCCAGGAATACCGGCCCGAACAGGTTGCCGGTGAAGACGATCTTTTCGTCCGGCAGCCAGACGACCAGCGATTCCAGCGCTTCGCCGCCCGGCGTCGAGATCACTTCGAAGCGGCGGCCGCCCTGCGCGAACGTGTAACGCCGGTCGACGGCGATGTCGGGGATGACCCTGGGCGGCTCCGGCGGCTTGGCGCCGCGGTTCAGCGTGCCGGCCCATAGCTTCGCCGAGCGGCGGCGCAGGTAGGGTCCCAGCCGGTCGAAGTAGTTCCAGTTATCGACGAAGCGCTTCTCGGCGATGACCTCGGTGCCGTCCTCGCGCAGCACGGGCACGCCGCCGCAGTGATCGGCGTGCGCCTGCGTGAGGATGATCCGGCGCAGCGGGCCGCGGCGCTTCGGCGCGAACACCGCCTTGTTGCGCGCGGCGTTGTCCATGAAGCCGCTGTTGACGAGCAGGTCGCCGTCGGCGGTGTTGATCAGGTAGGCGTTGGAAATGTCCTTTGCCATGAAGATGAAGTCGGTGATCGCCACCGCTTCGATCTGCTGGTCGCCGGCGCGGACGAGGTCCGCAAGCATCGGTTTGTCTCTGGATTCAGCACTCACGTTGACACTCCCGGTAAGCAGGAAGAGACCGGCGCCGCGCAGCACGTTGCGTCGGGTGGGCATACGGCGGTGACGCTTGGCACCGGCTCAGGCGTGGTCGAATTCGACCATGACCTTTGCCGACTGCGGCGTCGCCGCGACGCCGAAGGCTTCGATGACTTTTTCGAACGGATAGCGGTGGCTGATCAGGCTGGCGATCGGCTCGCGCAGGCGCGGCATCGCGGCGATCACGTCCGGCATCTCGGTCGGGTAGCCGACCGCGGTGGTGATCGTCATCTCCGTCGTCAGCATCGCGCCGAGGTCGAGCGGCACCGGCTTGCTGTGCGCGGCGGTGATGACCATGCGCGACTGGTACTTCGCCATGCGCACGACGTCGGAAAGGATGTTGGGCGCGCCGGCGGCATCGATGTACGCGTCGGTGCCGACCGTCTCGCGCGAGAATACACGGCCCTTGCCGTGCAGCTCGACGAGTCGCGCGCGCAGGTCCTCCCGGGTCGGGTCGAGGGCGACGCGCGCGCCGAGCGCCATCGCGCGCGCGCGGCGCTCAGGCGCGAGGTCGAGCGCGACCACGTCGGTGACGCCGCGATCGACCAGCCAGAGGATCATGCCGAGGCCGATCGGCCCGCAACCGAAGACGACGACCTTGTCGCCGGCCTTCACGTTCATGCGGTTGACGCCGTGCATGGCAACCGCGAGCGGCTCGGTCATCGCGGCGATGTCGTAAGGCACGCCGTCGGGTATCGCCAGCAGGCTTTCTCCGAACTTCGCGCCGCGCACCAGCAGTTCCTCGGTGAACGCGCCTTCCGGGCCGCCGCTGCCGACGTAGCTCGGCGTCATCATCGGATTGATGATGACCGGCTGGCCGACGGCGACGTCCGTCACGTTGCCGCCGACGGCCAGCACTTCGCCGGCCGCCTCGTGGCCGAGCGGCGTGACGCCGCCCGGCCGGCGGTGGATGCCGCCGTTCTTGATGTAGGTGAGGTCGCTGCCGCAGATACCGCAGGCCTTGATCTTGATGACGACGTCGTCCGGGCCGGGCTCCGGCCGCTGGTAGTCGTCGAGGCGGAAATCGTTGACCTCGTGGATGTTGAGGACGTGGCCCATGTTCTGCTCCTTCTATGAATTCCCTCTCCCCGCTGGCGGGGAGAGGGTCAGGGTGAGGGGCCTTCGCTCACCGTGTTTCTCGATCCGAGGCCCCTCACCCCAACCCTCTCCCCCATCGCATTGCGATGGGGGAGAGGGGGTATGAGTTACATCATGATCATGCTGCCGCCGTCGACCGTGATCGTCTCGCCGGTGATGAACGACGACGAATCGCTGGCGAGAAAGGCGGCGATGCCCTCGAAGTCGGCCATGTAGCCGGGGCGCGGGATCGCGTTCTTGACGAGCATGAACTTGTCGATCGGATTCAGCTCGTTGGTGTCGCCGGTCATGCTGGTCTTCACGTAACCCGGCGCGATGACGTTGGCGCGGATGCCGTGCTTGCCGAACTCCGCCGCCATGCCGCGCACGATGGCGCCGATCGCCGCCTTCGAGCCGGCATAGTGGCTCTTGCCGGCCAGACCCTTGAACATCGACAGGCTGCCGCAGGCGATCAGCGAGCCGCCGATCTCGCCGGCCTCGGCGCGCTTGACCATCAGTCGTGCGCCTTCGCGCAGCGTGTAGAACGCGCCGTGCAGCGCCACGTCGATGAACTTCAGGTAGTCCTGCGTCGCCAGCGTCAGGCAGGAGTTCGAGTTCGGCGGCGGGCCGGCGTTGGCGATGACGGTGTCGACGCGGCCGAAGTCCTTCAGCACGGCGTCGAAGCCGGCGATGATCTCGGCTTCCGACGAGACGTCGACCTTGCGCGTGCCGACGCGCACGCCGAGCGCCTCGAGCTCCTTCTTCGCTTCGGCGTTCCTCTCTTCGTTGCGCGCCCAGATCACGACGTCGCCGCCCTGCCTGGCGATGCCGCGCGCGAAGGCCAGGCCGAGGCCGCTGTTGCCGCCGGTGATCACCGCTACCTTGCCGCTGAGGTCAAACAGGCCCTTGGCCATTGCTACTCCATCCGTTGTCCGCGGCTGCGCGCCGCGACGATATGAAAAGCCTAGTGTCGGTCAGCGGCCGGACCCCCTCAATGCGCATCGGTGTCGACGACAGGACACAATGACGAGGGCCGGACGCGAGGCGCACGCCGACGAAAATCCCGCGCCTCCAGCGGGCGGAGGCGCGGGAGCGGTGCGCGGCGGGCCTCGATCCGGCCGCCGCGGATCGTCGCGGATCAGTGGCCGAAGCTGCAGCGCAGGCGCGCGCCGATCATGCGCGGCAGGCCGACCTGGTGCGAATCGAAGCCCGGCGTGTAGTACGCGCCGGAGCTGTAGGTCACATACTTCTCGTCGAGCAGATTCGTCGCGAACAGGTTCAGGTCGAGGTTCGTGCCGAACATCGACGTCCAGTTGATGTTGGCGTTGACGAGGCTGAACGGGTCGAGCATGTCGTCGGGGCTCGAGCCGGTCGCCGACGAGCGGCGCTTGCCGGTGTAGACGTAGGCGGCGTCGACGTCGATACGTAGCCATATTGCAGCTGCATGTCGGTCAGGTCGTTGTAGAACGCGGCGACGTTGAAGCGGCCCGGGGTCCCGCCGCGGAACTGCGTCTTGGCGCCGATCTCGTAGCTGTTGACGTGTTCGGGATCGAAGGTGTCGACGCCCGGATCGGTGGCGAGAATGATGTTGCCCTGGCGGTAGCCGCGCACGTATTGATCGCACGCAGTTCCTTGATCCGGTTCATCGGCGAGGCGATCGTGCTCTCCAGGTCGTAGAAGCCGTTCTGATGGTTCGCGGCCTGCGTGTCGAGCTGATTCTGGCACTGCACGGCGACGAACACGTAGAACGAATTGTTGATGGCGCTGGGATTGCACTGATACAGCTTCGAGGTGCTGCCGTTGTTGTCCGAATCCGCGTAGGTGAAGATCGTGTAGTTCTCGATGCTGTCGGTGATGTTCCACAGCGCGCTGAGGCGGCCCGCCACGTAGTCGACGTTGCCGAGCTCGCCGGTGATGTTGCGCAGGTGGCCGTCGCGCTTGTTGTAGTCGAGGCCGAAGCGCAGCTTGAAATTGTCGGTGACCGGCGTGTTCAGCACGGCCTGGATGCGCTGCATGGTGTAGTCGCCGCCCGATACCTCGACATAGCCGCCGAACTCGTCGGACGGCTTCTTCGGCACGATCAGCACCGCGCCGCCGGTGGTGTTGCGGCCGAACAGCGTGCCCTGCGGGCCTTTGAGCACCTGCACGTTCTCGAGCTCGAACAGCGAGCCGAGGTCTGCGCGCTCTGGCCGCGCGGCGCAACCACTTCGGCGAAGTAGACGCCGACCGAGGCCGTCGTGCGCAGAGCCTGCGTGAAGCCGCGGATCGCGAACGTCGCCGACTCCGGCCCGAAGCGCTGATTGGTCTGCAGCGACGGCGTGTACGTCGCCAGATCGGACGAGTTGGTGATGTTGGCGTTCGAAAGCTGCTGCTGGTTGAGCACGGTGATCGAGATCGGCACGTCCTGCGCGCTCTGCTCGCGGCGCTGGGCGGTGACGATCACTTCGCCGAGGCCGGGCTGCTCCGGCGCCTTCGCCGCCCGCGTGCGTCAGTGCTTCAGCTTGTAGGCGACCACGGCATCGCTCTTGCTCGTGCCGTACATGCTGTGACCGCCGGCCGGCATCACCACGTACTGCTCGCCGTTCACTTCGTAGCTCATCGGCGTCGCCATGCCGGCGGCCGGCAGGTCGGTCTTCCACAGCGTCTTGCCGGTCTTCAGGTCGAAGGCGCGGAACTGGTCGTCGAGCGTGTAGCCGATGAACACGAGGCCGCCGGCGGTGACCAGCGGGCCACCGGCGCCCGGCGTGCCGAGCTCCCAGGAGAACGGCAGGTGCGCGAGCTTCTCGATGCTGCCGAGCGGCACCTCCCAGCGGATTTGCCCGGTTACCATGTCGACCGCCGTCAGCGCCGCCCACGGCGGTGCCGTGCACGGCGTGCCGAGCGGCGACAGCAGCGGCTCCATCTTGGTCATGTACGGCACGCCCGCGTTCGGGAAGTACATCGGCTTGCCGGTCTCGATGGCTTGGTCCTTCTTGTAAGGCGCGGTCTCGCGCGGCACCAGCGTCACGACCATCGCCACGCGGTTGGTCGGCACGACCATCAGGTTCGTCGCCGGATCGAAGGCGCCGCCGCCCCAGTCCGCGCCGCCGGCGGCGCCGGGGAACAGCACCGCGCCTTTGAGGCTCGGCGGCGTGTAGATCGGGCCGTGGTCGAGTTCGGCGATGCGCTTTTTGCACAGCCAGCGATCGACCGGCGTGAAGCCCCAGGCGTTCTCCGGTTCGAGGCTCCACTTCGACAGCGCCGGCATGCCGATCGGGAACGGCTGCGTCGGCGACAGCCACTCGCCGGGCGCCGCGCCGGTCTGCGGCACCGGCCGCTCGACGTACGGGAACAGCGGCTCGCCGGTGGCGCGGTTGAAGACGAAGATCATGCCGGTCTTCAGGTTCTGCACCAGCGCCGGCACGGTCTTGCCGTTGTACGGCAGGTCGATCAGCAGCGGCTGCGACGGCGTGTCGTAGTCCCAGAGATTGTGGTGCGTGAACTGGAAGTGCCAGACGACCTGGCCGGTCGAGCCCTTGAGCGCGACGATGGAATCCGCGTATTCGTTGTTGCCGGGGCGCGCGGCGCCGTAGAAGTCGACCGAGGGGCTGGAAGTCGGCAGGTAGACCAGGTCGAGCTTTTCGTCGACGGCCATCTCCGCCCAGACGTTGCCGCTGCCGATGTGCTCGGTGCCTTTCGGCCAGGTCGCCATCGCCGGATCGGCCGGATCGCGCGGGATCGGGTCCCATTGCCACTTCGGCGCGCCGCTGCGGGCGTCGAAGGCCAGCACGCGGCCGCTCGGCGCGTCGAGGCGCTGGTCGTCGGCGACCGTCGAGCCGACGACCACGACGCCGTTGACGACCGCCGGCCGCGAGTTCGCCGAGACCTCGCCGACCATGATCTCGTCCTTGGTCGGGTGCATCTGCACCTCGCCGCGGTCGCCGAAGTCCGGGCAGGCCTTGCCGGTCTTCGCGTCGACGGCGACGAGACGGTAATCGGCCGTGCCGAGGAAGATGCGCGTCCTGCACATCGCGCCCGCCGGCGCGGCCTCGTCGGTCCATGCCGAGATGCCGCGGCACTTGCGCATGCCGGTGGCCTTGGCTTTCGGATCGTAGATCCAGCGCTGCCTGCCGCTCGCGGGATCGAGCGCGATCAGGCGGCGCGACGTGGAGCAGATGACGAGGTTGCCGTCGATCAGGCTCGGCTCGTCCTCGAAGGCGTCGAGCACGCGGCTGTCGTGACTGGTTTCGCCGGTGTGATATTCCCAGGCGAGCTGCAGACCCTGCACGTTACCGGCATCGATCTGCTTGAGCGGCGAATATTTCGTGCCCATCTGGCGCTGATCGGTGAAGGCCTCGTTGGCGTGAGCCGTCAGAGCCGGGATCAGCGCGCCGCCCAGCATGACCAGGGCGGCAAAGCCTGTGCGCGCGGTGCGCCATGCGGCGCGGCGCTCGCTGTCACGCATGAAGGCTTCAATCGGTTGAAGGGCCACGATGCTCTCTCCTCGAAGTCGACGGGCCAGCCGCGTGGCGTCGATCTGTTGTGAACCGCTATGGGGATGGCATGCTAATCGTAATGGACACATGTGTCCATTAGAGATTTTCTGAAGCGGGGTCGGGAGATGGCTGGCGACGCTGTGCGCGAGGCCGACGCGGGATGGCGCGTCAGCTCTTTTTCCTGCGGCTGCGCGCCGACACGTCGCGGTCGGCGCCACGGGCGAAGATGCCCTCGCGCATGATGCGCGTCCACTCGCCGGTGAAACGCTGCGCGAGCGTGTCGGTGTCGCCGTTGTCGAGATGGCTGAGCATGATGATCGTCGCGATGGTGCCGAGCATGATGACCGACAGTATTTCCACGTCGATGTCCTGACGCGCGCGGCCGCTGGCCTTCATGTGGGCGAGCGACCGCACGGTCAGCTTGTACAGCGGCTGATCGGGCTGCAGCGCCTTGCCGGCCAGCGCGTCGGCGATCAGCACGCGCGTCGCTTCGCGGTTCCTGAGGATCATCCGCGTCACGTTGTAGACACGCTCCTCCATCGAATCCGGATCGTTGGCGGCGACGAGCGATTCGAGCAGGCGGTCCGACACCCAGGCCTTGGCTTCGCGCAGCAGATGATCGCGGTCCTCGAAATGCTGGTAGGCGACGCCGCGGCTGACGTTGGCGACGCGCGCGACCTCCTTCAGCGACAGCGCGTCCGCGCCCTTGTCGGCGAGCAGCTCGATCGTCGCATGCAGCAGCCGGGCGCGCGTCTGCTCGGGATTGCGGATGCGGGGTTTCTGCGGCGGCTTGGCCGTGGGCTTCGGGGGCGCGTTCATCGGGGGCAGGGCGGACGATCGGCAGAGCATCGCCGACGGACGGCTCGCCGTCCATGCCGGCGCTCGCCGCGGGCGCGGCCGGACGCCGACATTGCGTCCGCTATGCGCATCCGAATGGTGTTGCGGGCGCGGGGGTGCGGTCGGAAGATTTCCCGATGACCGCGCGCTTCGCGCCGGCCCGGCTTCCAAACCAGAGAGAGAACGACATGGGGCAGCCCCTGACCGCCGATGAACTGATCGCCCAGGCCCGCCAGGCGACCGGCCTCGAGCGCTTCGACAGCGAAAGCTTCCGCGAGGGCCTCGACATCTTCCTCGCCGACGTCAACGCCTGCCGCTACACCGAGCAGGGCCTGCAGCGTCTGGTCGGCAGTGTCGTCGGCGCGCTGTCGACGCGGCTCAAGGTCACTGACTATCTCGCCGGGCGGCCCGAACTGCTGCAGCGGCCGGTCGGGCGCCCGGTGTTCGTGTTCGGCGTGCCGCGCACCGGCACCACGCTGCTGTCGAACCTGCTCGCCGCCGATCCGAAGCGCCGTTCGCCGCTGACCTGGGAGATCGACGACCCGGTGCCGCCGCCGGCGACGGCGACGCTGTACACCGACCCGCGCGCGACCGCCAAACTCGAACAGGAAAAAGCGATGCTTGCGGCGCGCCCCGACGCCGGCAAGTACTACCGCAATTCGGCGATCTATCCGAACGAGTGCATGTTCTTCATCAACGCTGATTTCAAGGCGCTGATCTGGGAAGGCCGCGGCCGGCTGCCGAACTACCGCGACTGGCTGTTCCACGACGCCGACCTGACGTCGACCTACGAATATCACAAGCGCTTCCTGCAGCTGCTGCAGGCCGACGCGCCGGGCGTGTGGAACCTCAAGCAGCCGTCGCACGCGCTGTGGCTCGAGACGCTCGTCAAGGTCTATCCGGACGCGCGCCTGGTGTGGGCGCACCGCGATCCGCTGACCGCGACCGGCTCGTTCTGCAGCCTGATGTCGCTGTCGCATATGGGCTTCATGGGCAGGCTCGACCCAGAATGGCTGGGCAGCAACTACCCGTGGCAGGCCGTCGAGCACGCCAACCGCATCATGGATTTCCGCGACCGGTTCGGCGAGGACCGCGTCATCGACGTACACTACGCCGACCTGATGCGCCAGCCGATCGAAACGATGCGCAAGCTGTATGGTGATCTCGGCGACGCCTTCACGCCGGAAGCCGAAGCGGGCATGCAGGCCTGGATCGCCGACAACCCGCAGGACAAGTTCGGCCGCCACGAATACAAGCTCGCGCAATACGGCCTGACGCCGGACAAGGTGCGCGGCATGTTCGAGCGTTATCTGTCGCGTTATCAGATCGAGAGCGAGGGCGTCTGAAATGTTGCTCGAGAACCACTACCAGAACGCCTACGTCACGCCGGACATCGAGAAGGCGCTCGATATTTTCCGCACGCGCTACGGCGTACAGAACGCGCGCTATTTCCAGGCCGAGACCGAAGTGTGGACGCCGGAAGGCAAGGGCATTGCCGTCAACAAGATCGCGTTCATCTGGATCGGCCGGCTGCAGTACGAGCTGATCGAGCCAGTGTCGGGGCCGGTCGCGCTGTATCGCGACGCGCTGCCGGCGCAGGGCCTGCGCTTCCACCACGTCTGCATGCGCAGTTTCGACTGGAACGCGACGCTGGCCGAAATCGAACGCCAGCGGCTGCCCATCGTCTATCGCGGCGATTCGAGCAGCGGACTCAAGTTCATCTACGCCGACGCGCGCGACACGCTCGGCCACTACCTCGAATTCACGTCGATGTCGGACACGCTGTGGGTGGCGATGGGCGGAAGTTAGGAAGGCTCTGCACGTCCCTCGATACACCGGCCCTGTGGCCGGCACTCGGGATGAACGGTTCGGCTTCGACGGCTTGAAGTCCCAAACCACCGTTCATCCCGAATGCCGCGCGTAGTGCGGTGCATCGAGGGACGCACCGGCGCAGCAGCAGCCTCAGGCGGATGGCCGGATCCGCATCGGCTCCAGGATCGCGCGCCAGGCGTCGGGGATCGGAACCGGGCCGTTGGCGTCGCGCGCGACCTGCACGACCTCGGCGTAGACGGCGGTGCGGCCATTCTGCCAGGCGATATGGCCGAGGCGCAGCGAGCTGCGGCCGATCTCGAGCACGCCGACCGAGACCTCGATCGGCTGCGGATGCAGCAGGTCGGCGGCGTATTCGATCAGCGACGATGCGACGACGAGCTGCGTGCGTTCGCTCTCGAATATCCTGCTGTGGTGCAGGAAGCGGTTGCGGCCTTCCATCAGGATGTCGGCCGCGGCGACGTTGTTGACGTGGCCGATCACGTCGAGATCGGAGAAGCGCGTCGCGATCTCGCAACGGTACGGAAAGGCGCCGCGCTGCAGCCGCGCGCGATCGATGCGCATGTTCGTGTGGCTCTGCGGTGAGGGTTCGGAAGCGTTCGCGAAACTCTACCCGAATGCGCCGGCGCGCGCCGCGCTACGGCGGCGATGCGGCGCCGGGAAAGTCGCCGAGAAAATCCGGACGGGCCCGCGCGTACTTCGGCTGCGCCGCGAGCTCGCGCAACTTGCCGATCGTCCTGAACGGCGTGCTGACCGACAGGCGGTTGATCAGCGCGGCGGGAATGCCGCCGGGGTCCGACAGTAGACGATGTCGCGATTGCCGACCGGCCGGCATCTTCATCGCCGCGTAAAGGCGGTAATGCGTGGTGCTGTCGCGCCGCACGATCCGGGCCTCGGCGACCATGTCGTTGAGCTGCGGGATCGCCGAGACGTCGTCGAGCACGGCGACCACGGCCGGCAGCGGCGCCGGCACGCGCGCGGTGCCGCGAATCTCGTGGACGCTCCGGCCGGGCACCGCGCGCGACTCGATGCGAATGCCGTCGGCCTCCTTCTCCAGCGTCCAGGCGGCGTCGGTGGCGACGGCCGCCGCGGAGCCGGCGAGCCGCGCGATCCGCCGCCGCAGCGCGCGACGCATGCTCAGATCTGGCTCGCCGGCAGACGCACGACGAGGCCATCGAGCGCATCGGTCATGACGATCCGGCATGTCAGACGGCTGTTGCTTTCGACGTTCAGCGCGCCGTCGAGCATCATCTCCTCGGGTTCGGTCTTCGGATCGACCTTGTCGAGCCACGCCGGGTCGACGTAACCGTGGCAGGTCGCGCACGAGCAGGCCCCGCCGCAGTCGCCGAGGATGCTCGGTACCATGTTCTCGGTGGCGATCTGCATCACGTTCTTGCCGGCCTCGGCCTGCACGCGATGTTCCTTGCCGGTGTGGTCGATGAAAACGATGTTCGGCATATCGGTACCCGGGATTCGGAAACGGTTGGGACGGCGCGGGTCGGGCCTACGCTCTCGGCCGCGCACCGGCGGGTGCGGGAAGAGGCGGCTTCAAAGCACCTGACTGCGCGGCAGGCGCAGCACGAGGCCATCGATCCGCGGCGTCACCTCGAGCTGGCAGCTCAGGCGGCTGTTCGCTTCGGTGTGCAGCGTGCCTTCGAGCATCACTTCCTCGTTCTCGCCCTTCGGCGGCAGGCGGCTCTCCCAGGCGGCGTCGACGTAGCAGTGGCAGGTGCCGCAGGAGCACGCACCGCCGCAGTCGCCGAGGATACCGGGAATGCCGTGGTCGAGCGCGGTCTGCATGATGCTCTTGCCGACCGCGGCGTCGACCGCGTGCTCGCGGCCGTCGTGCTCGATGAAGACGATCTTCGGCACGACGCGTGCTACGCCTTGGTCGCCGTGAACGGATACGAGCCCATGAAGCCGGCCTTGGCCTTGCCGGTGATCACGTTGCCGCTGATCTCGCCCTTGAACTCGACCTTCAGCTTCACCGGCTTGGTGATCTTGTTGATCCAGTAGATCTGCTTGCCGTCGAACCTGAAATCCTCGATCGGCGAGGTCGCACCGTCGCCGGTCTGCGCGCCGGTGAAGCTGTCGCCGCTCTTCTCGAGCTTCAGCACCGCCGGCTGCGGGCCGGTCGGACCCTTGACGACGACGTTCCAGGTGCCTTCGAGCGGCACCGGGCCGGCCGCTTCGGCCGGCGCTGCGGCGGCCGGCCTCGGTGCCGAGACCGTCGCGTTCTTCGGCTTGGCGCCGACCCAGACCGGCAGCGAATCCCAGCCGCGCACCGTCGAGGTCGACGACAGCACGGCATTGTCGAGATCGACTTCCCACTCGGGGAAGCGCTTCAGCAGTTCTTCCATCACCACGCGGCCTTCGAGGCGCGCCAGCGGCGCGCCGATGCAGACGTGGATACCGTTGCCGAAGGTCATGTGCGGACGCGCTTCGCGGTGGATGTCGAACGAATCGCCGTTGACGAAGCGGCGGTCGTCGCGGTTCGCGCAGGCCACCATCAGCAGCAGCGCGCTGCCGGCCGGAATCTTCCGGCCGTAGTACTCGACGTCGTTCCCGACGTAGCGCGCCATGAACGGGCCTGGCGGCTCGAAGCGCAGCAGTTCCTCGATCGCCTGCGGGATCAGGCCCGGGTTCTGCACGATCTGACGGCGCTGGTCGGGATGCTCGGCGAGCGTCTTGCCCATCCAGCCGATCAGGCGGTTGGTCGTCTCGTTGCCGGCGCCGGCAACGACGTTGACGATAGCGACGATCTCCTCACGCGTCAGCTTGCGCGTCGCGCCGTCCGGGTCCTTGAACTCGGCGTTGAGCAGCTCCGTCATCATGTCGTCCGACGGATGCTTCTCGCGCCACTTGATGTATTCCTCGAAGTTGCTGAGCGCCTCGGCCTGCAGGCTCTGCTGCGCGGCGAGGTCGATCGGCTTGCCGGCCTCGGTGCGCATGCGCGCGTCGACCGACTCGCGGATCGCGACCTGATCCTCTTCCGGGATGCCGAGCAGCATGCTGATCGCGCGCATCGGCACTTCGGCGCCGAGGTTCGTGATCATGTCGAACGAGTCTCGGCCGGCCAGCGGATCGAGGCTGCGCGCGCACAGCTTGCGGATCTCCTGCTCGACGCCGAGCATGCGCCTGGGCGTGATGATGCGCTGCATCAGCGCGCGGTACGCCGAGTGCACCGGCGGATCCTGATGGATGAATACCGCGTCCGGCATCCGCGACCGGGCCTTGATGAACTCCAGGATGTCGCCGTAGTGCGAGGACATGTTGTCCTTGTCGCGCAGGCCGTGCTCGACGTCGGCGTAGCGCGTCAGGGCGTAGAAGTCGTATTCCTCGTTGTAGTACAGCGGCGCTTCCTCGCGCAGGCGCTTGTACGTCGGATACGGGTTCTGCGCAAGTTCCGGAGTGTACGGATCCCAGCGGACGGCGGTGGCTGTGTTCATGTCGCGACCTCTCGCATGTGAATGGGCTGCGCTCGATTCAGCATGGTCTCCCCCCATGTCTAGTCGGGCTTTTCATGCGGTCGCCGTCGTCAACGCCGGCCGGATCGCAGGGCGTCCATAATGTACAAACGTGTCAATTATCGTGTAAAGCGAGTTTGCCGGCCCGGCGGTCGGCGCATGAGGACGGGCTCAGGCCCAGGCGCGCGCGAGCGCGTCGCGGCGCAGCTGCAGGCAGAGCCGCACCTGCGGTGCTTCGAGGCCGGCGACGCCGAAGCCGTGATAGGCGCCGGGAATGACGTGCAGCTCGGTCGGCACGCCGGCGCGGATCAGGCGGCGCGCGTATTCGAGGTTTTCCTCGCAGAACAGGTCGAGCGCGCCGACGCTGATGAAGGCGGGCGGCAGGTCGGTCAGGTCGATGGCGCGCGCCGGCACCGCGTCGGTCGGGACGTCGGCGCCGCCCGGCTCGACGCCGAGCAGCGCCCGCCAGCCGTAGCGGTTCTGCGCGGGTGTCCAGACGAACGCGCCGCAGAACGGATGCGGTTCGACGCTGCTGCCGGTGCGGTCGTCGAGCATCGGCGAATCGAGCAGCTGCAGGCAGATCGCCGGTCCGCCGCGGCGCCGCGCGAGCTGCGCCAGCGCGGCGGCATGGCCGCCGCCGGCGCTCTCGCCGCCGATCGCGATGCGCGCGCGATCGACGCCGAGCGCTCCGGCCTGCGCGTGCAGCCACTGCAGCGCCGCGTAGCCGTCGTCGCGCGCGCCGGGAAAGCGCGTCTCCGGCGCGAGGCGGTAGTCGACCGAGACGACGACGCAGCCGTGCTCGAGCGCCAGCGCGCGATTCGATGTGTCGTTGATCTCGGGCGAGCCGAGGACGTAGCCGCCGCCGTGCAGATGCAGATAGGCCGGTCGCGTCTGCGCCGCGCCGGGTGGCCGATAGACGAGGACGCGCACGTCGGGCGCGCCGGCCGGGCCGGGAACGTGCCGCTCCTCGCAGGCGACGGCCTGCAGCGCCGCGGGCAAC
>JASGFY010000021.1:0-46317 GCA_047605265.1 Solimonas sp.
CGCGGAGCCGGCGAGTCCGCCGCCGGTCGCCGCTGCGTCGGCAACGGTGCCGCCGACGCCCGCCGCGACCGGCATCACGCCGCTGCGCGACATGCCCGACACCTATCGCGCGCAGTTCCCGGTACGCACGCTCGACGTGCATGTCTACGATCCCGATCCGGCGCGGCGCTGGATCATGATCGACGGTCGCCGCTACGGCGAGGGCCAGACGCTCGACAGTGGTCCGCGCGTCGCGCAGATCACCGACGGCGGCGTCGTCTTCGACTTCCAGAACGCCCTCGTGCTGCTGCCGGTGCGCTGACGCGGGGCCGCGCCGGCAACGAAAAGGGGCGGCCCGCGGGCCGCCCCTTTCTGTTTCGCTGCGGCGAAGGCGCGGTGGCTCAGGCCGCCGCCGCGGGAACGGCGAGCAGGGCCAGCGCGCGATCGAGGCGCTGCAGGCCTTCGGCCACCTCGCCTTCGCTGATGTTCAGCGCCGGCGCGAAACGCAGCGTGTCCGGACCGGCGACGAGCAGCCACAGGCCCTGCTTGAGCGCGGCCGCCATGATCTCCCGCGCGCGGCCCTTCCATGCTTCGACGACCGGCGCGCCGAGCAGCAGGCCGCTGCCGCGCGGCGTCCCGAAGAAACCGTGGCGGCGGCCGAGATCGGCGAGCCCGTCCCGGATCTGCTGCGAGCGCACGCGCACGTTCGCCGCGATCGCCGGGCCGGTAATCTCGTCGAGCACCGCGCCAGCGACGGCGCAGGCCAGCGGATTGCCGCCGAACGTCGAACCGTGCGTGCCGAACGGCAGCGCCTGGGCGATGTCCGTCGTCGTCAGCATCGCGCCGATCGGGAAACCGCCGCCGAGTCCCTTGGCGGTCGTCATCACGTCCGGCGTCACGCCGAGCTGCTCGTACGCGTACAGCGTGCCGGTGTGGCCGTTGCCGGTCTGCACCTCGTCGAAGATCAGCAGCGCCCGATGTTTGTCGCACAGCGCGCGCGCCGCCCGGGCGAATTCCGGCGTCGCCGGCAGCACGCCGCCCTCGCCCTGGATCGGCTCCATGACCACCGCGCAGACGCTGTCGTTCATCGCCGCCTCGAGCGCGGCGACGTCGTTGAACGGCAGATGGCGGATGCCGTCCGGCAGCGGCTCGAAGCCCTGCGTGTACTTCGGCTGGCCGCCGACGCAGACCGTGAACAGCGTGCGGCCGTGGAAGGCGTTGTGGAACGAGATGATGACGTTCTTGTGCGGGCCGAAATTCGTGTTGCCCCAGCGGCGCGCCAGCTTGAACGCCGCCTCGTTGGCTTCGGCGCCCGAGTTGCTGAAAAACACCTTCTCCGCGAACGTCAGCTCGACCAGGCGCTGCGCCAGCTTCAGGGCCGGCTCGTTGGTCATGACGTTGGAGATGTGCCACATCTTCTGCGCCTGCTCGTGGAGCGCGCCGATCAGCGCCGGATGGGCGTGGCCGAGCACGTTCACGGCGATGCCGCCGGCGAAGTCGATGTAGTCCCGGCCTTCGCGATCCCACCAGCGCGATCCCTGACCGCGCACCGGAATGATCTCGGATGGCGCATAAGTGGGAACCATGACCTCATCGAAGGTCTGGCGCGTGACGGCACTCGACATCTATTCCTCAGCGTCCTTGACGATGACGCAACCGTGGCGTGAAAGAAAAAATCCCGCGCGGCGGCGGGATCGCATGGCCTGCAGCTGCCAGGCGCGGCGATTATAGCAACGACGCCGCGGCTGCAGATCGCCGCGCCGGCCGGGCTCGCATCCGGCGGCGGAACCGGCTTAAAGAGGTCTGCCAAAGAAAAAACGCGCCCCGTCGCCGGGACGCGCTCCGCTGAGGCTTCGCGACCGCCGGCTTAGCGGCGGATCGTCAGCTGGTACAGACGCGCGAGGTCGGCCGAACCGTCCTTGTCCTGCACGCCCTTCAGCGTCCTGGCGGCGTCGTCTTTCTTGCCGGCGAGCAGCTGCGCGTAGCCGAGATGCAGCCTGGCTTCATCCGGCTTCTTCAGATTGCCCTTGGCGATGCCCTGCTGGATCAGCGCAAGACCGGGGCCGAAATCGCCGAAGCCGACGTGCGTCAAGCCCGCCGCGACCAGCGCATCGCCGTTCTCGTCGGCCGCAGCGGCCTTGTCGGCCGCCGCCATGCCGGCTCTGGCCTCGGCGACCTTCTTGTCGACCAGATCCTTGAGGCGCTTGTGACGCTCGGCGTCGTTGCCCTGGCCGAGCAGCTTCTTGTCGTAGCCCTGCTTGAGGTACTGGTCGGCTTCGCCCGGACTGCCGGCCTGCAGCGCGAGCTGGGTCGCTTCCATGTAGTCGGCGGTCTTGGTCATCGTGCCGGTCAGCTTCTTGAGCCGGTAGACGTCGAGCGTCAGGCGGTCCGAGAAGCCGGGCTTGTTCGACGCGCGGTTGAGCAGATCCTGCCAGTAGGCGTCCTTCGGATAGTAGGTGACGAGCTTCTCGAGCGTGTTCACGTAGGTCGCGGTATCGCTCTTCTTGTTGGCCAGCGCTTCCACCATCAGCAGTTGGTTCTCGCTCGGCCGCTGACCGCTCTTCTCGATCTGCGCGATCTGCGCGTTCAGGCCGGCAAGATCGCCGGCTTCGTACTTAATCTGCGCGCCGAGCTCGAGCACCTGCGGGCTGTTGCCGCCGGCGGCGCGATACTTGTCCAGATAATCGGCGGCCTTCGCGTAGTTCTTGCCGCGATAGCTCAGCGACACCAGTTCGCCGTAGGCCTTGACCTTGTCGGCGGGCGACATCGACGGCAGACGCGCCTCGTAGTTCTGGATCAGCGACGAGGTGTCGCCGGAGCTGGCGGCGATGGCGCCGCGCATCTGCGCGATCACACTGTTTTCGTACGGCGTCAGATTGCCGACGTGCGCGGCCGCGTCGACCTGCTCCATGGCCTGCTTGTACTGCTTCGCTTTCAGCAGCGTGCTGGCCTTCTGCAGCGGTTCTCCGACTTCGGGACGCAGCGTGTCGGCGGCAAAAGCGGCATGCGCGCCGAGCAGCAACGCGGCGCCTGCGAACAAAGAGGAAAGGTTGGTACGCATAGGGTAAATGGCCTGGAATCTTGCGGGGGTCTCGATGTGGGGGTCCGCCGTTCATGCCGGCGATTTTCTCAGTGCAGCCCCCGCATCATGCTCGACGGGGGCGCCTGATGCCAAACGGTCCGACGGACGAGTCCGTCCGGTGGCCCCTTCGACAAGCATTCATCATGCCGGCGCGAGCAGCGTCTTGAGAATGAAATTTTCGTCAGCGAGCTGACCGGCATCGACCTTGACGCGATCGGCGACGAGCTTCTTGGCGACCATGAACTCCTGCGGGCGGTTGACCGCGTCGGCCGAGATCACCACGCCGTCCTTCAGGTAGAAGGCCGAGAACGACTCGCTGTCGAGGCTGCCGCGCACGACCAGCCGGTCGTAGCCCTGCGACAGGCCGACCATCTGCAGCTTCAGCTCGTACTGGTCCGACCAGAACCACGGCACGGCGCTGTAGGCGACCGGCTTGCCGACGATGGACGCGGCGACGATGCGGCCTTGCTCCATCGCGTTCGGCACCGATTCGAGGCGCATGCGGCGATCGAAGAACACGTTCTCGTGGAACGTGCAGTCGCCGGCGGCGTAGATGTCCGGGTCCGACGTCTGCGCGTGGCGGTCGACGACGATGCCGCCGTTGGACACCTCGATGCCGGCCATATCGGCCAGCTCGACGTTCGGAATCAGGCCGATGCCGACAATGACGATGTCGGCCGGCACCCGCGTGCCGTCGGCGAGCGTCACGCCGGTGACGAGCGGATCGCCCTCGAGGCTGTGCACGCCGACGCCGGTGTGGAGCCTGACGCCGCGGCTCTTGTGCACGCGCTCGTAGAACGCCGAGATCTCCGGCGCGGTGACGCGCGCCAGCACGCGCGGCAGCGCCTCGACGACGGTGACGTCGAGACCCTTCTTGATGCCGACCGACGCCGCTTCGAGGCCGATGTAGCCGCCGCCGATGATCACCAGCTTCCGGCCCGGCCCGAACTGCTCCTTGAGGCGCAGGATGTCGGCGATGGTGCGCACGTAGTGCACGTTCGGATGCTCGGCGCCCGGCAGCGAGAGCTTGCGCGGCCGGCCGCCGGTGGCGAGCACCAGCTTGCCGTAGTCGAGCGTCGTGCCGTCGTACAGGCGCAGGCGCCGGGCGGCGCGGTCGAGCGATTCGACGCCGATGCCGAAGCGGCATTCGATGTTCAGCTTCTCGTACGCCGGCTGCGCCTTGATGAACAGCGATTCCAGCGTCGCGTCGCCGGACAGGAAGGCTTTCGACAGCGGCGGACGGCGGTACGGCACATACGGCTCGTCGCCGAGCAGCACGACGCTGCCGGTGAAACCCTGCTGGCGCAGCGCCGATGCAACTTCACCGCCGGCCTGGCCGGCGCCGACGATGACCACGTCGGCTTTCGTGGATGGATTCGTCATGCTCTTTTGCTGGAAGTAAACGGATGGCCCGGGCGCAGCGGGCGGACCGCGGACGGCAGGCCGCCAGCGACGCGGCAGCATTGCCATCGGGTCCGCTATTGTCACGGCTCCACCGCAACATGCAAGTGCGGCCGCACGGCCCGTCACGTCCGCGTGCGGCCCGCGACAAACCCTGCGGCCGCGCCGCAGCCGCGGGAAGACGGGAGCGGGCAAGCCTTCTGGTGCGCTGCTTGCGTATCAAACGCGGCGCCACGGATGGCGCGGCGGATGGACGCGCAGTGCCCGGACGGCCTCATGACGGTGCGCGGACGGCGCGCGTCGAACGCCCTGCGGCGCTGCCGTCCGTCGTGACGCTGAAGCTGCTGAGCGCCGCACCGCAAAGCGCCGCCATCGCCGCGCCACCCGCGACACCGCCGCGCGCCAGGCACGCGAAGCCGCCACCGCGCCCGAGACACCACGGCCGATGCCGTCGCCCGTCGCAGCGCCGGCATCCGCACCGCCGGCGCCGGTCGCAGCGGCCGGCGCGAACACGTCGACCGCGTCGCACAGGCGAACGCGGCGCCGCCCGCCGCCGCCGACACCGAAACGCCGCCGCCGCTCGACATCGACCAGCCGATCACCTTCCGGCAGTACCTGAACTGAGACTGAGAAAGGTCTCC
This sequence comes from Solimonas sp., assembly GCA_047605265.1. Classification (GTDB taxonomy): domain Bacteria; phylum Pseudomonadota; class Gammaproteobacteria; order Nevskiales; family Nevskiaceae; genus Solimonas. Next base: position 5,104 of record JASGFY010000021.1, read on the forward strand.
GTGGTCAGCCGTCGACGCGGCGCGGCGCGTAGGGCTGGTCGGCGGCCTGGGTGTTGCGCGCCACCGCGATGTGCTGGTTGATCCTGCCGATGACCTTGCGCTGGTAGCGGCGTTCGAGCGCGAGCACACCGCGCTCGCCCGCCGGCCACGCGCGCTGCAATAGAAACTTTCGACGCCGCCACGGCATCGGGTGAGCGCACGGCGATCTCGGCGGCCAACGCTCGCGCCGACGCGAGCGGATCGTCGGCCAGATGCGTGACGAGGCCGAGCGCGTGCGCGTCGTCACCGCTGAACACGCGCGCCGTGTACGTCAGCTCCCGGGCGACGTCGATCGGCACCAGTTCGCGCAGCAGCATGCCGCCCATGTCCGGCACGAGTCCCCACTTCGCCTCCATGATCGACAGCTGCGCGTCTCCGCGCGCGATGCGGATGTCGGCGCCGAGCGCGAGCTGCGCGGTGTCCGATGCACGGATGCCGAGCTTGTGCTCGAGGCGCACCAGCTTGAAGCCCGGTGTGCCCTTCTCGACGACGAACGATTTGATCGCCGCGCGGCCGGCATTGCGGTCGAGCGTCGCCCAGACGACGACAAGTTCGGCGCGGTCGATCGAACAGCCCTTCGCCGCCGCCGCTGCGCGCCGGGCGCTGCGGCTTGCCGAGTTGCTGCACGGATTTGAAGGTGCGCGCCGTCGCGGCCGCGCCACGAAAGCCGATGCGCGCGCCGTGGTACAGCGCCTGCTCGGCCGGCTTGCGCAGATGCAGGCGATCGAGCAGCGGCGAGCCGGCGATGCGATTGATGGCGCGCAGGCCCAGGCCCATCGCACGGGTGACGACGCTCATGTTCCCCTCCGTCTTGCGTGGCCGGGCCGCAAGGCCGTGCCGCGCGGTCTACTTCGTCAGCAGCGCGTCGCGCGTGTTCTCGAGGAAGATGTCGACGAGGCGCGTGAACTTGCCCTGGATGAACGGCGGCGCCAGCAGGCGGTACATCAGCGGCACCGGCACGTCGCGCAGCCTGCCCTTCACGTCGAACACCAGCCGGGTCTTCCTTCCCTGATCGAGCACCTGGAAGCGGCCTTCGATCGTCGCGTTGCCGTAGTCCGGCATCGGCTTCCAGCTCAGCTCGCCGCGCTTGGCGTTGACCGTGTACTGCGCGGCGTAGCTGACGTCGTGGGCGATGCTCGCGGCCTTGGAGCCGATCGTCGACATCTCCCACAGATAAGCGTTGTCGCCGACCTTCGTTAGTTTCCTGAGCTTCGGAAAGCGGCGGATGGTTCCCTCCAGATCGTCGAGCAGCGGCGCGACCTCGGCGTATGGCGCCTCGACTTCCATGCTGCGTTCGATCTTGATGTCCACATTCATCGGCTGCACCCGCTCAAGTCCTGCTCGTGTGCGACGAGAATCGCATCGCCGGCGCCGCCGTCGCTTTGGCTGGCCGGCGAGTCAATCCGGCGCCCAGGTCAATGCCGCTCTGCGGATGCATCCGCGCGCCGCGACGGCGCGGTCTCAGAAGCGCCATTCGCCGCGCGCGATGCGCGCGTGCAGCGCGGCATCCAGTGGCTCGTAGCCGCCCGCGCGGTCGCGCAGCACGTAGAGCGGTTCGCGGACGCGCGCCGGATCGTAGGCGTCCTGCTTGAGTTCGAGCTTGCGGAACTTGAACGTCGCCGTCGTCTCCTGCGCGGCGCGCAGGCGCACGAACAGCGGCACGGCATAGGCCGGCAGGTGTTCGCAGAGATGGCGCGCCAGCGCGGCGCCGTCGAACGCGCCGTCGAGCGTCAGCGCCGCCATGCCGGCGCGTCCGTCGCTGTCCGGCAGCTGCACGCCGTAGACGACGGCCTCGCTGACGCCGGGGAAACGGTTCAGCGCGCCTTCGACCTCGGTCGTCGCGACGTTCTCGCCCTTCCAGCGGAAGGTGTCGCCGACGCGGTCGACGAACTGGATGTGCGCCCAGCCCTGATCGCGCACCAGGTCGCCGCTGTTGAACCAGCAGTCGCCGGGCTTGAACACGTCGCGCAGCAGCTTGGCCTCGCTGGCCTTCTTGTCCGTGTAGCCGTCGAACGGCGCGCGCGCGGTGACTTCGGTGATCAGCAGGCCGACGCCGCCTTTGGCGACGCGCGTCATGCGGCCGTCGGCGCCGCGCCGCGGCGCTTCGCTGACGGCATCGAATTCGACGATCGCGAACGGCAGCGGGCAGAAGCCCGCGGTGCGCGCCAGACCGAAGCCGTTGACGAACGCGAGGTTCGCCTCCGAGGCGCCGTAGAACTCGCAGATGCGCTCGATGCCGAAGCGCTGCTGGAACGCATCCCACAGCTCGGCGCGCAGGCCGTTGCCGACGACGAGGCGCACGTGATGATCGCGGTCGCCCGGCTTCGGCGGCTGGTTCAGCAGGTAGCGGCACAGCTCGCCGATGTAGCAGAACGCGGTCGCGTCGTGCCGGCGGATCTCGTCCCAGAAGCGCGAGGCGCTGAACTTGCGGCCGAGCGCGAGCGTCGCACCGGCCGACAGCGTCGCGCTCCACGACACCGTCAGCGCGTTGTTGTGACACAGCGGCAACGGACAGTACAGCACGTCGTCGCGGCGCAGGCGCACGGCGAGCTGGCCGACGCCGGCGAGGCTGCGCATCCAGCGGTAGTGCGTCATGCGCGACGCCTTCGGCATGCCGGTCGTGCCCGAGGTGAAGATGTAGAAGCACGGCTCGCCGAGGCGCACTTGCGCGGTGTCCGGCGGATTGTCGGCGGGCATCGGAGCCGCTTCGCCGCGCAGCGAGAGATAGCCTTCCGGCGCCGCGCCGTTGCCGTCCCACCAGCGCAGCAGTGACTGACCGCCGTGCGGCCCGTAGCCGGCGCCGTCAAGCGCGGCGACGCATTCGTCGCCGGCGACGACGGCCCTGGCGCCGGTCAGGCCGATGCTGTGCGCGAGCACTCCGCCGCGCTGCTGCGGATTGAGCATCGCCGCGACGGCGCCGAGCTTGACCACCGCCAGCGCGCAGGCCAGCGCCTCCGGCCGGTTCTCGAACAGCAGCGCGACGACGTCGCCGCGCGCGATGCCGCGGCTTTTCAGCAGGTGCGCGATGCGGTTCGCCCAGCCGTTGAATTCGGCATAGCTCCAGACGCGGTCCTCGAAGCGCAGCGCCGGATGCCGCGGCTGCCGCGCGGCGAGCCGTTCGTAGCACAGGCCGATCGAGAACCTCGTGTCCGGCTTGAAGCGGACGAGGTTCCACAGGCCGCGCCGCGCGGCCGCGACATCGGGCAGGCTCGACAGCGCTCCGCGCAGCAGGTCGCGCAGGCGCACGCGATCGTCACTCATGGGACTCCTCCGGATAGTGCCGCGACTGTCGGCGAGCGCCGCGCGCACGGCAAGCGCCACCGCGCCACTCGCCGCTGTCGAGATGGGCCTTTATCGGGAGGAAGGCGCGCTCAGCCTTCGTCCGCCGTCGTGCCGCGCCCGACGCCGATGAAGTGCTCGAGCGTGCGCGGCGGGATGTGCGCGACGCTGACGAACACGAGGCCGTCGAGCGTGCCGCCGAAGCTGTCGTCGACATTGAAGCCGGCAAAGCGGCCGTTCAGCTCCAGATAGTGGCGCAGCAGCACCGGCAGGCCGGGACCGCGGCCGACGCGGGCGATGACGCGCGACAGCAGCTTCGGGTCGGCGAGCGCCGACACGACGTTGCGCTGCGCCGCCGGCTGCGGCCGCTGCGGCAGCGGATGCAGCGGCGCGATCAACGCCGCCAGCGCCGGATCCGCGTGATGCGCGCTGAGCGTCTCGGCGATCAGCCGGCGCGCCGCCGCGCTGTAGCTCGGGCTGATGCTGACCGGCCCGAACAGGTAGCGGATCTCCGGCCGGCGTTCGAGCACGGCGGCGATGCCGCCCCACAGCAGGCGCAGCGGCTGGAAGCTGCGCTGCCAGTCCGGCGCGATGAACGAACGGCCGAGCTCGATCGCCGGGCCGGTCTGCGCGAACAGGTGTGCGTCGTAACGGAACAGGCTGCGCGTGTAGAGGCCGTCGACGCCCTGGTGCGGCACGATCGCTTCGGTGAAGCCGAAGCGGTACGCGCCGACGATCTCGCGCTTCTGCGGATGCCAGAGGAACAGATGCTCGTAGTGCGCATCGAAGCGGTCGAGATCGCGCGCCAGGCCGCTGCCCTCCTGCAGCGCGCGAAAACTCGCCTCGCGCAGGCGGCCGATCTCGGCGAGCAGCCGCGGCATGCGCGCCGTCGGCGCGAGGTACAGCTCGAACTCGCCGTTGCGCAGCAGGCGGCAATCGTCGAGCCGCGCGATCTCGGCGGCTAGCGCGGCGGCGTCGCCACGCGGCGCCAGCGGCGCCAGCGTGCGCGCGGCGACGATCCGCGCCGAGCGCCGGCCGTCGACGCCGAGCGTATACGTCAGTAGCCGCAGGTAATCGGTCTGCGCCTTCTCCGGAATGCGCGCGAGCTCGCGCGGCTCGACGATTTCGCCGACGCGCAAACCCAGCGTGCGGCCGCGCAGCGCGAGCAGGTCGCGCGCCAGCATGGCCGTGCGCAGGCGCGGATTGACGACGCCGGCCGCCAGCGAGCGCAGGCGCGGCCGGCCTTCGACGAACAGCGGTAGCACGCGCGCGCCGCTGCGCCGCGCGAGCGCCGCGACCGTCGGCGACCACGGCGGATCGCTGACCTGTCGCGTCTGCCAGTCGACGCGACTGACTTCGCCGGCCGGGAACACGACCAGCAGGCCGCCATCCTTCAGGTGGCGCAACGCGCCGCGGATGCTGCTGCCGTTGACGCCGCTCTTGAAGACGTCGACCGGCACGACCAGCGGCGCGAACTCCGGCACGCCCTGCAGCAGCGTGTTCGCGAGCAGGCGCACGTCGCCGCGCCGGCGCAGCAGCAGATCGGAGAGCACGAGTCCTTCGGCGACGCCGTACGGATGGTTGGCGACGACGAGCAGCGGGCCTTCGGCCGGAATGCCGTCGGGCGAGCCGGCCGCCAGCCGGTAGCCGATGCCAAGCGTATCGAGCGCGTAGCGCACGAAGTCCTGCGGCGTCGCCGCGGCCGGACGCTCCCGGTAATAGTCCTCGAGCGTGCGGAAGCCGATCGCCGCGTCTGCCAGCGAGGCGGCCCAAGCCAGGCCGCGCGCGCGCGGCAGCCCGATCGTCACCGCGGTAGCGGCCGATCCCCCGGTGGGGGCACGGGGCGAAGTGTCCATAAGGCACCTCGATTTATTGTTTGAGCGAATCGCCGCGGCCTGTGCCGAAGCGGGGCGCAACATGCACCATTATAGGACCTGCGCGTCACGCAACCTCGCACAGTCGTCGCCAGCGATTGCACAGGCAGCAGCTTACGGCGGGCTTACAGTGGCCCGGGCGACAAGCGAAGAGCGGGCGGCGCCGGCACCGGGATCCGCGAAGCCGCCGCGCCGCGCGCCTATCTCGCGGGCCGGCGGCGACGTGCTCGTGCAGCGCTACGCGGATGGCGCAGCGACACCACCCAGTACGTGACCTCCATCGGCTCGCCGCCCGCCTACTTCTACGCCGTCAGTCGCAACGGCAGCCTGTTGCTGATCAGCGGCAGCGCCAGCGTGAACGTGCCGACCTCGATCTATGCCGGGCGTGTGCTGGGCGCCAACCAGCAGGAGATCCAGTATGTGGATCTGGCGGCGGTCGGGGCGGACTATCAAGGTTATGGCGTGGTGGCCCCCGGCCTGCGGTTGCCGGCTGACCAGCAGCCGCCGTGCGACGAAAATGGCCCGGACGCCGAATGCGAACCTAGGCCATGACACAGACATTGCGCTGCGCGCCGATCTCCGCCCGGATAATCCTGATCGAGCGGATTGTTGATGCGCAGCGTATAGATGCGCCACGCCTTTACATCTGTCGAGCTGCTGTACTCGAAGACGGTATCGACGTAGCTCACTTCCTCAATGCGCACGTACATCTGATGCGCGGTGTAGCCGGTCGCTTCGATGCTCAGGCAGTAGACCTCGCCCTTGCCGGTCATGCCGGTGGGTCCAAGGCCGGGCCTCCACTACCCGCAGTTCGTGGCTCGCCGGCTTGCTCGAGCACTACCCGTCTGCGGTTGGTCCCTGTGCGGTCGCTTCCGGCGCGTCTCTTGGGGTTCTACTTGGCCAGGGTGCTGCACCTGACGCCAACAAAAAACCCCGCAATCGATTGATTACGGGGCTTCTTTGCGGATGGCTGGGGGACTAGGACTCGAACCTAGATAAACAGAGTCAGAATCTGTTGTCCTGCCATTAGACGATCCCCCATCCGAAGCGGAAATCGCAGGGCGGCGAGTATACACGCGCCGCCCCGAATTCCAAGCGGCCGCGCAGAAAGACCCGCGCGACGGAACCGGCGAGAACCGCTCAGCGCTTGGAGTACTGCGTGCCGCGGCGGGCCTTGTGCAGGCCGACCTTCTTGCGCTCGACTTCGCGCGCGTCGCGCGTGACGAGGCCGGCGGCGCGCAGCGGCGCACGGAACTCTTCGTCGTACTGGATCAGCGCACGGGTGATGCCGTGACGGATCGCGCCGGCCTGGCCGTTCGGGCCGCCGCCGGCGACCGTGACCTTGAGGTCGAAACGGCCGACCGAATCGGTCACTTCGAGCGGCTGGCGGACCAGCATGCGCGAGGTCTCGCGGCCGAAGTAGTCTTCGACGCTTTTGTCGTTGATGGTGATCGCGCCGGAGCCCGGCTTGAGGAACACGCGCGCCGCAGCGGTCTTGCGACGGCCCGTGCCGTACTTGTATTCGATGTTCTTGGCCATGGGAGCGGACCCGATCAGATATTGAGAGGCTGCGGCTGCTGCGCGGCGTGCGGATGTTCCGCGCCGGCGTAGACCTTCAGCTTGCGGAACTGTGCGTAGCCGAGCGGCCCGCCCGGCAGCATGCCCTTGACGGCTTTCTCGATCGCGCGCTCAGGGGCCTTCTGCAGCAGCTTTTCGAGGGTGATCGACTTGATGCCGCCCGGATATTCCGAGTGGCTGTAGTAAACCTTGTCCTTGAGCTTGTTGCCGGTGGCCTTCACCTTCTCGGCGTTGACGATGACGATGTAATCGCCGGTGTCGACGTGCGGGGTGTATTCCGGCTTGTGCTTGCCGCGCAGGCGGCGAGCCACTTCGGTGGCCAAACGGCCGAGCGTCTTGTCCGTCGCGTCAATCACGTACCAGTCGCGCTTGACGGTCTCGGACTTGGCGAAGAGGGTCTTCATGGTCCAGTCCTAATCGGTAGTTATAGTTCGGTTCGGGGGCGGGTGCCCGTCGAACCTCGAAAAAGGCGCGCGAGTTTAGCGAGCTGCGGCGGGCGACGCAAGGCCGATCCGGCCCGGACATTCGCATCGCGCCCATGCGGCGCTGCGGTCTAGCCGAAATTGATCTTGGCCTCGAGATTGGTCCGCGAATCGGCGCCGGCCAGCGCTTCGTCAAGAGAAATCTCCCCCTGCCGGTACAAGCGGAGCAGCGACTGGTCGAAGGTCTGCATGTCCTGGTCCGACGACTGCTCCATGGCGCCCGGAATCTCGTCGACGCGTTTGTGCAGGATCAGATCCTGAATGAACGGCGTGTTGATCATCACCTCCATCGCCGCGACGCGCCGGCCGTCCGGTCGGCGCACGAGACGCTGCGAGACGATGGCACGCAAGGTCAGCGACAGATCCATGTAGAGCTGCTCGCGCAGATCGTCCGGATACAGGTTCACGACGCGCTGCAGCGCCTGATAGGCGTTGTTGGCGTGCAGCGTCGAGATCGCCAGATGGCCGGTGTTGGCGAGCTGGATGCACGCATTCATCGTCTCGCGCGTGCGGACCTCGCCGACGAGGATGACGTCCGGCGCTTCGCGCAGCGAACTCCGCAGCGCGCGCTCGTAGCTGACGGTGTCCTGGCCAACCTCGCGCTGGTTGACGATGCTGCGCTGGTTCGGATGGATGAATTCGATCGGATCCTCGATCGTCAGGATGTGGCCGGCCTGCGTCTCGTTGCGGTGATTGATCATCGCCGCCAGCGTCGTCGACTTGCCCGAGCCGGTCGCCCCGACCATCAGGATCAGGCCGCGCTTCTGCGCGATCAGACTCTTGAGCGCCGGGGGCATGCCGGGGATCGCATCGAGCCGCGGCACCTGCGAGCGCACGTAGCGCATCACCATGCCCAGCGCGCCGCGCTGATGGAAGACGTTGACGCGGAAGCGGCCGAGGCCGCCGGCTTCGGTCGCCAGATCGATCTCGAGGTTCTGCTTGAGATACGCCTGCTGCTCCGGCGTCAGGATGCCGCACGCGAGCTCGCGGATGAATTCGCGCGTCAGCGGCGACTTGCCGATCGGATACAGCTCGCCCTCGACCTTGATCTGCGCCGGTGCGTTGGCCGTGAAGAAAAGGTCGGAGCCGTCCTTTTCGACGCACAGCTTCAGGTAAGGAAGGATCTTCAGCATCCGCTTTCGCGCTCCCGGACCGCCTGTTGCCAAAAGCGCCGGTCAGCGCCGCATCACCGTCGCGCCATCGTCTTCGCGCATGCGCATCTTCTTGACCATCTCGTCTTCGAGCAGGTCGGCGCGCGCACGCGCCGACTCGAGCTTGATGCGCAGGCGCAGCTCGTTCTGCGAATCGGCGTTGCGGATGGCCTCGTCGTAGCCGATCAGGCCGGCCTCGAACAGATTGAACAGAGACTGGTCGAAAGTGATCATGCCCTGCTCGTTCGAGCGCGCCATGACTTCCTTGATGCCGGCAACCTCGCCCTTGAAGATCATGTCGGCGATCAGCGGCGAGTTGATCATGATCTCGATCGCCGCCGCGCGGCCGCCGCCCTCCTTGCGCACGAGGCGCTGCGAGATGATGGCCTTGAGGTTCAGCGACAGGTCCATCAGCAGTTGCTCGCGCTTCTCTTCCGGAAAGAAGTTGATGACGCGGTCGAGCGCCTGGTTCGCCGAATTGGCGTGCAGCGTGGCGAGCACGAGATGGCCGGTCTCCGCGAAGTTGACCGCGTATTCCATGCCTTCGCGCGTGCGGATTTCGCCGATCAGGATGACGTCCGGCGCCTGGCGCAGCGTGTTCTTCAGCGCCGCGTCCCAGGAGAAGGTGTCGGTGCCGACCTCGCGCTGCGTGATCATGCAGCCAAGGTGCGGATGCACGTATTCGATGGGGTCCTCGATCGTGACGATGTGGCCGCGCGAATGCCGGTTGCGATGGCCGACCATCGCCGCCAGCGAGGTCGACTTGCCCGAGCCGGTCGCGCCGACCATCAGCACCAGGCCGCGCTTCTCCATCGCGATGTTCTTCATCTGCGGCGGCAGGCCGAGCTGTTCGAACGTCGGGATTTCCGTCGTGATGGTGCGCAGCACGCCGCCGACGCGGCCCTGCTGCACGAACGCATTGACGCGGAAGCGGCCGATGGCCGGCGGCGCGATCGCGAAATTGCACTCGTTGCTCGCCTCGAACTCCTTGATCTGGCGGTCGTTCATCAGCGAACGCATGATCATCGCCGAGGCCTCGCCCGACAGCGGCCGTTCCATGACCGGCGTCATCTGGCCGTCGAGCTTGATGGCCGGCGGAAAGCCGGCGGTGATGAAGAGATCCGACGCGCCCTTCTGCTTCATCAGCGTCAGCAGTTGCTGCACGAGCTTGCCCGCCTGTTCGCGGTCCATGTCTGTTTCCCCTGAACCGGATGTATCCGGCGTGTCAGCCCAGCGAGAAGCTGCGCGGATCGGCCGATTTCAGGCGCGCCTCTTCGAGCGAGGTCATGCCCTTCCTGACCAGGTCCTTGAGGCACTGGTCGAGCGTCTGCATGCCTTCCTTGCCGCCGGTCTGGATGGCCGAGTACATCTGCGCGATCTTGTTCTCGCGGATCAGATTGCGGATGGCCGGCGTGCCGATCATGATCTCGTGCGCGGCGACGCGACCGCCGCCCTTCTTCTTCAGCAGCGTCTGCGAAATCACCGCGCGCAGCGATTCCGACAGCATCGCGCGCACCATGTCCTTTTCGGCGGCCGGGAACACGTCGACGACGCGGTCGATGGTCTTGGCCGCCGACGAGGTATGCAGCGTGCCGAACACCAGGTGGCCTGTTTCCGCCGCGGTCAGCGCCAGGCGGATCGTCTCGAGGTCGCGCATTTCGCCGACCAGGATGACGTCCGGGTCTTCGCGCAGCGCCGAGCGCAGGGCCTCGTTGAAGCCCAGCGTGTCGCGATGGATCTCGCGCTGGTTGATCAGGCACCTCTTCGGCTGGTGGACGAATTCGATCGGGTCCTCGACCGTGAGGATGTGGCCGTATTCGTTCTCGTTGATGTGATTGACCATCGCCGCCAGCGTCGTCGACTTGCCCGAGCCGGTCGGCCCGGTGACGAGCACGATGCCGCGCGGGTAGTCGGCGATGTCCTTGAAGATCGACGGGCAACGCAGATCCTCGAGCGTCTGGATCTTCGACGGAATCGTGCGGAACACCGCCGCGGCGCCGCGCGAAGTGTTGAAGGCGTTGACGCGGAAACGCGCGAGGCCTGGAATCTCGAACGAGAAATCGGTCTCAAGGAATTCGTCCCAGGCCTTGCGCTGCTTGTCGTTCATGATGTCATACACCATGTCATGAACGTCCTTGTGTGCGAGCAGCGGCAGGTTGATGCGCTTGACGTCGCCGTCGACGCGGATCATCGGCTCGACGCCGGCGGACAGATGGAGGTCGGACGCGCCTTGCTTGACGCTGAACGTCAGTAACTGCGCGATCTCCATGCAAGCGCCCCCGAGGCGAAACAGCGATCCGGTTCGTGTTTAATGTCGCCCCTGCCGGGGCTACGCTGACCGGCGACGTTATCGGCAATCCCGACCGCAAGCAACATGGCCGACATCGAAGCGAATCTCGCCGCAGTCCGTCACCGCATCCGCACCGCCTGCCTCGTGGCAGCACGCGCGCCGGACGCCGTGCGGCTCCTGGCGATCAGCAAGACTTGCAGCGCCGACGCGATCCGCCGCGCACACGCCGCCGGACAGTCGGCCTTCGGCGAGAACTATCTGCAGGAAGCGCTCGACAAGCGTGCGGCTCTGGACGACCTGCCGGCTTCATCCGTCGAATGGCATTTCACCGGGCCGATCCAGTCGAACAAGACGCGCGCGATCGCCGAACATTTCGACTGGGTGCACGGCGTCGATCACCTGAAGGTCGCGCAGCGCCTGTCCGGGCAGCGCCCGGCCTCGCTGCCACCGCTGCAGGTCTGCGTGCAGGTCAACATTTCCGGCGAGGCGAGCAAGTCCGGCTGCGCGCCGGACGAAGCGCTCCCGCTGTGCCGCGCCGTCGCCGCGCTGCCGAATCTCAAGCTGCGCGGCCTGATGGCGATTCCCGCGCCGCTCGCCGACGGCGCCAATGCGCGCGCGCCGTTCCGCGCGCTGCGCGAACTGTTCGAGGCCCTGCGCCGCGACGGCTTCGAACTCGATACACTTTCGGCCGGCATGTCGGACGATCTCGAAGCGGCGATTGCGGAAGGCTCGACGCTCGTGCGCATCGGCAGCGCGATCTTCGGAGCGCGCATCACGAATCACGAATCACGAATCACGACATGAGCAACGACCTCGCCAAGCGCCAAGCCGCCGAAGCCGCCCTCGCCTACGTCGAACCGGGCGAAGTGCTCGGCGTCGGCACCGGCTCGACCGTCAACCTCTTCATCGACCTGCTCGCCGAATCGAAGCTGGCACACGACATCAAGGGCTCGGTGTCGTCGTCGAACGCGAGCAGCGAGCGCCTGAAGAAGATCGGCGTGCCGGTGCTCGACCTCAACAGCACCGGCACGCTGTCGATCTACGTCGACGGCGCTGACGAGGCGAACCGGCATCTGCAGCTGATCAAGGGCGGCGGCGCGGCGCTGACGCGCGAGAAGATCGTCGCCGCCGCGAGCCGCAAGTTCGTCTGCATCGTCGATCAGACCAAGCAGGTCGACGTGCTCGGCAGGTTCCCGCTGCCGATCGAAGTGATCCCGATGGCGCAGTCCTACGTTGGGCGCGAGCTGGTCAAGCTCGGCGGCAGGCCGCTGCTGCGCGAAGGCGTCGTCACCGACAACGGCAATGTCATCATCGACCTGCACGGCCTCTCCATCGTCGATCCGATCAAGCTGGAGACCGAGATCAACCTGATCACCGGCGTCGTCTGCGTGGGGCTTTTCGCGCGGCGCCCGGCCGACGTGCTGATCGTCGGCACGGCGGAAGGCGCGAAGACGATCAAGGCCTGAAGAAGCCCGGAAAGATCATTCCTCTCCCCGCCTGCGGGGAGAGCGTCAGGGTGAGGGGCTGCAAGATCGAGAGGCGCGATGAGCGAGGTGCCACTCGCTCTTGATCTCTCCCCATGTTCATGGGGAGAGAGGGCAAAGCCAGCCGCACACCGCGCGGCCGAATCTTTCAATGCACCTTGCGCGACTTGCCCGCGCGGTGCTCGGCCGATTTCTGCGCGCGTGCGCCGCTGCCATACGCGCCGCCGCCGAAGCGCGACGGCGGACCGTAAGTTTTCTGTGGCTGTTCGCGCCTGGGCTTGCCCGGCTTCCGGTCCTGCCCGCTCATCGGAATGCCTGGCCACCGTTGGGCCGCTGACCGCCGCCGCGACGGCTGCGGCCGCCGGGATTGCCGCGACCCGACGGGTTCGCACCTCGCTGCCGGCGCGGCTCGTCGAAGGGATCGCGGGCACGCTGATGCACGGCGCCGACCACATTGCCGTTGATGTCGCCGTTCTCGTCGCGCGGCTTGCCCGCGTGCTGCGGACGACCCTGCTGACCCTGCGAATGGCCCTGACGGCGATGCGGGTCGCGCTGACCGCCGTGACCCTGGCCGTTGCCATGGCGCTGTCCCTCGCGGGGCTGGCCCTGACGGGGCCGAGGCTGCCGCTGGCCGTCATCGCGCGGCGCACGCGGCGCTTCGGCCGCGGACGGCTCCGGCGATGCCGCGCCGCGCTCGAAGCCGTCGACCTCGAAGCTCGACAGCTGCTTGCGCAGCAGTTTCTCGATGCCGCGCAACTCGTCCTTCTCGTCCGGGCTGACCAGCGAGAACGCCTCGCCGACATTGCCGGCGCGGCCGGTGCGGCCGATGCGGTGCACGTAGTCCTCCGGCACGTTCGGCAGCTCGAAGTTGACGACGTGCGGCAGCTGGTCGATGTCGAGGCCGCGCGCGGCGATGTCGGTGGCGACGAGGATGCGCACCTCGCCAGTCTTGAACTCGGCGAGCGCGCGCGTGCGCGCGTTCTGGCTCTTGTTGCCGTGCAGCGCCGCGGCGTTGATGCCGGACTTGATCAGCTTCTCGACGAGGCGGTTGGCGCCGTGCTTGGTGCGCGTGAAGACCAGCGTCTGCTTCCAGTCGTAACCCTTGGCGAGATGGATCAGCAGATCGGCCTTGCGGCTCTTGTCGACGAACAGCACGCGCTGCTCGACCGTTTCCGCGGCCGAGTTGCGCGGCGCGATGTCGATCGTCACCGGCTCGCGCAACAGGCCTTCGGCCAGCTTGCGGATATCCGGCGAGAACGTCGCCGAGAACAGCAGGTTCTGGCGCCGCTCCGGCAACAGCTTGATGACGCGGCGGATGTCGTGGATGAAGCCCATGTCGAGCATGCGGTCGGCTTCGTCGAGCACCAGCGTTTCGACCTGCGACAGGTCGACGGTCTTCTGCTGCACGTGGTCGAGCAGGCGGCCCGGCGTGGCGACGACGATCTCGGCGCCGACGGCCAGCTGCTCGATCTGCGGGTTGATGCCGACGCCGCCGAAGATCAGCACGGTGCGGATGCCCGGCACATGGCGGCCATAGGTCTGCACGCTGTCGCGCACCTGCGCGGCCAGCTCGCGCGTCGGCACCAGCACGAGGATGCGCACCTGTTTGCGCGCGGCGCGTGCACCGCCGGCGTGCAGACGCTGCAGCAGAGGCAGCGTGAACGCGGCGGTCTTGCCGGTGCCGGTCTGCGCGGCGGCGAGCAGATCGCGGCCGGCGACGACCTCGGGGATGGCGCGCGCCTGGATCGGCGTCGGCCGCACGTAGCCTTCTTCGGACACGGCACGCAACAGCTCGGACGAGAGGCCGAGACCGGCGAAGGCCTCTTCCCGGGATGTGACTTCGGATGACATTGCAATACTCCTGAACGCCTGCAGCGCGGATCAATCCGCGGACCGGTTCAGGTCGTGCGTTTCAAGAAAGGCATCGTGGCATGCGCCATCGATGTCGCCCGCGGCGGCGCGGACCGGCATGGAAGTGCCTGGGATCCGCGAGCGTCAACCGGTGGACGCCTCGCGAGCGGCGCGCAGTATAGCGATATGCCGGCGTTTCACCTAATCTTGTCTTCAGGCGATACGCAAATCACGTGCCGACCGCGCAGCCCCCGACGCGCAACCCACCGCATAAGCCCACCGCAAGAGGTGATCCATGAAGAAGATGCTCGCTCTCGCTGCCCTGGCGACCTTCGCCACCCTCCCCGCGCACGCCGACACCTGGAAGGATCTCAAGAACAACGCCAAGCAGCAGGCGTCCGACAAGGCCGCCGAGCAGCTCGGCACCGCCACGCCGGCGCCGGCGAATGCCAAGGTCTACTTCATCAACCTGAAGGACGGCGACACCGTCTCGAGCCCGGTCAAGGTCCAGTTCGGCCTCAGCAACGCCGGCGTGGCGCCGGCCGGCTTCAACAAGGACGGCACGGGCCATCACCATCTGCTGATCGACAAGCCCGAGGTCGACTACACCCAGCCGCTGCCGATGACCGACCAGATCAAGCATTTCGGCGGCGGCCAGACCGAAGCCACGCTCGACCTCAAGCCGGGCAAACACACCCTGCAGCTGCTGTTCGCCGACTGGAAGCACCAGCCGTTCAATCCGGCGGTGCAGTCCGATCCGATCACGATCACCGTCAAGTAAGCGCCGCGCACGCACGCGCATCGCGGGCCGCCGACCGGCGGCCCGGCCGGCGCGTACGGGCATCGCAGTACCGCGATTCACGACAATAATCCATAGAGCATGAAATCGACGCTGGGCCTGCGTTTCGGGCAATCGCTGACGATGACGCCGGCGCTGCAGCAGGCCATCCGCCTGTTGCAGCTGTCGAGCCTGGACCTGCAGCAGGAAATCGAGCAGGCCCTCGAATCCAATATCCTGCTCGAACGCGAGGATGGCGCCGAGCCGGCCGAGGCCGAGGTCGCGGCCGGCAACGACGCCGCCGGCGACGAAACGCCGGCCGCCGAACCGTCCGGCGATCCGCAGAGCCTCGAGCTCGGCGGCGACAACGCCGAGATCCCGTCGGAAATGCCCGTCGATGCCGACTGGGGCGACGTCTTCGACGAAGGCGGCACCGGCAGCGGCAAGAGCGCCAGCGGCGACGACGACGAGCTGCGCGACTTCCTCGAAGCGAACCTGCACAGCCGCAAGAGCCTGCACGAGTACCTGCTCGAACAGGCGCGCGCCGCGCCGTTCTCGCCGCGCGAAGCCGAGCTCGCCGAACATCTGCTCGACTCGATCAACGACGACGGCTATCTGGCCGACTGGCCGGAACTGTCGGCGCGCCTGCAGCAGGATTTCGGCGCGACCCCGGCCGAGCTGGAAACGGTGCTGCAGAAGATCCAGGACTTCGATCCGACCGGCGTCGCCGCGCGCAACCTCGGCGAATGTCTGCGCCTGCAGCTCGAGCTGATGCCGGCGCGCACGCCCGGCATCAACACCGCCCTGACGCTCGTCAACGAACAGCTGAATCTGCTGGCGCGCCGCGATCCCGCGGTGCTGGCCCGCGCCATCGGGCTGCCGGCCGCCGAGATCGAGACGGCACTGGCGCTGATCAAGACCTTGCAGCCGCATCCCGGCCGTCCGTTCCAGGCCCACGAGCCCGACTATGTGACGCCGGATGTCTTTGTTTCGAAAAAGAATGGCCGCTGGATCGTGGGCCTGAATCCGGAGCACACGCCGCGCCTGCGCCTCAACGGCCAGTACCAGAGCATGATCCGCCGCGCCGACAGCTCCCGCGATCAGCTTGTTTTGAAACAACATTTGCAGGAAGCGCGGTACTTCCTGAACAGCCTCGAGGCGCGCAACGAAACTCTGCTGCGGGTCGCGCAGTCGATAGTTGAAGAGCAGCGAGCTTTCCTGGATTATGGACCCGAGGCGATGCGTCCGATGGTGCTGCGCGACATCGCCGAGCAGCTGGGCATACATGAATCGACCGTCTCTCGAGCCACAGCGAACAAATACATGCTCACGCCGCGTGGGCTGTACGAACTCAAGTTTTTCTTCTCCAGCCACGTCCAGACCACGGGCGGCGGCGTCGCTTCCGCAACCGCCATCCAGGCCATGATCAAACGCATGATCTCGGCCGAGGATGTCGCGCGTCCGCTATCCGACGCGACGCTGTCGGAGTTGCTGCTGAAGGAAGGCATACAGGTTGCAAGGAGAACGGTAGCGAAGTATCGCGAAGGCCTGGGGATCCCCCCCTCGCACGAGCGCAAACCGCCGGGGTGACACCCCGGCGCCCCTTAGCAGTCTGGCCGCAAGGCCCAAGGAGCGAATCGATGAACCTGAACATCTCTGGTCACCATGTCGACGTCACCACGCCGATGCGCGATTACGTGCAGACCAAGCTCAAGCGACTCGAACGACACTTCGACCATCTGATTTCAGCTGAAGTCATTCTCTCCGTGGAAAAGCTCGACCAGCGCGCCGAGGCGACGGTGCACGCCAGCGGCGCCAACCTGCACGCCTGCGCGACCGAGGAAGACATGTACGCCGCCATCGACCTGATGGCCGACAAGCTCGACCAGCAGACGCGCCGCCACAAGGAAAAGCTGCGCGACCATCACCAGAAGCAGGCCCACAAGCGCATGGCCCTTTGAGTAGAATCAGCGCCACCAAGGCCCGGCCCACCGACGGCCGGGCCTTTTTTATTGGCAGAGGACTCCTCAACACATGAAGATCGCCGAGATTCTCTCCGCGGAACGTGTCAGCCTCGAACACACCTTCACCAGCAAGAAGAAAGCCCTCGAAGAACTGTCGCAGCTCCTCGCCCGCGGCGTCGACGGCGTCAGCCCGGGCGACATCCTCGGCAGCCTGACCGCCCGCGAGAAGCTCGGCAGCACCGGCCTCGGCCACGGCGTGGCGATCCCGCACGGCCGCCTCGCCGGCATCGACGGCAGCATCGGCGCGTTCATGCGCCTCAAGCATCCGCTCGACTACGAAGCCCACGACGGCCATCCCGTCGATCTGATCTTCGGCCTGCTCGTGCCGCAGGGCGCGACCGAAGCGCACCTCAAGCACCTCGCGGCGATCGCCGAGATGTTCTCCGACGAAGCCTTCTGCAAGAAGGCCCGCGAAGCGGTCGACAACAAGGCGCTGTTCCAGATCATCTCCGACTACCAGCCGGCCTGATCGGTGCTGCACCTCCCGGCTTCCTCCTAAGCTTTTCCGCGGACCCGCCCGCGTGCCGCCGCCGCAGAGCCCCGTCGTCACGCTGCACGGCGTCTTCATGCGCGTGCACGACACCGGCGTGCTGCTGACCGGCGCGAGCGGCGTCGGCAAGAGCGAGCTGGCGCTCGAACTGCTGGCGCGCGGCCACCAGCTGGTCGCCGACGACGCCGTCGATTTCCTGCGCCGCCGCGAGCGGATCGTCGGCCGCGCGCCGCGCCTGCTGCGCGGCTTTCTCGAAGCGCGCAGCCTCGGCATTCTCAACATCGGCCGGCTGTACGGTCCACGCAGCATCGCCGGCCGCTGCCGGCTCGACCTGGTGCTGCGCCTCGAAGCGCCGCGCGAGGCTTGGGACAGCGGGCTCGAACGCCTCGGCGGGCGCCGCAGCACGGCGACGATCCTCGGCGCCGAGCTGCCCCAGATCACGATCCCGATCCGCCTCGGGCATAATCTCGCCGTGCTCGTCGAAGCCGCCTGCCGCGATCTGCAGCTGCGCCGCACGGGCTATCGCGCCGACGACGACCTGATCAGGCGGCAGTCGCGAGAGATCCGCAAGCAGGAACAGCGCGAACAACGCCAGAACGATACGCCGTGAAGTCCGCCGTCGACCATCCCCGCCTGCCCTCTGCGCCGCGACCATGAAACTGGCGTTCGTCAGCGGTCTGTCCGGCGCCGGCAAGACCGTCGCGCTCAAGCAGTACGAGGACATCGGCTACTACTGCATCGACAATCTGCCGCTGCAGCTCGTCGGCCCGTTCATCCGCGGCGCGCGGCGCCGCGGCGACGGCCGCTACGAGCGCCTCGCGATCGGCATCGACGCGCGCGAGACGGCACGCCAGATCGCCCGCTTCCCGAAATACCTCGAATCGCTGCGCGCGCACGGCGTCGACGTCAGCGTGCTGTTCCTGCGCGCCGACGACTCGGTGCTGCTGCAGCGCTACTCGGAAACGCGGCGGCGCCATCCGCTCGCGCAGGGCGACTGCGCGCTGTCCGAGGCGATCCGCCGCGAGCGCCAGCTGCTCGCACCGATCGCCAACGCGGCCGACGCGACGATCGACACCTCGATGAAGAACCTGC
The DNA here is from genome assembly GCA_047605265.1 of Solimonas sp. Taxonomy (GTDB): domain Bacteria; phylum Pseudomonadota; class Gammaproteobacteria; order Nevskiales; family Nevskiaceae; genus Solimonas. The sequence goes on from JASGFY010000021.1 coordinate 23,516, forward strand.
ACGCCTTGCGCGAGGAGATTCAGGGGCTGGCATCGGGCGCGGGCGGCAAGCTGTCGCTGATGTTCATGTCGTTCGGCTTCAAGAACGGCATTCCCGAAGATGCCGATTTCGTGTTCGACATCCGCATCCTGCCGAACCCGCACTGGCAGCCGGACCTGCGCAAGCTGACCGGCCGCGACGCGCCGGTCGTGCAGTGGCTCGAAAGCCACGATGTCACCGCGCACCTGTTCGCCGACATCCGCGCCTTTCTCGAACGCTGGCTGCCCGAATACCAGAAGCAGGACCGCGCCTACCTGACGGTGGCGATCGGCTGCACCGGCGGCCAGCACCGCAGCGTCTACTTCGTCGAGAAGCTCGGCGAGCTGTTCCGCGGCCGCTACGACAATCTCGCGATCCGCCATCGCGAGCTGTGGGCGCCGTCCGGCGGTGCCCGTCCGGCCTGAGTGCGATGAAGATCGGCGTCCTGCTCGTCACGCACGGCAAGCTCGGGCATTACCTGCTCGATACCCTGCGCGACATGATGGGCGAGCTGCCGCTGGCCGTCGACGTGCTCGAAGTGCGCCGCGTCCAGGCGCACGAAGTGCTGATCACGCAGGGGCGCAAGATGATCGAGCGGCTCGACGACGGCGGCGGCGTGCTGATCCTCACCGACGCGTTCGGCTCGACGCCAAGCAACATCGCCAACAAGCTGGCGCTCGGGGGCGACGTCATCGTCGTCGCCGGCCTCAACCTGCCGATGCTGATCCGCATCTTCAACTATCCCGGGCTCGCGCTGCCGGAGATGGCGAAGAACGCCATCGAAGGCGGTGCGCGCGGCATCATGCTCTGCCCGCGGCCGATGCCGCCGGGTCCTTGAAGGAGCCTTTCGTGGAACGCACCGTTTCCATCGTCAACCTGCTCGGCCTGCACGCGCGCGCGGCCGCCCGTCTCGTCACGCTTGCCTCGAAGTTCGAATCCGACGTGCGCATCCGCAAGGATGGCCGCGAGGTCAGCGGCAAGTCGATCATGGGCGTGATGATGCTGGCGGCCGCCAAGGGCTCGACGATCACTCTGATCGCCGAAGGCGCGGACGAGGCGCAGGCGCTCGACGAGCTGGCGGCGCTGGTGGCTGGCAGGTTCGATGAAGAATCGTGATCGGTGATTGAGGTCGGGCGAGATCGGAAGAAGGGCCATGTCGTTTTTAACGAATCACCCGCCACGGATCACGAATCACGGCGCGCGGAGCGCGCCATGAGCCTCTGGCTGTCGGGCATCGGCGTGTCGCGCGGCATCGCCGTCGCGCGCGTGCAGAAGCTGCACGCCGGCGACCTCGACATTCCCGAACGCACGCTCGCCACCGACGACATCGAAGGCGAAGTCGCACGCTTCGTCGGCGCCCAGCGCCGCGCGCGCGAGCAACTGCATGAGGTGCGCGACAGGATTCCGGCCGGCACGCCGAGCGACATCGCCGCGTTCATCGACACGCACATCCTGATGCTCGATGACCGCTCGATCACCGACACCACGATCGCGCACATCCGCAGCCAGCACATCAACGCGGAAAGCGCGCTGCGCAAGACCCGCGACGCGCTGATCGCCGTCTTCGAGCAGATGGACGATCCGTACCTGCGCACGCGCCGCGACGACGTCGAACACGTCTGCGCGCGCATCCTGCGCGTGCTGCTGAAATCGGAGCGGCAGCTGCCGCAGAAGGGCGACAGCAGCGAGCCGTTCGTCACCGTCGCCGACGACATCACGCCGGCCGACATCATCCTGCTCTCGCAGCAGCAAGTCGCCGCGTTCATCACCGAGTACGGCGGTCCGCTGTCGCACACGGCGATCCTCGCGCGCAGCCTCGGCATTCCGACCATCGTCGGCCTGCGCGACGCGCGGCGCCTGCTGCGCGAAGGCGAGCTGGTGATCGTCGACGGCGAGGCCGGCCACGTGCTGGTCACGCCCGACGACATCGCGCTCGACTTCTACCGCGCCAAGCAGCGCAGCCAGACGCAGTACCGCGCCGGCCTCGTCAAGTTCAAGAACCGCGCCGCGGTCTCGCGCGACGGCCTGCCGGTGCGCCTGCTCGCCAACATCGAGCTGCCGGAAGACGCGCGCGTCGCCGAAGAGAACGGCGCCGAAGGCGTCGGCCTGTACCGCACCGAATTCCTCTACATGAACCGCAAGGATCTGCCGGGCGAAGAGGAACAGTACGACGCCTACGCGCGCATCGTTTCGGCGGTCTCGGGACCGATCACCCTGCGCACGCTCGATCTCGGCGCCGACAAGCAGGTCGACTCCGGCCGCTCGCCGGGCCCGACGCCGAACAATCCCGCGCTGGGCCTGCGCGCGATCCGCCTGTGCCTGAAGGAGCCGGAGCTGTTCCGCACGCAGCTGCGCGCGCTGCTGCGCGCGTCCACGCTCGGCCGCATCCGGATCATGCTGCCGATGATCTCGAACCTGCAGGAGTTCCGGCAGGCCTGCGCCGCCATCGCCGCCACGCGCGACGAGCTGATCGGCGAAGGACACGCCGTCGCCGACGACGTGCCGGTCGGCGCGATCATCGAAGTGCCGGCGGCGGCGCTCGCCTCGCCGATGCTGGCGCGCCACGCGCGCTTCTTCTCGATCGGCACCAACGACCTCATCCAGTACACGCTGGCGATCGACCGCGTCGACGACGAGGTCAACTATCTCTACGACCCCCTGCACCCCGCCGTGCTGCAGCTGATCCGGCGCGCGATCGAGGCCGGCGGCGGCGCCGGCATTCCGGTGGCGATGTGCGGCGAGATGGCCGGCGATCCCAAGTACACGCGCCTGCTGCTCGGCCTCGGCCTCACCGAGTTCTCGATGCATCCGGCCAGCGTGCTCGAGATCAAGCGCATCATCATCGACTCCGACGTCGGCCGCCTGCGCCGCGCCGTCGGCGAGCTGCTGCTCGGCACCGATCTGCAGGAAATGCGCGACCGCATCGCCGCGCTCGACGGCATCTGAGACGGCCTCGATCCGTCATGGCACGACGCGCGGCCGCTCACTGGGCCAGGAGGCGCACGGCGCGCGCCGTCGCCGACGCACGATTCTCGACGCCGAGCTTTTCGAAAACCTGTTCGAGATGCTTGTTCACCGTGCGCGGGCTGATGCCGAGAATTTCGCTGACGTCGCGGTTCGACTTGCCGCGGCTGATCCACAGCAGCACTTCGGCCTCGCGCTGCGTCAGCGCCAGCGACGTTTGCAGCAGCTGCGTCTGCTGCTGAAGCAACTGCTCCGGATTGCCGAGATCGCGCAGGCGATACAGGAATTCGTCGGCGCCGGTCGAGCTGACATAGGAAAATTCCAGCCGGCGGCCATGGCCGTTCAGCAGCATCGCCGGCGGCGCGCCATCGTCGCGCAGGGCGGCGAGCTGCCGCGATACTTCGGCGCCCAGCCGCAGCGGCTCGCCGGCCGGCAGCAGTTCGGCGAGCAGGCGCTCGGCGCGGGGCGTGCACCACAGCAGTCGGCCACCGCGGTCGGTCGACAGCAGAAAGCGGCCGGTCGCATCGAGCGCGCTGCGTGATGCGTGCGCACTGCGCGCGTTGGCCAGGTGCACGCGGATGCGCGCGAGCAGCTCGTCGACGACGATCGGCTTGGTGACGTAATCGACGCCGCCGGCCTGCAGGCCGCGCACGACGTCCTCGGTTTCCGTCAGGCCGGTCATGAAAATCACCGGGACATGCGACAGCATCTTTTCGTGCTTGAGGCGCCGGCAGGTCTCGAAGCCGTCGAGGCCCGGCATCACGCCGTCCATCAGCACCAGATCCGGCGTGATCTCGTCGAGCAGGGACAGACAGGTCTCGCCGCCGCTGGCGACCAGCACGGTGACGCCGGCGCTCTCCAGCGTATCGGTCAGCAGGCTCAGGCTGTCCGGCGCATCGTCGACGACCAGCACGATGTCGCGGCGACCGCTGAGCACAGCACTCATGGCGCGACTCCATGGCGCGCCGCTTCGAGCAGAAGCGCATAGGCCCTCAAATCGAATTTCCGCACGAGGTCGTGCAGGTTCCTGGTGAAAGGCTCGTGCGCCGGGTCTTCTTCGGCGATCTCGCGCAGCTTGGCCTGGATGCCGCGCACGTGGCCGATCCGGCCCAGTTGCAGCAGTTCGTCGAGATAGCGCCGGCAGGTCGCGGGCACCGCGAACGCGGCCGCCGTCTCCGTCGCCGCCGCTGTCTGCGCCTGGTCGGCGTAGCGCCACCGCAGGTCCAGCAGCGCCGCCACGCGGTCGAGGAAGAAATCGACATCGAGCGGCTTGGTGAGGAACGCATCGTGGACGGCGCCCGCTTCGCCGTCGCGGCGCGGGTCGTAGGCGTTGGCCGAGACGATCATGATGCGCAGGTCCGGCGACGCCAGCGCGCGCAGCCGCGCCGCGACCTGCCAGCCATCGAGCACCGGCATCTGCAGGTCGAGCGTCGCCAGATGCGGCTTGCACTGCGCGGCAAGCTCAAGCGCGGCGGCGCCGTCGAAGGCCGTGTGCAGTTCGAAGCCCAGCGGCTCCAGCACGCTGCGCAACAGGTCGAGATGGGCGGGATCGTCGTCGACGATCATCACGCGCCGCCGCTCGCCTTCGTAAGCGACGATGCGCCGGCGCACCGGCGCCGCCGGCTGGTTCGCGCTGACTTCCGACAGCAGCAGGCGCACGACGAAGCGGCTGCCCTCGCCCGGCGTGCTGTGCAGGGCAATTTCGCCGCCCATGATCTGCACGAGCACCTTGGTGATCGTCAGGCCGAGGCCGGCGCCGGGCGCCGAACGCGCGCCCGGCATGCCGCCGCGCTCGAAGGGCATGAAGATGCGCTCGACGTCCTGCGGCCTGATGCCGATGCCGCTGTCGGCGATCTCGAACTCGGCGACCTGCGTGCGATAGCGCACCGTCAGCGACGCGTAGCCGCGGTCGGTGAACTTGATCGCGTTCGACAGCAGGTTGATGAGAATCTGCCGCAGGCGCTTCTGGTCGGTATGGACCAGCGCCGGCAGCCACGCCGGCCGGTCATAGCGGAACTCAATGCCCTTGGCCGAGGCCTGCAGGCGGAACATGTCGACGATCTGCTCCAGGAAATCCGGCAGCTTCACCTGATCGCGCGTCAGGCGCAGCTGGCCGTTCTCGATCTTCGAGATGTCCAGCAGGCCGTCGACGAGGTTCGACAGGTGCTCGGCGCTGCGGCGGATCACGCGCACCGCGCTCTGCGGCGCCATCGACGGCTCGCGTTCGAGCAGCTGCGCATAACCGTAGATCGAGTTCAGCGGCGAGCGGATCTCGTGGCTGATGCCGACCACGTAACGGCTCTTCGCTTCGTTGGCGGCCTCCGCGTTCTCTTTGGCCTTCTGCAGCGCCTTGTCGGTCTTTTCGTGCGCGGCGATTTCGTCCATCAGCATCGCCGTCTGGCGCGCCGATTCGCCCAGCGCGGCGTTGCGGCTTTCGTGGGCGAGCACCAGCAGCCACGACGCCACGCCGCAGAAGATCAGCAGGCTGAGGAAGACGATGCGCAGCGTGATGCCGATGACCTCGCGCGATTGCGGCGCGACCGCGGCATATTGCAGATAGATGAACGACAGCAGGCAGCCGATCGCGATCGTAAACAGGAACAGGATGCCGAAGAACTGCCCGATCGTCGCCAGCCGCACCGACGTCGCGAGGCGCCGCGGCAGGACCGCGTGCAGCAGGCGGGCGGCCTGCTGGCCGAAGCGGCTGTCCTGCTTGCAGGCATCCTGACAGCGCGCCTCCAGCGTGCAGCACAGCGAGCAGATCGGGCCGCTGTAGGCCGGGCACATCGCCATGTCGCTGCGCTCGAAGCGGTTCTCGCAGATCACGCAGCGGATCTCGCGTTCGCCGTCCGGCAGGCCGCCCGGCCGGCGCGCGAGGTAATAGCGGCCGCGCGTCGCCAGCGCGATCAGCGGCGCCAGTGCGAACGCGGCGCCGAAGCCGATGAACGGCGACAGCGCCTGCGGCAGCGCGCCGAACACGCCGAAGAAGGCCGCCGACGAAACGACGATCGAGGCCAGCATGCTGCCGACGCCGACCGGATTGATGTCGTAGAGATGCGCGCGCTTGAACTCGATGAAGGACGGCGAGAGGCCGAGCGGTTTGTTGACGACGAGGTCCGCCGTCAGCGCGCCGATCCAGCCGACCGCGAAATTGGCGTACAGCACGAGAATGCCTTCGATCACGCGCACGATGCCGATCTCCATCAGCAGCAGCGCGAGCAGCACGTTGAATACCAGCCAGACGACGCGGCCCGGATGCGCGTGCGTCAGCCGCGAGAAGAAGTTGGACCAGGCGATCGAGCCGGCGTAGGCGTTGGTGACGTTGATCTTGATCTGGCAGGTGACGATGAACACGCCGGTCAGCAGCAGCGCCATCGTCGGCGAGCCGAGCATTTCGCGGAAGGCGGCGAAGAACATCTGCACCGGCTGTGCGGCCTCGTCGGCCGGCACGCCCTTCTGCAGCACGAAGTACGCGAGCAGGCCACCGGCGGCGAGCTTGAGGCCGCCCATGAAGACCCAGCCCGGCCCCGTCGTCAGCAGCGCGCTCCACCAGCGCCAGGCGCCGACGCGGCGGCGGTCCGGCAGGAAGCGCAGATAGTCGGCCTGCTCACCGATCTGCGGCAGCAGCGACAGCAGCGTCGACGCGGCGATCGCGAACAGCGAGAGGTCGAAGCCGCCGTCGCTCGCCCCGTGCAGGCCGCCGAAGCGGCCGAGCCCGGCGAGATCGTCACGGCGGTAGACGAGCAGCCAGACGAGCGGCGCCAGCTGCAGGACCAGCCAGACCGGCTGCGTCCACAGCTGCACGCGGCTGATCAGGCTGATGCCGTAGATCGCGATCGGAATCACGACGAGCGCGCTGACCAGATGGGCGAGCCACAGCGGCATGCCGCTCACCATGTGCAGCGCCTGCGACATGATGCTGGCCTCGATCGAGAACAGCAGGAAGGTGAAAGACGCGTAGATCAGCGAAGTGATCGTCGAGCCCATGTAGCCGAAGCCGGCGCCGCGCGTCAGCAGGTCGATGTCGAGCCCGTAGCGCGCCGCGTAACTGGCAATCGGCAGGCCGATGAAGAACATCAGCGCGCAGACCACGGCGATCGCCCACATCGTGTTGGCGAAGCCGAACTGCAGCGTCAGGCTGCCGCCGATCGCCTCGCAGGCCAGGAACGAGATCGCGCCGAGCGCCGTGCTGGCGATGACGAACGAGCCGCGCTTGCGCGCCTTCTCGGCGGTGTAGCGCAGCGCGTAGTCCTCAAGCGTCTGGCTCGCCGCCCATTTGTTGTACTGGCGCCGCTCGCGAACGATGCGCTGTCGTGGCGCCGGTCCAGCCTTCGCTGCCGCGCCCGGTGCCGCTTTCATTCCCACGTCCGCTCCCACCGCGTTCTTCCGTCCGTCGCGGTGTTCAGGCGAACGCGTACGCCAAGCCTCCCGCCATCGTCAGCAGGCCGGCGGCGCGCGCGAGCCACTGGCCCTTGCGCCGCGCGGCGTACCCGATGCCGAGACCGGCGCCATGCAGCAGCGCCGTCGCCAGCACGAAGCCGGCGCCGAACAGCAGCGGACTGGCGAAGGCCGGCAACTCGCTGCCGTGCGCGGCGCCGTGACAGAACGCGAACGTTGCGGTCAGCGCCATCGCTGCCGTCACCGGCAGGCGACCGGCGGCGGTGACGAACAAGCCGAGCACGAGCAGCGACGCGGCGATGCCGGCCTCGACGTGCGGTGGCGTGAAGCCGGCCAGCGCGCTCGCGGCGCCGAGGCACATCACGGTGACGAAGGCCGTCGGCACCAGCAGGCGCGCGCGACCACCGAGCTGCGCGGCCCAGACACCGACCGCGATCATCGCCAACAGATGATCGAAGCCGAGCAGCGGATGCAGGAAGCCGGCGACGAAGCCGGCGCCAGGCAGCTCGTGACCGGGATGCGCGGACGCCGGCGCCGTGACGACGGACAGGACGAGGGCAGCGAGCGCGGCGGTGAACGGTGTGGTCGTGCGCGACATCAGAGGGTCTCCGGCAACGGGCGGGCTTCGAGCCCGCCGATCTTGATGATGAACGCCGCGATCTCGTGCAGGCCGCGGTTCTCCTTGAGGTTGCTGAACAGGAACGGCCGCGCGCCGCGCATCTTTTTCGCGTCGCGGTCCATGACCTCCAGCGACGCGCCGACCAGCGGCGCGAGATCGATCTTGTTGATGACGAGCAGGTCCGAGCGCGTGATGCCCGGCCCGCCTTTGCGCGGAATCTTGTCGCCAGCCGATACGTCGATGACGTAGATCGTGATGTCGGCCAGCTCCGGCGAGAACGTCGCCGCGAGGTTGTCGCCGCCGCTCTCGATGAAGATCACTTCGAGCGCCGGAAAACGGCCGACCATGTCGTCGATCGCCGCCAGATTGATGCTCGCGTCCTCGCGGATCGCCGTGTGCGGACAGCCGCCGGTCTCCACGCCCATGATGCGCTCCGGCACCAGCGCGCCGGTGCGCGTGAGGATCTCGGCGTCTTCCTTGGTGTAGATGTCGTTGGTGATCGCGGCGATGTCGTACTGCCCGCGCAGCAGCTTGCACAGGCGCTCGGTCAGCGAGGTCTTGCCGGAGCCGACCGGGCCGCCGATGCCGACGCGCAGCGGGCCGTGCGCGCGCGGGGACGGATCGGCCGACGACGGATCATGCAGGGGAAGGTTCATGAGCGGAACAGCCTCGTGTACTGGGTTTCGTGGTGCATGGAGAACAGATCGAGCAGCGGCGCGGCGCTGCCGAGATCGTCGAGCGCGACGTCCGGTGCGCGCGCGGCGACGTCGGCGATGTCGGCCGTCAGGCGCGCCGTCGCGATCTGGCCGTCGGTCTGGCCGAGCGGCACGAGGCGCACGCCGGCCGAGACGAGGTTCGCGGCGAAGCCGTGCAGATAGGCCTGCAGCGCCGGCGCCAGGGGGATCGCGTGCGCCGCGCAGGCCGCCGCCATCGCCACCGCGTGCGACTGCGGCCGGCCGCGCTGGCGCTGCGCGAACGCGGCGAGCCGCGGATGCGGCCACGCCCGGCCGGTCACCTGCAGGAAGGCCTGCGCCTGCTGGCGGCTTTCGAGCGCCGTTTCGCTGGTGCCGCGCAGCGCGGCGGCGAGTTCGGCGATCGAATCGAGCGCATCGTCGTCCGCCGCCGCCTGCCAGGCCTGCGCGAACAGCACCGCATCGGTCCACGCGGCACCGTGGCGCAGCACCGTACGCACGTAGTCGACCAGCGTGTCGACGTTGCGCACGGCGCCGCGCTCGACGGCCCATTCGAGACCGTGGCTGTAGCTGAACGCGCCGACCGGATAGCTCGGCGAAGTCCAGCTCAGCAACTGCTGCAGCGCGGCGCCGTGCATGGTTTCAGTGTCCGTGGCCGGCGACGTAGACGAAGTTCTTCGCGCCGCCCAGGTCGTCGTGACCATGGCTGCCGTGCACGTGGCCGCCGGCATACGCGCCGGACTCCGGCGTGAACGGCGCCGCGAGCGCGCGCGTCGTCGCGCCGAGACCCCGCAGCATCGCGACGATCACGTGATCGTCGCGAATCAGGATGCGGTTTTCACCGAGCTGTGCCGGCAGATGGCGATTGCCGATGTGCCAGGCGAGACGCACGAGCTGCGCGGCGTCGCTCGCCGTCACTTCGATGAGCGCCTCGGGCGCGGCGCCGACGAGGATGATGCGGCCGTCGTCGAGCCTGAGGCCGTCGCCGTCGTGGATGACGGTGGCGCGCGGCAGGTCGAGCAGGAATTCGGTGCCGGCATCGGCGCGGTAGAGGAAACGGCGGCGGTGGCGGGCATCGTAGTCGAGGGCGATGCGGTCGGCGGCCGACTCGCGGGGCCAGGTGCCGGCGGGGAGAATTTCAGCGGCGCGGAGCATGGATGCCACCCGCCGATTGTCTCTTGATTGCGCTTTTTGATTTCGCTTTGCGGCGAGGGACTTTCTTTGCACGAGCAAAGAAAAGTACCTCGCCGGACGGCGAAATCAAAAGGCCGGAGGCATCCGCTAAAGTCGCCATCGTCAAAACAGGAAATACCGCTGCGCCATCGGCAGCACCGCCGCCGGCTCGCACGTCAGCAGTTCGCCGTCCGCGCGCACTTCGTAAGTCTCCGGATCGACCTCGATGTCCGGCATCGCGTCGTTGAGCACCATGCTGCGCTTGCCGATGCCGCCGCGCGTGTTCTTCACCGCCGCCAGCGGCCGCGACAGGCCGACGCGCGAAGCGCCGCCGACGTCGATGAAAGCCTGGCTGACGAACAGCAGCGAGCTTTCGACGCCGGCGCGACCGAGCGCGCCGAACATCGGCCGGTAGTGCACCGGCTGGGGCGTCGGGATGCTGGCGTTCGGATCGCCCATCGGCGCGGCGGCGATGCTGCCGCTCTTCAGCACGAGATCGGGCTTGACGCCGAAGAAGGCCGGCGACCAGATCACCAGATCGGCGAGCTTGCCGGCCTCGACCGAGCCGACGTGCTCGCTGATGCCGTGCGCGATCGCCGGGTTGATCGTGTACTTGGCGACGTAGCGGCGCGCGCGGAAGTTGTCGGCGCCGTCGCCGTCGGCGCCCAGCGGGCCGCGCTGCAGCTTCATCTTGTGCGCGGTCTGCCAGCAGCGCAGCACGGTCTCGCCGACGCGGCCCATCGCCTGGCTGTCGCTGCTCATCATCGAGAACGCGCCGAGGTCGTGCAGGATGTCCTCGGCGGCGATCGTCTCCTTGCGGATGCGGCTCTCGGCGAAGGCGACGTCCTCGGCGATCCTCGGATCGAGGTGATGGCAGACCATCAGCATGTCGAGGTGCTCGTCGAGCGTGTTGACGGTGTACGGCCGCGTCGGGTTGGTGCTCGACGGCAGCACGTTGGGCAGGCCGGCGACGCGGATGATGTCCGGCGCGTGGCCGCCGCCGGCGCCCTCGGTGTGAAAGGCGTGGATGGTGCGGCCCTTGAACGCGGCGATGGTGCTCTCGACGAAACCGGATTCGTTGAGCGTGTCGGTGTGCAGCGTGGCCTGCACGTCGAGCGCGTCGCAGACCGACAGGCAGCAGTCGATCGCCGCCGGCGTCGTGCCCCAGTCCTCGTGCAGTTTCAGGCCGCAGGCGCCGGCCAGCACCATTTCCTCGAGCGCGCGCGGCCGGCTCGCGTTGCCCTTGCCGAACAGGCCGATGTTCATCGGCAGCGATTCGCAGGCCTGCAGCATGCGCGCGAGATGCCAGGGTCCCGGCGTGCAGGTCGTCGCCAGCGTGCCGTGCGCTGGGCCGGTGCCGCCGCCGAGCATCGTCGTGATGCCGGCGTACAGCGCCTCGTCGACCTGCTGCGGGCAGATGAAATGGATGTGCGCGTCGATGCCGCCGGCGGTGACGATCCTGCCTTCGCCGGCGATCACCTCGGTGCCCGGCCCGACGACGATATCGACGCCCGGCTGCACGTCCGGATTGCCGGCCTTGCCGATGCGGAAGATGCGGCCGTCGCGCAGGCCGATGTCGGCCTTGACCACGCCCCAGTGATCAAGGATCACGGCGTTGGTGATGACAGTGTCGACCGCGCCGTCGGCGCGGCTGGCCTGCGACTGGCCCATGCCGTCGCGGATGACCTTGCCGCCGCCGCACTTCACTTCCTCGCCATAGAGCGTGCAGTCCTTCTCGATGCGGATGAACAGCCCGGTGTCGGCGAGGCGGATGCGGTCGCCGGTCGTCGGGCCGTACATGCCGGCGTAGGCGCGGCGGCTGATCGTCGTGCTCATCGGAGCGCTCCCATCACGTCGGCACGGAAGCCGATCACGGTGCGCGCGCCGGCATAGGCAACGAGCCGGACCTCGCGCGTCTGGCCGGGCTCGAAGCGGATCGCCGTGCCGGCGGCGATATCGAGGCGCATGCCGCGCGCCGCGGCGCGGTCGAAAGCCAGCGCCGGATTCACTTCGGCGAAGTGGTAGTGGCTGCCCACCTGCACCGGGCGGTCGCCGGTATTGGCGACGTCCAGCGTCACGGTCGGCCGGCCTTCGTTGAGCGTGATGTCGCCGTCGGCGCAGACAATTTCACCGGGGATCATGGTCGGGCTTCGCTAGCGGATCGGCTGGTGGACGGTGACGAGCTTGGTGCCGTCGGGAAAGGTCGCCTCGACCTGGATCTCGTGGATCATCTCGGCGATGCCATCCATGACCTGCGCCCGGCCGATGACCTGCGCGCCGGCGCGCATGAGCTCGGCGACGCTGCGGCCGTCGCGCGCGCCTTCGACGACGGTGTCGGTGATCAGCGCGATCGCTTCCGGATGATTGAGCTTGACGCCGCGTTCGAGCCGGCGGCGCGCGACCATCGCCGCCATCGCCACCAGCAGCTTGTCCTTTTCGCGTGGAGTCAGATTCATAAGGCCTCAGCAATACCAGACGCGCGGCAGGCAGGGCGGCAGGCCGGCAATGCCTTGCCGCAGACCGCCGGCGAGACGAATTAGGGCACGGCGCAGCGCCGCCGCGTCGCCCGCCAGCAGGCGCGCGATCAGCAGGCCGTTGAACGCCGTCGCCGCAGCGTTCATCGCGCCCGGCGCAACACCGCGATGATCGGCGAGCAATGCGCGTGCCAGCGGCAGCCGCGCCTCGGCGTCGTCGCCGGCATAGACCAGCGTCGCGCAGGCGCTCGCGTCGCCGAACGCGAAGGGTGCGGCCCGCAGCGCCGCGACATCGCCGGCCAGATGCTGGGCATCGGCCCATAGCAGGCGTCCGTCGCGGCGGATGCGCCAGGCATCGTGCAGCAGGCCGCGGGTCCACTGCTCGCCCATCGCGCGGCGTCCGAAGACGACGCTTTCGGTCGCCAGCAGGCGACCGCCGGCGGCGACATCGACGTCCAGCTGCCGCCGCAGCCGCGCGCCGTCGAACAGGATGGTTTCCTGCGCCAGCCATTCGACCCAGGCGCCGGCACCGACGCGCAGACGCACAGCGACGCGGGTATCGGCCTCTCCGTCGAGGGCGCGGTACAGCTTCTCGGCCGCCTGCGTCGCCAGCGCGACCCGCGTACCGTCGCCGGCGTCCAGCGTGAAATCGAGACGATCGCCGCCGGTCAGACCACCGCTGGTCGTCAGCAGCACGGCCTGCGCGATGTCGTCGTGCCCGGCATCCGGGAACAGCAGGCGGCACGGCGCGCGCTGGTAGAGATCGGCCAGCCGCGTCCGGCCGTGCGCATCGCAGCGGTATCCGAGCACGGCCGTGCCCTGCACCCGCTGGTGCGAGAGGCGCCGCATGCTGCCGCCGAGGTCGTACACGTCCGATGCGCGGGTTGGGAAGAAACTTTGTCGAGTGTCCGGGGGAATACGCGCGAGGCCATTGGCAAGCCGGCCCACCATGGGCCGGATCATCGCACCGGCCATTGCCGCATGCACCTACGTCAAACGCCCCATACGCCATTGCATCGCTTCGCGCTAGCGTTGATCCAAACGCCTGCGCGCCGGCGCGCCGCGCAGGCCGCATCCGCCTACGTCAAACGCCCCATACCGCCGCTCCCGGCTGCTGCCGAGACTGCAGGGGTCCGGTCGCCGTCGATGCCGATGCGACCGGGCTCGATCTTTCAACCGGGGGGACTCATGCAGGAGGAAAACGCGATGCAAACGGGAGTTTCGACGGGCGTTGCGGCGTCCGGCCGACGCCGCGCGATCAGGGCCGCGCACTGGCTGCCGCTGCTGGCCGTCGTCGGTGGCAGCGCACCGGCATTCGCCGCCGACGTTTCATTGCCGCCGCTGTCGATCGGCGCCGGCATCCGCACCAGCTTCACCAACACCGATACCCAGGGCACTGCCGACAAGCCGAACGATTTTTCGCTGGACAGCGCGCGCCTCTACATCGGCGGCGCCGTCACCGAGCAGATCAAGTTCACCTTCGACACCGAATACAACGGCGCCGACACCACGGACAGCAAGATACAGGTGATCGATGCGATCGGCCGCTTCGAGCTTTCGCCGCAGATGAACGTCTGGGCCGGACGCTTCCTGCCGCCGAGCGACCGCGCCAACCTGCACGGCGGCTACTACGCGAACAACTGGGGCTTCGCCGTCGACGGCATCGAGGACGGCTATCCGTACTACGCCGCCGGCCGCGACAACGGCGTCGCCTACTGGGGCGACTTCGACAAGCTGAAGGTGTCGGCCGGCGTGTTCGACGTGCCGGCGACGAACGCGGCCTCTGGCGACGGCAAGAAGGTGGTCGTCGCCGGTCGCGTGCAGTACGACTTCTGGGACGCCGAGCCGGGCTATTACCTGAACAGCACGTATTACGGCGCCAAGGACATCCTCGCGCTGGGCGTCGCCGCACAGGGCGCCGATGGCGACATCGGCGTCACCGTCGACGCCCTGCTCGAAAAGAAGGCCGCCGGCGGCGGCGCGATCAGCCTCGAAGGCGAATACGCGCACTACGACTATCCGTTCAGCGGCTACGGCTACAGCAGCGCGTCGGACCTGAAATCGAGCGACGGCTTCTTCGGCCTCGCCGCGTTTCTGTTCCCGCAGAAGATCGGCATCGGCCAGATCCAGCTGCTCGGCAAGTACGCGTCGAACACCTACGAGCTGCCCGGCCAGGACGTCGACCTGAACACGACGGAGTTCGACGTCAACTACGTCATCAAGACCTTCAACGCGCGCGTCAGCCTGTTCTGCATCGACAGCGACTACAAGCACGCGGCCGGCGACTCGACGCAGGTCGGCATCGGTCTGCAGCTGCAGATCTGAGCACCCACACCCGGATTCCAGGAGCACAAGACATGAAACGCAGAAACTTTATTCGCACCGTCATCGCCAGTGCCGCCGCACCGCTGCTGCTCGGCCTGTCGCTGACCGCGCAGGCCGCCGACACCATCAAGGTCGGCGTGCTGCACTCGCTGTCCGGCACGATGGCGATCTCGGAGACGACGCTGAAGGACACCGTCCTGATGATGATCGACGAGCAGAACAAGAAGGGCGGCGTGCTCGGCAAGAAGCTGGAGCCGGTCGTCGTCGACCCGGCGTCGAACTGGCCGCTGTTCGCCGAGAAGGCACGCGAGCTGCTCGCCAAGGACAAGGTGTCCGTCATCTTCGGCTGCTGGACGTCGGTCTCGCGCAAGAGCGTGCTGCCGGTCGTCGAGGAACTGAACGGCCTGCTGTTCTACCCGGTGCAGTACGAAGGCGAGGAATCGTCGCGCAACGTCTTCTACACCGGCGCCGCGCCGAACCAGCAGGCGATCCCGGCCGTCGACTACCTGATGAAGGACGTCGGCGTGAAGCGCTGGGTGCTCGAAGGCACCGACTACGTCTATCCGCGCACGACCAACAAGATCCTCGAGGCCTACCTGAAGGCCAAGGGCGTGGCGGCGAGCGACATCCTGGTCAACTACACGCCGTTCGGCTTCTCCGACTGGCAGAGCGAGGTCTCGAAGATCAAGGCCTTCGGCTCGGCCGGCAAAAAGACGGCGGTGGTCTCGACGATCAACGGCGACGCCAACGTGCCGTTCTACAAGGAACTCGGCAATCAGAAGATCTCGGCCGAGGACATTCCGGTCGTGGCGTTCTCGGTCGGCGAGGAGGAACTCGCCGGTCTCGACACCCGGCCGCTGGTCGGCCACCTCGCCGCGTGGAACTACTTCGAGTCCATCGACACGCCGGCGAACAAGGCCGCGATCGCGCAGTGGCACCGGTTCATCAAGAACGACAAGCGCACCTTCAACGATCCGATGGAAGCGACGGTGATCGGCTTCAGGCTCTGGGTGAAAGCGGTCGAGAAGGCGGGCACCACCGATACCGCCAAGGTCATCGACACGCTGCCGGGCCTGGAAACACCGAACCTCACCGGCGGCGTCGCCAAGGTCCTGCCGAACCACCACATCACCAAGCCGGTGTACATCGGCGAAGTGCGCGACGACGGCCAGTTCGACGTGGTCTGGAAGACCCAGAGCGAAGTGCCGGGCGACGCCTGGTCGGACTTCCTGCCGGGCAGCAAGGACATCGAGGCCGACTGGGTCACGCTGAAGTGCGGCAACTACAACACCAAGACCAAGAAGTGCTCGGGACAGAACTTCTAGGACCCGCTTGCATGGGTCGGAAACCGAAATTCCGCGCATGGCTGCGCGCGAGCATCCTGGGCTTCGCGCTGCTCGCCGGCGCCGATGCCGGCGCGCAGGACACGGCGCCGGCCGCAGCGGACGCCGGCGATCCGGCCGCCCTGCTCGCCGCGCTGCCGGATGCCGGCTACGCCGACAAGCAGGCGCTCGCCGAACGGCTCGCCCGGACGGCCGGCGCCAGGGCCGCGCCGGCGCTGCGCGCGCTGCTCGACGGCCGGTTGTACCGCGACGGCGCCGGACGCATCGTCGTCGCCGAGGGTCAGGTCGAGGGCGACACGGTGCAAATCAGCGATCCGCTCGGCGGCGCCGCGCTCGGCGCGACGGCGAGCTCGGAACTGACGAAAGTCGGGACCAACAACATGCTGCGCAAGGCGCTCAAGGGCCTGCTCGCGCAGCTCGACCTCGCCGATCCCGATCCGGCGCGCCGCCTCGCCGCCGTGCGGGAGTCGCTGCGCTCGCTCGACGGCGCGACGGTCGACGCGCTGCGCGCGCGCCGCGAACGGGAACCGGACGCCGGCGTGCGCCGCGCGATCGACGTCGGCCTCGCCACCGCCGATCTCGCCAGCGACAGCGCCGACACGCGCCTCGCCGCCGTGCAGCAGCTCGACGGTGAGTTGAGCCCCGAGGTCTACAACGCCCTGCAGGCGCTGGTCATGACCGGCGACGACGGCAACGGCGCCGAGCCCGACGAGCGCGTGCGCATCGCCGCGCGCAAGGCCCTGAGTCACATCGATTCGATGCGCGCGGTCTACGGCGGCGTCGAAACCCTGTTCTTCGGCCTGTCGCTCGGCTCGGTGCTGGTGCTGTCGGCGATCGGGCTGGCCATCACCTTCGGCGTCATGGGCGTCATCAACATGGCGCACGGCGAACTGATGATGCTCGGCGCGTACACCGCCTACGTGATGCAGCAGCTGATGCCGCAGCACCTCGCCGCCGCGACGCTGCTGTCGATTCCGGCCGCCTTCGTCGTCGCCGGCGGCGCCGGCATCGCCATCGAGCGCGGCATCGTGCGCTTCCTCTACGGCCGGCCGCTGGAAACGCTGCTGGCGACCTTCGGCCTGTCGCTGGTCCTGCAGCAACTGGTACGCAGCGTCTTCTCGCCGCTGAACCGCTCGGTGGCGACGCCCGCGTTCATGAGCGGCTCGCTGAAGATCAACGACGCGCTGTCGCTGACCTGGAACCGGCTCTACATCGTTGCCTTCATGCTGCTCGTCTTCGCGGCGCTGCAGCTAGTGCTGAAGCGCACCTCGCTCGGCCTGAAGGTCCGCGCCGTCGCGCAGAACCGCGCGATGGCGCGGGCGCTGGGCGTGCGCACCGAATGGATCGACGCGATGACCTTCGGCCTCGGCTCCGGCGTCGCCGGCGTCGCCGGCGTGGCGCTGTCGCAGCTCACCAACGTCGGCCCGAACCTCGGCCAGAGCTACATCATCGATTCGTTCATGGTCGTGGTATTCGGCGGCGTCGGCAGCCTGTGGGGCACGCTGATCAGCGGCATGTCGCTCGGCGTCGTCAGCAAGCTGCTCGAACCGTACGCCGGCGCGGTGATGGCGAAGATTCTCGTGCTGGTGTTCCTGATCCTGTTCATCCAGCGCCGGCCGCGCGGGCTGTTCCCGCAGAAGGGCCGGGCGGCGGAGGGCTGAGATGCCAACCCGTTCTTCTCTGCTCGGTCTGCTGTGGCGGGAACGCGGCAGCCGTGCGTTCTACCTCGTGCTGCTGCTCGCCGCCGTGCTGGTACCGATCCTCAATCTCGGCGTCGCCGAAGGCTCGCCGCTGCATGTGCCGACCTACACCGTCGCGCTACTCGGCAAGTATCTGTGCTACGCGCTGCTGGCGATCGCCGTCGATCTGGTCTGGGGCTACTGCGGCATCCTCAGCCTCGGCCACACGGCGTTCTTCGCGCTCGGCGGCTACGCGATGGGCATGTACCTGATGCGGCAGATCGGCACGCGCGGCGTCTACGGCGATCCGGTTCTGCCGGACTTCATGGTGTTCCTCAACTGGAAGGAGCTGCCGTGGTTCTGGCACGGCATGGACCTGTTCTGGTTCGCGATGCTGATGATGCTGTTCGTGCCCGGCCTGCTGGCGTATGCCTTCGGCTGGTTCGCGTTCCGCTCGCGCGTCAGCGGCGTGTATCTCTCCATCATCACGCAGGCGCTGACCTATGCGCTGCTGCTCGCCTTCTTCCGCAACGAGATGGGCTTCGGCGGCAACAACGGCCTGACCGACTTCAAGGACTTGCTCGGCTTCGACCTGCAGAAGCCCGGCGTGCGCGTCGCGCTGTTCCTCGCCTCGGCGCTGGCGCTCGGCCTTGCCTACGCCGGCTGCCGCGCGGTGATCGCCTCGCGCCTCGGCCGCGTCATCGAGGCGGTGCGCGACGCCGAGAGCCGCGCGCGCTTCATCGGCTATCGCGTCGAGAACGTGAAGCTCTGGGTCTGGACGTTCTCGGCCCTGCTCGCCGCCGTGGCCGGCGCGCTGTACGTGCCGCAGGTCGGCATCATCAACCCGGGCGAGTTCGCGCCGATCAATGCCATCGAGATCGTGGTGTGGGTCGCCGTCGGCGGACGCGGCACGCTGTACGGCGCCGCGCTCGGCGCGCTGCTCGTCAACTACGCGAAGACGTATTTCACGGCGGCGCTGCCGGAAGTCTGGCTGTTCGCGCTCGGCGGGCTGTTCGTCGGCGTCACGCTGTTCCTGCCGCAAGGCATCGTCGGCCTGATCGCGCAGCTGCGGGCGCGTCTCACGAAACCGGCGCCACCGAGCGAGGCCCCGGCATGAGAGGCTCCCGACCGCCGCATGCCGGCCGTCGTTCGGCGCCGCCGAAGGTCGACATCGCGAACAACATCATCCTGTACGTCGAGGACATCAGCGTCAGCTTCGACGGCTTCAGGGCGCTCAACCGTCTGAACCTCTACATCGAAGCCGGCGAGCTGCGCTGCATCATCGGACCGAACGGCGCCGGCAAGACGACGATGATGGACGTCATCACCGGCAAGACGCGGCCCGACACCGGCTCGGCGTGGTTCGGCCAGACCATCGATCTGCTGTCGCTCCGCGAGCCCGAGATCGCGCAGGCCGGCATCGGCCGCAAGTTTCAGAAGCCGACGGTGTTCCCGAACCACACGGTGTTCGAGAACCTCGAGCTGGCGATGGCCGGCACGCGCTCGCCGTGGAAGCTGCTGTTCGCGACGCTGTCCGCCGCGCAGCGCGAGCGCATCGACGAGGTGCTGGCGACGATCGGCCTCGCCGCGCGTCGCGACGCGCCGGCCGGCAGCCTCTCGCACGGCCAGAAGCAGTGGCTGGAGATCGGCATGCTGCTGATGCAGGACCCGCAGCTCTTGCTGGTCGATGAGCCGGTCGCCGGCATGACGCCGCAGGAGACGGAACGCACCGCCGAGCTGCTGGTCTCGCTGGCCGGCGCGCGCTCGGTGATCGTCGTCGAGCACGACATGGATTTCGTGCGCTCGATCGCGCGCACGGTGACGGTGCTGCACGAGGGCAGCGTGCTGGCCGAGGGCACGATCGACGCGGTGCAGGCGAACCCGCGCGTCGTCGAGGTCTATCTGGGCGAGTGACGGGGAATGACGGCGATAAGCGAAGCGGACTCCCTGCTGCGGATCAGGGCACTGAACCAGTTCTACGGCGGCAGCCACACGCTGTGGGACGTCGATCTCGACGTCGCGCGCGGCTCGATCACCTGCCTGATGGGCCGCAACGGCATGGGCAAGACGACGCTGCTGCGCAGCGTGATGGGCCTCGTGCCAGCGGCGTCGGGCGAGATCGTCTTCGACGCGGCCGGCGGCGCGCGGGACCTGCGCGCGCTCGGCGCCGAACGGCGCGCCGCGCTCGGCATCGGCTTCGTGCCGCAGGGCCGCGAGATCTTCAGCCAGCTCACCGTCGAGGAGAACCTGCGCATGGGTTTGATCGCCAAACGCGAGCGCCCGGCCGACGCGCTGGAGCGCGTCTATGCGACGTTCCCGGTGCTCGAGCGGATGCTGCGCCGCCGCGGCGGCGACCTGTCCGGCGGACAGCAACAACAACTGGCGATCGGCCGCGCGCTGCTGCTGCAACCGCAATTGCTGATCCTCGACGAACCCTGCGAAGGCATCCAGCCGAACATCGTCCACGAGATCGGCGACCTGCTGCTGCGCCTCAACCGCGAGACCGGCCTGACGGTGCTCATCGTCGAACAGAAACTGCCGTTCGCGCGCCGCGTCGCCGGCGAGTTCCGCGTGCTCGACAAGGGCCGCCTCGTCGCCGGCGGGCCGATCGCGGCGCTGAGCGACGAGATCGTGCGCCAGCATCTGACGGTGTGAACCGTCGCCGCGCCGCGGCCCGCGGTGCCCGTCTCCCGCCTTCTAAAGCACGCGCCCGCATGGCATGCTCGCGCCCGCCGCCGGACGCCGTCGCGGCGGCATTCAGATGACGGTCAGAGCACGTCTCTAAGCTGGGTGCGCCCGAAAGGGTGAGGCCATTCCCGGAGAAAAACGGTGTCGGAGCGCGAGCACGCGACCGCCGCGGTAGAGCTGTTGCGCGAGCGGCTGGCCAGCGGCCGGCTGCTGCCGGCGCGGCGCGCGCTGCACGCGCTGGCGCCGTCGGAGATCGCCGATCTGCTCGAGTCGCTGCCGCCTCGGCAGCGCGCCATCGTCTGGAACATGGTCAGCCCCGAGGACGACGGCGAGGTGCTGCTGCATCTCGGCGACGACGTGCGCGACGAGCTGATCCGGCAGATGGACGTGCAGGAGCTGGTCGCCGCCGCCGAGGAACTCGACATCGACGACCTCGCCGACTTCATCGAGCACCTGCCGGAGACCGTCACCCAGCAGGTGCTGAAGGCACTCGACGCCGACGACCGCGCGCGCCTCGAATCGGTGCTCGCCTACGAGCCGGACACCGCCGGCGGCCTGATGAACACCGACACGGTGACGGTGCGGCCGGACGTGACGCTCGACGTCGTACAGCGCTACCTGCGCCTGCGCGGCGAGCTGCCGCTGCACACCGACGCGCTGTTCGTCGTCGACCGCTACCAGCACTACCTCGGCGCGCTGCCGCTGGCGGCGATCCTCACCCGCAGCCCGGACGAACTCGTCTCCGGCGTCATGGAACGCAAGCGCGAGACGATGCCGGCGGCGATGACCGAGGACAAGGTCGCGCAGCGCTTCGAGCACGCCGACCTCGTGTCGGCGCCGGTGCTCGACGAGCGCAACCGCCTGATCGGCCGCATCACCATCGACGACGTGGTCGACGTCATCCGCCGCGAGTCCGAGCACAAGCTGATGTCGATGGCCGGCCTCGACGAGGACGAAGACATCTTCGCGCCGGTGCGCGGCGCCGCCAAGCGGCGCGCGATCTGGCTCGGCATCAATCTGCTGACGGCCTTCCTCGCGTCATCGGTCGTCGACCTGTTCGAAGGCTCGATCAGCAAGATCGTGGCGCTCGCCGTGCTGATGCCGGTGGTCGCCAGCATGGGCGGCATCGGCGGCAGCCAGACCCTCACGTTGATGATCCGCGGCCTCGCGCTCGGCCAGATCGGCTGGCACAACTGGCAGCCGCTGCTGCGCAAGGAACTGGCGGTGGCCGCCGTCAACGGCGTGCTGTGGGCCATCGTCGTCGGCACCACGGCCTGGATCTGGTTCCACAGCGGCGCGCTCGCGCTCGTCGTCGGCATGGCGATCATCATCAACCAGACCATCGCCGCGCTGGCCGGCATCTTCGTCCCGCTGACGCTGAAGAAATTCGGTGTCGACCCGGCGCTCGCCGGCAGCGTGATCCTGACCACGTTCACCGACGTCTGCGGTTTCTTTAGCCTGCTGTCGCTGGGGACGTTGATTCTGCTCTGAAGCCTTGAATTCGTCATTGCGAGGACCCCGAGCGTAGCGAGGGTGACGAAGCAATCCAGCTGCACCGCCCGATTGAGCTGCGGAACTGGATTGCTTCGTCGCCTGCGGCTCCTCGCAATGACGGACTATACCCAGATCTCGTTCACCGGACCCGCCACGCGCCACAGATACCAGCTCGCGACGGTGCGGTACGGCGCCCATTTCCTGACAACCTTCACGGTACACGCGTCGGACACCGGCGGCTCTGACGGCCGGCCGAAGGCCGGGCGGCAGAGACGTCCGGTGCAGCGTGTGGTTGGGCGCCAGTCACCGACCTGCACCGTTTAGTCCGTTGTGACGATCAGCATTGCGTGATCAGGCACACCTACCTTGCTCATCGCCGCCTCGGGGGAGCGATCACGAAAGCTCCAAGAGTATTCGGAGTGCCAGCCGGCGAGCGCCGGTGTTAGAAATGCATGATCGATGCTGCGCTCGGATCCGCCGTTGTGTCGCCAGCTACACCCTGATTCCGGTCTCGCGTGCACCCAGCCTCGTTGCTCCAGAAGCCCAAAGCAATCGCCGCACTTGCTTGAGCGGTCTCCCACGGCCGTATTGAAATCTCCGGCGATCACCGCCGGCTTGTCGCGCAAATAGTCTGACGCCTCCAACAGCCACTCCCAGGTCAAGCGCCTAAGGCGGTTGGCGTCTGGCCCAATAAAGGCTGGCATACGAAAGCCCAGGATGTTCAGTCCCGTCTCCGGCACGACGATGTGAAGGGCATTGGGTGGCACTGATGAGTGAATCATCGGTGCCAACAACGGTCCTCGGACATGCGCGATACGCGTGCATATCAATACTTGGTTCTCGCCCTTGACGTAGTCGGAGGTCGAGAATTCTCGGAACTCTGATCTTGCTCCCGTTCGACGGACCCCCGGTTAAGCGATTCGATATCGCAAATC
>JASGFY010000022.1:0-43349 GCA_047605265.1 Solimonas sp.
CCGCCGGCCTCGTAGGCGACCAGCGCCCGCGCCGCCGCCTGCGCGGCCGGCGCGTCGCCGCGCCGCTGCGCCAGTTCGAGCAGGCGCTGCCGCGCCTCGACCGATTGCTCGAAGTTCTGCGGATAGCGCTGCACGTACTGCGCGTACGCGCGCTCGGCCGCCACCGGATCCTGCGGCGCGGCCAGCTCGCCGGCGCGCCACAGCGCCTCGGCGCGCACCGCGTCGTCGGTGCCCGGCGTATCGGCGATGCGCTGGAACTCGGCCGCCGCTTCGAGCGGACGGCCTTCGTCCTGATAGGCGACCGCCAGCGTCTGCGTGACCGACGCGACCAGCGGATGGCCGGGATAGTGGCTGCGGAACGCCAGCAGCTGCGGGATCGCCTGCGCGCGCTGGCCGCCCGCGAGCGTCGCCATCGCCGCATCGTAGTCGGCCTTGGCGCGCAGCTCGGAGCCGACCGGCGCCTCGGCCGCCGCCTGCGCGAACAACCCGGCGGCCTGCAGCGGCTGGCCGGCGTCGCGCGCCTGCTCGCCGCGGCGATAGATCGTCGCCGTCAAGCGTTCGCCGATCTGCGGATCGGGCTTTGCGTCGGCCGCCGCGAGCTTCTGCAGTTCGCGATAGGCGTGCTCGGCGCGCACGTAATCCTGGCGATCGAAGCTGGCATGGCCGATCACGCGCCAGGCGATGCGGCGCGGCGCGTCCGCCGCCGCCGGATCGGCCACGACGCGCTCGGCGGCGGCCAGCGCCGCGTCGGACTGCCCGGCCTCGAACAGCGCGGCGGCGGCCTCGGCGCGCGCCGGCGTCGCACGCGGATCGTTCGGGAAACGGTCGGCATAGCGCAGCTCGGCGGCGACGCGACGCGCGCGCCATTCGGCCTGCGCCGCGCCGGCCAGCTCGGCCTCGTGCTTCTGGTAGGCGACGAGCGACGCATAGCCGGCGTCGGCAGCGCGCGGCTGATCGGGATAGCGGTAGGCGGCGTCCTCGTACGCGCCGATCGCGCCGGACAGGTCACCGCCGTCGCTGCGCAGATCGCCGAGCAGGAACAACGCCTGCGGCGCGCGCGCGTCCTGCGGAAAGTCCTCGACGTAGCGCGCATAGGCGTCGGCGGCGGCGGCGGAGTCAGTGCGCCGTTCGTCCGGCCCGGCGTTCGGCGCCTGCGCCAGTGCGTGATGCTGCTGCGCCGTCAGCCACAGCGATTCGCGCAGATAATCGCGTGCCGCCGCGCGCGTGGCGACCGTGTCCGGGTTGCTCCAGTACGGCTGATCGAGCGCGAAGCGGCGCGTGTATTCGCCGCGCAGCGCCAGCGCCCGCTGCTCGAGCTTGCCGGCCTGCAGCGCATCGACCGCCTGCATGTAGAACGCCGGCGCCTGCGGGTGTTGCGGGTGATCGTCGACGAAAGCGGTCAGCGCGCCGGCGGCGTCGGTATAGCGCTTCTGTTCGAGGTAACTGTCGGAGAGGCTGCGGTACAACCAATCCGCGTAGACCGGCTCACCGTGCCGCGCGAGCTGCTCGCGCAGGGCACGCAGACTGCCGTCGCCGCCGCCCTGCGCGACGATCGCCAGGGCCATCACGCGCAGGCTGTCATCAATGAGCTCGCGCTGCGGACGCGGCAGGGCGTCGAGGTGCGCGGTGATCTCGCGCGCCGGCACGGCGCCGAGGTGTCCGTCGAGCAACTGGAAAAAGGGATCGAGCTCGGCCGGCCACGCATCGCGCTTGAAGCGCGACCAGCCCTGCTTGTA
This sequence comes from Solimonas sp., assembly GCA_047605265.1. Taxonomy (GTDB): domain Bacteria; phylum Pseudomonadota; class Gammaproteobacteria; order Nevskiales; family Nevskiaceae; genus Solimonas. Next base: position 1,737 of record JASGFY010000022.1, read on the forward strand.
CAGCGCCTGCTCGTAGTACGGCGTGCTCTGCCCGAAGGCGAGCACCCGCCCGTACGCGGCTTCGGCCGGCGCGTAGCGCTTCTGCGCGAACAGCAGTTCGCCGCTGCGGAACTGCACGTCGGGCATCAGCGGCGACTGCGGATAGGCGGCGCCGAGTCGTTCGAGCGTCGCGATGGCGGCCAGCGGCGCGCCGCCGCCCTCCTGCGCCTGCGCGAGCTGGTACAGCACGGCATCGGCGTGCGCCTCGTCCGGATAGCGGCGCAGCCAGTCCTCGTAGAGCGACTGCGCCTTGCGATAGTGGGCCTGGCGCTCGGCCTCCGTGTCGCCGCTGCCGGCCGCCTCGAGCTCGAGATCGGCGAGGCGCCGCAGGGCCTCGGCGGCATGGCGCGGATCGTTCTGCGCCAGCTGCAGCACGCGCTGATAGGCCTCGCGCGCGCGCGCCGGATCGGCATCGGCCGGCGGTGCCGGTGTCTCCGGATCCAGGTCGGGCTGGCGATTCTTCAGCGTGCCCAGCGTGCCCGGCTTGGACGACTCTGCGGCGGCGAACGGCGCGCTCAGGGTCAGGGCCAGCATGGCGGCCGCCGCGGCGAGCGGCGTCGTGCGACCCTTCATCGCGGCGTCTCCGCCGGCCCGGCGCTGGCATCGTAGAGCTGCGCCTGCGTGTAGTGTGCCTCGGCCTGATAGTCACGCAGGCGCTGCTGCCGCTGCTGCAGCTGCGCGACGGCCTGCTGCAGCAGGAAATCGCGATAGCGCGCCTGCAGCTCGGCGCCGGCCGCGTCGAGGCGCTGAAGCTGCGCGGCCTGCTCGTCGAGTCGCGCGCGGAACGCCGCGACACGCGCCGGCGGCAGCGCGGGATCGTTCGCCAGCGCATCGTCGTCGCGCGCCGCTTCGGTGAGCTTGACGCGCAGGAAGCGCACCTGCCGATAGCTGCGCAGGGCCTGCTCGAACGGCTCGGAGGCGATCAGGGCGTACAGGTAGGCGCTGTCCGGCGACGCCGGCAGACGCTCAATGCGCCAGTCGGCGGCGAGCCCCTGCGGATCGTCGCCGGCGAGCAGGCGCTCGACCAGGCCATCGCGACGCAGGCCGGCGATGACGCCGTCGACGCGCGCGATCTCGGCCTCGAAGCGCTCGATCGCCTGCTGGCAATGCGCGGCCGCCTGCTGGCGCGCGCCGAGCCGCTGCATGGCGTACGGCACGGCCAGCAGCGCCTCGTCGACGGCCGGGTCGCCGGCGTCGCGCTGCGCCAGCTCCTGCCACGACACCAGCGCCTGCCGGTCATGGCCGAGGCCTGACTCGGCCCAGCCCAGCGCGAGCAGAGCCTTGTTCGAGCTCGGGCCTTCGAGGCGCACACGCTGCAGCACGCGGCGCGCGTCAGCATGGTCACCGGCCTCCAGCGCCGCGAACGCCAGCGCGGTGTTGGCGCGGTCGCGCAGCGCCCGCTGCTCCGCGGAATCCAGCTTGCCGGCGCCGACACGGTCGAGCGCTTCGCGCCCTTCGCTGCTGCGCCCGGCGCGCAGCAGCGCGACGCCCAGATTGAACTCGGCGTAGCTGCGCCAGTCCGCAGCGCCCTGCCACTGCGCGAGTTGCCGGGCGGCTTCGTCGTAACGCTGCAGATCGATCAGCGCCTGCGCCGTCAGCATCTGCCGGTCGGCCTCGAAATCGCCGGGAAGCGCCGCGTCGATCTGTCCGAGCGCGCGCAGGGCCTGGTCCGCCGCGCCGCGCTGCAGCTGCAGCCGCGCCAGCGCCAGCCAGGCGCGATTGCGCGGCTCGGCGCGCGTTTCGACGCGCAGCTGCTTCTCGAAGATCGCCTGCGCGTCGGCGGTCTGCCCGAAAGCCAGCAGCATGCCGCCGAGCAGCAGCTCGCCGTCGTCGGCGTGCGCCGCGGCGCGGCCCTGCTGCCGCGCGGCGAGCAGCCGGCCGATCGCCTCGAACTCGTCGCGCTGGAAGTAATGGAACAGCACATCGCCGTAGTACAGGTCCTGCAGCGGCCGGCTGCCGATCGTGCCCGCCGCGAAGGCGGCCTGGCTCGCGCCGGCCACCAGCATCGCGCACAGCCAGCCACGCGCGCTCACGGCCACAGCCTCGCACTGAAGCGCGGACGCTGGCCGCCCTCGTCGTCGCCGACGCGCAGCTCGACCTGCCGTGGCGCGCCCTGCATGTCGACGCTCAGGCTTGCGGCGCGGCGGTACGGCCGGCCGTACGGCCCGCGGCCGGTGAAGACCGCGATCAGCTCGTGCGGCCCGCGCTCCAGGTCGGCGATGCACAGCTGCTGCGTGCCGCCCTTGATCAGCGCGGCGATCTCGTCGTCGCTGTAGCGGTACTGCCGAAGCTCGCGGCCGTCGACGCGCACGCTGACGCTGTCGAGCTTGAAGAAAGCGCCGACGTCCATCGCCACGAACACGGTCAGCTCGCCGTCGGCGGGATGGCGCAGCTGCTCGTCGAGCACGCGCCGGTCGCGGTCGGCGGCGAACGCCTCGCGCTTGAACTGCTGCGCGGCGGCATCGAGGCCGGCGTAATCATCGGCATGGACCGCCGGCACGGCGGCGAGCAAGCTGGACGCGGCGAGTGCGGCGCGAAGGGTGGAACGAAGGATCTTCATCGACGATCGAGCACGCTCAGAAATTGAACCCGATGCCGAGATTGATCTGCAGGTTGTACTGGCCGCCGTCGCGCGCCCAGTAGTCGTCACCGGCCTCGAGACGAACGCTCCAGCGCTCGAGCGGAAAGAAGCGGACGCCACCGGCATAGCGGATGACGCCGAAGCGGTCGCCTTCCCAATCGCCCCGGCCGCCACCGACGAGCGCATAGACCGTGAACGGCACCGTATAGCGCGGACCGAAGTACAGCTCGCCCGGCACCAGATTCACTCCGAGATCGAGGCCGTAGCTGTCGTAGCTGACGTCCGGCGCGTCATTCCGGCCGACGAGATGGCGCAGATCGTTGAAGAGGAACGTCGACGCCGTCAGATAGTGCGCCTCGACAAACAACAGGTCGGACGGGTTGTACGTCGCGCGCAGGCCGTAGTAACCCAAGGCGCGCACGCTTTCGGTGTGCATCAATCCGGCGTAGGCACCAACTTCGAACTCCTGCGGCTTGATGCCCTTGACGGCAACGCGCGGCCGCTGCACGTCGGGATCGATGACCTGGCCGGAGGCTTCTTCGCCGGGCAGCGTGCGCTGATCGTTCTCCGGCCCGGCGAACAACGCACAGCCGGCGAGCCCCGACAGCGACAGGCCGGCAATGGCCATCTTCGAACCGCGCAGCAGCGACGTCCGGAACGACTCGTTCAAGCAAACACCTCGCAAGTCCAGACCGCCGTCGCGGTCATGAGTGGGCAGCGCGGAGCACCTGGCGCGACGGCTTTCCCTCGCCGCACGCGCCAGTCGTCGCGCCTATTCCAGCAGCCCGGCCGCCGCGAGCGACTGCCGCATCTGAATGCCTGGCACCCAGCCTTCCTGGCGAGTTGCGGTGCGAACCTTGAACCAATCGAATCGCTGGAGAAGGATCTGCACGCGCTCGCCACGCTCGGCGATGTCGAAGATCGGATACGTAGCGTCCGGCGCGGTATGCAGCTCGATGAACGCTTCGCGCACTTCGACCTGCGGCTGCGCGCTGGCTGCCATCAGCAACGGCAGCAACGCGCCCATCCCGATCCATCTTGCCCTTGCCCCGATCATCGACTCGTTCACCTTGGGTCTTTCGTCGCCTTACTGTGCGCATTTCCGTTTCGTCGGCGAAACAGCTGCCGCGGTCCGGGCGATTTACGTCTGCAGAAAACGCGGGCCTCGTGCGGTACCCGTGCTGTGCCGGCACCGATTCCTTACCTGCTCCGTGGACGTCTGCATAATTGACAGCGTCTTGATGACTGGAGGATGAATGACGCAGGCCGATGCCATTTGCATTTGTATGCAAACGTCAGCGTTTCTCCGAAGCCGTCTCCGCACGGGATTCATCGCTTTCGCGGGAATGACGAATGAATGAGTGAGTGTTTCTTTCTGCGTAATCTACGGTTAACGCTTTGTAACGCCTTCACCGCCCCTCCGCTTCCACCGGCAACCGACCGACCGGCTCCGGCCAGTTCGCCGCGAGCCACGCCGCCGTCGCGTAGACGGCGACGTTCTGGCGCAGGCCGGCGCGGTCGAGGTGGTCGACAGTATCGGTCTTCGCGTGATGGACGTCGAAATAACGCGTCGTGTCCTGCAGCAGCGCGAGCACCGGCACACCGGCCTTGCGCAACACGCCGATGTCCGCGCCGCCGCCGTCGTCGCGCGGGCCGTCCTCGATGTCGTATGGCGCCAGCGCCGCGAGCAGCGCGCGGCGGAACGGTTCGGCCTGCAGCGGGATGTGCGAGCCGAGGCGCCAGACCGGCGCCGAGCCGACGTCGGCTTCCATCGCCAGCGCGTGCCGGTCGAATTCGCCGGTGTGCGCTTCGGCATAAGCCTTCGCGCCGGAGCCGCCGAACTCCTCGTTGGCGTACAGCACGACGCGGATCGTGCGCTTCGGCTTTTTGCCGTATTTCAGGATCGCGCGCGCGGCGCCGGTAACGATGGCCACGCCGGCGGCATCGTCTTCGGCGCCCGGCGTGATGTCCCAGGAATCGAGGTGCGCGCCGAGCAGGACGATTTCGCTCGTCTCGCCCGGCACTTCGGCGACCACCTGCGAGCTGTAGACGGCACCGAGCTCGTGCGTATGCAGCTTGATGCGCACCGTCGCGCCGCCGGCGCGCACGATGTCCGCGAGCCGGTCGGCGGCGAGGTTGGACAGGGCCAGCGCCGGAATCTTCGGCGCGTCGCCGTAGTTCGTCGCGCCGGTGTGCGGCGCGTCGTCGCTGGCGGTGCTCAGCGTGCGGATCACGATCGCCGCCGCGCCGCGCCGGCCCGCCTCGGCCGGACCGAACACGCGCACCGGATAGCCCTGCCCGTAACCGCTGCCGTCGCGCGTGCGCGGCATGCGCCAGTCGATGAAGACGACGCGTCCGCGCACCTGCGCCGTCGTCAACGCCTTGAGCTGTTCCAACGATTCGACGCGCACGACCGGCGCCTCGACGCCGTACTCGTCGGTGCCGACGCTGCCGCCGAGCGCGACCGCCGCCAGCGGCGCGCTGTCGACGCTCGACGTGACGAGTTCGACACTGGTTTCGCCGCGCACCCAGCGCGGCAGGATCACCGGCTCGGCGTGCACGTTCTTGAGCCCCGCCGCCGTCAGTTTCTGCAGCGCCCAGATGACGGCGTGCTCGTAGCCGTCGGAACCGGCGAAGCGCGGGCCGACCTCGTTGACCAGCGTGGTCGCGAGGTATTCCGGATACGGATCGCCGGCGATCTTCTGCTGCAGCCGGTCGACCACGGCATCGGCGGCGGCGGCCGGCAGCGACGCGCCGAGCATCGCGGCGAACAGCGCCGTGCACATGAGCTTCATTGAAGAACTCCACTGCGGTAGCACATCGGAAGCGCCGGCAAGAAGCCGGCCAGGATCGCCATTGGCGTGTGCGGCGGCGTCATGGCCGGCGCATGAGATAATGGCGAGGCCGCGCGATCAACGTGCAGCGCCCTTCACTATAGCCCTGCGCCGCACAGGCGTCGCGGGTGCTTTTGCCATTGAACGCCGATGACTTCCGCCTCTCCGCTCCCGCCCATGGCCCACTCGGCGCTGCAGCCGCCGCTGCCCGAAAGCGGCGCGGTATCGTGGCGCGGCCTGCAGGGACCGACGGCGGCATTGGCCGTGGCGCGGCTCGCGCAGCGGCACGCGCGCCTCGTCGTCGCCCTCGCCGCCAACGAGCAGCACGCGTACCGGCTCGAAGACGAGCTGCGCTTCTTCCTCGGCGATCTGCCGCTGGTCCATCTGCCGGACAGCGAGGTGCTGCCGTACGACCAGTTCTCGCCGCACCAGGAAGTCCTCTCGCAGCGGATCGAGGCGCTGCACCGCCTGCCGCAGATGCAGCGCGGCGTGCTGCTGACGACGGCCGACCAGCTGATGCGCCGCCTGCCGCCGCGCGGCTGGCTGGCCGGCCGCGCCTTCGACATCAAGGTCGGCGACCGGCTCGATCCGCAGGCGTTCCGCGCGCAGCTCATCGCCGCCGGCTACCAGTCCGTGTCCGAAGTGCAGGCGCAGGGCGAGTTCGCGGTGCGCGGCGCGCTGCTCGATCTGTTTCCGATGGGCGCCGCCGAGGCTTATCGCATCGATCTGTTCGACGACGAGATCGAAACGATCCGCACCTTCGATCCGGAGACGCAGCGCAGCGAGGACCAGGTACCGGCGATCCGCCTGCTGCCGGCGCGCGAGTTCCCGACCGATCGCGACGGCCTCGAGACCTTCCGCCGCCGCTACCGCGAAACTTTTCCGGGCGACCCGTCGCGCTCGCGCATCTACAGCGAGGTCAGCAAGGGTCTGATGCCGGGCGGCATCGAATCGTGGCTGCCGCTGTTCTTCGCCGACGGCACTTCCCTCTTGACCGACTACCTGCCCGACGACGCCGTGCTGATCGCCGAGGGCGAACTCGACGCCGCGCTCGCCGAGGACTGGCAGCAGATCGGCGAACGCTTCGAGCGCTACAGCGGCGATCTCGAACGGCCGCTGATGAAGCCCGCCGATCTGTTCGCGCCGCCGGACGCCGTCGCCGGCGAACTGCGCCGCTTTGCGCGCGCGACCGTCGGCGGCGCGCTGGAGCCGTTCGTGGGCTACGCGATCGGCGAGCCGCGCCGCGGCGGCGAGGCAATCCGCGCGCAGCTGTCCGCGCTCGACGCCGACGAACAGGTGCTGTTCGTCGCCGAATCGGCCGGCCGCCGCGAGGCGCTGCTCGGCTTTCTCAAGCCGCTCGGCATCCAGCCGCGCGAACACCGGAGCTGGGGCGATTTCATCGAGAGTGGCAAGCGCTACGGCATCGTGCTCGGCCCGCTGCAGGAAGGCTTCCGCCTCGACGCCGACCACATCACCGTCATCGCCGAGACGCAGGTCTTCGGCCTGCACGCGCCGGCCGGCGAAACGCGGCGCCGCGCCCGCAACCGCGTGCGCGATCCGGAAACGGTGCTGCGCGACCTGTCCGAGCTGTCGCTGGGCTCGCCGGTCGTGCACGTGCAGCACGGCGTCGGCCGCTACGTCGGTCTGCAGAAGCTCGATGCCGGCGGCATCGAAACCGAATACCTGGTGCTCGAATACGCGAGTCGCGGCACGGTGCCCGAGCGCAGCGAGGTGGGTGCGGACGCGACTCGTGTGCCCGGCTCCCACACCCGCCGCTTCGCGGACACCGTGTCGCCGGGCACCGGCGACAAGCTTTACGTGCCGGTCACGTCGCTGAATCTCATCCACCGCTACAGCGGCACCGAGCCCGAGCACGCGCCGCTGCACAGCCTCGGCTCCGAGCGCTGGGCCAAGGCGCAGGCCAAGGCGCGCGAGAAGGCGCACGACGTCGCCGCCGAACTGCTGCAGATCCAGGCGCGCCGCGCGAGCAAGCCGGGCCTTGCGCTCGAATTCGACGCGGCCGACTACGCGCGCTTCGTCGAGGGTTTTCCTTTCGCGCCGACGCCGGACCAGCAGAAGGCGATCGACGCCGTACTCGACGACATGCGCTCCGCCAAGACCATGGACCGCGTGGTCTGCGGCGACGTCGGCTTCGGCAAGACCGAGGTCGCGCTGCGCGCCGCCTTCATCGCCGCGCGCGGCGGACGCCAGGTCTGCATGCTGGCGCCGACGACCCTGCTGGTCGAACAGCATGCGAAGAATTTTTCCGACCGATTCGCCGACTTTCCGATCCGCGTCGCCTCGCTGTCACGCCTGCGTTCGACGAAGGAACAGAACCAGACGCTGAAGGAGCTGAGCGAAGGCAAGGTCGACGTCGTCATCGGCACGCACCGCCTGCTGCAGGACGACATCCGCTTCAAGGAGCTGGGCCTCGTCATCGTCGACGAGGAGCATCGCTTCGGCGTGCGCCACAAGGAGCGCCTGAAGAACCTGCGCGCCGAAGTCGATCTGCTGACGCTCACCGCCACGCCGATCCCGCGCACGCTCAACATGAGCCTCGCCGGCCTGCGCGACCTGTCGATCATCGCCACGCCGCCGCCGTCGCGCGTCGCGATCAAGACCTTCGTCTCCGAGTGGAGCAACGCGCTGGTCTACGAAGCCTGCCTGCGCGAGCTGAAGCGCGGCGGCCAGATCTATTTCCTGCACAACGAAGTCAAGGACATCGAGAACTTCGCGCGCAAGATCCAGGAGCTGGTGCCGGAAGGCCGCGTGCGTTTCGCGCACGGCCAGATGCGCGAGCGCGAGCTGGAACAAGTGATGCTCGATTTCTACCACCAGCGCTTCAACATCCTGGTCTGCACGACGATCATCGAGTCCGGCATCGACGTGCCGAGCGCCAACACGATTCTCATCGACCGCGCCGACGCGCTCGGCCTCGCGCAGCTGCACCAGCTGCGCGGCCGCGTCGGCCGCTCGCACCACCGCGGCTACGCCTACTTCCTGGTGCCGTCGAAGCGCGCGCTGAATCCGGACGCCGAAAAGCGCCTCGAAGCGATCGAAACGCTCGGCGATCTCGGCTCGGGCTTCGCGCTCGCCACGCACGATCTGGAAATCCGCGGCGCCGGCGAACTGCTCGGCGACGATCAGTCGGGCCAGATCGAGGAAGTTGGCTTCACGATGTACGCCGAGCTGCTGGCGCGCGCCGTCAAGGCCATCCAGCACGGCAAGCTCGACGGCGCGCCGTTCGGCCAGGTCGAGTGCGAGATCGACCTCGGCGTCGCCAGCCTGATCCCGGACACTTACATCCCCGACGTGCACGCGCGCCTGACGCTGTACAAGCGCATCGCCGAAGCCGCGGACGAAGCGACGCTGCACGAACTGAAGGTCGAGATGATCGACCGCTTCGGCCTGCTGCCGCCGCCGGCCGAGCGTCTGTTCGACGCCGCGGCCCTGCGCGTTGCCGCGCAGGCACTGGGCATCCAGCGCCTGCGCGCCGGTGCGCGTTCGATCACCGTCGACTTCGGCGAGCGGCCGAACATCGAGCCGATCCGCGTCATCAAGCTCGTGCAGACGCAGCCCAGGGTCTACAAGCTCGAAGGCCAGAAGCGCCTGCACTGCCACGGAAACTTCGAGAGCGCCGAGGCCCGCGTGCCGGCGGCCACGCTGCTGCTGGCGTCGCTGGCCGGCTGAGTCGCGACGGCGGTTCCGGAAACGCCCGCCTTGCTACACTTGGTCGATCGAGGCGCCTGGGCGCCGCCGCGGCGACGGGCCGCCAGACCGATGCAGATGAACGACTCTTCGTACCCACGCCGCCTGCGCCGGCCTTGGCTCGGCGCCTTGCTGTCGCTCGCGCTGAGCGTGCCGGCACACGCTGAAACCTACCGCACGGACCTCATCGTCTTCCTCGACCGCTACGCCTCGGGCGAGGCCGGCCGACCGGCGCAGCTGCCGAGCCTGTCCGGAGCGGTGCTGCCGGAGAACGCGGCGGCGCTGCAGGCCTCCGGCGTGACGGTATTGCCGGACAGCGCGTTCGCGCTGCAGGACGAATGGCAGAAGCTGCGCAACTCGAAGCGTTTCCAGCCGCTCGCCCGCCTCGCCTGGACGCAGAAGGATCCGCCGGAAGCCCACGGGCCGGCGATCCGCGTGCGCTGGGGCGACGGCGACCCGGCGACGGTCGACGGCCGGGTGATGCTGCTGATCGTCAACCGTTTCCTGACGCTCGACGCCGAGCTGAACTACACCGCCGGCGGCAGCAGCTGGGCGCTCGACACGCGCCGCCGCATGCGCCGCGACGAGCTGCACCATCTCGACAGCGCGAAGCTCGGCATCGTCGCGCGCGTCACCAAGGCGGGCGGCTCGCCATGAACGGGTTCCGCCTGTGTGAGCTGCCGTGCCTTGCCGCCGCGCTGACGCTCGCCGCCGCGGCCGCCGGCTGCCGTCATGTCCCGGATGCGCGCGGCAACGCGGCACCGCCGGGCAGCGTGTCCGGCGCCGAAGCCGCGCCGGCGCCCACCCCCTGTGCTGCCACGCTGGCGGTCCCGGCGCCGATGCTCAAGCTACCGCGCACCGACGGACCCAAGCTCGCGTCGAAGGGCGACAAGGTCGACATCGCCCAGATCCATACCGTCAACCGGCCCCTGCAGGACGTCGGCGTGTGGAGAGAGGCGGGCAGCGGCTGGTCGGTGCTGACGCTGCAGTTCGGCTCCGAGCGCGCGCATTCGCTCGCCGTGCGCCTGCACGACGTCAAGCTGCCGAAAGGCGCCGCGCTATGGCTCTGTTCCGTCGACGGCAAGCGGCGCGCCGGCCCGTTCACGCCGAAGGAAAACGGCGAGCTGTGGTCGGATCCGATCACCGCCTCGCAGGGGCGCGTCGAGCTCTGGTCGCCGAGCGCGCAGCGCGAGAAGGTCAGCGCGCTGCTGGCCGACGTCTATAGCGGGTATCGCTGAAAAAAAGCGTCCGCCTACAACACCCGCTCGCCGCTCAGGGCGGGCAGTGCCTGCGCCAGCACCGCGCGCACCTTGGCCATGCCGCTCTCGATCGACTGCGCGATCTCGGCGTGGATGTCGCCGATGCCCTGTACACCGGCCGCCCAGTTCACCGAGACCGCGAGGCAGGCGTAATCGATGTCCAGCTCGCGCGCGAGCGCCGCCTCCGGCATGCCGGTCATGCCGACCATGTCGCAGCCGTCCTTGGCGAGACGGCAGATCTCGGCGACCGTTTCGAGGCGCGGCCCCTGGGTCACCGCCAGCACGCCCTCGCCGGCCAGCGGCGCGGCCGCGGCCTTCGCGGCGTCTAGCAGACGCCGGCGCAGCGACGGCGCGTACGGCTCGCTGAACTCGACGTGATGCAGCGCCGAGCCCGGACGGCCGTCCGAGTACGTGAATTCGCGGCCGTACGTATAGTCGATGAGATCCGTCGGCACCGCGATCTCACCCGGCAGGAACCAGGGCGCGATGCCGCCGACCGCGGCGATCGCGATCACCGACCGCACGCCGGCTTCGCGCAGCGCCCACAGGTTTGCGCGGTAGTTGATCGCGTGCGGCGGAATCTTGTGGCCCTCGCCGTGCCGCGCGAGAAAGATCGCGCGCGTGCCGTAGACCGTGCCTTCGAGCAGCGGCGCGCTCGGCGCGCCGTATGGCGTATCGACGGCGATGCGCCGCTCGATCTGCAGACCGGGCCACTGGTTCATGCCGGTGCCGCCGATGACGGCGACGACGGCGTGATGGGTGATGGGTGATGGGTGATTCGTCGTGTCGCCGTTCATGTTTCCGCCCTGCTCTGCATTCAATCACCCCTCACTGATCAGCGATCACAAGCCCTTCACCGCATAAATCGCCGGCAGCTGGCGCCAGTATTCCTTGTAGTCCATGCCGCAGCCGAACACGTAGCGGTCGCCGACTTCGAGGCCGATGTACTCGGCCTGCGCGTCCGGCGCGCAGCGGTCGTGGCGCTTGCGCAGCAGCACGGCGATGGCCAGTGACGCCGGCTCGAACTGCGCGAGGCTGGCGCGGATCGCGGCGAGCGTATGGCCCTCGTCGAGGATGTCGTCGATCACCAGCACATGGCGGCCGGCGATGCGCTCGGGCTTCGGCTGCACCTTCCACACCAGGCCGCCGCCGGTGGTCGCGCCGCGATAGCGGCTGGCGTGGAAGTAGTCGAGCTCGAACGGGAACTTCAGGCGTCGCGTGATCTCGGCGGTCGCGTAGAGGCCGCCGTTCATCACGCAGTGCAGGATGGGATTCAGCTTTTCGTAGCGCGCGCTGATCTGCGCCGCGAGTTCGTCATAGGCTTTTTCGACGGCGGCTGCGTCGTGCAGCACGTCGGCCTCCTCGAGCACGCGCGACGCTTCCTGATAAAGATCGCTCATCGTCATCCCTGGCCGTGGCGGCCATACAGTTTCTTGAGGCGCGCCGAGGCGGCGCGGTCCGGCGTCACGTCACGGGCGAGCGCATCGATCAGCTGCACCGCCGCCGCGCGGTCGTTGCAGACCGGCAGCATGTCGTTGCCGACCTCGAGCGCGAGCCGCGCGCGCGCTTCCATGTCGCCGACCACGGCGGCACCGCCCATCGACAGATCGTCACAGAAAATCGCGCCCTTGTAGTCCAGTTCCCCGCGCAGGATTTCCCGCACCCAGCGCTTCGACAGCGACGCCGGCAGCGCATCGATCGTGGTGTAGCGCACGTGCGCCATCATCAGCGATTCGATGCCGTCGGCGATCAGCGCCCTGAACGGCGCCAGTTCGGTCGCGCGAATCTCGTCTTCCCGGCGGCGATCGACCGGCAGCTCGAGATGCGAGTCCGCCGTCACCGCGCCATGACCGGGGAAATGCTTGCCGGTCGCCGCGAGGCCGCCGGCGTTGAGGCCGGCACGGAATGCGCGCGCCAGTTCGACGATGACGTCGCCGCGGTCCGACAACGCGCGGTCGCCGATGATCTGGCTGACGCCGTTGTCGATGTCGAGCACCGGCGCGAAGCACAGGTCGATGCCGTACGCCGACAGCTCGGCGGCGATCGTCGCGCCTTGCTGGCGCGCTTCGGCGAGCGCACGGCCGGCGTCCTCGACATAGAGCTGACCGAGCATGCGCATCGCTGGAACGCGCGTGAAGCCGACGCGGAAGCGCTGCACGCGGCCGCCTTCGTGATCGACGGCGAGCAGCAGGCGCTGGCGCGGCAGCGAGAGCAGATCGTCGCAAAGCTTCTTCAGCTGTTCCGAATCGCGATAATTGCGCGTGAACAGGATGACGCCGCCGACCAGCGGATGGCGGAGCACGTCGCGGTCCTCGGCCGTCAGTTCGAGGCCGCCGACGTCGATCATCAGGGGACCTAGCAGTTTGCTGCGCGTGCGGATCGGCACCGTGTTCGCCGCCGGATTCTTCGGATTATTCGTGGAGATCAACTTCAGTACCCGCCGGAACAAGGTCGAAAAGTTCGATGACATCTTCATTGCGCATGCGCACGCAGCCATGCGAAGCCGGCGTGCCCAGACGATCCGTGTCCGGTGTACCGTGAAGGTATATGTAGCGGCGGAAAGTGTCGACGCAGCCGAGCCGGTTGCGGCCGGGCTCCAGCCCGCTGAGCCAGAGGATGCGCGAAAGAATCCAGTCGCGTCCCGAGTAGCGCCCCCCCAGTTCGGGTGACCACACTTCGCGCGTCCAGCGCCGCGCGCGCAGCACCGCGCCGGCCGGCAGCCCACCGCCGATCTTCGCCCGCACGATGTGCCGCCCGCGCGGCGTGCAGCCGGAGCCCTGGATTTCGCCGTTGCCGTTGGCGCCGGTCGATACGGCGTATTCGCGCAGCGTGCGCCCGCCCTCGCACACGCGCAGGCGCTGCGCCGTCAGGTCGATATCGAGCGTCAGCGCCATCCTCAGCCGCGCTCGTCCGCCGGCCAGCGCGCATACGGATGCAGCGCGAGATAGTGGTTGTAGTAGCGACGATCGTCCGTCAGCTCGCGGCCGAGCCAGGCCGGGCGCTCGAACGCAGCGTCGGGCGATCGCAGCTCGATCTCGGCGACGACGAGTCCGGCGTTGCCTCCGATGAATTCGTCGATCTCCCAGGCCGCGCCCTCGTGCGCGCCATGCGCCGGCACGTAGTGCCGCGTCTTCTCGACGCGGCCGACGCACAGCGTCGCCAGCATCTCGCGACAGTCGGCGACCGGAATGTCGTACTCGTACTCGGCGCGCGCGCTGCCGACGATGGCCGCCTTGATGTTGAGCTTCGCCTCGCCGCCTTCGAGGCGCACGCGCACGGACGTCTGGCCTTCGCGGGTCAGGTAGCCCTGACGCATGTCGAGCGAGCGGGTCACGTCACTGCGCCAGCTGTCGCCGGTGACGAGGAATTTTCGTTCGATTTCGAGGGGCATGGGCGAAAGACTCCGTTGACTTGCCGAGGCATAAGGCAAAAGCCACCGCACGGCGCTGTCGCGCCGTCCGGCTTCCCGCTTTCGCGGGAATGACGGCAAAAGCATCGATCCCTCTCCCCGCTTGCTGGGAGAGGGTTGGGGTGATGGGTTGCGACGCGCAGTGCCGCGCCGTGGCTTTATCGGAAAGCTCGGGTCAGGCAGTGGACCAGGCTGCATCACGAGCCATCCCGCCACGAAGCCAGCTCGAACAGCGCCATGCTCTCGACATGGCTCGTATGCGGAAACATGTCCATCACGCCCGCCCGCGCGAGCTGGTATCCGAACTCATGCACCAGCATGCCCGCATCGCGCGCCAGCGTGCCAGGATGGCAAGACACGTAGACGATGCGCTTCGGCTTGCGCTTGGCCACGATAGGCAGGATCTCCTTGGCACCCGCGCGCGGCGGATCGAGCAGCACCTTGTCGAAGGCCGGCTGCAGCCAGGACTCCGTGCCGTCGGCCATGAACAGGTCCGCCTTCTCGAAACGGACGTCGAGCCCGTTGCGCTGCGCGTTCTCGCGGGCGCGCCGCACGAGGCCGCTCTCGCCTTCGACGGCGAGTACCTGCGCGCCGCGCCGCGCGAGCGGCAGCGAGAAGTTGCCGAGGCCGCAGAACAGTTCGAGCACGCGCTCACCGGGCGCAAGGTCCAGCCAGTCGAGTGCCCGGTTCACCGTCTGCTGGCTGATGAAGCCGTTGACCTGGATGAAATCGGTCGGCTCGAAGCGCAGCGACAGCGGCGAGCCGTCCGGCGAGTATTCGAGCGGCGCGGCCGCCCTCAACCCGCCGTCCGCTTCCGCGGACGGTTGCCCCCTCTCCCGCGTCGCGGGCGAGGGGCTGTGGCGTCGCTGCGCGACATCCTCGTTCAAGGGACGGATGCTGTCCGGGCCGCCGGTCTGCAGATAGATGTCGAAGCCTTCGCGTCCGCCGAAAGCGCGCAGCTGTTCGCGATCGGCCTCGCTCGGCGCCTGCAGCACGCGGAACACCAGCGCGACGCGATCGGCCGCGCAGGCGACCTCGATCTGCGGCACTGCCCGGCGAATCGACAGCGCGCCGATCAACGCGCCCAGCTCGCGCAGCTTCTCGCCGACGCGCGGATCGACCACGCGACAGCGCTCGAGCGCGGCGAGAAAGCTCGATTCGCGTTCGCGAAAGCCTACCAGCACGCGGCCCGCGACACGGGGCCCCGCAGGGTGGGTGCGGGAGCGAGCCTCGGCGGCCCCGATCTCGCCATTGTCGGCGCGGGCCTCGGCGGCCCCTCCCGGACCCGCCTCGCTACGCTCGGGCGCCGTGTCGGGGCCACCCTTCTTCGGTACGTCCTTGACGCCGAGCCGCGCGCGACGGCGATAGCCCCAGACCGGCCCGGTGATCGGCGCGGCGACTTCGGCCGGCGTCACTTTTCCGCTGCGCTCGAGCTGATCGAGCAGCTGTTTCTGCTTGAAGGCGATCTGCTGGTCCGGTGCGAGATGCTGCATCGAGCAGCCGCCGCACAGGCCGAAGTGGGCGCAGGCGGGATCGACGCGGTAGGGTGACGGCGTTTCGACGGCAACGCACCGCCCTTCGTCGACGTCGCGCGAGGTGCGCAGGTACTGGAAGCGCACGCGCTCGCCCGGCAGCGCGTCGGCGATGAACGTGGCCTTGCCGTCGACGCGCGCGAAGCCACGGCCTTCGTGGTCGAGATCGATGATGTCCGCGGTGAACTCGCCGGCGGGCGGTAGCTTTTTCTTGCGCATGGAAGGAACGATGGCCGCAGGCCGCTCAGCCGATCCAGGCCTCGGCGAATTCGGCCCAGTGCGGCGCCGGATTCGCGTCGAGGAAGGCGCGCACGCGCGCTTCTTCCTGCCGATGTTCCTCGTGCGTCAGGCGGCCGCGCATCAGCTCGAAGCGCAGGTAGACGAGCCAGGTGTTGAGCACATCGGTCTCGCAGTACGCGCGGATGCCCGGCAGGTCGCCAGCGCGATACGCGTCGAAAACCTTGGAGCCGTCCATGCCGAGCTTGCCGGGGAAGCCGAGCAGCACGGCGATCTCGGTCAGCGGCGCGTTCTGCCGGCCGGTGTACAGCGCCAGCACGTCCATCAGATCGGTGTGGCGGAACTGGTAGCGCGCGAGATAGTTGTCCCACTTGGCTTCGCGATCGAGATGGCCGGTGTCCCAGTAGCGCGGCGCCGTGCAACTGTTGATCAGCGCGCGGTAGTGCAGCACCGGCAGGTCGAAGCCGCCGCCGTTCCACGACACCAGCACCGGGCGGTACTTCTCGACACCGTCGAAGAAGCGCTGGATGATCTCACCTTCCTCGGCCGACTCGTCGCCGATCGACCAGCACTTGAAGTTCTCGCCCTGCCGCAGCACGACCGAGACCGCGACGACGCGCTGCAGATGCGCCGGCATGAAATCCGTGCCGCGCTCGGCGAGACGCCGGCCGCGCATGAGCGACCAGGCCTCATCGTCGCCGAGCCCTTCCAGACCCATCAGGCGCCGGCCGCCATCGAGATCGGGGATCGTCTCGATGTCGAACACCAGCACCGGGTCGCGGACGCTCACGACGGGAACACGCCGGTCGAGATGTAGCGGTCGCCGCGGTCGCAGACGATGCTGACGATCGTGGCGTTCTCGACCTCGCGGCACAGTTGCAGCGCCGCCCACAGCGCGCCGCCGGACGACGGGCCGCAGAACAGGCCTTCGACAGTGCCGGCGAGGCGCATGGTGTCCTCGGCGTTCTGCGCCGAGACCTCGATGACGCGATCGACGCGCGTGCGGTCGAAGATGGTCGGCAGATAGGCTTCCGGCCATTTGCGGATGCCGGGAATCGACGAATCGCCGTCCGGCTGCACGCCGATCACCTGCAGCGCCGGATTCTGCTCCTTGAGGAAACGCGAGCACCCCATGATGGTGCCGGTGGTGCCCATGCTCGACACGAAATGCGTGATGCGCCCCTGCGTCGCCTTCCAGATCTCCGGCGCCGTGCCTTCGTAGTGCGCGCGCGGATTGTCCGGGTTGCCGAACTGGTCGAGCACCTTGCCGCGGCCTTCGGCCTGCAGCTTCAGTGCGAGATCGCGCGCGCCCTCCATGCCCTCTTCCTTCGTCACGAGGATCACCTCGGCGCCGAAAGCCTTCATCACCGCGCGGCGCTCGACCGACAGATGCTCGGGCATGATGAGCACCATGCGGTAGCCCTTGACGGTCGCCGCCATGGCCAGCGCGATGCCGGTGTTGCCGGACGTCGCCTCGATCAGCACATCGCCGGGCTTGATCTCGCCGCGCTCCTCGGCGCGACGGATCATCGAATAGGCGGGGCGATCCTTGACCGAGCCGGCAGGATTATTGCCTTCGAGCTTGACGAGCAGGGTGTTGTTGCCGACGCCAGGCAGGCGCTTGAGCTGAGCCAGCGGCGTATTGCCGATAAAATCGGCGATCGTTGGATAGGTCATTGTCGAATTTTACGCGAGGGGGGCCGCTTTTTGCCGCTGTCCGGACGTCACTACAGCCGCCGCCTCCTGCTGCCGGGCAGCTGGGCCTTTGCCGGATTGACCGGCATCGTCCTGGCCGTGGCGCTGACGACCTGGATCGGCCCGATGCGGATCCGGGGTCTCTGCGCGGCATGCTCGGCCTGAGCATCGCCTCCGCCGGCATCGGGCTCGCCCTGCTCTGTGTGCGCACGGTGCGCCGCGCGCTCGGCACGATCGGCTTCGCCTTGCAGGATCTCGGCCGCGGCCGCCTGGAAGTGCGCGCGCCGGAAACGCTCGGCGGCCTGGCCGACGATCTGGCGCGCGACGTCACTCGGGTCGCCCAGCATACGCGGAACTGCATGCGAGCTTCGACGCACGCGTCGCCGAGCAGACCCGGCGCCTCAAGCAGGAGCCCGACCGGTTCGCCGCGCAGAACCAGATGCTGCGCACCGCCGCCGCGCGCGAGCAGGACGAGCTGCGCGCGCAGAGCGAGCGCTTGGCGAGCATGTCGCACGAGCTGCGCACGCCGCTGGCCGGCATCCTCGGCTACGCCGACCTGCTGCGCCGCACGCACCTCGACCACGAACAGCGCCAGCGCCTCGACACGCTCGATAAGTCGGCGCGCGCGCTGCTGACGATGATCAACGACCCGCTCGACTGGAGCCGCATCGAGGCCGGCCGCCTCAAGCTCGACGAAGTGCGCTTCGACCTCTACGACATCGTCGAGAGCACCATCGCCCTGCTCGCGCCGCTGGCCTACGAGAAGGAGCTGGAGCTGGTGCGCATCATCCCACGAAGCCGGAGCCGACGTCGTGCTGATCAAGCCGTTCGACGAAGCGCAACTGCTCGCGGCGCTGGCGCCAATGCTGGAGAGGCCGAGCTATCCGGCCGCCCGGCTCACGCAGGATCCGGAACTACTGGCGCTGCTGCGCGAGGAGCTGCCGCTGCAGTTCACCGAACTGCAACGCGCGTTCACCGCCGGCCGACTCGACCAGGCGCGCGATGCCGCGCATACGCTGCGCGGCACGGCGGCGTTCTACCATCTCGCCCAGCTGCGCCAGACGACGGCCGCCATCAAGGACTGGCTGCGCAGCGCCGAGTCGCTGAAGAAGGGGCCGGCGGCGCGCCGCGAACTCGATCGCGTGCGCCGAGCCGTCGACGAAACGCTGGCGGCGATGCCGCGCGGCTGAGTCACCGCGCGGCGCGTTCGAGCACCACGTAGGCGCAGACGAAACCGCCGTCGTCGCTCAGCGAAACGTGCGCGGCGCCGATGCCGGCCTCGCGGATGCGCTTCTTCATCACGCGGTCGAAGATCAGCACCGGCCGGCCATTGGCCTCGCGGATCACGCCGATCTCCTTCCAGCCGATGCCGTCGAAGCCGGTGCCCATCGCTTTCAGGAACGCTTCCCTCGCCGCCCAGCACATCGCCAGCGCACGGGCGCGATTGGCTCGTGCCTTGACCTCGCGCAGTTCCCTCGGCGCCAGCAGGCGCCGCAGCAGCTTGTCACCGTGCTTGTCGAGCAGCTTCTGCATGCGCTCGACGCGCAGCACGTCGACGCCGATGCCGTAGAGCGCCCCGCCGCCCGCCACCGTCACCGTCGTCGCGGCCTTGCGACTCATCGTCGCGCCTCGTGCATCGCCTGCCGCATCTCGGCGACCGCGGCCGGCAGGCCGATCGTCAGCGCGCGCGCGACGATCGCGTGGCCGATGTTCAGCTCGACGATCTCCGCGATGCGCGCGATCGGGCCGACGTTGTCGACCGTCAGCCCGTGTCCGGCATGCACCTCGAAGCCGGCCTTGTGCGCGGCGCACGCGAAGCCGGCGATGCGCTTCAGCTCCGCCGCCTGCGCCCGGCCGCGGGTCTCGGCGTAGCGGCCGGTGTGAATCTCCAGATGCGGCGCGCCGCTGAGCCGCGCGGCCTCGAGCTGGCGCGGATCCGCATCGATGAACAGCGCGGCCGCGCTGCCCGTTCCGGCGAGACGCGCGCAGGCGCCGCGCACGGCGTCGATCTGGCCGGCCACGTCCAGCCCGCCTTCGGTCGTCAGCTCGGCGCGCTTCTCCGGCACGAGACAGACGCAGGCCGGCTTCCACGCCGTCGCGAGACGCAGCATCTCCTCCGAGACCGCCATTTCGAGATTGACGATGCCGCGGTCGTACGCGATCAACGCGGCGACGTCGCGATCCTGGATATGGCGGCGATCCTCGCGCAGATGCACGGTGACGCTCGCCGCGCCGGCGGCAAGCGCGAGCGTCGCGGCCTCGACCGGATCGGGATACGGCGTGCCGCGCGCCTGGCGGATCGTCGCGACGTGGTCGACGTTGACGCCGAGGCGGATGGGAAACTTGGGCATGACTGGAATTCTGTAAAAAGCAGGAACCGCGGATTCCACAGATTACACAGATTGAAAAACAGAAAGTCTTCTGCGTAATCCGCGCCGTCTGCGGACAAAGCTTATCCACGCATCTCGCGCAGCAGCTGCGGAGTCTGCAGGGGCTTGTTGCCGAGCTGCGCCGCCAGCGCCGCGCGCAGCAGGCGCAGCGCGTCGCGGCGCGCCTCCGGCGTCGCCAGCCGCTCCTCGCGCAGCGCGATCAGGCTGGCACCGCTGTATGCGCTGAGGTCGCCTGCCGGCGCCGGACACACCCCGCCGTGCGCGTCGTAGTGGTAGCGCCGGGTCGCGTCGAGATCGTCGGGCAACAGCAGGCCGTAGCCGATTTCGGCGAGCAGCGTTTTCTCGAACAAGCGCAAGGCGTCCTGCGCCGGTTCGGCATCGCCCGGCAGCTGCCGGATGGCCTGCGCGTAGGCATCGAACAGCCGCGGATGCGCGTCCTGGCGCTGTAGCAGACGCAGCAGCAGCTCGTTCAGATACCAGCCGTAGAACACGCGCTCGCCGGCGAGGAGCACTGGCGGTCCGGCGCTTTCGGCGCCGCTCAGCGTCGCCAGTTCGCCGCTCGCGCTCCAGCTCAGCAGCAAGGGCTGGAAGGGCTGCAGGAGGCCGCGCAGCTTCGATTTCGTGCTGCGGGCACCGCGCGCCACGAGACCGACGCGGCCATGCTCGCGCGTCATCGCCTCGAGCAACAGGCTGCTGTCGCTGTACGGGCGGCGATTGAGAAGATAGGCGGGTTCGAGCGCGACGCGCGCGCGCATGGCGACGTGGGCGCTACTCGCCGGTCAGCCCGAACTGCTTGAGCGCCTTGAGGTCGTCGCTCCAGTTCTCGCGGACGCGGCACCAGAGCTTGAGGAAAACCTTGCGGCCGAGCAGCCGCTCGAGCTCGCGGCGCGCGCTGGTGCCGACCTGCTTCAGCGTCTCGCCGTCCTCGCCGATGACGATCTTCTTCTGGCCTTCGCGCTCGACCCAGATCACCGCCTCGACGCGGTCGAGCCGGCCTTCGCGCTCGTAATGCTCGACGCCGACCGTCAGCGAATACGGCAGTTCCTGATGCAGGTTGCGCGTCAGCTTCTCGCGCACGATCTCGGAGACCAGGAAGGCATCGTCGTAGCCGACGATCTGATCCTCCGGATACAGCGGCGGACCTTCCGGCAGGCGCCGCAGCAGTTCGCCGAGCAGCGCATCGACGTTGTTGCGCTTGAGCGCCGACAGCGGCACGACGAAGGCGTACGGCAGCATCGCCGTCAGCTTTTGCAGCTCGGGCAGCAGCGCCTCCTTGTCGGCGACGCGATCGATCTTGTTGACCACGAGGCCGACCGGGACCGGCAGGCCCTCGAGGCGCTGCAGCACGGCGGCATCCTCGTCGGTCCAGCGGCCGGCCTCGACGACGAACACCACCAGGTCGACGTCGTGCAGGCTGGCCTGCGCCTGCTCGTTCATCACGCGATTGAGCTTGCGCGTCTCGCGGCGGTGCAGGCCCGGCGTGTCGACGAAGACGATCTGGCCGTCGTCGCGATTGACGACGCCCTGGATGCGATGGCGCGTGGTCTGCGGCTTGTGCGAGACGATGCTGACCTTGCGCCCGACGAGCGCGTTCAGCAGCGATGACTTGCCGACGTTGGGCCGGCCGACGATGGAAACGATGCCGCTATGCACGATCAGGCTCCGCTGGGCGCCGCCGCGGCCCAACGTCGGCAACAGCGCCGAAATGTTTGCTGCCGCAGGCGCGATGCGCCTGCGGGGCGGGCCGGCCTACGATGGAAACGATGCCGCTATGCATGGGCTGATTGTAGAGTCTGCAGCAATTGGCGGGCGGCGTCCTGCTCGGCGGCGCGGCGGCTGGCGCCATGTGCATCGGCCGCCAGTTCGGCGTCGCTCAGGCTCGCCCGGACGTGGAAGCGGCGCCGGTGCGGCGGTCCGCTTTCCTCGATGACATCGTAGCGCGGCAGCGGCCGCGCCCGCGCCTGCAGCCATTCCTGCAGCCGCGTCTTGGCGTCCTTCAGGGTATCGGCGTCCGGCAGATCGCCGAGCAGCGCGGCGAACAGGTGCCCGCAGACCTGTTTGGCCGGCTCGAAGCCGCCGTCGAGATAGACCGCACCGAGCACCGCTTCGAACGCATCGGCGAGGATCGACGCGCGGCGGTAGCCGCCCGACTTCAGTTCGCTTTCGCCGAGCGTCAGCGCCTGCGACAGATCGAGCCCGCGCGCCAGCCGGGCGAGCGTTTCCTCGCGCACGAGGCTGGCGCGCAGGCGCGACAGCGCGCCTTCCTCGTCGTTGCGGCGCGCATGGAACAGCGCTTCGGCAATGACGAAGTTGACGAGAGCATCGCCCAGGAACTCGAGGCGCTCGTTGTTGGCATGGCCGGCGCTGCGGTGCGTCAGCGCCTGCAGCAGCAGGGCCGGATCGCGGAAGCGGTAAGCGAGCCGGCGCTCGAGATTCTGGACAACGTCGGTCAAGACTGCACGTTAGCGAGCGCTACGTCGTCAGCGAAATGGATGACGATGTAGATGTTGTAGAACAGGCGCTCGCGGGTCTCGTAGTCGTAGCTCAGGAAGCGGCCGCGCTCGGTGCGCTTGACCTTGACGTCGCCGACCGACAGGTACTCGATGTCGTCGATGTCCCAGAACTTCTGCAGGTCCTTGCGGATCGTCACCGGATCGGCGCTGCCGCTCTCGGGATCGGCGGCGATCTTGTGCAGCGCCGACTCGACCTTCATCTGGTTCAGATACATCGGCAGCGTCTTGACCACGACGATCGCGACGAAAGCGACCACCGCCAGCACGAACAGCAGACCGAACCAGCCCAGACCGCGTTGACGCCGTAATGACCGCATGAAGCCCCCGATGCCCTGTCAACCGGCCTAGCTTACCCGCTTAATGAACGCCCTTGCCGATGCGCGAGAAGTTGACGCGCGTGTTCTCGGCATCCCAGGACATCCAGATGAAGAATGCCTTGCCGACCAGATTGCGCTCCGGCAGCGTGCCCCAGCGGCGGCTGTCCTCGGAGTTGTCGCGGTTGTCGCCCATCGCGAAGTACTCGCCCGGCGGTACGATGAACTCGAAGTCGTCGGCCGGACGGTCCGGGTTGACGAGGATCTTGTGCTCGACGTCGCCGAGGTGCTCGTCCATGCGGTACATCACCGACGAGAAGCCGGCCACCGGAAACACGCCGTCGGCGTCGACCGGCGCGGCTTCGCCGTTCACGAACAGCTGCTTGTTGCGATAGACGATGTGGTCGCCCGGCAGGCCGATGATGCGCTTGATGAAGTCCTTGCTCGGATCGACCGGCCAGCGGAACACGACGATGTCGCCGCGCTGCGGTTCGCTCATCTGGATCAACTTGCGATGGAACACCGGGTCGCGGAAGCCGTACGTGAACTTGTTGACGAGGATGAAGTCGCCGACGAACAGCGTCGGGATCATCGAGCCCGACGGAATGCGGAACGGCTCGGCGACGAACGAGCGCAGGATCAGCACGACGAAAATCACCGGGAAGAACGAACGGCAGAAGTCGACGAAGCTGCTCGGCTTGTCGACCGCGTCGATCGCCAGCCCGGCGCGGCGCTTCGGTCCGAGCCAGAGCTTGTCGAGCAGCCAGACGAAGCCGGTGATCAGCGTCAATGCCGTCAGGATGACGGCGAAATCCCAATGTATACCCTGCATGACTGTCGAAATCCGTGAATGTTGATCGTCTGTTGAGCCACTTGCGCGTGACGCCCTACTTCTTCTTCTCGACGCCGAGCACCGCAAGGAACGCTTCCTGCGGGATCTCGACCGAGCCGACCTGCTTCATGCGCTTCTTGCCCTCTTTCTGCTTCTCGAGGAGCTTCTTCTTGCGCGAGGTGTCGCCGCCGTAGCACTTGGCGGTGACGTCCTTGCGCAAGGCCTTGACCGTGCTGCGCGCGATGATCTTGGCGCCGATCGCGGCCTGGATGGCGATGTCGAACATCTGCCGGTGGATGACTTCCTGCATGCGCTCGCACAGATCGCGGCCGCGCGGATAGGCGTTGTCGCGATGCACGATCGAGGACAGCGCGTCGACCCTGTCGCCGTTGACCAGCACGTCGAGCTTGACGAGATCGGCCGGCTCGAAACGCACGAATTCGTACTCGAACGACGCGTAGCCGCGCGACACGCTCTTCAGGCGGTCGAAGAAATCGAGCACAACCTCGGCCATCGGCATCTCGACCTCCATCTGCACCTGCGAGCCGAGATAGCGCAGGTTCTTCTGCACGCCGCGCTTCTCCATGCACAGCTGCATGACGCTGCCGACGTAGTCCGGCGGCATCAGGATGCGCGCGTTGATGATGGGCTCGCGCAGCTCGTCGATGAAGCCGGGCTCCGGCAGTTCGGCCGGGTTGTCGACCTTGATGACCTCGCCGTCGCTCTTCTTGACCTCGTAGACCACCGACGGCGCCGTCGTGATCAGGTTAAGGTTGTACTCTCGCTCCAGGCGCTCCTGCACGATCTCCATGTGCAGCATGCCGAGGAAGCCGATGCGAAAGCCGAAGCCCAGCGCCGTCGAATTCTCCGGCTCGAACTGCAGGGCCGAGTCATTGAGGCGCAGCTTCTGCAGCGATTCGCGGAAGTCCTCGAAATCGTCGGCGTCCACCGGGAACATGCCGGCGAACACGCGCGGCTGCACCTGGCGGAAGCCCGGCAGCGGCGCGACGCCGGTCGTGCCGGCGAGCGTCAGCGTGTCGCCGACCGGCGCGCCGAAGATGTCTTTGATGCCGGCGACGATGAAGCCGACCTCGCCGCACTCGAGCGCGTCCTTGAACACACGCTTCGGCGTGTTGACGCCGATCATCGTGATCTCGTAGTCCTTGCCGGTGGACATCACGCGGATCTTCTGGCCCTTCTTCACCGAGCCGTTGACGATGCGCACCAGCGAGACGACGCCAAGGTAGTTGTCGAACCAGGAATCGACGATCGAGGCCTGCAGCCTGCCGTTCGGGTCGCCTTTCGGCGGCGGCAGCTTCTCGACGACGGCTTCGAGCACGTCCGGCACGCCGAGGCCGGTCTTCGCCGAGATGCGCAGCGCGTCGGTCGCCGGGATGCCGATGACCTGCTCGATCTCGTCGCAGACGCGCTCCGGCTCGGCGTTCTGCAGGTCGATCTTGTTGAGCACCGGCAGCACTTCGAGATTCTGCTCCAGCGCCGTGTAGCAGTTGGCGACCGACTGCGCCTCGACGCCCTGCGAGGCGTCGACCACCAGCAGCGCGCCCTCGCAGGCGGCAAGCGAGCGGCTGACCTCGTACGAGAAGTCAACGTGTCCCGGCGTGTCGATCAGGTTGAACTGGTACAGCTCGCCGCTCAATGCGCGGTAGTGCAGCTGCACCGCCTGCGCCTTGATCGTGATGCCACGCTCGCGCTCGATCGGATTGTTGTCGAGCACCTGCGCCTGCATCTCGCGCTGCTCGAGGCCGCCGGTCAGCTGGATGAAGCGATCCGCGAGGGTCGACTTGCCGTGGTCGATGTGCGCAATGATGCAGAAGTTACGGATGTGATCGAGACGCACGGAAATCGGGAGCTTTATCGAAAAGTCGCCGCCAGGAACGGCGGCGGCGGTTACAGGAAGGGAGTCAGCGGCGGATAAACCGGGAGTATAGCGGTTTAACGGCTTTTCGCCGCCAAAGCCCGCTCGAATGCCGCCGCATCGAAGATCCCTTCGGCCAGCACCCGGCCGTCCGCGTCGAGCAGCACCGGGATGCGCCGGCCGTAGCGCATCCGCCACTCGCCGCGGTCGTCGACATCGGCATGGCCGAGCGTGAAAGGCGTCCGGCCGAGGTGCTCGCGCAGGGCCGCCTCGAAGTCCTCGCAGAGATGGCAGCCGGGCCGGCCGAGCAGCAGCCAGCCCGGCATGCCGGCCGGACGCGTCACGGATTCGGCGCCGTGCCCGGCACGTCGAGCGTCAGGAACAGCGGCGCACCGCGACGCTGCACGAGCATCTGCACGCTAGAGCCCGGCGTCAGGCGGCCGACGACCACGGCGAGTCGGTCCGGCGTGTCGATTTCCTGGCCGGAAATCTGCAGCAGCACGTCGCCGGCGCGCACGCCGGCGCGCGTCGCCGGACCGTCGCCGACTGCCGTCACCAGAACGCCGCCGCTGACAACCTGCGCCTTGCTGCGCTCGGCCGGCGTCATGGCGCGCACGACCAGGCCCAGCGGACCGGGCGGCGGCTTCGGCGCGTCCGGCTGGTCGACGAGCTGATCGCCGCCGCCCGGCGCCAGGGTGCCGAGCTCGACCTTGACGGTCAGCGCCTTGCCGTCGCGCAGCAGCTTGAGCGTGGCGATCTGGCCCGGATCGGTACTGCCGACCATCGGCGGCAGCGACGTCGAACTCGGCAATTCCTGGCCGTTGTAGCTGAGAATGATGTCGCCCTCGCGGATGCCGGACTTGGCGGCCGGGCTCTCGGCGAGCACGCGCGCCACCAGCGCGCCTTCCGGCTTGTCCATGCGCCCCCGCTGCGCGAGATCGCGGTCAACTTCCTGGACGACGACGCCGAGCCAGCCGCGCGTGACCTTGCCCTGCTCCTTGAGCTGGCGCGCGACCTTGGCGGCGACGTCGATCGGGATCGAGAACGACAGGCCCTGGTAGCCGCCGGACTGCGAATAGATCTGCGAGTTCATGCCGATCACCTCGCCCGCCAGGTTGAACAGCGGGCCGCCCGAATTACCGGGATTGATCGCCACGTCGGTCTGGATGAACGGCACGTACTGCTCGGTGATCAGCGCGCGGCCCTTGGCCGAGATGATGCCGGCCGTCACCGAGTAGTCGAAGCCGAACGGCGAGCCGATCGCCAGCGCCCACTGGCCGGGCCGCAGCTTCGAGGCGTCGCCGACCTTGACGACCGGCAGGTCGTGCGCGTCGATCTTCAGCAGCGCCACGTCGGTCGCCTCGTCGCTGCCGACGACCTGGGCCGTGAACTGGCGACGGTCGAGCAGACGGACGATCACTTCCTTGGCGTCGCGCACGACATGGAAGTTAGTCAGCACGTAGCCGTCGTCCCAGAGGATGAAGCCCGAGCCCAGCGACTGCGGTCCCGGCGGCAGGCCATCGCCAGCCTCGCCGCCATCGCCGCTGCTGCCGTCGTCGTTGTTCTGCGAATCGTCCGGATGTTCCTCGAGGAAACGCTTGAACCATTCGGGCGCGTTCTTCAGTGCGTCCGAATCGCTGCCGGACTGCGCGTCGGCGCGCGCCTGCTGCTGCGGCACGTCGGCGGGCACGGTGCTGATGTTGACGACCGACGGCGAGACTTTCTCGACCAGATCGGCGAAATCCGGATAGGCGCCCGCCGCCGCGGCGCCGTCACCGCGTTTGCAGGCGGCGACCGCCAGCACGGCACAGACGAGGGACAGCCGCAGGAAGGCGGCAAGCTTCATTGAGAGACTCCGGGGCGGGGCGGCGCGGATCGGCGCAGAATACCCCGAATTTCAATGGATACGCCGCGGAAGATCAAACGTCGCGCGCGGCGGGCGTCCGTCGGCCGAGTCAGTGCGGCGGCGACGTGCCGGCACCGCTGTCCAGTGCCGGCACCGGCGCCGACGGCGTCGGCTGCACGTTGTCGCCGATCAGGCGCACCGTTTCCGACGGCGCCTCGCCGACGACGGTGATGTGGACCTGGCCGACGACGCGACCGTAGGCGTGCATCGCGCCGATCTGCGAAGCGCCCTGGAACGCCTGCACCGGCACCTTGCGCCGCGCACTGAACACGGAGATCGCCGACAGGCCGTCCGACAGCAGCAGGTGCTCGACGATGCCCTCGCCGTCGGCGGTCGGCCGCACGTCGCGCATCGTCACGTGATAACCGGGCGGCAGGTTGGCGAACTGCATGTCGGCCTCCGTCGCCTTGTCGTCGAACGGCTGCGGATCCTGCACGACGCGCGTGACCTTCTGGAACTGGTTCGGATCGAGCTCGGTCTGCAGCGCGCTGTCCGGAATCGACTTCGGGAAGTCGATTTCAGTAAACATCAGCTGCTCCATCACACGGCTGTCGTGGCCGATGAGGTTGACCTTGACCGGCACGGCCGTCGCCGCGTCGGCCCAGATCTCGTAGCCATAGCGGAACTGGTCGCGCGGCGCGATCGTGATGCCGCGGCAGTTGCGGCCGGCAATGCGCGCCGTGCCGACGTCCTGGAAATCGTAGTAGCGCGCGATCTGCGCGACGCGCTCGGGCGTCAAGCCGGGAAACAGCGCCTTGGGCGTCGGCAGCTCGAGCGTGACCTTGCGGTCCTTCGGCAGCAGGCAGATCACCTGATTACCCTGCTTGAGGATCTCGCGCGGCGCGCCGGTCAGCGTCTGCACGCGCTCGACCTCGTCGCCGTTCCGGTAGCGGTGCACGACGCGCATCGTCTCGAGACGGTCCTGGGTCTGGTAGACGATGACGCCCTGGTAGTTGGCCTTCCGCGCGGCCTCGCTCATCCTGGCGAGCCAGTCGGACGGATCGGCCGCAGCGGCGGAAAGGCTCCAGCCGGCGGCGAGCCCGATGACCGCGAATGAACGCATCAGCGCGGCCCGCCGCTCGCCGTCATCGACACCGGCTGCACATACGCGTCGTCGGCCGTGCGTGCCGCGAAACCGGCATACGACAGGGCACCGCCGACGCCGCGATCGGCCAGCGTGTTGCTGTGCTCGATCATGTAATTGCGCAGATCGTCATCAATCTCGGCGTTGCCGGTCTCGGCATTACCGGCCGGCGATGTCAGCGCGACCGTCCGCAAATTTGCAGCGGGTGCCTCAGCCGTCGCGGCAGCCCCGCCGCCCGCGGCCGGCACCGCGCCGAAGTTGGAGCCGAGCGTGATCGCGACGGCGGCGACCGAGGCCGCGGCGGCCAAGCCGGCGAGCGGGCGCCAGGCCAGCGGCTTGCGGCGACGCGTCAATTCCACAACCTTCGCGCGCGACGCGTCGGGCGCCTGGTCGAGCTGCGCCATGACGGCGGCGGTGATGTCGACCTGGCGGATCCGCAGGCCGCCCCGTGCCTCGCGGGCAACGTGCAGGCGGCTCCAGCTCGCCTTCAGTTCGGACGAACGTTCGAGTGCATCGAGCAGAGCATCGAGCTCTTGGTCGGAGCACTCACCATCAAGCAGAACGGATAGCGATTCTTGCGACATTCCGATACACCTGACCCGGGGACCTGGGCGGGATGAATATACCCTTAACCTCAAAAAACGGAAAAAGTTCCGTTACGCAAAATGACAAACCCGAAAACGCTGCTCTGGCCGCTCAGCCAAGCAAGGGCTTCAGCACCGCATCGATCGCCTCGCGGGCGCGGAAGATGCGTGAACGGACCGTGCCGATCGGACAATCCATGACCTCGGCGATCTCTTCGTACGACAGGCCTTCCAGCTCGCGCAGGGTAATCGCCTTGCGCAAATCGGGCGGCAGCTTGGCGATGGTGTCCGCGACCGCGTTGCGGATTTCCTCCGTCAGCAGCGCCGCTTCCGGCGTCTCGACGTCACTTAGATGCTCGGTATGGCCATACAGTTCCGCATCGGCGATATCGATGTCCTGATCGGCCGGGCGGCGGCCGCGCGAGACGATGTAGTTCTTCGCCGTGTTGATGCCGATGCGGTACAGCCAGGTGTAGAACGCCGACTGGCCGCGAAAGCCGCCCAGCGCGCGCCAGGCGCGGATGAACGTTTCCTGGGCGACATCGGGTGCATCCGCTTCGCCGACCAGGCGGCTGACGAGCTGGATGATCTTGTGCTGGTACTTGCGCACGAGCAGTTCGAACGCGCGCTGGTCGCCCGCCTGGGCTCTGACCACCAGCTGTTCGTCGGTACTGGTTTCACTCATGCGCTTTATTGCGGCTTCGCGACAGCGAAACCGGTAGACTCCCAATGACTCAGACATAACGATTCGCACCATCCGCCGCGTGCGGGCGGTCCGCATTCGAGGCCGGACGGCGCAAAAAGTCCGCCATTGTATCTTCCTGATCTCCCAAACGCTCCATGAACGAAGTGGAAGTCCTGGTCATCGGCAGCGGCGCGGCCGGTCTGTCCTGCGCGCTGCGCCTGGCCAAAGCCGGCCATCACGTCACCGTGGTCTCGAAAACGAGCCTGCAGTCGGGCAGCACGCTGTGGGCCCAGGGCGGCATCTCGGCGGTGTTCGACGCCGACGACTCGACCGAAAACCATGTCCGGGACACGCTGATCGCCGGTGCCGGCCTTTGCGACGAAGCCGCCGTGCGCTTTACCGTCGGCGGCGGTCCGGACGGCATCGCCTGGCTGCTCGAGCAGGGCGTGGCGTTCACGCAGGAAGACGGCGAGGAACGCGGCAAGCGCCTGCACCTGACGCGCGAGGGCGGCCACAGCCACCGCCGCGTCGTGCACGCCGCCGACGCGACCGGCCGCGCCGTCGAAACCACGCTCGCCGCGCTCACCGCCGCGCATCCGAACATCCGCATCCGCGAGTTCTGCGTCGCCGTCGACGTCATCGTCGACCGTGACACCCGGCGCGCACTCGGCGCTTATCTCTACGACATCCCCAATGGCCGCGTCACCGCCTGCGCCGCCAAGGCCGTGGTGCTGGCGACCGGCGGCGCCAACCAGGTCTACTTGTATTCGAGTAATCCTCACGGCGCGTCCGGCGACGGCATCGCCATCGCCTGGCGCGCCGGCTGCCGCGTCGCAAACATGGAATTCATGCAGTTCCATCCGACCACGCTCTACCACCGCGACACGCGCAACTTCCTGATCTCCGAAGCGCTGCGCGGCGAAGGCGCGCTGCTGCGCTTGCCGAACGCCGACGGCAGCGCCGGCGAGCGCTTCATGCCGCGCTTCGATCCGCGCGGCGAGCTGGCGCCGCGCGACATCGTCGCCCGCGCGATCGACCACGAGATGAAGCGTCTCGGCCTGCGCTACGTCTATCTCGACATCACGCACAAGCCGCCCGGGTTCATCCGCGAGCATTTCCCGAGCATCCATGCGCACTGCCTGTCGCTCGGCCTCGACATCTGCACGCAGCCGATCCCGGTCGTGCCGTCGGCGCACTTCACCTGCGGCGGCGTCGTCACCGACCTCTCGGCGCGCACTGACGTCGACGGCCTCTACGCGATCGGCGAGGTCGCCTGCACCGGCCTGCACGGCGCCAACCGTCTCGCGTCGAACTCGCTGCTCGAATGCCTCGTCTTCGGCAAGGCCGCCGCCGAGGATCTGATCGCCACGCTGCCGCGGCGGCGGATGCCGGGCGATCTGAAACCCTGGGACGAAAGCCGCGTCACCGACTCCGACGAGGACGTCGTCGTCAGCCACAACTGGCTCGAGCTGCGCACCTTCATGTGGGACTACGTCGGCATCGTGCGCACCACCAAGCGCCTGCAGCGCGCGCTGCACCGCGTGCAGCTGCTGAAGGCTGAGATCGACGAGTTCTACGGCAATTACCGCGTCAACGCCGACCTGCTCGAACTGCGCAATCTGGTGCGCTGCGCCGACCTCATCGTGCGCTCGGCGCTCGCGCGCCGGGAATCGCGCGGCCTGCATTACACGCTCGACTATCCGCAGACGCTGGACGCGGTCAGGCCGACGATCCTGCCGGGTCGCGAGGCCGGCGTGCCGATGCAATAGATGCTTTTGTCGCCTTGCGGCGGCCGGGCTCGCTTCTTACAATGCTGGCCCTTCGTAAAGCCAGCCACGCCGGTTCCCGGCTCGCCAGCCATGCGCCCAAAACTTCCAAAGACAAAAGGCATGGCATGGCATTCCCGGCACGCGCGCGATCCGTCGCAATCGATTCACCATCGTCCACAGTCCCGTCCGATAGCGGTCAGAGCTGCAAGCGAGCGCGGATAAATCCGCAGGCGCGCTTCGCCGCGCTGGCCGTCCCGTTCTTCTGCCTTGCCGTCGCCGCGCCCGACGCGGCGCGCGCCCAGGAGGTCGCCGCCGCGGACACCGACACGTCGGTCGCGGCCGCCAGCGACGACACCCTGCCGACCGTCACCGTGACCAGCTCCGGCAAGCACGACGACTACGACGGCGGCGAGGTCGCGCGCAAGGGACGCATCGGCATCCTCGGCAGCACCGACATCATGGAC
This sequence comes from Solimonas sp., assembly GCA_047605265.1. Lineage (GTDB taxonomy): Bacteria > Pseudomonadota > Gammaproteobacteria > Nevskiales > Nevskiaceae > Solimonas. Next base: position 33,448 of record JASGFY010000022.1, read on the forward strand.
GCGCCGTTCAACGTCACCAACTACACGAAGGAGACGATCGAGAACTGGCAGGCGCGCACCGTCGCCGAGGTGCTCGCCAACGATCCGTCGATCCGCTTCGCGACGTCCGAGGGCCATGCCTTCGAGAACTACACGATCCGCGGCTTCAAGGTGTACTCGCAGGACATGATGCTCGACGGCCTCTACGGCCTCGCACCGTTCGGCCACGTGCCGACCGAATTCCTCGAGCGCGTCGAGATCTTCCGCGGGCCGAACGCGCTGATCGGCGGCATGTCGCCGAACGGCGCGATCGGCGGCTCAATCAACCTCGCGCCCAAGCGCGCGACCGCGGCGCCGGTCCTCGACCTGACGGCCGACTACGCGATGAATTCGCAGTTCGGCGGCCACATCGATGTCGGCCGCCGCTTCGGCGACGCACAGCAGTACGGCGTGCGTTTCAACGGCGTCTACCGCGACGGCGAGACGACGATCGACGACCAGAAGAAGAAACGCGAGCTGGCGACGCTGGCGCTCGACTATCGCCAGGGTCCGCTGCGCGGCTCGATCGACGCCTACTTCAGCGACGAGCAGTTCGACAACGGCACGGCGCCGATGATCAACTTCGTCAGCACGATCACCGGCGAGGTGCCGAAGGCGCCGGACGCCAGCAACAACCTGTTCCGCGGCATCTTCGGCAAGCTCGACAACCGCGGCGTGGTCGGCCGCGTCGAATACGACGTGCTGCCACAGTTCACGACCTACGCCGCGCTCGGCACGCTGAACTACGATTACCGCGGCTATATCACCGGCACGCATGCCTACCAGACCGCCGAGAACGGCGATTACACCGGCTATACCTACAACCAGAGCGGCTATTCCGACACGCTGTCGGGCGAGGTCGGCCTGCGCAGCAGCTTCGAGACCGGCCCGCTGACGCATCAGATCGTCGTCTCGGCGACACTGCTCGACTACGAAACCGGCTACCTGGCCAACACGAGCGACTCGTACAGCTCGAACATCTACGACCCGAATCCCACCCCGTCCCTCGCCGCCTCGCCGGGCAAGGCGCCGAAGACCTCCGCGGAGCATCTGGTCGGCTACGCGATCGCCGACACGGTGTCGATGCTGCAGGACCGCCTGCTCGTCACCGCCGGCGTACGCCAGCAGCAGGTCGGGACGAAGAGCTGGAGCTCGACCACCGGCGCCAGGACGGCCGACTACGACCGCGACCGCCTGACGCCCTCGGTCGCCGTCGTCGTCAAGCCGCTCGGCAAGGTGCTCTCGCTGTACGCGAACTACATCGAGGGCCTGCAGCCGGGCACGACGGTCAGCAGCTCCTACGCCAACGCCGGCGAGGTGTTCGACCCCTACGTCACCCGGCAGTACGAGCTGGGCGCCAAGGCCGACTGGAACGGCTTCGGCACCAGCATCAGCCTGTTCCAGATCAAGCAGCCGAGCGCGATCTCGATCGCGGCCAGCGGCTCCAGCTCGCTGCCGACGTATGCGCTCGACGGCGAGCAACGCAACCGCGGCATCGAGCTGAATACCTACGGCCGGCTCGGCGAACATGTGCGTCTGCTCGGCGGCGTCATGTTCCTCGACGCCAAGCAGATCCACACGGCCAGCGGCACCAACGACGGCAACGACGTCTACGGCTCGCCGACCTCGACGATCAACCTCGGCGCCGACTGGACGCTGCCGTGGGTACCGAAGCTCGTGCTCGGCGGCCGCCTGATCCATACCAGCTCGCAATACCTCAACAGCGCGAACACGATGTCGCTCCCGGCCAGCACGCGCGTCGATGCGAGCCTGCGCTATGGGCTCACGGTGGCCGAGCGCGAGGTCGAGCTGCGTGGCACGGTGACCAACCTGTTCGCCGAGAATTACTATTCCGGCGTCTTCTACGACAGCTACGCCACGGTCGGCGCGCCGCGCACGGCGCTGCTGTCGGCGACCATGCACTTCTGATGGGCCGCGCCGCCGGCATCGTCTCGCGCGTGCTGGCGGCGCTGCTCGGCGGCTGGCTGCTGACCTTCAGCGCCGTCGGCGCGGCGGCGCTGTGGCTGCCGGCGTCCAACGCGCACGCGGTCTACGCCACCGGCTCGCTGGCCTTCGTCGTGTGGACCGTCGCCGTGCTCGTCGCGTTCGCCGCGCGCAGTGCCGGCCGGGCGTGGCTGTGGATGCTGCTTCCCACGTTCGGTCTCGCAATTGTCGCGCTGCCCCGCCTGCTCGGGAGGCTGGCGTCATGAAGGAAAACAGCTTCACGCAGTCGATGGCCTGGCTGCACACCTGGGCCGGACTGGTGATCGGCTGGCTGCTATTCGCCATCGTCTTCGCCGGCACGCTGTCGGTGTACGCGCCGGAGATCACGCGCTGGATGCAGCCGGAGACGCACCGCGCCGGCGCGGCGCCGTCGCGTGAGGCGGCGATCGCCGTCGCGGAACACTGGCTGCGCGCTCATGCCGCGCAAGCCGATACCTGGCACATCGGCCTGCCGAGCGCACGCGCGCCGTTGGTCGAAGCCGGCTGGCGCCAGGGCCGCGGCCCGGAAACCGAAGTCCATCTGGACCCCGCCAGCGGCGAGGTCGTGCTCGCGCGCGAGACCGAGGGCGGAGAGCACTTCGTGCGTCTGCACGCCAATCTGCGCGGCGGCACGCTCGGCGTCTGGGTGGTGACGGTCGCGACGGTCGCGATGCTCGCGGCGATCATCAGCGGCATCATCATCCACAAGAAAATTTTCAAGGACTTCTTCACGTTCCGCCCCGGCAAGGGCCAGCGCTCGTGGCTCGACGCGCACAACGCCAGCGGCGTGCTAACGCTGCCGTTCCTGCTGATGATCGCCTACACCGGCGCGACGATCGCGTTCATGCAGGTCGTGCCGTCGGGTCTGCTAGCGCGCTACGGCACGAACTTCGGCGCCGCGCGCGCCGACGTCGTGCGCAATCTCGCGCAGCCGCCGAAGCATGAGGCGGCACCGCTGCTGCCGCTCGCCCCGTTTCTCGCCCGTGCGGAGACCGTGCTCGGCGCGCAGCACGTCGACGGTCTGGTGATCCGCCATCCCGGCGACGCCGGCGCGCAGGTCGAAGCGCAGCGCGACTTCAGCGATCGTCTCGCGGCGGTGGCGGATCGTGCGGTGTTCAGCGGCGTCGACGGGCGGCGGCTCGACCAGCAGACGGACTGGAACGGCTCCGCCTACGCGTACCGCTCGCTCGTCGGTATGCATATCGCGCAGTTCGGCGGCGCCTGGGTCTACGCGCTCTACTTCGTCTCGGGCCTCGCCGGCAGCGCGCTCGTCGCCACCGGACTGGTGCTGTTCACCGTCAAGCGCAAGAAGGCCGACGGCCGCGTCACGGAGATCAGCCCGCGCTTCCATCGCGCCGCCGAATCGCTCAACGTCGCCGCCGTCGCCGGCCTGATGCTGGCCTGCGCCGCCTATCTGTGGGCCAACCGGCTGCTGCCGGCCGAACTGCCGGCGCGCGGCGCACGCGAAATCCAGGCCTTCTTCATCGTCTGGCTGCTGACGGTGCCGCACGCCTTCCTGCGGCCGGCGCGGCAGGCATGGCGCGAGCAGCTCCTGATCCTCGCCCTGCTGTGCCTGCTGCTGCCCGTGCTCAACGCGCTGACCGGTGGCCTGCCGCTGCCGCAGGCGCTGGTCGCCGGCAACGCGCAGGTGGCGGGCGTCGATCTCGCCGCCTTCGGTCTCGGCGCGCTGATGCTGGCCGCTGCCTTGCGCATCGGCCGCGCGCGACCCGCGCGCGCCGGACGCAGGAACGCACCGGCGCAAGCCTTGCAGCCGTCCGGCTCGCCATGATCGCCGCCGCCCTGCTGTTGTCGTATGCCGGCATGGCCGCGCTGTGCCTGGCCATGGACCGCCACCATCGCCAGCTGCGCCAGCACGCGACGCCGTCCTGGTGGCGTCCGCTGCTGCGCATTGGCGGCGCCGCGAACTTGCTGGCGGCGCTCGCGCTGTGCGTCCGCCACTGGGGAACGTCGATCGGCCTCGTCGCCTGGTTCGGACTGCTGTCCGCCGGCGGCCTCGCGCTGATCTTCCTGCTGCCCTACGCGCCGCGCGTCACGGCGGCGCTGGCCGTCGCGGCGCTGGCGGGCGCTGTCGTGCTCGGCGCGAGCTGAGAACTCCGTACAATTCCATTCGCGATGTACTCTGGCACGCGAAGCCGGCATTCGCGAATGCGCGCCATGTCTCGCCGATTGCCTCCTCGGCCGCCTGCAGCGCCATCGCCGCCAGGTCGACTCCGTCCTCTATGACGGCGGCCGCTTTGCCACGATCGTCTACGAGTGGGGTGCGGATGCGTTTTCTGCTGGCGCACGATTGCTATCTCGACGCGTAAACCGGGTCGGCTTCCGAAAGTGCCGGCGCTGGCGTCCAACCACGCCTCGCCAGTGTCAAGCAGAATAGGTCCGGTATTTTCGTCGGCAAAATCGCGACGCTGACGATCGCCAGGCGGCACGGCATTCTCCACCGCCTTGTCGATGCAGCTCTTATCGGGATTCAACGGGTAGAGCCTGTCGAGCTCCGTGCAAGCGTCTCACGCGACATTGCGGACCGCAGCATGAGCCGGTCGGCATCGCGCGCGCTGGCGAAATCGAGATCTCCACAGAGCCCCGACATGCGCACCGTCGTCACCGCGATCGCGGCACCCATATAGGGACGTGCTCGACCGGGACCGGCACGGAGCGCGACATGTCCCGTCCCGAGGCCGCAAAGCCCGCCAGCAGGAGGGTTACCATGCATGCCGATCCGATCTTCGTCCCTATTGGTCCCTCGCCGGGCGACCCCATGCCGCCTTCCACGAAGCGGGTTGCCGCAATCCCGTGATCGCTTCCTTGCCGAGACTCAAATGTCGAGCGGTGCCCCGACCGCTGGAGGGCTCATTCGAGATAGGTGGCCCGGAGCGAGGCTATGTCGGCCGCACTCAGCCCCACGACCTGCTGCAGATAGCCTTCGGGCGACCCCCATTTGCTGTCGATCTCCTCGAAGGCTCCGAGCAGGAATGCATGCCCCTGATCGTCGACGAGGGGCTGCGCCTGGCGCGCCGCGCCATTCCCCGCGAAGACCTTGGCCACCGGATTGTCCGGGAACATTGCTGGATCGATCGGCGGCATCTCCCATTGCGGCCGGCGATAGGTCGGCGACAGCAGATAGTCCCGCACGATCACGTCGCGCGGCGTGCCGAGCGCCGACAGGATCATCGCCGTCGCAAATCCCGTGCGGTCCTGTCCCGCCGAACAGTTATACTCGACCGGACCCTGCTTGCTCAGCAAGGCCGCGAACAGGAGCTTCATCTGCGGCGCGAGCAGCAGCGGCAGGCTCCGGTAGAGCGCGCTGCCGTTCTGCGGCATCCCGGCCGCTCCTCGCATCCCTTCGAAGATGCGCTGCATCGAATAGCCGTAGGCGGTGTAGGTCACGCCATCAATCTTCGTCGGCGCAAGTACGCGCTCCTCGTCCGATCGCAAGTCGACGAGTTGCTTAAGGTGAAGCGCGTTCACCGCGGCCAGATCCTGCGCCGACAGCATCGGCGTCGCGCCCGAGCGGTAGATCAGGCCCCAGCGGACGTGCTTGCCGCCGGCCCCTTCATATCCGCCTATGTCGCGGAAGTTCGATCCCTGCTGAAGCGGCACCAGCCGCTCGGCGACGCGCGTGACCGAGCCGTCCTTCTTGTCCCTGAGCAGAAAATAGAGTCGCTCGCTCGGAGCGACGCTCACCGTCGTCGTCCCATCTGCATCGGCCATCGACACAGGCGTAGCAGCCCCGATGCGGCCATCCGCGCTGCTGGTCTTCAATACGTCGACCGGACCGCTCGCGGTCCAATGCAGCGTTACCTGGCCGTCCACGCCGCGGGTCGCGATGGCGTCCGACACCCGTGCGACAGCCTTTCCGGCGACACCGCCGAGCAGCACGACAGCCAGAGCGGCCGTAAAGCGTTTTGCCATTCTCAATCCTCTCCAGCGCCCAACAAGATTCTATCGGCGCCGGAAAGACCTGCCAACGAGAAACGAGGAAGGATCGCCCTGGCGCCGGCGCTTCGCCCCGGCAGGGCTCAGTATCGCTGCTGGCGTTCGTAGAGATCGCGATAATGCTGGATGCGCATTACCCTGGGCCCTGCATACCCGAGCGATCGACTGCCCGCTGCCAGTCAGCGAATTCCTCGAGCGTCAGACCATAGCGGTCGCAGACCTCATCATCGATGCTCAGAAACCCACGTTGACAGCGGCAACCATCTCGGCCTTGCGCCGCACCACCCAGCGCCGCATTTCGGGTGGAGGCAAGGTCTCCCACGTCAGGGGCTACCCGAGAGGCCCGATCACATGCGCCGGCCGGAATTTCTAGTTCTCGATCATTTCACTTCCCGCTCGCCCGGTACGCCGGTGAGGTCGGTCGCCTATCGTGTCTTCATTATGGCGGCTGCATGGTTGCTGTCGTCTGAAGCATCAGGGTTAACGCAGCGCCTTTGACCGGCGCTTTGCCCCGGTCCGGCGCACCTGAGGCGGCGTCTTCGCGAATATGCGATCGCCCGCGAGCATCGCGTCGCTTTGGCCAGGTTGGCGAGCGACTGTCTCCGGGCCTGAATACCCCTGGCCGCCCCGCGCGGGTCTGAAGCGTCTCTCGATGCACCGCGCTGCACGCGGCACTCGGGACGCAGGCCGGCATATCGAGGGCCGCATTCGTGAAATCCGCGCTCAAGGCGACGGCTTGATCCACAGCGGATCGAGTTCCAGTTCCACGGCGTCGAACGGCGGCGCCTTGACGCGCGCGTCGTCGGCGTGGCTGCCTTCGAGCGTCCAGCGGCCGCGATCCAGCGAGAACACTTCCAGCGTTCGCGCCTGCGGGTCGAGCAGCCACAGCCACTGCACCACGAACTGCGCGTAGATGGGCATTTTCTCGATGCGGTCCAGCCGCGCGGTGGACGGCGAGAGCACTTCGCAAATCCAGTCGGGGGGCAGATCGAAGTACGCTGTTTCGGGCAATTCCGGCAAGCGTTCGCGCCGCCAGCCTGCGAGATCGGGAACGAGGATATGTGGGCCGAGGTGCAATTCCGGCCCGACGAGTATTTCCCAACCGCCCGGCCCGCCGCGCCCTCCCCGGAACGGCGGCTCTATATGGCCGATGAGCCTCGTCGTCGCCCGTGCGTGCGGCGGAGCCGGACGCGGCTGCGCATGCAGGACGCCATGCACGATCTGCCCGATCATGTGATCGGGCAGATCGAACAGATCTTCGTACCGTGCGGGTTTCGGAACGGGCCGGCTCATGGCCCGATTCTAGGCCGGCAGGCTCAGCCGCGCACGCAGACGCCGCAGCGGTCCGGCTTCCGCCTCGCCGCCGGCGATGACGCGCGTGTAGCGCCTGCCGTTTTTCTCGGCGCGGAAATTCAACACGAGCAGCCAAGGATGCACGAGGCTGTTGCCGAGCAGTTCAGCCTTGCCCACGACCTCGCCGAAGAACAGCGTCCACGCGCCGTCGGCGTGCCAGACAATGCGCGTGATCGCGCGCGGCCCGAAGCCGAGCGCCGGATGGCGACGCAACCAGAACCACGAAGCCGCGAACGCAATGACCAGCGCGAACATCGGCAAACCCGGCTGCATCGCGAACGGCAGCAAGGCGAGGCAGGCGGCGTGGATGACGAAGATCACGCGCAAGGCGCTGAGCGAGGGGCGCAGGCGCAGATCGACGGTGGCGGCGAAGCTACTCGTTTCAGGCACGCCGCCGGACAAGTTCATCGGTACACGCGCAGCTGTTCGATGATGACGGCGTACTCCTCGGGCACGTCCTCGTAGCCCATCGCCCAGGCCCAGATGTCCGGGTCTTCACACAAGGTCACGAGGCGCAGAAACTCGGCCTTCTCGGCGGGTGGCGCGTCCGGCCAACGGTGCGCGTAATAGCGCTCCATCAGCACGTCGAGTTCCTTCATGCCGCGCCGCAGCAGCCAGCGCAGGCGGCCTTCGTTGTCGCTCATCTCACTTCCTGCAAAACATCGACACCGGAAACGACAAGGGCGGCAGAGCCGCCCTGTCTTGAAGCAATCCGCGCGATCAGAGCTTGCGCTCGACGAGCAGCTTCTTGGTCTCGGCGATCGCCTTGGCGGGATTGAGTCCCTTCGGGCAGGTCTTCGAGCAGTTCATGATCGTGTGGCAGCGGTACAGCTTGAACGGATCTTCGAGCGCGTCGAGCCGCTCGCCGGTCGCTTCGTCGCGCGAGTCAACGAGCCAGCGGTAGGCCTGCAGCAGGATGGCCGGGCCGAGGTATCGGTCGCCGTTCCACCAGTAGCTCGGGCAGGACGTGCTGCAGCAGGCGCAGAGGATGCACTCGTAGAGGCCGTCGAGCTTGGCGCGATCGTCTTCGGACTGCAGACGCTCGCGCGTCGGCGCCTGCGTGTCGGTCTTCAGCCACGGCTCGATCGAGGCGAGCTGGGCGTAGAAGTGCGTGAGATCCGGAACGAGATCCTTGACCACCGGCATGTGCGGCAGCGGGTAGATCCTGGCGTCGCCCTTCACTTCGTCGCAGGGCTTGATGCACGCCAGCGTGTTGGTGCCGTCGATGTTCATCGCGCACGAACCACAGATGCCTTCACGGCACGAGCGGCGGAACGTGAGCGTGGCATCGACCTCGTTCTTGATCTTGATCAGCGCGTCGAGAACCATCGGGCCGCAGCTGCCCATATCGACTTCATAGGTGTCGACGCGCGGGTTCGCGCTGGTTTCCGGATCGTAACGGTAGATCTTGAAGGTCTTGACCTTCTTCGCGCCGGCCGGCGCCTTGAACGTCTTGCCGGCGGCTTTGTCGATCTTGGAGTTCTGCGGGAGCGAAAACTGAGCCATGGCTGGGACTTCCTCGCTAGGTAATCAGTACTTGCGCGCAACGGGCGGAATGTGTTCCACCTCATTGTCGAGCGGTTGCAGGTGGACCGGGCGGAAGTCGATCTTCACGTCCTTGTCGCCGGTGCGCCAGGCGAGCGTGTGCTTCATCCACTCGTGGTCGTTGCGGTCCTTGATGTCGTCTCGCGCGTGCGCGCCGCGCGACTCCTGGCGGTTCTCGGCGCCGACGATCGTCAGCAGCGCCTGACCGAGCAGGTTGTCGAGTTCCAGCGTCTCGACGAGGTCCGAATTCCAGACCATGCCGCGATCGGAAACGCCAACGTCGCTGACGTAGTTGTCGATCACGCCCTTCAGCTTGACGATGCCTTCCTGCATCGTCGGACCATCGCGGAAGACCGCACAATGCTTCTGCATCGTCTTCTGCATGTCGAGGCGGATCTTCGCCGTCGGCGTGCCACCCTTGGCGTTGCGGAAGCGGTCGAGACGCGCGAGCGCCTTGTCTTCCGAAGCGCCGGAAATCTTCTTGTGCGGGGTGTCCGGCTTGACCAGCTCGGCAGCGCGGATCGCCGCGGCGCGGCCGAACACGACGAGGTCGAGCAGCGAGTTCGAGCCGAGACGGTTGGCGCCATGCACCGACACGCAGGCCGCCTCGCCGACCGCCATCAGGCCCGGCACGACGCTGTCCGGGTTGCCGTCCTTGAGCGTGACGACCTCGCCGGTGTGCAGCGTCGGGATGCCGCCCATGTTGTAGTGCACGGTCGGCACCACCGGGATCGGCTCCTTGGTGACGTCGACGCCGGCGAAGATCTTCGCCGACTCGGAGATGCCCGGCAGGCGCTGGTGCAGCACTTCCGGCCCCAGGTGCTCGAGGTGCAGATGGATGTGGTCAGCTTCCTCGCCGACGCCGCGGCCTTCGCGGATTTCCGTCGCCATCGCGCGCGACACCATGTCGCGCGGCGCGAGGTCCTTGACGCTCGGCGCGTAGCGTTCCATGAAGCGTTCGCCCGACTGGTTGGTGAGGTAGCCGCCCTCGCCACGCGCGCCTTCGGTGATCAGGCAGCCCGAGCCGTAGATGCCGGTCGGGTGGAACT
>JASGFY010000023.1:0-43275 GCA_047605265.1 Solimonas sp.
AGGTCAGGCCGAGGTTGTGCTCCATGCCGATCTCGGCGGCGTTCTCGACCTGCCCCGGCGTGCCGCCCAGCGCTTCGGCGAACGCGCCGGCCGCCATCGAGCAGGCGACGCCGACTTCGCCCTGACAGCCGACTTCGGCGCCGGAGATCGACGCGTTCTGCTTGTACAGCAGGCCGATCGCCGCCGCCGTCAGCAGGAAGCGCACGACGCCGTCGTCGCTCGCGCCCGGAATGAAATCCGTGTAGTAGCGCAGCACCGCCGGGATGATGCCGGCCGCGCCGTTGGTCGGCGCGGTGACGACGCGACCGCCGCCGGCGTTCTCCTCGTTGACCGCGATGGCGTAGAGATTGACCCAGTCCATGCCGCGCAGCGGATCGCGGCCGCCTTCGTAGGCGCTGCTGAGCCTGCGGTACAGCGCGGCGGCGCGGCGCTTCACCTGCAGGCCGCCGGCGAGCACGCCTTCGCGCCGGCAGCCGTGATCGATGCACGCGCGCATCACGCCCCAGATCGCCAGCAGGCGCGCGCGGATCTGCGCTTCCGGCAGCCTCGCCCTTTCGTTCTCGAGCATCACGCTGCTGACCGGCAGGCCGCTCTGCGCGCAGCGCCGCAGCAGCTCGGCCGCGCTGGCGAACGGGTGCGGCAGCGGGCTCTCGTCGACGGCGCCCTGCACGACCACCCCGTCCTCGACGACGAAGCCGCCGCCGACCGAGTAATAGGTCCTGCTCAGCAACTCGCTGCCGCCGGCGTCGTAGGCGATGCAGCGCATGCCGTTCGGATGGAACGGCAGCGACTGGCGCTTGTGGAACTTGAGATCGCTTTCCTCGCGGAACACGATCATGCGCCGGCCGGCCAGCCGGATCTGCTGCGCAACGCGGATCTGCACGAGCCGCGCCGGAATCGTGTCGGTATCGATCAGGTCCGGCGCCTCGCCTTCGAGGCCGAGCAACACCGCCTTGTCGGTGCCGTGGCCCTTGCCGGTCGCGCCGAGCGAGCCGTACAGCTCGACGGCGACGCGCGCGACGGCGTCGCCAAGATCGAGCGCCGCCCGCGCGAAGCGTTGCGCCGCCCGCATCGGCCCGACGGTGTGCGAGCTGGACGGACCGATGCCGATCTTGAAAAGGTCGAAGACGCCGAAGGCCATGACGGGATGCGAAACGGAAAAGCGGCGAACGCCGCGAGATCGCGCACAGCATACGCAGCCGGGCTGAGCGCGACAGCGGAATCCCCCTCATGGCCGCGCGCCGGCGCCGCGCGCATGGCGCGCTCCGGTGAACGGCGAGCCGTTCAGCGTCGCAGGTGATTGAGCCGCTCGCCGACGAAATCCATGTGGCTGCCGGCTGCGTGCCGTGCGCGGACCGCGTTGCGCGACAGGATGGCCTGCAGCAGCGCGCCGTGCTGCCCGCGCAGCGCGCCGGCCGTCTCCGACTGCGGCGCGAGGCCCGCGATGCTGAGCTGCACGTGGTCGTGCAGCAGATCGAGCAGCGAGCCCATCAGGTACGAGAACACCGGGTTGTGCGCGGCGTCGGCGATCGCGCGATGGAAGGCGACGTCGCTGCGGATCTGCGTCGCGCGGTCGTCGCCGCTGTAGGCGTCGTTGACCGCCGCCTCGGCGCGGATCAGCCGCTCGCGATCGCGCGCGTCGTGGCGCTGCGCAGCCAGCTCGGCGGTGCGCACTTCGAGCATCGCGCGGAATTCGATCAGGCTTTCCTGCAGGCGCGGATGGCGCTGCGCCATGTCCGACCAGATCTCGGCCATGCGCCGGTCGGCGCGATCATTGACGTAGGTGCCGTCGCCCTGCCGCCGGCGCAGCAGGCCTCGCGCGACGAGCACGCCGATCGCCTCGCGCACGATCGCGCGCGACGCGCCATAGCGCCGCGCGAGCTCGCGTTCCGGCGGCAGGCGGCCGGCGAACGTGCGGTCGAGCACGGCCTGTTCGAGCTGATGGGCAATGGCGTCGCTGCGGCGTTCCGGCATCGGCGTTCGAGTCTCGGCAAATTGGTCCGACCAATATCCCATATCCGCCGCGCGCCCGCAGACTCATCCCAGCCGCTCGATCCGCGATGCCAACCCATCGTGCCGCCGCGAGCGACACCGACCGGGAGGAATCCGCGATGCCCGCCTCATCCGTGCCCCGTTCCGGCGCCGCTGCGGCGGCGCAGCGGAAGGTCTACCTGTTCGCCACCTGCGTGATCGATCTGTTCGCGCCGCAGGCTGGCATCGACGCAGTCGACGTGCTCGAACGCCTCGGCGTCAGCGTGCACTTCCCCGAGAACCAGACCTGCTGCGGCCAGCCCGGCTACACGACCGGCTTCCCCGAGGAAGCGCGCCGCGTCGCCGCCGCGCAGCTCAACCTGTTTCCCGAACCGTGGCCGATCGTCGTGCCGTCGGGCTCGTGCGGCGGCATGCTCAGGCACCACTGGCGCAAGCTCTTTGCCGACGACGCCGGGCGGCTCGCCAAAGCGAACGACATCGCGGCACGCACGGTTGAGTTCACCGACTACGTGGTCAACGTGCTCGGCCTCGCATTGCCGCACGACGCCGCCGGCCCGGCGGTGAAAGTCGCCCTGCACACCTCGTGCAGCGCGCGCCGCGAAATGGGCACGCTGCCGGCCGGCCGCGCCGCGCTCGCGGGACTGCCGGGCGTCGAACTCGTGGTCCACGACCACGAAGCGGAATGCTGCGGCTTCGGCGGCACCTTCTCGGTCAAGCATCCGGAAATCTCGGCGGCGATGGCGGCCGACAAGCTCGCGGCGATCAAGGCGACCGGCTGCGACCGCCTCGTCAGCGCCGACTGCGGCTGCCTGCTGAACCTCAACCTCAGCCTCGAAAAGCGCGGCGACGCGCTGCGCGGCGAGCACATCGCCAGCTTCATCCGTTCGCGGCTCGACGCCGCGGAGCGCCGCTCATGAACACCGTCGAACGATCCGCCACCCGCGCGGCGATCCTGGCGCGCCTGCGCGCCGCACACCCCGGCCGGCCAGTCGTCACGCCCGACGTCGCCGCGTACTACGCGAACCGCACGCCGCCGGCCGGCGAATCGCGCACCGAGCGCTTCAAGCGCAACGCGCTCGGCTGGCGCGCCGAGATCATCGAAGCGCCGCCGGCCGGCTGGCCGCAGGCGCTCGCCGGCGTGCTCGACGGCAAGCAGTCGCGGCGCGTGCTGTGCGGCGCGCACGGCCCGCTCGCAGACACGCTGCGCGGCCTGCTGCCGGCCAGGCGCCTGATGGCCTACGACCGCCCGCTCGCCGACGTGAAGGCCGAGCTGTTCGGGCACGTGGACGCCGGCGTGACGACGACGCTCGCCGCCGTCGCCGAAACCGGCAGCCTCTTGCTGTGGCCGACGCCCGACGAGCCGCGCACGCTGTCGCTGATTCCGCCGCTGCACATCGCCGTGCTGTTCGAAAGCACGATCCGCGAGACGCTGTTCGACGTCGTCCGCGAACAGCGCTGGGCCGACGGCCTGCCGAGCAACGCCGTGATGATCACCGGCCCGTCGAAGACTGCCGACATCCAGCGCCTGCTGGTCTACGGCGCGCACGGCCCGAAGGAGCTGGTCATCGTCCTGGTCCGCGATGGAGCCGCCGCGTGAGCGCCGCCACTGCACACGCACAGGAGCCGCGCCCGGAAGACTTCAAGCCGCGCAGCCACGAAGCCCTGAACGACGCGCACCTGCGCGACAGCTTCCGCGGCGCGATGGATTTCCTCGTCGAGCGCCGCGCGATCCAGTTCCCGGACCTCGCGGCCTTCGAGGCGCTGCGCCAGCTCGGCGAGCAGGTGCGCCAGCACGCGCTGAACCACCTGCCCGATCTGCTCGAGCGGCTGGAAGCGAACCTCGTCACGCGCGGCGTGCAGGTGCACTGGGCCGAGACGCCGGACGACGCCAACCGCATCTTCCTGGCGATCGCGCGGCGCCACGACGCGAAGCTGATGGTCAAGGGCAAGTCGATGGTCAGCGAGGAGATCGAGCTGAACCACACGATGGCCAAGCACGGGATCGAGTGCCTCGAAACCGACATGGGCGAGTACATCCTGCAGCTCGACGGCGATCGCCCCAGCCACATCATCATGCCGGCGATCCACAAGACCAAGCACGACGTCGCCGAGATTTTCCACGAGCACATCCGCGGCGCGCCGCTGACCGATGACGTCAACGAGCTGATCGGCATCGGCCGCAAGGCTTTGCGCGAAAAATTCGGCGCCGCGAAGATCGGCGTCTCCGGCGTCAACTTCATGGTGGCCGAGACCGGTTCGCTGGTGCTCGTCGAGAACGAAGGCAACGGCCGTCTGTGCACCTCGGTGCCGGACGTGCACATCGCCATCACCGGCCTCGAAAAAGTCGTCGAGAAACTCGAACACGTACTGCCGCTGTACGCGCTGCTGCCGAAGAGCGCGACCGGCCAGGCGGTGACGACGTACCTCAACATCATCACCGGCCCACGCCGCGCCGGCGAGAAGGATGGCCCCGCCGAGATGCACCTGATCCTGCTCGACAACGGCCGCACGCAGGCCTACCGCGAGACGCGCTACCGCGCGACGCTGCAGTGCATCCGCTGCGGCGCGTGCATGAACCACTGCCCGGTCTACACGCGCGTCGGCGGGCTCTCGTACGGCACGACGTATCCGGGGCCGATCGGCGCGATCATCTCGCCGCATCTCGTCGGCCTGAAGGCGACGCGCGACCTGCCGACCGCGTCCAGCCTCTGCGGCGCCTGCGGCGACGTCTGCCCGGTGAAGATTCCGATTCCCGAGCTACTGATGAAGCTGCGCGAGGCGGGCCGCCACTCGGTCGCCGAATCGATGACCCCGCCGACGCAGCCGCTGGTCGGCCAGGGCGAGGTGCGCGCGCTCAGCGAAGTGCTCGCATGGAAGGGCTGGCGCCTGCTGTACGCGCATCCGCGCCTGTACCGCCTGTTCGCATGGCTGGCGCCGCGCTTGCGCCGGCTCGCGCCGTCGCGGCAGGCCGGCTGGACGCAAAGCCGCGCGCCGCTGAAGCCCGCCAGGCGCTCGCTGCGCGATCAGCTCGCGAACCGACGAAGCTCACGCTAGACAAGCTCCGCACGGTTTCAGAAAACGACAAGCGTGAACCACGGATTTCACGGATTCACGCAGATTCAAGCCAAAGCAATACCTCCGAAGAGGAGGATTTTTTCCGGGCTAAAGCCGCGCCGCGCCGGACGCCGCGGACTCAAGCCGGTCCCGGCATCGCCGGCGCGCGGAGCCCTTCCAGCCAGTAGGTGGCGCTCCAAGAACGTTCGCCGATCGTGCGTGTCAGCGTGCGGATAAGGGTGTCCGCGTCCGCGGGCACGGCACGTTCGCGCACGTCGATCCAGCGGCAAGCGAACTCGTCATGCATGTCGAACAGGCGGAGTCCCGCATCGCGAAGCTGCAGCAGCAGACGTTCGCAGGCGGCGACGTCCGCGCCGACGCCGGACAGGACCGCCAGGGCGCGCGTCTCCGCGCGGGTGGGAAAGTCGGGTACGTGCATCGCAGGCTCTCTCGAAGGTTTGACGGTAATCCCACAGCGGCTCCGGGCAAGGCGGCCGCCGGGCCCTCGCGATTCGGCGTATGCTGCCGACGAAAGCGGAGTCGTTCATGAACCGGATATGCCCGGATTGTCGCGAGCTGGAAGCATCCGCGAGCGCGACGACACCGCATCGCGGCCTCGTGCAGAGCGCGAGCATCGTCGACATGAAAACGCGCAAGCTGATCGAAGGTCGCTATTACGTGTGCCTGGGCTGCGCGACACGCTGGGAACGTCGCAGCGACGGCTGGCGCAGATCGGTATCGTCGTCCGGTTCTTGATCCGTGCGATCGAGCGCGGTGATGCGACCGCCCAACCGGGCCAGCAGTCCATCGACCTGCGCCTGCGAGGTCTCGGCGCTCACCCAGATCGGCTCGCCGTAGTGGACGTGGATCGCCGCGAAAGGCTTGGGCAGCCGCAGGCGATCCCACGTCGGAAAGCTCCAGTAGCGGTCCGCGATCACCGCGTAGGGAACGATCGGCAAGCCGGTGCGCAAGGCCATATCGACGATGCCGCGCTTCACCTCCCGGGCGGGACCCTTGGGACCATCGACGGTGATGGCGCCGGGCGTGCCGGACGCGAGTTCCAAGATCATGTCCTCGCGGGCTTCGCTACCGCCCTTGTCGCGCGCGCCGCGGCGCGAACTGCCGCGCACGACGCAGTGCCCCAGTCGGTGGAGCGAATAACTCAATGGATTGGCATGTCGTGATCGCGACACCATGACCACATGCGGCGTGCCGGTCTGCGCGAGGATGCCGGCGAACAGATTCTGATGCCAGATCGCCAGGATGTAGGGGCCGCCGGCGAGGGCCAGCGGAGATTCCGCCGGCCGGCGGAACCGATATGAGCGCAGCAGCAGCCAGATGGCCGCGTAACCCAGACGCGCGATCAGGCGGTACATGCGCTTTACTTGCTTGATCGGCGGTGCGCCGGCTCGACGATGACGGGCTGCCAGGCCTTGCGGAAATACGCCGCGACTTCGTTCGTCACCACGAGACCGCCATCTCCACCGCGGCACAACCAGCCGGCTCGCATCAGACGCGTTTCATCCTCATGCAAAGGATCCGGCGGCCGCTGACGGCGAAACAACCGCATGAGGTACGTGAAGTCATGATCGCTGCAGCCAGAGGGAAAAGACACGACTTGAAATCCGGCAGCGATAGAGTCCACAGTCTGCGCGCATTGCGGTGCGCTGGCAAATCAACACCGCGTCATGCGCGAGGGCTTGCGGTTTGCGTTCGGCCCGATACAGGCGCACCGTGGTCACGGGCTGCATTGTTGCCGTCCACCACGTTTCCACGTTCAAAACTGCGGTCATGCGGACTCACGGGGCACGGCGATCGGCGGCCGGCGCATCGGGCTCATACCGGCGTTCCGCCATTCGACACCGCAGGCAAAAGCGCGTACCGTGGCCGCGCAATTATCAAGCCGTGTACTCAGCAGTTAGTGCCGCGTTTCTGCGGCGCATAATTCCCAGATGCGTTCCTTGACCGTTTGCACCTCGCGGGCGGGCAGCCCGTTTTTCCAGAAAGGAACGTATCGATGAGCAAGACCTCCACCGGCACCGTCAAGTGGTTCAACGACGCCAAGGGCTTCGGCTTCATCACCCCCTCGAGCGGCGGTGAAGACCTTTTTGCCCATTTCAAGGAAATCGACAGCCCCGGCTTCAAGTCCCTCAAAGAGGGGCAGAAGGTCGAATACATCGAAGCTCGCGGCCAGAAGGGCATGCAGGCGACGAAGATCCGTCCTCTCGACTGAACGCGAAGCCGCTGATCCGGCGAGAGGCTGCAGCGTCGCGTTGCAACCTTTCTCTGCCCCGCTCTCTGCCCCGCGAGTCCCGCCAGGGATTCACCGCCGTTGCTGCGGCCGCTCGTGCGAGCGACGCCGTCGCGCTGCAGCCGGATTCCGGCTTGCAGCATTCCCATCATTTGCGCAAAAGAAAAAATCCATGAAACCGAAACATCATCGCAAGCCGCCGCATCACAACGAAGCCCCCAAGGTACGGCGCCCGGCCGGCTTTCCGACGAAGAGTCAGCTGCGCGCGATCGCCAACGCCGAGGCACAGGCCCATTCCGCGAGGTGGAAAACGCTGATCGAGGTCGCCGCTTCGACGTGGAGCAAGCTTCATGCGGTCGAGCTCGGTCACAGCAAAGGCGACAGCAACGTTCTCGCCGGACTGATCCAGATGCGCTACCAGATCGGCCGGCTGGAAGCCGATGCCCAGGTCAAATCTTTCTTCGAAAAGCATGCGCCGACCGCGCCGGCTCCTGTTGCACCGCTGCACGGATCGGCGGCCAGCATTCAGTAAGCCCGCGAGCCACGCGATTTGCGTTGGCCATCGCAAAAACGCGCCCCGGCCATCGGGGCGCGGCAATGATTTCGACGCAGGCGGTGGAACGACGGCAGCCTTGCACCGGGCGCAGCTGCCGCGACGTGCGTCGCTTGACGCAAAACGGCCGCGACCGCCGCGCGACTGCCGCGTGCGCCTGACGGACGATCAAGAGATCGATGCGCCGTCGCCTGACGCGGCGGCGGCGGGCGATCAGGATTGTGCCGCGATCTGCTCGAGCCGCGCGCGCGCTTCCTTCTTGCCAATGCCGCGCAGTTCGGCGATGGCGGTGAGCGCATTGGCGCGCGGCGTCGCCGTCTTGCTTTCCCAGTTGTAGACCGCCTGCTCGCTGACGCCGACCAGCAGGCCCAGTTCGCGCGCGCTGAGGCCGAGCCGCGTGCGCAGCGACTTCAGTCCCTTGGCGACGAAACGCGTCTTCGGAGACGCGGCGTCGGCCGATACCGCCGGCGTCGCCTTGGCGAGGCCCTTGCGCAGGCTGGAGACTTCGCGCTGCAGATCCTCGATCTGCTTCTTCAGCGCCGCGATCTGACGGCGATGCGACGTCGACGCCTTCTGCAACGACGTGCTGTGCTGCTTTACGACCTTCTTCGACAAACGCGTGATTTCACTTTTCAGCAAACCGGCGATATCGGACATGGAATCTCACGAATTTTGGGGTTCCGACCATTATGCCCCAATATTTTCCTGACGTATCGCGAGGGCTTCCAAAGCCGCAATCGACGTTTGCACAGACGATACGGGCAGGCACCGGGAAAATTCGCCCACTTTTTCCGACATACGATTTACCCGTCGCTTACGGGACCGCGCCATTTTCAAAACGTGGAAACGCGTAACGCAGAAATCGTCTATGCCGGCGTCGCTATATGGCGCGCGCGGTGCGCTGCGGTGCTGATGACATCGGCACCGAGAAACACCAGCGCCGCCATGCAGACCGCCTGCACCTGTGCGGCCGGTACCGTCGTCGCCGCGAACGTCAGATCGCGCGTCGCACAGGCGTCGTGCAACACGGTGACGGCGTAGCCGAGATCGGTCGCCGCGCGCGCTGTGGCGTCGATGCACATGTGGCTCATGCTGCCGGCCAGCACGATGCGCGCGATGCCCTGCGCCTGCAGCACCGCCTGCAGGCCGGTGCCGCGGAACGCGTTCGGGAAGCGCTTGACGATCACCGTCTCGCCGCTGCGCGGTGCGACCGCCGGATGAATGGCGGCGCCGTGCGAACCGGCGACGAAGAACGGCGCTGCCGCAGGCGCTTCGTGGCGCACGTGAATCACCACGTCGGCAGCCTCGCGCGCCGCGTCCAGCGCCAGCGCGGCGTTGCGCGCCGCCGCCTCGGCGCCGCTGAGCGGCCAGCGGCCATCGCTGAAGTAATCGTTCTGGATGTCGACGAGGACGAGTGCGGTGCGCGACTCGCGGGGCGGCGGGACCGGCTGGCTCATGGCGTGTTCTCTGTGGCGATGCGGACCTGGACAGCTTAGGCCGCCGGATGCCACGCTCGGCAGCGGCAGAAACGACATTTTCCATGGCAAAAACGACAAGTTCCAGGCAGGCCGCAGCGCCGGCCGCGCCGATCGAGATCGGCGTGCTCGTCTATCCGCAGGCGCAGCTCGCGGCGGTGTACGGACTCGGCGATCTGTTCGCGGTCGCCACGCGGCTGGCCGGCGAAAAACACGGCCGCCATGCGCCGGCGCTGCGCGTCAGCCACTGGCGGCTCGCCGCGCGCGGCAGGCGCGTGCAGCGCGCGTACGACACGCATGCCGGCCTGCCCGGCGAACCGGCGGTCCTGATCGTGCCGCCGCGTCTCGGCGAAGCGCCGGACGCGCGCTGCAGCGGCCGCCTCGCCGCCTGGCTGCGCGAGCGTCACGCGGCCGGCGCGGTGCTCGCATCGGTCTGCGCCGGTGCCTTCCTGCTCGCCGAGAGCGGCCTGCTCGACGGCCGCACCGTGACCACGCACTGGGCCTGCACCGACGACCTCGCGGCGCGCTATCCGCAGCTGCGCGTGGACGGCCAGCCGCTGATAATCGACGACGGCGACATCATCACCGCCGGCGGCCTGATGGCATGGACCGATCTCGGCCTGCGCATCGTCGACCGCTGGCTCGGTCCGGCGGTGATGGCCGAGACGGCGCGCTTTCTGCTCGTCGATCCGCCGGGGCGTGAGCAGCGCTACTACAGCACGTTCTCGCCGCGTCTCACGCACGGCGATGGCGCGATCCTCAAGGTGCAGCACTGGCTGCAGTCACGCGGCGCACGCGAGATATCGGTGACCGCAATGGCGGCGCAGGCGCACCTGGAAACGCGCACGTTCCAGCGCCGCTTCCAGCGCGCCACCGGCCTCCGGCCGCTCGAATACTGCCAGCACCTGCGCGTCGGCAAGGCGCGCGAAATGCTCGAGAGCGGGCGACAGGCCGTCGAGCAGATCGCCTGGCGGGTCGGCTACGAGGACGCCAGCGCGTTCCGCCGCATTTTCCAGAAGGTGATGGGCCTGTCACCCGGCGAATACCGCCACCGCTTCGGCCAGTGCGCGCGCGCACCGCGTCACGCATAGCGCGCCGGCACGCGCGGTTTGCGCGGGCGCCGGATCCACCGGGCGATCATGCGATGGCGCGCGACGCCGGGCGTCACTATCTTGGCGTCCATGATCCGCTCCCTGCTCGACACCGACCTCTACAAATTCACGATGATGCAGGTCGTCCTGCATCAGTTCCCGGCGGCCGCCGTCGAATACCGCTTCCACTGCCGTACGCCGGGTATCGATCTGGCGCCGTGCATCCCGGCGATCCGCGAGGCGCTCGCCGGCTTGTGCGCGCTGCGCTTCCGCGACGAGGAACTCGCCTATCTGCGCGGCCTGCGCTTCATCCGCGGCGATTTCGTCGACTTCCTCGGCCTGTTCCAGCTGAACGAGAAATACGTGCAGCTCGCCGCCGCACCCGACCGGCAGGGCGGCATCGAACTGATCGTCCGCGGGCCGTGGCTGCATACGATCCTGTTCGAGATTCCGCTGCTGGCCATCGTCAACGAAGCCTGGTTCCGGCATCGCCACCCGCAGCCCGATCTCGCCGAGGGCCGGCGCCGTCTGCGCGCGAAGATGGCGCAGCTGGCCGCCGACACCGACGACGACTGCAAGATCGCCGACTACGGCACGCGGCGCCGCTATTCGTTGCCGTGGCACGACGAGCTGATCGGCACGCTGGCGGCGACGCTGGGCCCACACCTCGCCGGCACCAGCAACGTGCTGCACGCGATGCGCCACGGCCTGACGCCGCTCGGCAGCATGGGCCACGAATACCTGCAGGCCTGCCAGGCGCTCGGCCCGCGCCTGCGCGACGCGCAGACCTTCGCGTTCGAGCGCTGGGCGCAGGAATACCGCGGCGACCTCGGCATCGCGCTGTCCGACACCTACGGCCTGCCGGCCTTCCTGCGCGACTTCGATCTGTATTTCTGCAAGCTGTTCGACGGCGCGCGCCACGATTCCGGCGATCCCTTCGCCTGGGGCGAGCGCGTGCTCGCGCACTACGCGGCGCAGCGCGTCGATCCGGCCGGCAAGACGCTGGTCTTCAGCGACGGCCTGACGTTCCCGAAGATCATCGAACTGTACCGCCATTTCCGCGGCCACTGCCGGCTGTCGTTCGGCATCGGCACCAACCTGACCAACGACCTCGGCCCGACGCCGCTGAACATCGTCGTCAAGATGTTCCGCTGCAACGGGCAGCCGGTCATCAAGCTCAGCGACGATCCGAGCAAGACAATGAGCGACGATCCTTCGTATCTCGCGTATCTGCGCCAGGTGTTCGCGGCCGAGGACTGAGCACGGCCCGTCACGTCCTCGCCCCGGCGCCGCGGCCGCGCAGGCGCAATGCGGATTCCCGGACGTCGAGTTCGTACAGCAGTTCGTTGTAGACCGTGTCGTTGATCGCCTCGCGGCGATGCAGGCGCGTCAGCTCGCGGCGCTCGGCGTCGATGCCGACGAGCCGCAACTCCAGCTCGGCGGCGCTGCGCGCGGCGACGCTCTGCGGCGTGTCCTGCTCCTCGCGCAGGCCGCGGATGCGCAGCTCGTAGTTGTCGATCAGGCGGCTGGCCGCCTCGGCGACCGGCGACGCCGCATCGGCATCGACATCGGCGTCGGCACGCGCCTCGTCGAAGCGCCGCGCCGCATCGCCGATCGCCGCCACCGCCGCCTCGCAGGCGCGCAGGCGCGCGCCCTTCTCTTCCTCGGTCTCCGGGTCTTCCTCGACGGTGATGCCGCGCAGCAGCAGCGGCAGGCCGATCGCCGCGGCGAGCAGCGAGATCAGGATGACCGCCGTCGCCAGGAAGATCATCAGATTGCGGCCGCCGAACGGCGAGCCGTCTTCGAGCACGAACGGCAGCGACAGCACGCCGGCCAGCGTGATCGCGCCGCGCACGCCGGCGAGGCCGGTGGCGAAGAACAGGCGCCGGCGGCGCGGCAGCGGGCGCAGATGCCCGACGTCGTCGCCGCGCCAGATCGCGTAGAGCCGCGTCACGTGCAGCAACAGCCACACCCAGACGAGGCGCGCGACGACCAGCGCCACGGCGATCGCCAGCGCGTAGCCCATCAGCCGCGTCGGCCCGGCGAGGCCGTGGTCCTGATACGAGTATTCGAGCCCCTTGCCGATGATGTCCGGAAGCTGCAGGCCGAGCAGCACGAAGATCATGCCATTGAGCACGTATTCGATCATCGCCCAGATGTGCGTCGACGCGATGCGCGTCTGCGCGCCCGGGTCGCGCTGCGCGATGCGCAGGTTCAGCGCCATGCCGGCGGCGACGACGGCGAGAATGCCGGACACGCCCAGTTCCTCGGCGAGCAGATAGGCCGCGAACGGCAGCAGCAGCACCATCGCGATCGAGCCCTGCGCCTCGACGCGGTTCCAGCCGGAGAGCCACTGCTGGAACGCGCCGAGCGCCCAGCCGAGCAGCACGCCGACGCCGAGCCCGCCGATCGCGACGATGGCGAACGAGATCGACGCCTGCGTCAGCGAGAACGCGCCGGTGACGGCGGCGGCGATCGCGAAGTTGAAGGCCGTCAGGCCCGACGCATCGTTCATCAGCGCTTCGCCCTGCAGCATGTACATCAGCTGCTTCGGGATGCCGGCGCGGCCGGCCAGCGCCGAGACGGCGACGGCATCGGTCGGCGACAGCACCGCGGCGAGCGCGAAGCAGGCGGCCTGCGGCAGCGTCGGGATCATCCAGTGGATCAGCCAGCCGACCGCGACGACCGTGAACAGCACGAGGCCGAAGGCCATCGCCAGGATGCGCTCGCGCTGCTGGAAGAATTCGCGCTTGGGCATGCGCCAGCCGTCGGCGAACAGCAGCGGCGGCACGATCAGCAGCATGAACAGGTGCGGCTCGAGATCGATGTGCAGGCCGAACTCCGGCACGCTGATCGCGGCGCCCACCGCGATCAGCGTCAACGGCAGCGGCAGGCGCGCGACACGCACGAGGATCGCCGACACGGCGACGCACAGCAGCAGGGCGAGGACGAGGATCGCGGCGTTCATCGGCAGCGGGAAAGAAAGTGGAAGGCGCGAAAATGCGATGGTGCCGCGCGCATGATGGCCCGGCCCTGAATATCGGACCACCCTGGAGCGGACGCCGCCGGCCGGCAACGGCGCGCTTGACCGGCGGGCCGTCCCCCGGTGTTCAATAGTCGCGAAACCGGAGAATCCGATGTCGGGCTGCTGTTCCGATTCCGCCTGCGGCAGCGCCGGGCGCGCCATGCCGCCGGACTTCCGCCGCGCGCTGTGGATCGCGCTGTGGGCGAACCTGGCGATGTTCGGCGTCGAGCTCGCCGCCGGCTGGCGCGCGGATTCCGTGTCGCTGCTCGCCGACGCCGTCGACTTCTTCGGCGGCGCCGCCAATTACGGCCTGTCGCTCGCCGTGCTGGCCCTGGCGGCGGTCTGGCGCGCGCGCGCTGCGCTCGTCAAAGGCCTGTCGATGGGCGTCGTCGGCGCCGCGGCGCTGCCGGTGAACGTCGCGGTGATGCTCGCCGCCTTCGGCGTGTCCTGCACGCACCGTGCGTGGCCCGATCTCGCGGTGGCCGCGATCATGGCCATGCTCGGCCTGCGCGCCGCGCACAGCGTGCTGGAGCAGGCACGGCGGGAACTGCACGCCCCGCCGCGCGCCGTCAGCGCATGAGGATCGGCCTGATTTCCGACACGCACGGCCTGCTGCGCCCCGAGGCCGTCGACGCGCTGCGCGGCGCCGATCTGATCGTCCATGCCGGCGACATCGGCGCGCCGGACGTGCTCGACGCGCTGCGCGCGCTGGCGCCTCTGGTCGCCGTGCGCGGCAACAACGACACCGACGGCTGGGCGCGGGCGGTGCCGGAGACGCGGACCTTCGAGGCCGGCGGCCGGCGCCTGCACCTGCTGCACGACCTCAAGCTGCTTGCGCTCGACCCGGTGCGTGAGCGTGTCGCCGCCGTCATCAGCGGCCACTCGCACAAGCCGCGGATCGACACGCGCGACGGCATCGTCTACATCAATCCGGGCAGCGCCGGGCCGCGGCGCTTCAACCTGCCGGTGACGGTCGCCACGCTGCTCGTCGACGACGCGCGCATCGCCGCCGAGATCGTCACGCTGCTGTGAGCCATGCCGGCGCGCGGCCTGATACAAAACCCGGATGCCCCGCCTGTCACGCGACCCCATCATTCGCGCTCGTTTCGGACACCCCGCCATGAACACAAAAAAAGTCGCCTCGTTCGTCGATGTCCTCTGGGAAGACGAGATCATCCCGCAGCTCACCGAATACATCCGCATCCCGAACAAGAGCCCGATGTTCGATCCGCAGTGGGTCGAGCACGGCTACATGGACGATGCCGTCCGGCTGATGGAGAAGTGGGCACGCAGCAAACTTCCGGCGCTCGGCGACGCCACGCTCGACGTCGTGCGCCTGCCGGGCCGCACGCCGCTGATCTACATCGATGTGCCAGCCGCCAACGGCGGCTCGAACGACGATTGCGTGCTGCTCTACGGCCATCTCGACAAGCAGCCGGAAATGAGCGGCTGGGCCGAAGGCTTCGGTCCGTGGACCCCGCGCCGCCAAGGCGACAAGCTCTACGGCCGCGGTGGCGCCGACGACGGCTACGCGATCTTCGGCTCGCTGGCGGCGCTGCTCGCGCTACGCGATCAGGGCCTGCCGCAGGCGCGCTGCGTGGTGATGATCGAAGCCTGCGAGGAATCCGGCAGCGGCGATCTGCCGTTCTACGTCGACCACCTCGCGCCGCGCATCGGCAGCCCGTCGCTCGTCATCTGCCTCGACTCCGGCTGCGGCAACTACGAACAGCTGTGGCTGACCACCAGCCTGCGCGGCCTCACCGGCGGCAATCTGCGCGTGCAGGTGCTGAACGAGGGCGTGCACTCCGGCGACGCGTCCGGCGTCGTCGCGTCGAGCTTCCGCATCCTGCGCCAGCTGCTGTCGCGCCTCGAAGACGAGACCACCGGCCGGATCAAGCCCGGCGATTTTCACGTCGAGATTCCCGCGCAGCGCATCGAGCAGGCCAGGGCCGTTGCCGGAACGCTCGGCAACGACGTGTTCGACAAGTTCCCGTTCGTCGACGGCATGAAGCCGGTCGCTGGCGACCTCACCGAGCTGGTGCTGAACCGCACCTGGCATCCGCAGCTCGCGGTGACCGGCGCCGACGGCCTGCCGCCGCTCGCCAGCGCCGGCAACGTGCTGCGTCCATCCACCGCCGTGAAGCTGTCGCTGCGCATTCCGCCGACGCTCGACGGCGTCAAGGCCGGCGAAGCGCTGAAGCGGCTGCTCGAACGCGATCCGCCGTACGGCGCGCATGTCACGCTCGAACTCGAGAAAGCCGGCAGCGGCTGGAACGCGCCGCCGCTGTCGGCCTGGCTCGAAGACGCGGTCTCGCAAGCCTCGCAGAACTATTTCGGCAAACCGCCCGCCTACATGGGCGAAGGCGGCTCGATCCCGTTCATGGGCATGCTCGGCGAGAAATTCCCGAAGGCGCAATTCCTCATCACCGGCGTGCTCGGCCCGCATTCCAACGCGCACGGTCCGAACGAATTCCTGCACCTGCCAATGGGCAAGCGCGTGACGATGGTCGTCGCCGACGTGGTGGCGAAGCACGCGCGGCAGCGCGACGCCGCCTGAGCGCCGGGCAGGCACAGCGAGAAGCCCTCCCGCAACGCCCCCAAGACGATTCCACGCTGCCCGGGAGCTCCCGACGATCAGCCAGGCTGCGGCCACTCGCGCAGATACTGCGCCCAGAGCACCCAATGGCGCGCGACTTCTTCCGCGACCGAACGCTGCGTCCGGTACATCGTCGCGTGCTCGGCGAGCAGGCTCCAGCGTGCGCTGTCCGCCGCGAGGCGGCCGAGATGCCGTGCCGCGACGGCGAGATCCACGGTGCGCGGCGGGCGGTCTTCGTCGAGCAGCACCTGCGCCAGCAGGCGCGCCAGGCTCTGCACTTCGCGCAGCGAATCGTCGGCACGACCGCGCGCACCGCGCTCGATCCTCGTCAGGCGCGTTTCCGACAGCCGCGCCAGCCCGGCGTCGCCCGGGCACGCGGGGCTGTTGCCCTGCAAGGCGTTGAGCAGCGCATCGAGCGCGTCTTCGTCCGCGTCATCGAGCCCGCCGTCGATCGCGGCTTGCGCGGTTCCTGCGCCGGCTCGCGGTCCGCCGAGCGGATCCGCGCTTCCGTTTCCGAACGCGCCGGATGAAGGCTCGTCCGCCGCGCGCCCGGTGCGTCTGTCCGCCTCGTTGCCGTCGATCGTCATGCGGTTCCCCCCCGGGCTGAAGTGCGAACCAGATGATACTTAAGAGTAGTCTTCTTAAAAAGCTGTAGAGCGATAAATGGCGCCTGCCTACCGTGGCGGGATGCACGCCACGTTCGAACAAGCACTCGGGGCCGCCCTCCGTCAGCGCCGCAGTGCGCTGGGCTACAGCCAGGAGAGCTTCGCGGATGCGATCCGGATGCACCGTACCTACTACAGCGCGATCGAGAGAGGCGAGAAGAACCTGCAGCTCAGCACTTTGCGCCGCGTATGCGAAGGACTGGGCGTACCGGTCTGGCAGATCGTGCGCGAGGCCGAGGAAGATTAGCCGCGCCGACCGCCATCGCACCGCGCAACGGCCAGGCATCCCGATACCGCCCGCGCGCCGTGCCCTCTTCGGCTTCCTGGCCGCTCTGGCGCTGGCCGCCGGCCTGCCCGCCGCGAGCCACGCCGCCAGCGCGCAGCGCGTGCCGGTCGAGCTGTCCGCGCGGAACCGTGACGCCGTCGGCCGGCTCGCCTGCGGCCGATACAGGGTCGAGGCCGAGAACGTGGGGCCGGCGTTTCGCTGGTCGGGCGACGCGGCCATGGCGCGCGTCGTCTACGCGCCGGTGCGCTGCGCGCCGCACGCCAGCGCGCAAGACGCGCCGATCCGCTACGACGTCAATTGCGAAGGCCGCGACGGCCGCTGGCAATGCCACGAAGGTCGCGAAGCGCTGACCGTCCATACGCGCCTCGGCGACGTCAGCGTCGAGCCGGGTTCGTTCTCTCGCGAGCAGGCGGCCGCGGCCGTGCGCGCGGCCGCGGCGTCGGACCGCTACCGCGCGCAGATCGAGCAGGCACTGCCCAGCGGCTGCGGCCTGTACGTCGACGTCTCCGCGCGCATGGACGAGATCGTCGATCTGTCTTGCAACAGCGGGCACAGCTTCCTCATCTCGTTCTGGTGCCCGCAGGGCGGCTGTCCGCGCCTGCTGTCGGTGCGCTAGGACCGCTCAGCGGAGAAGCTCCGAGGACGGCGCCACCCTCGCCACGCCGCAGCGAGCGCCGGAACAGCCAGCCCAGCGAGAGGGCGCTGACCGACGCCAGCGCGGCGACGAACCACCACGGCGGCGGCGCGAACCAGTCCACGACCGGCCCGAGTGGATTCGGCAGCCCGAACGCCCGCTCGGCGATCCAGCCGAGCGCGCAGGCGCCCGCGAAGCCGGCGCCGGCCAGACGGATCGCGCCGTAGCACGGCGTTGCACTGAGCAGCAGCAACATCGGCAGCAGCACCGCCACGACCAGCAGCTGCATCGCCTCGATGCCGAGGTTGAAGCCGAGCAGGCTCAGCACCAGCGTGCTGCGGTCGAAATTCAGGCCGGCAAGCACTTCCGCGAATGCCAGCCCGTGAACGAGCCCGAAGCCGCTGGCGATGAGAATCTCGCGCCCCGCGAACAGCGGCCGCCAGGCGTGCAGCGCCGAGACGAGGATCGACACGGCGATCAGCACTTCGATCAGATGCGCCGGCGGCGTCACCACCTCGAAGGCTGCCAGCGCGAGCGTGCAGGAATGGCCGACGGTGAAGCCGCTGACGACGCCGACGATCGCGCGCAGGCTGCGGCCGATGCCCTTGCGCTCGCGCCAGCGGCGGTCGCGCGCAACGAGCGGCGCCGGCAGCAGCAGCGCGAGCAGGAACAGCAGGTGGTCGGTGCCCTCGGCGATGTGATGCATGCCGAGCGAGAACAGATGGCCGAAGCCCTGCCACCAGCCGCCGTCCGAGCCGTCGACGTCGAGATGCGTCCGGCCGAAGGCCATCATGCCGATGGCCATCGGCTCGTCGCCGATCAATCCGTTGCGGATGTCGCGGCGAACGTAGATCAGCGCCTTGTGCGACAGCACTTCGTGGATGATCGCCGAATCGTCGAGGCGGAACATTTCCGTCGAGGCGCCGTCCGGCGCCTGCGCGCGGCCGTGCACGATCAGCCAGTCGTTGCTGGTGTAGTTGATGTTGTCGGTCTTGCGCAGGGCCAGCGGCCCGAAGCTCAGCGTCCAGGCGCGGCCGTCGGGGCTGCGCAGCTGCAGACGCTCGCCCAGGTACTGCTTGATGCGCGGCCCGTACGGATCGATGGCCGACTGCGGCTGATCGGCGAGCGGCAGATGCAGCGCCAGACCCAGCTCGCTGAGCGGCAGTTGCAGCTCGATGTCGATGGCGCGGCGGCCGATGTCGAGCATCACCGTGCTCGGCGGCACGTCGTGCGCCAGTGCCGGCGCACTGGTGGCCGCCAGCAACAGCACCGCCAGCGCCCTGCGCAGCCGGCCGCGCAGCCCCGAGGCCATCAGGGGGCGGCCATCCGGACGGCCATCATGGATGCGCCGCCCGCGTCATCGCGATACAGATCGTCATTGGGACCATCATTGAGCCGTCATGGCGGGAACCGCCGGCGACGCGGCGTCCGGCGCACGGCCCGGTCGGTCCGCGTGCCGGACCGGCTTTCCGCTCGCTGCGCGCGCGGTCGCCGTCACGCGCCGTCAGGACGAGCTCAGCTTGTCGTAGTAATCGTAGCTGCGGTCGCGGAACATCATGTGGTAGTGCGTCGAGCCGTCCGTGAGGACCACGGCGGACTGGCACGCCACCTCGATCCACACGCGCGGCCCGTTGATGCGCAGATACGTGCCGTCCGTGTCCGCGCTGGGCGCCGTCGCGGTGCCGCTGTAGCTCCCGCTCTTGTTGCCCCACGCCACGTACGTGCTGCTGTAGCTCGCTTCGTAATCCGCCAGAAGGCGCTCCGCCGTGGCGTCGTCGTAGTCGCTGACGAACTCCTCGATCGCCGCCGTCACCAGCGCCTGCTGGTCCGTCGTGAGATCGGACACCAGCACGCCCTGGTAGTCTTCGTCGTCGATCGCCTCGAACTCCGACGTCACTTCGCTGTAGCTGCCCGTGCCGTATTCGACCGGACCGATCACGATGTCGGAGAACTGTTGCCCTTCCAGGAACGCGCTCGCCAGCTGCGTGGTGGTGAAGCTGTCGATCAGGGCGAACATCGCCGTCGCCTTGTCGTTCAGCACCGTATAGGTGCCTGAATCGTAGACGGCCGTGCCGGCATAGGACGACGACGTCGCGTAATTGTCGTTGGACGTGAACGACGCTTTCGGCTCGACGCCGATGTGGTGCGGTGTCGGATACAGACAACCGGCGTAGAAGGTGAGGTTGAACGCCAGGTGGTGGCCGCCGAACATCAGCGTCCACTGGCCCGTCGACGACGGCGTGCCGATGAAGGCGACGTGGTATTTGTCGGCGCCGTAGCCGCTGCTGCTCGCGGTATGCGTCGAGTCCGTGGTGTAGCCGAGATAATCGTCGGCGGCCAGCACGCCCTCGAGATCCAGATAGCCGCCGGTGCTCTCGCCGGTGGTGCTGCTGTAGCCGCTCAGCGCGGTCTGCGCCAGCGTGTTGAACGCCGCGACCTGCGCCGACGTCGTCAGTTCGCCGAGCGTGACGCCGGGACGGGTCGGGCCCGGCAGGTTCGACCATTCGGTCTTGTATACGTTGAGCGTGCTGGTGCTCGAGCTGGTGTACAGCGTCTCCGCCAGCTGCGAGGTGGTCAGCGTCGCCTCGAAGGCTTCGGCCGCCGCAACCACGTCCTCGGCATAGGTCGAGTCGCAGGAACTGGTGTCGGTCGAGCTGCTCGAATCGTCGTCGTCACTGCTGCTACTGCTGCTGTCACTGCCGCCGCCACCGCAACCTGTGAACAGTGCGGCGCAGCCGAGCAGAATCAAGAGAAGCAAGCCCGTACGACCGCTGTCCTTGCGCATTTTTTGTCTCCCTATCCGATGGAGGTCTACAGTGCCACCGCATGCGGATGAGGCCGCGAGGGCGATTCAAGCGTCGCCGCCATGTTCACAGCCTCGGCGTTGCGATCCGTTCCGTGGCACCGGTGCTCAGGTTAAAGGCTGCCACAAAAAACCTGCCGAACCCAGCCTTCTTAACAATTCCACACAAAACGGCGCGGGCGTCACGGAACCGTCAAACCGCGCTGCACCGCGGGCCGCGCGACGAAAGCCCCGAGCACGCGCCGCACATGTTCGAACGCGTCGAAGTCCACCAGATCGCCGGCGTCGTAGAAACCGGCGAGGACGCGCACCCACGGGAAGATCGCGATGTCGGCGATCGTGTATTCGTCGCCCATGATCCAGTCGCGGCCTTCGAGGCGCCGGTCGAGCACGCGCAACAGGCGCTGCGTCTCGGCGGCGTAACGATCGCGCGGGCGCTTGTCCTCGTAGTCCTTGCCGCCGAGCCTGTGAAAGAAGCCGAGCTGGCCGAACATCGGACCGATGCCGCCCATCTGGAACATCAGCCACTGGAGGGTCTCGTAACGGGCGACGGCGTCCTTCGGCAGAAACCGCCCGGTCTTCTCGGCGAGATAGATCAGGATCGCGCCCGACTCGAACAGCGGCAGCAGCCGGCCGCCGGGGCCGTCCGGATCGAGAATCGCCGGAATCTTGTTGTTCGGGTTCAGCGACAGGAATTCCGGCGAGAGCTGATCGTGCGCGTCGAAGCGGACCTTGTGCGCCTCGTACGGCAGGCCGCACTCCTCCAGCATGATGGAGACCTTCACGCCGTTCGGCGTCGGCAGGGAGTAGAGCTGCAGGCGGTCGGGATGCTGTGCCGGCCACCTGGCGGCGACCGGATGCGCGGCGAGAGCGGAGGTCATCGGAGGAATATCGTGAGAAACCGGGGCAAAGTCGCGGCGCGGGGATTCGCGCGGGGTGACCGTGCAGGCGCGCTACGTTAGCTGCGCGAGAAAGTGCCGGCAAGCCGCGCCGCGACGGCCGCCGGCACGGCGTCGCCTCAGGGCTCGCAGCGGCTGACCTCGATGCCGGTGCCGACCGGCAGCAGCACGCTGCGGATGCCGGGCCCGGCGCGCACATCCTCGCCGCCCGGACGCAGCCTGAGGATGTTGAGCCGCTGGCCGGTCTGCGAGCCGACCGCGAGCGGGCGCGAATCGCGGTCGTCGATCGGGGAGCGCGGTTGCTGCCGCTCTTCACGGAGGCGGGCGTGGGAGGCACAGCATCGAGTACGGTGCCGATCTTCTCGGCCATGACGTTCTCTGGCGGGGATGGGGAATCTCGTTGCGGCCTCAGCCTGCGTCCTCAAGATTGGCGCGCACGCGCGCGAGCAGTTCGAGCAGCTGGCGGCGTTCGGATGCGCTCAGACCGCTGACGGCCACGTCGGCGACGCGGTGCGCCCGTTCGCCGAGGGACGCCTGCAGCGCCCTGCCCCGCGCAGTCGGCTGCAGGCGCAGGGTGCGGCGATCGCCGGCGTCGGCCCGGGCGTCGAGCAGGCCGCGCTCGCGCAGGCCGCCGATCAGCCGCGCGAGCTGGCCCTTGTCGCGCCCCGAATGCGCGACCAGATCGCTCAGCGTTGCGCCCGGCCGGCGCGCGAAGAAGCCGAGCGCCTTGCCCTCCATGTGCGTCAGCTCGAGCGGGGCCTCGCGCAGCGCGCGGTACTGCTGCGCCCGGTACAGGTGCATGACGTTGTGGATGGCCTCGAACACCTCGTCCGCGGGATCGGTAGCCTTTCTGTTGACTTTATCAACTGTTTTTTTCATGATGGATGATATTGTCAACCAATCGAGAACGGAAATGAACCCCACCTCCCCCGCCCGTCGCATCCAGCGCGTGCGCCACGAGCTGAAGCGCCGCGACGTCGAAGTCGCGCAAGTCGAGCGCATCGGCCCGAACTTCGCGCGCATCACTTTCCGCGGCGAAGATCTCGCCGACTTCGTGTCGCTGTCGTTCGACGATCACGTAAAGTTCATGGTGCCGGCGGCCGGCGGCGAGCCGGCGCGGCGCGACTACACGCCGCGCCGGTACGACCGCGCCGCGCGCACGCTGGCGATCGAGTTCGCCCTGCACGGTCACGGCGCCGCATCGGACTGGGCGCGGCAGGCCGAGGTCGGCCAGCGCGTCGCGATCGGCGGCCCGCGCGGCTCGATGATCATTCCGGCCGACTACGACTTCCACCTGCTGGTCGGCGACGCCACGGCGCTGCCGGCGATCCACAACCGCATCGAGGAGCTGCCGGCCGGCAGCCGCGTCATCGCCGTCATCCACGTCGACGACGACGGCGACCGCCGCACGCTCGCCGGCCGGGCGGACGTCGACGTGCACTGGGTGCGCAGCGACGAGGAACTGCTGGCGACGGTGCGCGCGCTGCCGCTGCCGGCGGGCACCGGCTTTGGCTGGGGCGGCGGCGAGTCCTCGACGATGCGGCCGCTGCGCGAGCTGCTGATCGCCGGCAAGGGCCTGGCCGCCGAGGACGTGCGCGTCGCCGCCTACTGGAAGCGCGGCGCCGCCGACTTCCACGAGCGCATCGAGGGCTGAAGACGCGCCGTGCGGACCTCGCGCGCGCCGGGACCGTCAGCGCCGCTTCACCACAGATACTGCAGCTGCGCGACCGGAATCTCGGCCGTTGCGCGGCGCCCGCCGCGCGCCGCCGCGCCGCTCTCGTCGAGCAGCAACTCTTCCATCAGCGCTTCGCGCGCGCTGTGGAAGCGATAGCTGCCGCGCTGGCGCGGATGCGGCAGATCGACGTCGATGACGCGGCGGATGCGGCCGGGGCGCGGCGCCAGCACGACGATGCGGTCGGCGAGCACGATGGCCTCCTCGACGTCGTGCGTGACCAGCAGCATCGTCGTGCGCTGGCGCGCGCGGATCGCCAGCAGCTCGTCCTGCATCTGGTGGCGCGTCAGCGCATCGAGCGCGCCGAATGGTTCGTCGAGCAGCAGGATGCGCGGCTGCGCGATCAGTCCGCGCGCCAGCGCCACGCGCTGCGCCATGCCGCCGGACAGCTGATGCGGCAGCGCGCGCTCGAAGCCCTGCAGGCCGACCAGCGCAATCATCGCCGCGACGCGCGCGCGCGATTCGGCGGCCGGCGGCGCTTCGGCGGCGAGGCCGAGCGCGACGTTGTCGGCGACCGTCAGCCACGGAAACAGACGGTGCTCCTGAAAGATGATGCCGCGCTCACGGCCGACGTCGCGCACGGCGCGGCCATCGACCGCGATCTCGCCGTCGTACGCGGCGTCGAGGCCGGCGAGCAGGCGCAGCAGCGTCGACTTGCCGCAGCCGCTGGCGCCGACGATGACGGTGAACTCGCCCTCGCGCACGTCGAGATCGAGGTCGTGCAGCACCTGCAGCGGGCGGCCGTCGACCTCGAAGCGCTTGCCGACGTGGCGCAGCGCCAGCACCGTCGCTCCCCGAGGCGGGGCCGGCGGCGGCGTCACATCGTTCCGCGAAGTCTGCGTCGTGCCGCTCATGTCGTCGCTCCACTGCTGCGCCAGCGCGTGGCGCGTCGTTCGAGCCGCGTGCCGAGCGCGCCGAGCAGACTGCCGGCGACGCCGATCAGCAGCATGCCGGCCATCACGCGGTCCATGCGGAAATCCTGCTGCGCGTTGATCATCAGGCTGCCGATGCCGGCGCTGGAGCTGGCGAAGTATTCGGCGCCGATCGCGCCGAGCCACGCATAGACCAAGCCGATGCGCAAGCCCGAGAAGATCGCCGGCATCGCGTTCGGCAGCAGCAGGCGGCGCAGGCGCAGCGACGGCTTCAGGCGCAGCACGCGCGCCGCCTCGTGCAGCGGCGCCGGCACGCTGCGCGCGCCGAAATGCGCGGCGACGTACAACGGGAAGAACACCGACAGCGAGACGAACACCAGCTTCGCCGTCTCGCCGAGCCCGAACTAGGCGGTGATCAGCGGCATCCACGCGAAGATCGCGATCTGCCGCAGCGCGCGCCATCGGCCTGATCCTGCCGAGCATCTCGGCGCCGATTTACGTCGACACGATCCAGGCATTCAGCGATCGCCTGAGCCAGTTCGGTTTCCAGCTGCTGCTGGCCTCCAGCGAGTTCTCGCTGGAAAAGGAAGAGGAAGTCGTGCGCGCCTTCCTCGGCGGAGCACCGGCGGCACTGGTGGTCACCGGCGGCGACCACACGCCCGGCACCGAAAAATGTCCGCTGTCAAGTCTTGCGCATGGACGCGCAGCAGTAAAAAGATCTTATGGGGCAATCGGTTGAGCCAAATTTTGGACTTCATCCGCACTCTGTCCCTGATCCGCTAAGGGCAACATGGGTGCCTTGCCAAGGTGAACGCTGGCCCGATACAGCGGGCACAGGATAGCCACGTAGGACGATGGCGGCGGAATGCTATTGTTTCGGAACAGATGCCAACTGCTCCCTGTATTCACGTGGGGAGCATTTCATGACGCGCTTGAAAGCATGGCTAAACGCGCTATCAGAGTCATAGCCCAATTTCTGCGCTATTGAAGAAATCGTGGCGTGATTGGCTTTCAATGATCGTACGGCTAGTTGCATTCGCCAGCGTGAAACGTATTCCAACGGCGCGATACCGGCTTTCTGCTTGAAATGCAAAGCAAAGGTTGAGCGAGACACACCCGCGACTTTGGCAAGGTCTTCGACTGTCCAAGAATGCGCAGGATCGGCATGAATCGCTTGTATAGCCGTGCCTATGCGTGGGTCGGAAACAGCCAATAGCCAACTGGGCATACTGCTGCCTTCCTGCTCCAAATAAAGTCGTAGAACCTGCACCAGCATGATGTGGCCGAGATGTTGAACCACGATTGAGTTGCCCGGTGATGGTGTCGCAAGTTCATGGGCTAGGCGGTGCAAAGCCCAACTCAACACGGACGCTTGATCTGAACCGCTTTTGACGACTGCCACAGGCGGTAGCCCATCGAACAAAAGACTGGCTTCCTCGCCGAAAGCAAAGCGACCGCCGATCAGGAAGAACGAATCGGCTGTGCCGCAGCGGGCAAGGCCATTGATGGCATGGCGATAAATTTCGTCGGAATGAATTGCTGGCAGAGAAAGATCGCTGCAAAGCGAAAACGTGCGTTTGCGCGACAGCAAAAAACAATCTCCGCTTTCCAGTCTGATGGCTTCCTCCACGCCGTCCACGGTCAGCCAGCAGGTTCCATCAACGATGGCGTTGAACTTGATGCCGTCAGGTGGCGGGAAGTCGATGGCCCAATTGCCTCCGGTCTTCAGCCCCGCGAAAACGGAACCCTGAGCATTCAGGAGTGAGAGGACTTCAGATAGCGGATCCATAGAGCGTTCTGGACGATCTCGATAGAGATCAGGACTTTGTTGCATTCACAGTCCTAAGTCTAGCCTAGACAATGCCTGACATGGGCCTTACCCCGTTTCCATGTCACGTTCACAAGGACACTCCATGACCAGCAAACAGTTCCCTATCCGCTCTGGTTTCGGCGCAGCAACCACCGCGGCAGAGGTGCTCGCGGGGCGCAATCTGTCCGCCGTTACTGCCATCGTCACTGGCGGTCATTCCGGCTTGGGGCTGGAGACAACGCGAGCATTGGCGGGGGCTGGCGCACACGTCATTGTCGCTGCCCGTGATGTGGGAACCGCTCGAACGAAGACCAGCGACATTCCCAACGCGGAAGTTGAACGGCTTGATCTTTCCGATCAAGCCAGCGTGCGCGATTTCGCCCATCGTTTCCTCGCCCGTAACCAGCACCTAGACATTCTGATCGGCAGCGCAGGCATCATGGCTTGCCCCGAAACCCGCGTGGGGCCGGGTTGGGAAGCGCAGTTCGCCACTAACCACCTTGGGCATTACGCGCTGGTCAATCTGCTTTGGCCCGCGCTCAAAGGCGGCGCAAGGGTCGTAGCCGTATCGTCGGCGGGTCATCATCAGTCGGCTATTCGGTGGGATGACGTGCAATTTACGCAGGGCTATGACAAGTGGCTGGCCTATGGGCAATCGAAAACCGCGAATGCCCTGTTCGCCGTTCATCTGGATAGGATTGGTCAAAGCGAGGGAGTCCGTGCTTTCTCCCTCCATCCCGGCAAGATTTTCACGCCGCTCCAGCGCCATCTGACACAAGACGAAATGATTGCCGCAGGATGGCTTGATGCCAATGGCAATCCTGCCGACCCCACGTTCAAGACCGCCGAGCAAGGCGCAGCGACCCAAGTATGGGCGGCGACCTTGCCGCAGTTGAATGGCATGGGCGGGTTGTATTGCGAAGATTGCGAGATTGCCGAAGTGGATGAAAGCGAACCGCCATCCTTCGTTGGCGTGCGGTCTTATGCCACTGACCCCGAGCAAGCCGAACGTCTTTGGGCACTATCCGCTCAACTTACCGGGATTGACGCTTTCTCGGCAAAGTGAGCAATTAATATGGAATTTCGGCATCTCCGCTGCTTCATGGCTGTTGCCGAAGAGCTCCATTTCGCTCGTGCAGCGGAACGACTGCACATCGACCAATCGCCACTGTCTCGGGCCATCAAGGAGCTGGAAGAAGACCTGGGCGTTCGATTGTTCATCCGCACCACACGTAGCACGCGCCTGTCGCGTGCGGGGCAGGTCTTCAAGGAGCATGTACCGCGCATCCTCGCCGCGCAACGCCTCGGTTTCGCGGTACCGGCGCGCTGCGCCGTGCTCGGCTTCGGCGATTTCCCGATCGCCGAAGCCCTGTTCCTCCGTCTCAGCACCGTGCGTCCGCCGGCGCGCGACATTGGCGAAATCGCCGCCAGCCGCGTGCTCGCCGAGCTCGGAGTCCTCGACCCGGGCGAGACCCGCGCGGTGCCGGCCTGCGCCTTGCGAAGGCGCGAGAGCGCCTGAGGGTCCGGAGAAACCCGGCGGCGCAGCCTCTTGAAAGCGCAGGCCACGCCTCCAGATTCGGGTTACCGCGGCGCCGAAGTCCGGGTCCCGGTATCCGAAACTACGCTCTACAGGAGGTTGTTCCCATGAGTACCCTGACGTTCGCCCCGCTGTTCCGCTCGACGGTCGGCTTCGACCGTTTCAGCGATCTGTTCGAATCCGCCCTGCGCAACGACGCCGGCAGTTCGTATCCCCCGTACAACGTCGAGAAGCACGGTGCCGATAACTATCGCATCGTCGTCGCCGCCGCCGGTCTTGCCGAAGGCGACATCGACATCCAGCTCGAGAAGGACGTGCTGACGATCGGCAGCGGCCGTCGCGAAGCCGGCGAAACCGTGCAGTACCTGCACCAGGGCATCGCCCAGCGCGCGTTCAAGCTGTCGTTCCGACTCGCCGACCACATCGAGGTCCGCGGCGCATCGCTGAAGAACGGCCTGCTCAGCGTCGACCTCGTCCGTCGCGTGCCGGAAACGGCCAAGCCGCGCCGCATCAGCATCGGCGCCGAGCTGCCGCAGGCGGCCGCCAATGCCGAGGTGACGGCGCAGACCGCCGCCGCATAAAGGCCGCAGGCGCGGTTGCCGTCGCACGCTGAGCGGCGGCGCTGACGAAAAAAGGGCGCCCCGCGGGGCGCCCTTTTTTCGTATCCCTTTCCGGATCGGGGCGAGCTCGGCTGGGCATCGCGAGACCTTAACGGCGCCGGACATAGAGGCAAGCCGGGCGACGACGGCCATTGCCGGTCGCGCGGCGCGATCTACGACCCGTCATCTCCGCCGACGACGGCGCGCTCGCCTTCGCGCGGCTGCGGATCGAGCACGTAGCCGAAGCGCGCTGGTAGCTGCTCGCGATCGACGCGCTGTACGGCGAGCACTGTTGCGCCGATGCGCAAGGTCAGGCCGCTCGCGCCGCCGGACGGCCGCGCCAGCGCGCGCGCCAGCCGCGCCTCGTCGAGCGCGTGGCCGTCCTCGGCCAAGTGCGCCAGCGCCCAGTCCAGCTCGTGGTCGGCGAGTTGGCCGGCGCCGTGCTCGCCGACGACGATCAGCGAGCCTTCCTCGTCGAGCGCCGCCTGCGTCGGCCGCCGCACGGCGAGTCCGGTATGCGTCTGCAGACCCGCGCCGTCGGCCGACACGCGCAACACGAACGGCGCGACCTCGAGGCGCATGTAGCCGCGCTGCGGGCCGTTCTGGAAATACCAGCGTCCGTATCCGTCGCCGGCGTAGTTGCGGTTGATCGTGTCGATGATCTGCGGCCGCGTGATCGGCGCGCCGCGGATCAGCCAGCGGCCGCGGCGGTCGAGTGCGAGCCAGCCGAACAGCGCCGGCACGTCCGGCCAGCGCTCGAGCGCGCGATGTACCCAGCCCTCCATTTCACGCTCCACGCCGTCCTCCGTCTTCGATCGCCCGCCGGACCGCGTCCGCAGGCATCATGCGCACCCATTCCAGCAAGCACGCCACGCAACGCCGATGAACGACGCCGCCACCGTCCTGACCGCCGCGCAACGCCACGCCTTCCGCGCGCTCGCCGCCGCGACGCCCGGCATCGACGCCGAGGTCTACGCGCGCTTCGACCGCGACCCGCTCGAACCGATCGTCGCGCACGGCGACCCGCACGCGAAGCTCGGCTTCTTCGGTCGCGATCCCGGCCGCGACGAGGTGAAGCACCAGGAGCCCTTCATCGGCGCCGGCGGCCAGCTCGTGCGCCGCGCGCTGTACGAGCATCGCCACGGCAAGCCGCCGCCAGACTTCGCGGCGTCCCGGGAGACCGGCCGCCATTACTTCTGGGCCAACACCGTGCCGTACAAGCCGCTCGGCAACAAGGCCTGGTCGAACCCGGTCAAGAAGCGCTTCCAGCCGCTGATGGCGCAGGTACTGGTCGACGACTGGCACGGCAGCGATCTGATCGTGCTCGGCCGCGAGGCGTTCTTCTGGTTCGGCCTCAACGCCGACCAGGCGGTGGCGCGGCGGCTCGAAGCGTTCTGGGTGCGCGACGACCGCTACGAACGCTCGATCACCGTGACCGTGCGCAGCCCGTCCGGCGCGTCGCGCGACATCACCCTGCATCCGCTGCCGCATCCGTCGCCGCTCAACGCGACCTGGTATGGCCGCTTTCCCGGCCTGCTCGCGGCGCGGCTGAAGATGCTGGACGCCTAGACGGCCGCGACGCGACGCGGCACGCGCTGCAGCTGCTTTTCGAGCTCGTTGGCGAAGGCCTGCTGGTCGCGCGCGTGGAACGCCGGCGGGCCGCCTGTCTCGATGCCGGCACCGCGCAGCTCGCTCATGAAGTTGCGCAGGCTCAGCTGCTGGCGCACGTTGTCGCGGTCGTAGCGCTGGCCGCGCGGATTGATCGCGACGATGCCCTTGTCGACGACCGCGGCGGCGAGCGGGATGTCGGCGGTGACGACGAGATCGCCAGGCTGCGCCCACTCCGTGATCCGCTGATCGGCGACGTCGAAGCCGCGCGCGACGACGACGCTGCGGATGTACGGCAGGCGCGGCACGGCGAGCGGCGCATTGGCGACCAGCACCAGCTCGTCGATGCGCTTGCGCTGCGCCGCGCGGAACAGAATCTCCTTGATGACCTTCGGACAGGCGTCGGCGTCGACCCAGATCTTCACGGGTTTCCCTCAAGGTACGGCGCCGGATCGACGTACGGCACGCGGATGTCGTCGAGCCCGGCGCGCATCGCCGCCCGGGCGTCGGCCGGCAGCGCCGCGAAGTCGCTGCGCCGATAGCGGCGCGCCGCGCAGTTGCGCTCGTAGTCGGCCTTGACGCGATCGAGGTCGTCGATCGCCTGCCGCTGTGCGGCCATCTGCCGGTTGAATGCCGTCGCCGCGTCGGCGTGCTGCCTGCGGCGCTGCTGCAGGTCGAGACCGGCCTGCAGATCGTGCGGCGCGCCGTCCGCCTCGCGCCGCAATGCCGCCGCCTGCGCATCGAGCTCGCGGCGCCGCGCGTCGGCCTGCGCGACTTGCGCGTTCAGGCGCACGGCGCCGCCGCGCAGCTGCTGGACCTGCGTCGCGCAGGCGCGCAGCGCGTCCGCCGTCAGCGACGGCGTCTGCGCCCGTGCGGCTCCACCGGCCAGCATCGCGGCAAGCAACAGCAGCGGCGACCACCATGGTCTCTGCACGATGCGTCTCTCGCGAGGGATGGGCGGCGATCGTAGCGCATGCGCCTGAGCGACACCGGCGCCTCCATCGCACGCCTCTCGCCGGCGGCGCCGTGAAGCGTCTCTTGCGCGAAGCGCCGATGCCGGCCGGCCAGGTCGGGCGCGGACGCGGCAAAGCCTTTACCCTGTGCGCCCCGTCCATAGCGCCCGTCCGCCGTGCATCCGATCGAAGCCGAAGTCCGCCAGTGGCTCGATGACATCGTCATCGGCCTCGACCTGTGTCCATTCGCGGCACGGCCGGCGCGTGCCGGCCGCGTGCGCGTGGTCGTCAGCGAAGCGCGCGAGGAACTGGACCTGCTGGCCGATCTGCAGATGGAACTGGCCGCGCTCGACGACGCGCCGCCCAGCGAGATCGAGACGACGCTGATCGCCGTGCCGCACCTGCTCGCCGGCTTCGCCGAGTACAACGATTTCCTCGATCAGGTCGACGGCCTGCTCGACCAGTTCGAATGGAGCGGGCTCTATCAGGTCGCCAGCTTCCATCCGGACTATCAGTTCGAAGGCACCCAGCCGGACGATCCGGAGAACCTGACGAACCGCGCGCCGTATCCGCTGCTGCATCTGCTGCGCGAGGACAGCGTCGAAGCGGCCATCAACAGCCATCCGGACGTCGACGGCATTCCCCACGCCAACGTCCGCAAGCTGCGCGAGATGGACGACGCCACGCGCGCGCGCCGGTTCGCCTACCTCGCCCGCGGAGCCCGCTGATGGCCCGGAAGCCGCCGCCGCTGGAATTCGAATTCGACGGCCCGAGCAAATCGCAGCTCAAGCGCGAGGCGCACGAGCTGCAGGACCTCGGCAACGCCCTGCTCGAACTGCCGGACGACATGATGGGCCGCGCCGTGCGCGACGAGCGCCTGCTCGACGCGCTGCGCACCCTGCGCACGATCCGCTCGCACGAGGCGCGTCGCCGCCACGGC
This sequence comes from Solimonas sp., assembly GCA_047605265.1. Taxonomy (GTDB): domain Bacteria; phylum Pseudomonadota; class Gammaproteobacteria; order Nevskiales; family Nevskiaceae; genus Solimonas. Next base: position 31,376 of record JASGFY010000023.1, read on the forward strand.
CAGTACGTCGGCAAGCTGCTGCGCGACGCCGACACCGAACCGCTGCGTGCGGCGATCGCCGATCACCATCGCGGCCGCGAACGCGCGCTGCAGTTCGCCGAGCGCTGGCGCGACCGCCTGCTGGCGGACGACGCCGCCATCACCGAATGGATCGCCGCGCATCCCGGCGTCGACACGCAGCGGCTGCGCACGCTGATCCGCAACGCGCGCCGCGAACAGGCGCAGTTCGCCGAAGCCGCGGCGACGCACGCCGCCGTGAACCCGGACGCGCCGCCGCTGAAGGCGAGTCCGAAATATGCGAAGGAATTGCTGGTGATGGTGCGCGAGGCGCTGCGCAAGGCGGCGAAGCCGCAGGACGACGACGCCTGAGGCCGGCACGCTACGCGCTCTTCGCCTTGCTGCGCGCGCCGACGAGAAAGTGCTCGATCTCGTCGATCCGCTGCGTCGCGTCGCGGTAGCCGAGCTGGATCAGCTCGCTAGTGAAGGCCTTGTCGAACAGCAGATAGCTCGTCAGGTCGGCGCTCTGCGCGTCGGGCGTGCCGAGGCCGTCCATCACGTAGCGGATCGCGCGCGGCATGCGGTGCGCGAGGGTCTTGGCGATGATCGCGACGTCCGCCGACGGCGACACGGCCAGCGGCGTGACGATGCGCATCGGCTCGCTGAGCTTGTGGCGCGCGACCGCGACGCCGCCGGCGACGAGCTCGTTCATGCGCTTGAGATGGTCGAGATCGGCGTCGAGGTGATCGAGGAAAATCGCGTTGAGGAACACGCCGCAGACCTGCGCGAGCGGCGGCCGCTTCAGCTCGGCGACGAGCTCCATGTCCTGGGACAGCTCGGAGCGCAGCAGGCTGTCGGCCGATTCCTGGCAGCGCACGCCGATCGCGAACAGCTTTTCGGCGCCGAGGCGGATCGCCGGCGACAGCGGCGTGGTCAGGCGCAGGGCGCCGTCGCCGAAGTACGCGACGGAACCGCCGGCGCGCAGCGCGACCGGCGGGAACACGATCGGGATCGACGACGACGCGCGGATGTGATCGAGCGTCAGCGTCGCCGGCAGCGCGACGCGGCGGCTCTTGTTCCACAGCGGATGGCCGGCCTGGCCCTGAATGAAGGTGAACGCCTTGCCGGAGTGATAGCCGGTGGCGGTGATCGCGACCGCGTAGAGGTCGCCGCTGGCGATCGCCTCGGCGATGCCGTCGAAGCGCAGATGCTTTTCGAGAAACGCGCGCAGCGGCGCGGTGTCGACCAGCGCGTCGGCGCGGCCGCCGCCGAACAGGCCGCCGAGCGCCATGTCGAATGCGAGCTTGCCGCCGGTGCTGGCCAGCGCGCGCACGTCGGTGCGGAACACGTCGGAGAACGTCAGCTGCGACCACAGCCGCGCGAGCTGCGCCGCACCTTCGGCGAAGTTCGAGTTCGTCGCGGCGAGCACGGCGCCGTTGATCGCGCCGGCCGAGGCACCCGCGATGATCCGGAACGGCGACGGGCCGTCGCACAGCGCCGGAATCTCGCTGATGCGCTTGATGACGCCGGCTTGATAGGCGCCGCGCGCGCCGCCGGCCGTCAGCACGAGGCCGGTCATCGGGATGGACTGATCGTTCGCCGCGCGCTTCATCGCCGCTCTCCTCGTAGAAATCCGTTCCGCTTATCGCTGGCAAATCCGATGCCAGCCCGTGCCTGCAAAGCTGCGACGCCGGCCGCGATCGTTCATCATCCGCGCTCCAGCACCGCACGCCCATGACCGCTCTGCCATCCAGCGCCGGCCGCCTCGCGATTCCGCTCGCCGAGATCGAGCTGAGCGCCGTGCGCTCGCAGGGAGCCGGCGGCCAGCACGTCAACAAGACCGAGAGCGCGGTGCAGCTGCGTTTCGACGTGCGCGCGTCGTCGCTGCCGGACGCGGTGAAGCAACGCCTGCTCGCGCGCCGCGACCGGCGCCTGAGCGAGGACGGCATCATCGTCATCAAGGCGCAGCGCTTCCGCAGCCAGGATCTGAACCGCGGTGACGCGCTCGAACGGCTGCACGCGCTGGTCGCCGCCGCCACGGCCGTGCCGCGCGCGCGCCGCGCGACAAAGCCGAGCCGGGCGACGAAGAAGAAGCGCACCGACGACAAGACGCGGCGCGGCGCGGTGAAGGCGCTGCGCGGCAAGGTGAGCGAGTAGCCCTCCGCATTGGCGCACGACGGTCCGAAACAACCACACAAGGGGGCCCCGTTCGCGCATGCCGCCCGCCAGCGAGTGGAACCCGTTCCGACCGGCAGCGACAGGGCTGATCCCCGCATGACTCAGAATGGCCAGTGAACACGGCGTATATGAAAGGCAAACAGGGCACGATGGTGCAGAACGATAACCGCGGCGGCAACCTCGGCTTCGAGGCAGAGCTGTTCAAGGCCGCCGACAAGCTGCGCGGCAACATGGAGCCCAGCGACTACAAGCACGTCGCGCTGGGCCTGATCTTCCTCAAGTACATCTCCGACGCCTTCGAGGCCCGCCATGCGGAATTGCTGGCGGAAGATGCCGCTGCCGCCGAGGACAAGGACGAGTACCTCGCCGACAACATCTTCTGGGTGCCGAAGGAGGCGCGCTGGTCGCATCTGCAAGCCAATGCGAAGCAAAGCAGCATCGGCCTGGCTGTAGACGACGCCATGCGCGCCATCGAGAAGGACAACGAATCGCTCAAGGGCGTGCTGCCCAAGGACTACGCCCGCCCCGCGCTCAACAAGGTGATGCTGGGCGAACTGATCGACCTGATTTCCGGCATCGCCCTGAACGAAGGTAGCGACAGGTCCCGGGACGTGCTGGGCCGCGTCTACGAATACTTCCTCGGCCAGTTCGCCGGCGCCGAAGGCAAGCGCGGCGGCGAGTTCTACACCCCGCGCAGCGTGGTGCGCACGCTGGTCGAAATGCTGGAGCCTTACCACGGCCGCGTGTACGACCCCTGCTGCGGCAGCGGCGGCATGTTCGTGCAGAGCGAGAAGTTCGTCGCCGAGCACGGCGGGCGCATCGGCGACATCGCCATCTACGGGCAGGAAAGCAACTACACGACGTGGCGGCTGGCCAAGATGAACCTCGCCGTGCGTGGCATCGACAGCGACATCAAGTGGAACAACGAAGGCAGCTTCCACAAGGACGAACTGCGCGACCTGAAAGCCGATTTCATCCTTGCCAACCCGCCGTTCAACATCAGCGACTGGGGCGGCGAGCGCCTGCGCGACGACGTGCGCTGGGCCTTCGGCGCGCCGCCGGTGGGCAACGCCAACTATGCGTGGTTGCAGCACATCGTCCACCACCTCGCACCGCACGGTTTTGCCGGCGTGGTGCTGGCCAATGGCTCGATGAGTTCGCAGCAGAGCGGCGAAGGCGAGATCCGCAAGGCCATGGTCGAGGCCGGCGTGGTGGATTGCATGGTTGCCCTGCCGGGGCAGTTGTTCTATTCGACGCAGATCCCGGCCTGCCTGTGGATTCTGGCCAAGGACCGCAGCAACGGCCTGGTGAAGAAAACCAGGCTGCGCGACCGCCGCAACGAGGTGCTGTTCATCGACGCCCGCAAGCTGGGCGTGCTGGTGGACCGCACCCGGCGCGAACTGACCGACGCGGAAATCACCCGCATCGCCGCCACCTACCACGCCTGGCGCGGCGAAGCCGATGCCGGCGAATACGCGGACGTGGCCGGCTTCTGCAAATCCGCCACCCTCGACGACATCCGCAAGCACGGCCACGTGCTCACGCCGGGGCGCTATGTCGGTGCGGAAGCGCAGGACGAGGACGACGAAGCCTTCGCCGATAAGATGCAGCGCCTGACCGCACAACTTGCCGAACAAATGGCGTGCGGCGCGGAACTGGATGCCGTCATCCTCGAGAAGCTGGGGGCGCTGGGTTATGGCGTCTGAGTGGCGCGAAACCACTTGGGGCGAAGAGGTTTCGCTCGAATACGGCAAAGCGATTCGCGGCTACCAAGAAGCGCGTGGCAAGTTTCGCGTGTTCGGTTCCAACGGCCCAGTCGGTTGGACGGACAACGCGCTTGCTGACGGCCCCGGCGTGATTCTCGGACGGAAAGGTGCGTATCGTGGTGTGCAGTTCTCGCGTGACCCGTTCTGGGTTATCGACACGGCCTATTTCGTCGTACCGAAAACTGAACTCGACATGCGCTGGCTGTATTACGCCATCCAGCATTACAAGCTTGGCGAAATTGATGACGGCTCGCCGATTCCATCAACAACACGCGCTGCGGTCTATGTCCGAAAGTTGACGGTTCCTTCGCCTGAAGAACAACACGCCATCGCCGAAATCCTCGGCGCGCTCGACGACCGCATCGACAACCTGCGCCAGACCAACGCCACGCTGCAAGCCATCGCCGCCGCGCTGTTCAAATCCCGCTTCGTGGACTTCGACGGCGTGCCGCCAGACAACATGCAGGAATCGGAACTTGGCTTGATTCCGAAGGGGTGGCACTGGGTTCCCGCCAGAGAGCTGATTGACTTCAACCCAGCAGAGCCGTTGCGAAAAGGAACTCTTGTTCCCTATCTCGACATGGCGGCATTGCCCACCGTCGGCAGTTGGCCGGAGCCGCCTGTTTTGCGTGGATTTGGCAGCGGCATGCGGTTTCGTAATGGCGATACCCTGCTGGCACGCATCACGCCGTGCCTGGAGAACGGCAAGACTGCATTCGTCCAGTGCCTGCCAGACGATGCACTTGCGTGGGGCTCAACGGAATTCATCGTCATGCGGCCGAAGACTCCGGTGCCACCGCAGTACGCCTATCTGCTGGCGCGTGACACGACATTCCGCGAGCACGTGATCAGAAGCATGACGGGTACGTCAGGTCGTCAGCGAGTGCAGGCGGATTCCGTTGCCGAGTACAAGGTTGCGTCACCATCCGATGCAGACATCTGGACTGAATTTGCCGAATTCGTTGGGCCACTCTTCAAGAGCATCAAGGCAAACGCTGAACAATCCCAAATACTTGGCGAACTCCGCGACACCCTGCTGCCCAAGCTGATCTCCGGCAAGTTGCGGGTGAAGGGCGCTGAACCCATCGAGCAGGTACGATGAAAGAATCCCACATGCAGTCACGAACTCACATGGACAAGCGAAGCAGTCCTCCCCGCATCGAGTACCTGAAGGTACGGAATTTCCGTGCGCTCAAGGACATCGAGCTGAAGAATCTGACGCCGTTGACGGTGTTGCTCGGCCCCAATGGCAGCGGCAAGTCCACGCTGTTCGACGTGTTCAACTTCCTGTCCGAGTGCTTCCAGAATGGATTGCGTCATGCCTGGGACAGGCGCGGCCGTGGCCGCGAACTCAGGACGCGCGGCTCCGAAGGCCCGGTGGTGATCGAACTCAAGTACCGGGAAGCGAACAAGACGCCTCTGATTACCTATCACCTTTCGATCGACGAAGGCCCGAAAGGCCCGTACATCGTCGAGGAATGGCTGGCATGGAAGCGCGGAGCGCACGGCAAGCCGTTTCGTTTCCTGGACTACCGGCAAGGCAAGGGAAACGTCATCAGCGGCGAAATGCCGGAGCAGGATGACGTACGACACGACGTTCCGCTGCGCGCGGCGGACTTGCTGGCCGTCAACACGCTCGGACAGATCGCATCCAATCCGCGCGTGGCGGCGTTGCGCGACTTCATCACCGACTGGTACGTCTCGTACCTATCGGTTGACGATGCACGCTTCCAGCCGGAAGCGGGGCCACAGGAGCGCCTGTCCAAGACCGGCGACAACCTCGCCAACGTCATCCAGTACCTGCATGAAAGCCACCCCGACCAGCTCGAACGCATCATGGCGGTGCTGCGCAAGCGCATTCCGCGCCTGGAAAGGATCGACGCTACGCCCATGCAGGATGGCCGCCTGCTCTTGCAGGTGAAGGATGCGCCGTTTGCGGAGCCGGTGATGTCACGTTTCGCATCAGACGGCACATTGAAGATGCTGGCGTATCTGACCGTGCTCTACGATCCGCAGCCGCCGCGTTTCATCGGCATCGAGGAGCCGGAAAATTTCCTGCACCCGATGTTGTTGCCGGAACTGGGAGAGGAGTGCCGTGCTGCGACCGAGCGCACTCAACTTCTGGTGACGACGCATTCGCCGTTCTTTCTGGATACCTGCCGCGCCAACGAAGTCCGCGTGCTCTACCGTGACGAAGACGGTTATACCCGCGCCCAAACAGCCAGCGATATCAAGGGCGTGGAAGCGTTCATGAACAATGGCGCTTCTCTTGGGCGCTTGTGGATGGAAGGCCATTTCGGCATGGGCAATCCGTTGCGCAACCAGGGCGCGCCGGAGGTCATTCGTGGCGGTTGAATCGCTGCATGTGCTCATGGAAGAGCCGTCCATGGAAGAAGCACTGCAAATCCTCCTGCCGCGCATGCTGCGCCAGGACATCGAAGTGAGGTACATCCAGTTCGGCGACAAGGGCAATTTGCTCAGGGAGTTGCCCAAGCGCCTGCGTGGCTACCGGGAATGGTTGCCGCCTACGGCCATGATTCTGGTAGTGGTCGATCGGGATGAAGACGATTGCCATGTCCTGAAGCAGCAACTGGAAGGCATTGCCGCGCAGGCAGGTTTCGCCACCAAGTCCGCCCCGCATCGGAGCGGCAGTTTCCAGGTCATCAATCGCATTGCGATCGAAGAACTGGAAGCCTGGTACTTCGGTGACTGGCAGGCAGTCCGCCGAGCCTACCCGCGGATGCCTGATTTGTCGGCCAAAGCCACATATCGGCATGTAGACGAGATTGCCGGAGGAACCTGGGAAGCACTGGAGCGCGAACTCCAGAAGCACAGATATTTTGAATCTGGCTTGCGCAAGCGCGAGTTTGCGCGCGAAGTTGCCGCGCACATGGAGCCGCAGCGTAATGCGTCTCCGAGCTTCGCGTGCCTTCGTGACGCGGTTGCGGCCTTGTAAATTGGCATCCCTTGCCGAAGCTGGATTGATCGAATGGCTCAGTTCGCTGAGCTGTGGTGCTACACAGCATGTCTGACCGCGCCCTAACTGCCAGGCTCACCGCCGGCGAATCCGCCACCCTCGAATTCAAGCAGTCCACCGCCGAGAAGGAGCGCGCCTGCCGCACGCTGTGCGCCTTCGCCAACGGCCAGGGCGGGCGCGTGCTGTTTGGAGTGACGCCGGCGGGCAAGGCGGTGGGGCAGACGGTCAGCGACCGCACGCTGGAAGAGCTGGCGCAGGAGTTCCGCAATTTCGAGCCGCCGCTGTTCCCCACGGTGGAGCGCGTGCCGGTCGAGTCCGGACGCGAGGTGCTGGTGGTCACGGTGTCGCGCAGCGGACGGGTCACGAACTATCGCGGCGTACCCTACGAGCGGGTGCTGAACACCACGCGGGTGATGCCGCGCGACGCGCAGCAGCGCCTGCTGATGGAAGAACTGCACGCCGTGCAGCGCTGGGAAAACCAGCCTGCCGATGGCTGGGACGCTTCGCGTCTGGATACGCGCGAGATGGTGCAAACGCTGGAAGAAGCCATCCGCCGTGGCCGCATCGAAGACCCGGGCACGCGCGAGCCGATGGACATCCTGCGCGGGCTGAACCTGCTGACCGAGAACGACCGGCTTTCGCGCGCGGCCGTGGCGCTGTTCTGCAAGGAAGACGAGCCACGACCGGACTTTCCGCAATTGCTGCTGAAGGTAGCGCGCTTCAGGGGCACGACGCGCGACGAGTTTCTGGACAACCGGCAGTTCGGCGGCAACGCCTTCGCGTTGATGCGCAGGGCGGAGCGCTTTCTGATCGAGTCGCTGCCGATTGCCGGGCGCATCGTGCCCGGCAGGATGGAGCGCGAGGACACGCCGCTGTTCCCGGTGGAAGCCTTGCGCGAGGCGCTGGCGAATGCCTTCGTCCACCGCGACCACGGCATCGGCGGCGGCTGTGTGGCGGTGGCGATGTACGACGACAAGCTGGAGATCATCTCCCTGGGTGAACTGCACTTTGGCCTGACGCCGGAGGCGCTGCTGCGTTCGCACGAATCCAAGCCGTGGAATCCGCTGATTGCGCAGGCGTTCTACCGGCGCGGCATCATCGAGGCCTGGGGGCGCGGCACGCTGAAGATGGCCCGGCTGATGCGCGAGGCGGGACTGGAGCCGCCGGTGACGACGGTGCGCACGGGCGCGGTGGTGGTGACGTTTGATGTGACGGCGGCGTTGATGGCGCGTGGCTGGGCCGTTGACCCGCAAACGGGGAGCAAGCGGGGAGCCCGTGGGGAGCAGGTGACGCCGGGAGAAACGACAGGGGCAACGCCCCGGAAAACGCCCCGGAAAACGCCCCGGAAAACGCCCCGGAAAACGCCCCGGAAAACGCCGGAGGCCATCTTGAATCTGCTGCGCGAGCAGCCGCAGGAGAGTTTGACGCAAGTTGCAGCGTTGCTGGGCAAGTCTGAAAGCGCGGTCAAGCGAGCCGTCCGTGTCTTGCGCGAATCAGGCCGCCTGCAACGCATCGGCCCGGACAAGGGCGGCCATTGGCAGGTGCTGGACGACAGCACGAACAAGAAGCCGCACTGAGATGGCCTTCCTTTCCGAAGCCGAGATCGAACGCAGTGTGCTGGAGCTGCTGCAAACGCTCGGCTGGGCCACGACGAGCGACGACTTCATCGGCCCCGACGGCAAGGCGCCGGAGCGCGAAAGCCACGATGCCGTCGTCTTGCACCAGCGACTGGCCGATGCAGTGGCGCGGCTCAATCCGCACCTGCCGCCGGAAGCGCGGATGGATGCGATCCGCAAGCTGACGCAATCCGAACTGCCCAACCTGCTGGAAGAAAACCGGCGCATTCACACGCTGCTGATCGAGGGCGTGGATGTCGAGTACGACGCGGAAGACGGCGTGCTGACCGCCGGCAAGGCGCGGTTGCTCAACTTCGACACCCCGGACAACAACGACTGGCTGGCCGTGCGACAGTTCGTGGTCATCAACGCTCAGGTCAACCGCCGGCCGGACGTGGTGCTGTTCGTCAACGGCCTGCCGCTGGCGGTGATCGAACTGAAGGCGCCCGGCAGCGCGGACGCGCACCTGGCCGGGGCATTCAACCAGTTGCAGACCTACAAGCGGCAGATCCCGGCGCTGTTCCATGCCAACGCCGTGCTGGCGACGTCGGACGGCATCGCCGCGCGGGTCGGCTCGCTGTCCGCTGACCTGGAGCGCTTCATGCCCTGGCGTACCGCCGACGGCAGGGACGTGCTGCCCAAGGGTTCGCCGGAACTGCCGACGCTGATCGAGGGCGTGTTCGAGCACCGGCGCTTCCTCGACCTGCTGCGCTGGTTCATCGTGTTCGGCGAGACGGGTTCCGGGCTGGCCAAGATCGTCGCCGGTTACCACCAGTACCACGCGGTCAACCACGCGGTGAAATCGACCCTGCGTGCCGCCGGTAACGGCGTGGTCGAAGACCCGGCCGGCTACGGGCTGCCCAGCGTGGCCGCACAGAAGAAAGGCGACCGCAAGGCCGGCGTGATCTGGCATACCCAGGGCTCCGGCAAGAGCCTGCTGATGGCGTTCTACGCCGGGCGGCTGGTGAAGCATCCGGCAATGGAAAACCCGACGCTGGTGGTGCTGACCGACCGCAACGACCTGGACGACCAGTTGTTCGCCACGTTCTCGGTGTGCCGCGACCTGATCCGGCAGACGCCGGTGCAGGCCGAAAGCCGCGAGGATCTGCAGCGCCTGCTCAACCGGGCCTCGGGCGGGGTGATCTTCACCACCTTGCAGAAATTCGGCGAGGTGGACGAGCCGTTGACCGAGCGCAGCAATGTGGTGGTGATCGCCGACGAGGCGCACCGCAGCCAGTACGGCCTGAAGGCGCGCATGGACGCGAAGACCGGCGAGGTGTCCTACGGCTTCGCCAAGTACATGCGCGACGCGCTGCCCAACGCCTCGTTCATCGGCTTCACCGGCACGCCCATCGAGGCGGCCGACGTGAACACGCGGGGCTTGTTCGGCAACTACATCGATGTCTACGACATCAGCCGTGCGGTGGAGGACGGCGCCACCGTTCCGATCTACTACGAATCTCGGCTGGCGCGGATCGAATTGGACGAGGACGAGAAGCCGAAGATCGACGCCGAGGTCGAGGAACTGACCGAGGACGAGGCGCAGGATCAGCAGGAGAAGCTGAAGGCGAAATGGGCCAGGGTCGAAGCCTTGGCCGGCAGCGGCAAGCGCCTGGCGCTGGTGGCGAAGGACCTGGTGGAGCACTTCGAGGCGCGGCTGGATGCGCTGGACGGCAAGGGCATGGTGGTGTGCATGAGCCGCCGCATCGCCGTGGCGCTTTACGACGAGATCGTGAAGCTGCGGCCAGACTGGCACAGCGAGGACGACAAGGCCGGTGCGGTCAAGGTGGTGATGACCGGCGCGGCCAGCGACCTGCCGGCGTGGCAGCCGCACATCGGCAACAAGGCCCGCCGCGACCTGCTGGCAAAGCGTGCGCGCGACCCGAAGGATCCGCTGAAGCTGGTGATCGTGCGCGACATGTGGTTGACCGGCTTCGACGCGCCGTGCATGCACACCATGTATGTGGACAAACCGATGCGGGGCCATGGCCTGATGCAGGCCATCGCCCGCGTCAACCGCGTGTTCCGCGACAAGCCGGCGGGCCTGATCGTCGATTACATCGGCATCGCCCAGAGCCTGAAGTCGGCGCTGCAGCAGTATTCGGCGCGCGATCAGGAAGCCACGGGCGTCGATGAGGCGCAGGCCGTGGCGGTGCTGCTGGAAAAGTACGAAGTCGTGCGCGACATGTTCCATGGCTTCGACTACGTTGGCGCGCTGAACGGCACGCCGCAGCAGCGCCTGGCGATGATGGCCGGGGCGATCGAATGGATCCTCGACCGACAGCAGCAGTGGGCGGCGGCGGAAAGCACCAAGGACGGCAAGAAGGCCGCGCAGCGCCGTTACCTGGATGCGGTGCTGGCCTTGTCCACGGCGTATTCGCTGGCGGCGACCTCGGATGAGGCGCGCGGCATCCGCGAGGAGGTGGGTTTCTTCCAGGCCATCCGCGCGGCGCTGGTCAAGACCGTCACCGGGTCGGGCGTGGCCTCGCAGGAACGCGATTTCGCCATCCAGCAGATCGTCAGCCGCGCGGTGGTCTCCACCGAAATCGTGGACATCCTGAAGGCCGCCGGCATGCGGTCGCCGGACATTTCCATCCTGTCCGACGAATTCCTCGCCGAAGTGCAGCAGATGGAGAAGAAGAACCTGGCGCTGGAGGCCCTGCGCAAGCTGCTCAACGACGGCATCCGCTCGCGCAGCAAGGCCAACATCGTCGAAACGCGCGCGTTTTCGCAGCGGCTGGAAGAGGCCATGGCGCGCTACCACGCCAATGCCATCACCACCGCCGAGGTGTTGCAGGAACTGATCCGGCTGGCCAAGGACATCCGTGCCGCGCGCCAGCGGGGCGAGGAGTCCGGGCTGAGCGAGCAGGAAATCGCCTTCTACGCCGCGCTGGCCGAGAACGACTCGGCGGTGCAGGCGATGGGCAACGATCAGCTCAGGGTCATCGCCCACGAATTGCTGGTGAGCCTGAAGGACAACGTGTCGGTGGACTGGGCGCACCGCGATTCGGCGCGCGCGCGGATGCGCGTGCTGGTCAAGCGCATCCTGCGCAAGTACGGCTATCCGCCTGACCTTCAGGACGCGGCGGTGCAGACGGTGTTGCAGCAGGCCGAGGCCTGGTCCGCCGAATGGAGCATGAGTCATTCGGGCGCATAGGCGGGGAGTGATGCCGGACATGTCTCGGATGGTGCGACGCCTTCCGGCACAATAACGCCAATGCGCGACTTCCCGGCCGGCTTCCATCTGCACGCCTCGAACCGGCTGGAATGGCTGGCCGGGCGGCTGTCCGCGCACGTGGCGCGGCCGGCGGATCCCGGTTCGCTGGCGCCGGAAACGATCCTGATCCCGCAGCCGACGTTGCGGCG
>JASGFY010000024.1:0-42022 GCA_047605265.1 Solimonas sp.
TTCCTGGCGCACACAGGATGTAGATGTGAACGCACTAATAGCTTTGCTAATGAAGCTCGGCAGAGTTGCGCCCCATTCAAACCACGACAGCGTTTAAGGCTGGAAATGGAGTTGCGCCATCTTCGCTGTTTCCTAGCCGTGGCCGAGGAACTCCACTTCGCCCGCGCAGCGGAACGGCTGCACATCGAACAATCGCCACTGTCTCGGGCCATCAAGGAGCTGGAAGAAGACCTGGGCGTTCGATTGTTCATCCGCACCACATGTAGCACGCGCTTGTCGCGTGCAGGGCAGGTCTTCAAGGAGCATGTGCCGCGCATCTTCACCGCCTTGCAGCAGGCCCGCGAAGGCGCAAAAGCAGTGGCCGCCGGCTATGACGGCCAACTGCGAATTGCCCTGTCCGATGGCATCACACCGCCACGCCTGAGCGCCTTTCTGGCGAAGTGCCGGGACGATTGATCCCGAAGTCGGGATTCATCTGGCCGAGATACCGCTGTCGCAGCAGATCACCGGGCTGCGTGAAGACCTCTACGAATGCCGGATTCGCGCAGTCCAATGACGTGGGCGATGGCCTGCTGGCAGTGCCCGCGTGGCATGACCCGCTGGTGGTGGCGGTGCCCGCCAAGCATCCGCTGCTGACCCACAAACGCATCCCGCTGGAAGAAGTCCTGCGCTACCCCTTGGCAATGGGCGACCCGCATGTTTGCGAGGGCTACTGCCAGCAGATTACACGGGTGCTGCGCACCGTGGATGTGGAGCCGTTGGGGGCCGAAGAAGTCACTGGTCGGCGAAGCGGCCCGCGGCGCTCGCCGCGAGCGCGCCGGCGACGCCGATCAGGCCGAACGCGCCGAAGCCGAGCGTACCGCACAGCGCGCGCTGGCGCAGCACCGGCTGTTCGGCGGCGAGATGCAGCACGGATTGCATCAGCGTGCCGTATTGCAGCGGGCCGCGGTCGTGGTCACCCGGCAGCTTCCACGCCAGCAGCGAGACCAGCGTCGCGCAGACGTAGACGGCGCGCCAGCCGGCGAGATCGGCGATCAGGCCGGACACCGTGCGTGCGAGCAGGATGCCGAGCAGCCGGCCGCTTATGACGGTGCCGACCGCTTTGCCGCGATGCGCGTCGTCGGCCATCGACGCGGCGAGCGGCACCAGGATCTGCGCCGTGCACGAGGCCAGGCCGACGCCGGTGTTGAGCAAGGCGAGCGCCAGGAAGCCCGGGCTCGCGGCGCTGGCGAGCAGCGCCAGCAGCGGCTGCGCGTAGTAGACGTTGGCGACGATGGCGCCGCAGGCGAAGGCGAACAGAACAGCAGCGTCAGCGGATGCTCGCCGATCACCGGGCGGGAAGAGCGCGTCATGGAGGACGGATCGAAAGGAGGTCGGGGCGGGCCCCTATAATTCTTTGCCGATTACGACCGATGGTGTTTTCGTGAGTTCCGCTCTCTCACCGAACTGGCGCCCCGATTTCTGGCAGCAGAAGCCCGCCGCGCAGCAGCCGAACTATCCGGATGCCGACGCGCTGCAGCAGGCACTGGCGCAGCTGGCGACGCTGCCGCCGCTGGTCACGTCCTGGGAGGTCAACAGTCTCAAGGCGCAGATCGCGCGCGCGCAGCGTGGCGAGTGCTTCGTGCTGCAGGGCGGCGACTGCGCAGAGTCGTTTGCCGACTGCCGCTCGGACGTCATCGCCAACCGCCTCAAGGTCCTGCTGCAGATGTCGCTGGTGCTGGTGCACGGCCTGCGCAAGCGCGTGCTGCGCATCGGCCGCTTCGCCGGCCAGTACGCCAAGCCGCGCTCGGCCGATCTGGAGACCAGGAACGGCGTGACGCTGCCGAGCTATCGCGGTGATCTGGTCAACGCGCCGGCGTTCACCGCCGAAGCGCGCATCCCCGATCCTCAGCGCCTGCTCGAAGGCCATATGCGCTCGGCGATGACGATCAATTTCGTGCGTGGCCTGATCGACGGCGGCTTCGCCGACCTGCATCACCCGGAGTACTGGGATCTGAACTGGGTCGAGCATTCGCCGCTGGCTGCCGATTACCAGAAGCGGGTCGACGCGCTCGGCGATTCGCTGCGCTTCATGGAGACGCTGGCCGGCGTGCCGATCAGCGATTTCTCGCGCGTCGACTTCTACACCTCGCACGAAGCCTTGCTGCTCTGGTACGAACAGGCGCAGACGCGTCAGGTGCCGCGCTCCGAAGGCTGGTACAACCTCTCCACGCATTTTCCGTGGATCGGCATGCGCACGGCCGAGATCGGCGGCGCGCACGTCGAATATTGCCGCGGTATCCGCAATCCGATGGGCGTCAAGGTCAGCCCGTCGATGACGACGGACTGGGTGCTCGATCTCTGCCGCACGCTGAATCCGCACGACGAGCCGGGCCGCCTGACGCTGATCCATCGCATGGGCGCCGACAGGATCGGCGATCACCTGCCGAAGCTGATCGAGGCCGTGCGCCGCGCCGGCCACACCGTGCTGTGGATGTGCGATCCGATGCACGGCAACACCATCGCCGCGCCGAACGGTCTGAAGACGCGGCCGTTCGACCGGATCATCGCCGAAGTCGAACAGGCCTTCGCGATCCACAAGGCCTGCGGCTCGCAGCTCGGCGGCGTGCATCTCGAGCTGACCGGCGAGGACGTCACCGAGTGCACCGGCGGCGCGCGCAACCTCTCGCACGAGGATCTCGAGCGCGCCTATAAGTCGCAGGTCGACCCGCGGCTCAACTACGAGCAGGCGCTGGAGCTGGCCATCAGGATCGCGCGGATCGCCGGCTGAGCGGATGACGGGCTCGACGGACCCTGCTGCGTCCGCATCGGCGGCAGGCGCGCGCACGCTCAGTGCGCGTGGCGGTGCCCGGCGCGCGGCAGCAGTGTGGCGATCCAGGCGCGGCCGCCGCGGCGCAGCAGCGAGGCTGCGTAAAGGGCCAGCAGCGCGAGCAACGCGGCCTGCCGCGCGGAGCCGGCGGCGGGCGCGGCGGCCAGCGCGGGCCGCAGCAGTGGTACGCCGACGCTGGCGAGCAGCAGCAGGGCGATGATCCAGGCGGCGCTGCGGTCGACGAGATCGACCGTGAACAGGCGCAGCGCGCGACGCGCATCGCCGCGGGCGAGGGCCAGCGCCGCGGCGCCATAGGCCGCGAGCAGCCACGGCGCGGCGAGCAGTGCGAGCCGGGCGGTGATCGCGAGGAAGCCGGCGGCGGGCAGCGGCTCGTGCTCGAGCGCGGCCAGCGCCAGCAGGCCGGCCAGCGCGCAGAGGTTGCCGAGGCCCTCGTAGCGCGGCGCGGCGCGCGCCTCGTCGTGCGTGTCGCCGAGATGCGGCCGGCCGAACACGACGTGCAGGATCGAGCCGGCGACCAGCGCCTGAAACCAGGCCCAGCCAGTCGTGCCGAAGGCGGCGTCGAGCGCCGGGCCGAAGGCGTAGCCGGCGATCGTACCGGCGCACATGCCGATGATCGCGGCGAGCGGTGGCCAGCGGCCGAACACCGGATAGAGCAGCCACCACACCATCAGGCCGACCGGCACGCTGTGCACCGCGACCGCGAGCGGCAGCGCGATGCCGACGTGCGCCTCGCCGCCGGACGACAGCGCGACGCCGTCGCCGAGGCTGTGCACGACGAGGCCGAGCATCGCCAGCGTCAGGGCGGCGAGATGCATCTCGCGGCGCGCGCGGCTGATGCCGTGCTCCATCAGCGTCGGACCGAGCAGGCCGATCGCGACGAACGGCACGCTCCACGGTCCACCGGCGCTGAAGGTGCCCGGCAGCACTTCGAGCAGCACGAGGCCGAAGATGCTGACGAACAGGAAACCGTCGAGGAACGCGAGCAGCGCCCGCCGCGGCCGCGCCCATGTATAGAGCAGCGGGCCGCAGGCGAGCGCGGCAAGCGTGGCGAGGAGCAGGGCGGAGTGCATGAAGGCCTGTGGACGCGAAAGGCGTCGCGGTCTCGGGTGACGTCGTTCGCGGCATTATCCCACGCTCGTCGGACGTCACCGGCACACTGGCCGGCAGGCGGCGCCATCTGAGACTCAGGCAGGCCTGAACTCGCGCGACCTTTCGACGGTCTGTTTTTCGCGCCCGATGCTGGATGGAGGCGAAGCGCTTGATCCGTAGGTCGATGTGGAATGCAACCGGGGTTTCGGCTTGATTCTTGCGGCAATGACCACATCAGAGCCACATCAGGTATCGACCGAGCCGGCATAATGTCGGCACGCAACCAGGAGATCTCGTGGATAAGCAAACCGAACGCACCGCCCCCGTTTTGCCGCTGCGCGATGTGGTCGTGTTTCCGCATATGGCGATCCCGCTGTTCGTCGGCCGCGAGAAATCGATCAAGGCCCTGTCGGCGGCGATGCAGGACGACAAGCGCATCCTGCTCGTCGCGCAGAAGACCGCCGACACCGACGAGCCGCGCGCCGACGATCTTTACCGCGTCGGCACGCTGGCCAGCATTCTGCAGATGCTGAAGCTGCCGGACGGCACCGTGAAGGTGCTCGTCGAAGGCGTGCACCGCGCGCGCATCGGCGACTTCAATTTCGAAGGGCCGTACCTGACCGCCGACTGCGCGCAGTTGCCCGACGACAAGCTGGCGACGACCGACGACAAGGAAGTTGACGCCGCGACGCGTTCGATCCTCGCGCAGTTCGAGGCGTACGCGAAGCTCAACAAGAAGATTCCGGCCGAGCTGCTGCCGTCGCTGGCCAGCATGGATTCGCCGGGCCGTCTCGCCGACACCATCGCCGCGCACCTGAATCTCAAGCTCGAGGACAAGCAGGAAGTGCTGGAGATCGACGACGCGCGCGCGCGCCTCGAGCACGTGATGCGCCAGCTCGAAAGCGAGATCGACGTGCTGCAGATCGAGAAGAAGATCCGCACGCGCGTCAAGCAGCAGATGGAGAAGAACCAGCGCGAGTACTACCTGAACGAGCAGATGAAGGCCATTCAGAAAGAGCTCGGCGAGAACGAGGACGGCCCGAGCGAACAGGAAGAGCTCGCCAGCAAGATCGAGAAGTCCGGCATGCACAAGGAGGCGAAGGCCAAGGCCGTCGCCGAGCTGAACAAGCTGAAGATGATGCCGCCGATGTCGGCGGAAGCCACCGTCGTGCGCAACTATCTCGACGTGCTCACCTCCGTGCCGTGGAAGAAGCGCACCAAGACCGTCATCGATCTCGACCTCGCGCAGAAGAAGCTCGACGAGGACCACTACGGCCTGGAGAAGGTCAAGGAACGCATCGTCGAGTACCTGGCCGTGCAGGCGCGCATGAAGAAGCTCAAGGGCCCGATCCTCTGCCTCGTCGGCCCGCCGGGCGTCGGCAAGACCTCGCTCGGCCGCTCGATCGCGGACGCCGTGAACCGCAAGTTCCTGCGCATGTCGCTCGGCGGCGTGCGCGACGAGGCCGAGATCCGCGGCCACCGCCGCACGTACATCGGCTCGATGCCGGGCAAGATCATCCAGAACATGAGCAAGGTCGGGGTCAAGAACCCGATGTTCCTGCTGGATGAAATCGACAAGATGGCGATGGATTTCCGCGGCGATCCGTCGGCGGCGCTGCTCGAGGTGCTCGATCCGGAGCAGAACGGCACCTTCCAGGATCACTACCTCGAAGTCGAGTACGACCTCTCGGACGTGATGTTCATCGCCACCGCGAACACGCTGAACATTCCCGGCCCGCTGCTCGACCGCATGGAAGTGATCCGCCTGCCGGGCTACACCGAGGACGAGAAGGTCGCGATCGCCCGCCAATACCTGCTGCCGAAGCAGATGAAGAACAACGGCGTGCGCGACGGCGAGCTGAAGGTCGGCGACGACGCGCTGCGCACGATCGTGCGCCTCTATACGCGCGAGGCCGGCGTGCGCTCGCTCGAGCGCCTCGTCAGCAAGATCTGCCGCAAGGTCGTCAAGGAGCTGCTGACGAACAAGGACGTCGGCAGCATCGAGGTCACGCCGGAAAACATCGACAAGTACCTCGGCGTGCCGCAGTTCCGCTACGGTCGCGCCGAGGAGAAGAACCAGGTCGGCCAGGTCACCGGCCTGGCGTGGACCGAAGTCGGCGGCGAGCTGCTGACGATCGAAGCCGCGCTGGCGCCGGGCAAGGGCAAGATGACGCAGACCGGCTCGCTCGGCAACGTCATGCAGGAGTCGATCCAGGCGGCGCTGACCGTGGTGCGCGCCCGCTCGAAGAAGCTCGGCATCGATCCGAAGTTCTACGAGAGCAACGACATCCACGTGCATGTGCCGGAAGGCGCGACGCCGAAGGACGGTCCGTCGGCCGGCATCGCGATGTGCACGGCGCTGGTCTCGGCGCTGACCGACATCCCGGTGCGCGCCGACGTGGCGATGACCGGCGAGATCACGCTGCGCGGCGAGGTGCTGCCGATCGGCGGGCTCAAGGAAAAGCTGCTCGCGGCGCAGCGCGGCGGCATCAAGACGGTCTGCATCCCGCAGGACAACGTCAAGGATCTCGCCGACATTCCGGAAACGGTCAAGAACACGCTCAACATCGAGCCGGTGCGCTGGATCGAGGAAGTGTTGAAGATCGCACTGGAGCGCGAGCCCGAACCGCGCGCCGAGCCGCCACCGCCGCCGGCCGAGGCCGCCGACGCGGTGCGCGCGGCGCACTGACGCGTCGTCCGCGGCAGCAGCACCGAAGCCCGGATGCCTCTGGCATCCGGGCTTTTTTTGTTCGCGTGACGTGGGCCGTGGCTTTCTTTAGGGCAGACAGATCGACCAGTTCGCCGGGTCGTCCCAGACGTTCGTGTCGAGCACACCGGGCACGGCCTGGCCCGTCGCGGCGTCGAGCACGTGGACGAGGATCTTGACCTTGCCCTGCTCGTAGTCCTGCGTGATGCCCTGGTACTTGCGCAGACCGTCCGCCGACGCGCGGCACACGCTGAGGCCGCGCTCGCCGCGGATGCGGGCGATCTCGTGGCTGCGATCGGCGGGTGGCATCGTCGCGGCGGAAGGATCCGGCGTCTGTGCCGGGGCGGCATGGCCGCCGGCGAGCAGAAGCAGGGCGAACAGCGAGGAGAAACGGAAGCGTCTGGTGTGCGTCACACGCGTCGTCCTTGTCGGGTATTGCCGGATACCAGGCAAGAACTCAGCCGCGGAAGCCGTCCTTCCAGCGGCGCAGCGCCGCGAACACCGCGACGTCGTCGTCGAGCGCGGCGCCGGCCTGCCGCTCGGCGGCGGCGCGGACCGTCGGCACGCCGGCACGCAGGAACGGGTTGTAGCGGCGCTCGTCGGCGATCGTGCTCGGCAGCGTCGGCCGGCCGGCGGCGCGCAGCGATTCCGCTTCGCGCACGCGCGCCTGCAGATCGGCGTTGTCCGGTTCGATGGCGGTGGCGAAGGCGAGGTTCGACAGCGTGTATTCGTGCGTGCAGTACACCGTGGTCGCTTCCGGCAGCGAGGCCAATTTCCGCAGCGAGCCGTGCATCTGCGCCGGCGTGCCCTCGAAAAGCCGCCCGCAGCCGGCCGAGAACAGCGTGTCGCCGCAGAACAGGCGCCGTGCCGCCGCGTCGTGGAAGGCGATGTGGCCCAGGGTGTGGCCCGGCACGGCGAGCACTGCGTAGCGTTCGCCGAGCACGTCGATCGCGTCGCCGTCGTCGAGCGGCTCGCTCAGCGCCGGAATCTTCGCGGCCTCGGCGCGCGGGCCGTAGACCGGCACGTTCCAGCGCTCGCGCAGCGCCGCGACGCCGCCGGTGTGGTCGGGATGATGATGCGTGACGAGGATCGCGCGCAGCCGCAGGCCCTGCGCATCGAGATGACGCTGCACGACGGCGGCGTCGCCGGGATCGACGACAGCGGCATCGCCGTCGCGCGTGAGCAGCCACAGGTAGTTGTCGGTGAAGGCGGGCAGCGGCTGGACGGTGATCACGGCGGGGGTATGATGGAACGATCGGTAACGTCAGAAGGTTGGAGGAGGGTAGTGCGATGACGGCACGACGTCACCCCCGCAGTACACGCCTGTTCGACCGGCGCACGCTGGAGCGCTGGTCGGAGTCGGTGCGCGGCCAGCGCCTGCTGCAGTTCGAAGCGCGCGAACTGCGCCGTTTGTTGCCCGACATCTTCGGCCGCCATGTGCTGCAGATCGGCAGCTGGGCCGGCGGCACGCGCCTGCTCGAGGGCGCCGAAACCCTGCATCGCGCCGTGCTCGGCACCGTCATCGAGGGCGGCGGCGCGGCGATCGTCGATCCCGAGCATCTGCCGCTGCCGGAGCGCAGCATCGACGCGGTGATCCTGCCGCACACGCTCGAATACTGCGAATCGCCGCACAAGGTGCTGCGCGAGGCGGCCCGCGTGCTCAACGACCGCGGCCGCCTGTTCGTGCTGGCGTTCAGCCCCTGGGGCGTATCGGCGTGGCGCAACCGGCTCGGCCTGCGTGCGTGCACGTTTCCGCCGGGCGCGCGCTTCTACGGTGCCGGACGGGTCGGCGACTGGCTGCAGCTGCTCGATTTCGAGATCGCCGACGTGCGCCGCTTCGGGCCGGGCTTTCCCTGGATCGCGCCGCGCTCGAGCGCGCATCCGTGGACGCCGGGGAATCTGCTGGCGCCGTTCGCGGAGTGCTACCTGATCGTCGCACGCAAGCGCGTGCTGCCGATTAACTTCGTCGGCAAGCCACAGCGCGCGCAGATCCGGCCGCTGGTCGGCGTCACCGCGCCGGCCGCTCATCGCGAAGGGCTCGACGGCGAGCCGAAGCCGGCGCCATGACCATGCGGATCGCACCGCGCCGCCGCCGTCCCTCTCCCGTGCCGGTCGCGTCGATTAAAATCGGCGGATGAACGAAACCGCCGTCGCCAAGCGCATCACGATCCACACCGACGGTGCCTGCAAGCGAAATCCGGGGCCGGGGGGCTGGGGCGCCCTGCTGCAGTACGGCGAGCATCGTCGCGCCCTGAAGGGCGGCGAGCTCGACACGACCAACAACCGCATGGAGCTGCGCGCCGCGATCGAGGCGCTGCGGGCGCTCAAGGGGCCGAGCGAGGTGACGCTCTACACGGACTCGAGGTACGTGATGCAGGGGCTCACCGAGTGGCTGTCCGGCTGGAAGCGCAAAGGCTGGCGCACCGCCGACGGCAAGCCAGTCAAGAATCAGGATCTGTGGCAGGCGCTGGACGCCGAAGTGCAGCGCCACCGCATCGATTGGCGCTGGGTCAAGGGCCATAACGGCGATCCGGGCAACGAGGAGGCCGACCGCCTCGCCAACGAGGGCGTGCAGATCGCGCTGCAAACGGCGGCCGCCGCCGGAGCCGCGCCGTGAGCCGGCAGCTGATCCTCGATACCGAGACGACGGGCCTGGAGGTCGAGCTCGGTCATCGCGTCATCGAGCTCGGCTGCGTCGAACTGCGCAATCGCCGGCCGACGCACAACAACTTCCACCGCTATTTCAATCCGGAGCGCGAGATCGATCCGGGCGCGATGAAAGTGCACGGCATCACCAACGAACGCGTCGCCGGCGAGCCGACGTTCGCGTCGATGGTGCAGCAGGTCTGGGAGTATCTCGAAGGCGCCGAGCTGATCATTCACAATGCGTCATTCGACGTCGGCTTTCTCAACGCCGAGTTCGCGCGCGCCGGCATCCCGCGCAAGCTCGAGGACGTCTGCGCGATCACCGACACGGTGAGCATGGCGCGCCGCCTGCATCCGGGCCAGAAGGTCAATCTCGACGCCTTGTGCAAGCGCTACAGCGTCGACAACTCGAACCGCGACTTCCACGGCGCGCTGCTCGACGCGCGCCTGCTCGCCGACGTCTACCTGGCGATGACCGGCGGTCAGAGCGCCCTGGTGCTCGACAACGAGTCCGCCGCGGGCGCGAGCCGTCGTCCGCGCTTCGCCGAACTGCTGGGCGCCTGCGACGCCGGCCTGCCCGTGATCATCGCCGATGCCGGCGAAATGGCCACGCATCAGGCGCGCCTCGGAAAGATCGCCGACAAGAGCAAGGGCAAGTGCCTGTGGGCGGGCGACCTGCCGGCGATGGAAAAGACGGCCTGAGCGCGGATTCCGCGCGAATCCGCGGTTCCCGCCTTTCAGCCCGTCCTGCGCGCCAGCGCCGTGACGACGCCGAAGTACGGTGGCCGCGGTTCGTGCGAGCTGATCCGGCAGCTCTCCACGGCGTAGCCGCAGGCGGCCAGCAGCTTGCGCAGCTTCTCCGGGCTGATGCCGAGGTTGACGTGGTCGTAGGCGCGCATCGTCTCCTCGTGCGTGTGCTCGGCGAGCGCGGCGACGATGAGCCGGCCTGCCGGTTTCAGCAGCCGCGCGGTTTCCTGCAGCACGGCCTTCGGTTCGCGCGTGTAGGCCAGCGTATGCATCAGGAACACGTGGTCGTACTGCGCCTCGGGCAGCGCGGTCGCGTGCATGTCGGCCTCGACGAAGCGTACGTTCGTCAGCTGGCGCAGGCGCTTGTGCGCGGCGGCGATCACCGTCGGGCTGACGTCGACGCAGGTGACGCTGCCGGCGCGCTCGGCGATCAGCTCAGCGAGCACGCCGTCGCCGCAGCCGAGATCGACGACGGCGCCAAGGTCCAACAGGCCGATCAGTGCGCGAGCCGTCGCTTCCCAGGTGCGGCCCGGCGAATAGTGGAGCTCCATGCGGCCGGCCACCGATTCGGCCCAGGTCTGGCCCTGCTTGCGTCGCGCGACGACCTGTTCTGCGCGCTCGCTGTCGACGCGGGCCTGCGCGTCGTTGAGTGTGCCGCGCAGCAGGCTCCAGAACGTCGAGGCTTCGCCGTCGTGACGGACGGCCGAGTAGTACGCGGCGTTGCCGCTGCGCTTGTCGTGAACGAGGCCGGCGCGCTTGAGGCGCGCCAGATGCGTGGATACGCGGCTCTGCGCGAGCTCGGTGATCTCGGTCAGCTCGGCGACCGTGAGCTCCCGTTGCTCGAGCAGCAACAGCAGGCGCAGGCGGCTGACGTCCGACAGCAGGCTGCACAGCGCGGTGCTTTGCTCGAGCGTGAGACTCATCTATGTGTTCATGCGGATGGACGGATGAAGCGTGATTGTCGCCCGTGCCCGCATAAACAGAAAGGCCCGCCATATCGGCGGGCCCTTCGAGGCGGCTGCCGCTTCAGGGCTGGCGGTCGCCTCCCGTTGTTTCGCCCGCCGGCGCTTCGCTGCTGTGCTCGGCCGCTTCTTTCTTACCCTGCGAAGTCGCCAGGAAGGCGCGCGACAACGGCGACGGCGTGATCTTCTCGACCGCAGCGATGACCGGCTCGCTGACTTCGGCGACCTTCTGTTCGACGGCGGCGACCACGGCTTTGGCCTGCGCCTCGACCCGCTTCACTTCCTTCTTGGTCTTGGTCTCGACCTTCTTGATGGCCGTCTGGACTTTCTTGACGTCCTTCTTGACGGCGGCCTGGGCTTTCTTCAGGTCCTTCTTCGCCGTGGCCTGCGCTTTTTTGGCGCTGGCCTGGACTTTTTTGACGACCTTCTTGGCCTTGGCCTCGACTTTCTTGGCCTTTGCCGAATTGCTCTTGACGGCCGCCTTGGCGGCCTTCGTTGCCTTGCCGACGGCTTTTTTCGCCTTGCTCTTCAGCGCGGCGATCCTGCTCTGCACCGTCGCTTTGCCCGTAACCTTCTTCACCGCTTTCTTGGCGGCCGTCCTGGCCTTTGCGACAGTCTTCTTCGCGGCCTTGGCAGCTTTGGCCGGGCTCTTCTTCGCGGACTTCTTCATAAGCGTGACAAGCTCCATTTGATGTGCGGCCGGTCCGGCCGGGAAAACGCGTACGTCAGGCAGGAACAGCCATGGCGCCGGAACGGCGGCGATGGCGCTTGCGAGGGAACGGGAAGGCGCGCGCGAGCGGCGACGGCAGGCCGCGCGCGGCGGATCGGGCGGGCCGTCCGCGAGCGAACGGCGACCGAGTCTGGCCGCCGATCAAAGATGCAAAAAATCTGGCATTCCGGGTGCGCCACCGTCTCCCCTTGACTTTTACCCCGAAAAAGTGTGATCGAGTGTAGGGGGGCAAAAAAACATTGTCAAAAAATAAACACATGCACTGCGGGCGGCGCGTTTTTTCCGCCGTGGGCGCGGCGCCATTGCGGCTTGCTGTTCGAGTTTCGCATGTAGACAGCGGCGGCTATCATGGCCGCCGCCCAAATCCAGTGGCGCGGTAATGTGGATTGTCTGCCGCGCCGAACGTTTTCCCATCGTTGCGAGGTGTATTGCATGTCCGACACGCCCATTTATCAGGGGCAATCCGTCCTGGTCGAAAAAATCGCGAACGGCTTCGCCGAACTGCGCTTCGACCGCCAGGGCGATGCCATCAACAAGTTCGATGCGGCCACCGTCAAGGAACTCGGCGAGGCCGGTGAAGCGCTGAAGAAGGACGGCGCGATCAAGGGCCTGGTGGTGACGAGCGCCAAGGATGTCTTCATCGTCGGCGCCGACATCACGGAGTTCGGCGCCAGCTTCCAGCGGTCCGAGGAAGAGATCGTCGCCTGGCTGGAAGCGTCCAACAAAGTGTTCAGCGCGATCGAGGATCTGCCGTTCCCGACCGTCACCGCCATCAACGGCATCGCCCTCGGCGGCGGCTTCGAGATGGCGCTGTCGACCGATTACCGCGTGCTCAGCGCTGCGGCGCAGGTCGGCCTGCCGGAAGCCAAGCTCGGCCTGTTTCCCGGTTTTGGCGGCACGGTGCGCCTGCCGCGCCTGATCGGCGCCGACAACGCGATCGAATGGATCGCCGGCGGTGAGCAGCAGAAGCCGGACGCGGCGCTCAAGGTACGCGCGGTCGATGCCGTCACCGCACCGGACAAGCTCAAGTCGGCGGCGCTGAAGCTGCTGCAGCAGGCCGTCGATGGCAAGTACGACTGGAAGGCGCGTCGCGCGCAGAAGACCGGAAAACTGCGGCTGAATCCGATCGAGGCGCTGATGGTGTTCACGACCTCGAAGGCGTTCATCGCCGGCCAGGCGGGCAAGAACTACCCGGCGCCGCTGGCCGCCGTCACGGCGATCGAGAAGGCCGCCGGCAAGACGCGCGACGAGGCGCTGAAGATCGAGAGCACCGCGTTCGCGAAGGTTGCCAAGACCACGCAGGCGGACGCGCTGATCGGCCTGTTCCTCAACGACCAGCTGATCAAGAAGAAGGGCAGGGGCTACGTCAAGGCCGGCAGGAAGGTGCAGCACGCGGCCGTGCTCGGCGCCGGCATCATGGGCGGCGGCATCTCGTACCAGTCCGCCGTCAAGGGCGTGCCGGTCATCATGAAGGACATCGCCGACAAGGCGCTGGACCTCGGCATGGAAGAGGCGAACAAGCTGCTGTCCAAGCAGGTCGAGCGCCAGAAGCTGACGCCGGAGAAGGCGGGCCACATCCTGTCGACGATCCGTTCGACGCTGAACTACGGCGATTTCAAGACCGTCGACATCGTCGTCGAGGCCGTCGTCGAGAACCCGAAGATCAAGAAGTCGGTGCTTGCCGAGACGGAAAGCCAGGTCAAGGAAGGCACGATCATCGCCTCGAACACCTCGTCGATCTCGATCGACGAGCTCGCCACGGCGCTCAAGCATCCCGAGAACTTCCTCGGCATGCACTTCTTCAATCCCGTGCACCGCATGCCGCTGGTCGAGGTGATCTACGGCGAGAAAACCTCGAAGGAAGCGGTCGCCACGGTCGCCGCCTATGCCGCGGCCATCGGCAAGACGCCGATCGTCGTCAAGAACTGCCCGGGCTTCCTCGTCAACCGCATTCTGTTCCCGTACTTCTACGGCTTCCTCGGCGCGATCCGCGACGGCGCCGACTTCGTGAAGATCGACAAGGTCATGGAAGGCTTCGGCTGGCCGATGGGTCCGGCCTATCTGCAGGACGTGGTCGGCATCGACACCTCGCACCACGTTGGCGACGTGCTCGCGGAAGGCTATCCGGACCGCATGAAGGCCGCGTCCGGCGAGAAGACCGCGCTCGATGTTCTGTACGAAGCCCAGCGCTACGGCCAGAAGAACGGCATCGGTTTCTACAAGTACGAGACCGACCCGAAGGGCAAGCCGAAGAAGCTCGCCGACCCGGCGACCTACGAGCTGCTCAAGCCGGTCCAGAAGGGCCAGGCCGACATGAGCGAAGAGGAAATCGTCGACCGCCACATGCTGCCGCTGATCTTCGAGACGGTGCGCTGCCTCGACGACGGCATCGTCGAGACGCCGACCGAGGCCGATATGGGCCTGATCCTCGGCATCGGGTTCCCGCCGTTCCGCGGCGGCGCGCTCAAGTACGCCGATACCGTCGGGCTCAAGACCATCGTCGAAAAGGCCGCCAAGTACGCGTCCCTCGGCAAGCTCTATGAAGCGCCGGAATCGTTCAAGCAGCGTGCCGCCGAAGGCAAGCTCTATTTTCCCAAGTGATTGGTGATCGGTGATTCGTGATTGAAAGGCGAATCACCAGTCACGAATCACTAATCACGATTTTTGGAGATTCACCATGACTGACGTTGTGATTGTCGACGCAATTCGCACGCCGATGGGCCGCTCGCGCGGCGGCGTGTTTCGCAATGTGCGCGCGGAAGCTTTGTCCGCGCACCTGATGCAGGAAATCCTCAAGCGCAATCCGGCGGTCAAGCCGGAAGAGGTCGAGGACGTGATCTGGGGCTGCGTGATCCAGACGCTGGAGCAGGGCTTCAACATCGCGCGCAACGCCGCGCTGCTCGCCGGCCTGCCGCAGACGGTTGGCGGCCAGACCGTCAACCGCCTGTGCGGCTCGTCGATGACGGCGCTGCACGCCGCCGTCGGCAGCATCAAGGCCGGTGTCGGCGATACCTTCATCGTCGGCGGCGTCGAGCACATGGGCCACGTGCCGATGACGCACGGCTTCGACGGCGATCCGGAGCTGTCGCTGAACACCGCCAAGGCGTCGGCGATGATGGGCCTGACGGCCGAGATGCTGACGCAGACGCACCAAGTCTCGCGCGATCAGCAGGATGCGTTCGCGCTGGCCTCGCACCAGAAGGCCTACGCGGCCTGGAAGAACGGCGAGTTCAAGAACGAGATGGTCGCGGTCGAAGGCCACGACGCCGACGGCGCACCGCTGTCGGTCGATTTCGACGAAGTGGTCCGCGCCGACGCCAACCTCGCCGATCTGACCAAGCTTAAGCCGGCCTTCAACCCGAAGGGCAGCGTCACCGCCGGCAACAGCTCGGCGATCTCCGACGGCGCGTCCTGCCTGCTCGTGATGGCGGCCGACAAGGCCAAGGCGCTCGGCCTCAAGCCGCTCGCCAAGGTCGTCAGCATGGCCTCGGCCGGCTGCAATCCGTCGATCATGGGCATCGGCCCGGTGCCGGCCTCGCAAAAGGCGCTGAAGCGCGCCGGCCTGTCGCTCGACAACATCGACTACTTCGAGCTCAACGAAGCCTTCGCCGCACAGTCGCTGGCCGTGCTCAAGGACCTCAAGCTCACCGAGCGCCTGGATCGCGTCAACATCAAGGGCGGCGCCATCGCGCTCGGCCATCCGCTCGGCTGCTCGGGCGCGCGCATCAGCGGCGCGCTGGCGCACGTGCTGAACGAGAAGAACGCCGAGTTCGGCCTCGCCACGATGTGCATCGGCATGGGCCAGGGCGTGGCGACGGTGCTGCAGCGCGTGCAGTAAGCGCTCGCGAAGCCGTACAGCGGTACCGAAAGGCCGGGCATCGCCCGGCCTTTTCTGTTTTCAACTGCGTATTCTCAGCGTCGCGCTTTCACGCTACGGTGTCGGCCGTGCCATGCCGCCGCGTCAGGAGGGGGGAAAATGGAAATCGCCAGGCATCTGCTGCAGCCGCTGGTCGCGCTGGTGCTGTGGACGTTCGTGATGTGGTTCTGGATGTACGCGACGCGCATTCCGGCGATCGCGCGGGCGAAGATGAAGCTGGATCCGCAGCGCATCAACGGCGCGTAGATGGCCGAGCTGCCGGCGGAGGTGCGCTGGAAGGCCGACAACTACAACCATCTGCACGAGCAGCCGCTGCTGTTCTAAACCGTCGAGCTGCGCTTTGCGCTGTTCTCGATCTCGTCGCTGGTGCTGCTGGCGCTGGCGGTGCGGTTGGCGCTGCGGGTTTTTTGTTAAGACTGTCGATCCTCGCGCATCATCGCCGCGCCTTTCTCGGCGATCATCATCGTCGGCGCGTTGGTGTTGCCGGACGTGATCGTCGGCATCACCGACGCGTCGACGACGCGCAGGCCTTTGATCCCGTGCACGCGCAGCCGCGGGTCGACGACGGCGCCGTCGTCGGCACGGCCCATGCGGCAGGTGCCGACCGGGTGGAAGATCGTCGTGCCGATCGCGCCAGCCGCGGCCGCCAGCTCGGCGTCGCTCCGGTATTGCGCGCCCGGCAGGAATTCCTCGGGCTTGTACGGCGCCAGTGCGGGCTGCGCGACGATGCGCCGCGTCAGGCGCAGCGCGTCGGCGGCGACGCGGCGGTCGTCCTCCGTCGACAGGTAGCGCGGCGCGATCAGCGGCGCGTCCTGCGGGTTCGCCGAGGCGATGCGGACTTCGCCGCGCGACGTCGGGCGCAGGTTGCAGACGCTGGCGGTGAACGCCGGGAAGCGATGCAGCGGATCGCCGAACTTGTCGAGCGACAGCGGCTGCACGTGGTATTCGAGGTTCGGTGTCGGCTGCGCCGGGTCTGACTTGGCGAACACGCCGAGCTGGCTCGGCGCCATGCTCAGCGGCCCGCCGCGCCGCCACGCGTATTCGAGGCCCATCAGCGCCTGGCCCCACCAGCGGTTGGCGAGCTGGTTCAGCGAGCGGATGCCGGTGGTCTTGTAGATCGCGCGCAGCTGCAAGTGATCCTGCAGATGGCGGCCGACGCCCGGCAGATCGTGCGCTGGCGCGATGCCGAGTTCGCGCAGCGCTTGCGCATCGCCGATGCCCGAGCGTTGGAGGATCGCCGGCGAGCCGATCGCGCCGGCGGCGAGCACGGTTTCGAGCCGGCTCTCGGCCTGGAAGCGCTCGTTGCCAAGCATGAACTCGATGCCGCTGGCGCGTGCCCCTTCGAGCCGCAGCCGGTCGACCAGCGCGCCGGTGACGATGCGCAGGTTCGGCCGCTTCAGCGCCGGGCGCAGGAAGGCGCGCGCCGCACTCCAGCGCACGCCGCGCTTCTGCGTGACCTCGAATTTCCCGCTGCCGGTGTTGTCGCCGGTGTTGAAGTCGTCGGTACGCGGAATGCCGGCCTGTTCGGCGGCGTCGGCGAAGCGGTCGAGGATGTCCCAGCGCAGGCGCTGCCGTTCGACGCGCAGCTCGCCGCCGCTGCCATGGAATTCGCTGGCGCCGCGCCAGTGGTCCTCGCTCTTCTTGAACAGCGGCAGCACGTCGCGCCACGACCACGACGCGTCGCCGCTGCGCCGCGCCCACTCGTCGTAGTCGCGCGCCTGTCCGCGCATGTAGATCATCGCGTTGATCGACGACGAGCCGCCGAGCACGCGGCCGCGCGCGTAGAGGATGCTGCGGCCGCCGAGGCCGGCTTCGTCCTGCGTGCGGAAGCACCAGTCTGTGCGCGGGTTGCCGATGCAATACAGGTAACCGACCGGGATGTGAATCCAGATCCAGTCGTCCTGGCCGCCGGCTTCAAGCAGCAGCACCGAGATGTCCGGATCGGCGCTCAGGCGGTTGGCGAGCACGCAGCCGGCGCTGCCGCCGCCGGCGATGATGTAGTCGTAGGTGCCGTAGGCTTTCATCGCGTGGACGACGTCACGGAAAAGGAGAAGCCACCTTTATCGTTGAATGCGTGCGGACAAGGCCAATGAGTTCTGCGCGAGGTGGTATGAGGAGGGCCAATATCGAAACAAACTCCTCGCCCCGCGTGCGGGGCGAGGGTGGGAGAGAGGGGATCGCTTTTGTCGTCGCGCTCAGCCGTTCCTGATGCGCGCGACCAGCGCCTGGGTGAAGGCCTTGGTGTCGGCCTTGCCGCCGAGATCGCCGGTGCGGATCTGGTCGACGTTGAAAGTATCGTCGATCGCCTGGCGCAGGCGCGTCGCCTCGTCGTGCAGCTTGACGTGATCGAGCATCATCGCTGCGGCGAGCATCAGCGCGACCGGGTTGGCGATGCCCTTGCCGGCGATGTCCGGCGCCGAGCCGTGCACGGCCTCGAAGATCGCCGCGTCGGTGCCGATGTTGGCGCCCGGCGCCATGCCGAGGCCGCCGACCAGGCCGGCGGCGAGATCGGAGAGGATGTCGCCGAACAGGTTGGTCGTCACCAGCGTGTCGAACTGCCACGGGTTCAGCACCAGCTTCATCGCGCAGGCGTCGACGATCACCTCCTGCATCTCGATCCTGCCGGCGTACTTGCTCTTGTAGAGCTTGCGCGCCTCGTCGAGGAAGATGCCGGTCAGCGCCTTCATGATGTTGGCCTTGTGTACGACGGCGATCTTCTTGCGGCCGAGCGCGATGGCGTGCTCGAAGGCGTATTCGAGCAGGCGGTGCGAGCCCTGGCGCGTGTTGACGCCGGTGGCGATCGCAACCGCTTCCGGATCGCCGTCCATCGGGATGTAGTGCTCGAAGCCGCTGTACAGGCCTTCGAGGTTCTCGCGGAAGATCAGCAGGTCGACGTTCTCGTAGCGGCCACCGGGAATCAGCGTGCGCGTCGGGCGCACGTTGGCGTAGAGCTTGAACGCTTCGCGCAGGCGCACGTTGCTGGAGCGATAGCCGCCGCCGGACGGCGTTTCGAGCGGGCCTTTCAGCGCGAGGCGCGTGCGGCGGATGCTGGCCAGCGCCGCCTCCGGCAGCGGATCGCCGGCCGCCTTGATGCCGGCGAGGCCGGCCTGCTGCACGTCCCAGTCGAACGACACGCCGAGCGCCTCGAGGGCGGCCAGCGTGGCGTCGATGATCTCGGGGCCGATGCCATCGCCGGGGATCAGCGTGGCGGGAATGTTCTTGCTCATGACACCTTCTTTATAATCGGGGGGAAAGGATGCCTGCGAATTTTATCGAGGCAAGGCCTGCGTTGATATTCGGGAAAACTTGCGGCGCGTGCCGAATCGGCGGGCGTGAAATTTTCTGCGCCGACAATTCAGTTTTCCTCACTGGAAGTAGACGCTTGGCGATACGCCGAACTGGCGCTTGAACATGGTTGCGAACGCGGCGGGGCTCGCGTAACCGAGGGCGAGCGCGGTATCGAGCACGCGGTCGCCGCGCGCCAGCCGCTCGAGCGCCGCCAGCAGGCGCACCTGCTGGCGCCATTGTCCGAAGCTCATGCCGGTATCGCGCGCGAACAGGCGCTGGAGCGTTTTCGCGTCGATGTGCAGGCGCCGCGCCCACTGCGTCGCCGTGCTGTTGTCGGCGGGCTCGGAGAGCAACGGCTCGCAGACGCGCTTGAGGCGCGGATCGCGCGCCTCGGGCAGATGCAGCGCGAGCGAGGGCAGCGTGCGCAATTCGTCGATCAGCAGCTGCGAGATGCGCTCGCCGCGCGAGCCCGGCGCATGCGGCGGCTGCAGCGCGACGGCGGCGACGATCAGCTCGCGCAGCAGCGGCGAGATCGCCAGCACGGCGCATTGCGCCGGCAGGCCGGGCGCGAGCGCGGGATCGATGAAGGTCGAGCGCATCTGCACGGCGCCGGCCATGCGCACGGCGTGCTTCGTGCGCGGCGGCATCCAGATGCCGCGCGTCGGCGGCACGACCCATTGGCCGGCGTCGGTGCGCACGATCATCACGCCGCTGACCGCGTAGATCAGCTGTGCGTACGCGTGATCGTGCTCTTGCGTGTGATGACCGGCCGGATAGTCGTGAGCGATCGCCGTGACCGGCGCAGGGCCGTGATCGTAGAGGCGGAAAGAGGAGTCGGCCACGGGCATGCCCTGATCGCGAAGGATATCGTCTCATTCTCGCAGGACAGGCGGAGGTTTGCCGCCTACGATGCGCGCCGGGTCGTTCAGCCTTGGAGAATGAAGATGTCGTCCCGTCTCGAAAGTCCGCTCGACGTCGCGGATGCCGCCGCCGCCCTTCCTGCCGCCGCGCGCACCGGCTTCGGTGTGCTCGGCGCGATCAGCTTCGCGCACTTCCTCAACGACATGATGCAGTCGCTGATCCTCGCGATCTATCCGCTGCTCAAGGCGAGTTTCGCGCTGAGCTTCACGCAGATCGGCCTGATCACGCTGACCTATCAGATCAGCGCCTCGCTGCTGCAGCCGGTCGTCGGGCTTTACACGGACAAGCGTCCGCAGCCGAACTCGCTGGCGATCGGCATGGGCTTCACGCTCGCCGGCCTGGTGCTGCTGGCGTTCGCGCCCGGCTACGGCTTCGTGCTGCTGGCGGCGGCGCTGGTCGGCACCGGCTCGTCGATCTTCCATCCGGAATCGTCGCGCGTCGCGCGCATGGCGTCGGGCGGCCAACATGGTCTGGCGCAGTCGCTGTTCCAGGTCGGCGGCAACGCCGGCAGCGCGGTCGGCCCGCTGCTCGCCGCGGTGATCATCCTGCCGCACGGCCAGCGCAGCCTCGTCTGGTTCTCGCTCACCGCGCTGCTGGCGATCGTCGTACTGTGGCGCGTTGGCATCTGGTATCGCGCGCAGCACCGCGCCGCGGCGAACAGGCCGCGCGCGACGCCGTCGAGCCTGCCGCGCAGCGTGGTCACGCGGGCGATGCTGGTGCTGCTGCTGCTGGTGTTCTCGAAGTACTTCTACCTGGCGAGCATCACCAGCTACTTCACCTTCTACCTGATGCAGCGCTTCGGGCTCGGCGTGCAGTCGGCGCAGCTGTATCTGTTCGTGTTCCTGTTCGCGGTCGCCGCCGGCACCGTGCTCGGCGGACCGATCGGCGACCGCATCGGCCGCAAGCGCGTCATCTGGTTCTCGATCCTCGGCGCTGCGCCGTTCACGCTGGCGCTGCCCTATGCGGATCTCGCGTGGACCGGCGTGCTCGCGGCGATCATCGGCTTCGTGCTGGCCTCGGCGTTCTCGGCGATCCTGGTGTTCGCGCAGGAACTGGTGCCGGACAAGGTCGGCACGGTGTCCGGTCTGTTCTTCGGCTTCGCGTTCGGCATGGGCGGCATCGCCGCGGCGGTGCTCGGCCAGCTGGCCGACGCGCGCGGCGTCGAGTACGTCTACGGGCTGTGCGCCTATCTGCCGCTGCTCGGCCTGTTCGCGGTGCTGCTGCCGGACCTGCGCCGCGGGCGAGCCTGAGTTTCCGGCGGCGTGGTCAGGACACGGGGCCGGGCGCGGCGGCGGCCCGGTATTTGCGGAGCTCTTCCGCGTTCCCGCCCTGCCGGGTGAGCGCGTCGATGGCCGGCCGCAGCAGCTCGCGGCCTTCGGCGGCGCGGCTCATGCGCACGAGGATCAGCCCCCGCGTCGCCGCCAGGCGGTGCTCCCAGCCGGACGTGGACTCGGCCATGGCGATGAGGCGGGCGTCGAGCCCGTCGAGCAGGTCCAGCGCCGCGGCGTGCTCGCCGGCTTCGGTTTTCGCATTGACGAGGAAGTAACGGAAGCTCTGCGCGGCGGGCTCGTCGGTGCCGAAGTTCTCGCGCAGGCCGTGCTCCACGTCGGCGACGAGGCGGATGCCGGTTTCGCGGCTGCCGCAGTCGTATTCCATCAGCCCCAGATTGCCCAGCTCGTAGAGCGTGGGCTTGGCGTCGGCACCGTTGCGCCGCTGCGAGCGCTCGTGGACGGTGCGCTGCACGGGCAGCGCGAGCGCGCAGTGGCCGGCCTGCTGGTGGATGCTGGCGACGGCCGACAGCGCGAGGATCGTCGCATAGGCCGTTTCGTCGCCGAGTGCGGCCAGCGCGTCGGCGGCGTCCTGCGCCTGGCGCAGCGCCTCGTCGTAGCGTCCGAGGCCGCGCAGCGCGCGTGCCAGGACGACCTGCAGGTTGGCGCGCATCGTGACGCCGATCTGCGGCGATCGTGCCAGCGGGCCATCGAGTAGCGCCTGCGCCTGCGCTGCGCTTTCTTCGAGCCGGCCGAGCCGTAGCGTGCCGTCGGCGATCATGTAGCGGATGCGGAAGGTCTCGTAGTCGTCGTCCGGGGCGGCCTGGCGCTGCGCCGCGTCGGCGCGGGCCAGCGCGTCCAGCGCCGGCTCGATCTGCAGTCGCTGGAAGTGATATTCCGCGCGCGCCAGCGCCGACGACAGGGCCAGCGATGTCGGCGCGCGCAGCACGGTGGCCGCGGCGGCGTCCGTGCGCTCGAGGACGTCGGCCGCTTCCGCGAAGGCTTCGGCCGTACCGGTGTAGGCCAGGCTGCGCACGAGTTGGTAGCGGGTCAGCAGGGTGCGCGGATCGCGTTCGCCGAAGGCGCGCGCCCGCAGCGTCGCGGCTTCGCGCAAATACGGCGCGCCGCGGTCGCGGGCGCCGACACTGGAATAGGCGTGACCGAGCGCCGCGAGCACGGCGGCGCGCGTGCCCGGCGCCTCGTGGAAGCGCTCGCCGAGCCGGTCCGCCGCCGTGTCGAGCAGTTCGCGAATCGTCGGATTCTTTTCAAAGCCGAGCCTGCCGGGGTTGGCGCCGCCGAGGATGTCGTCGTTGAGAAAGCGGGCGATCGCCTCGGCGCGCGCGGCTTCCTCGACCGCGCCGCGGCGTGCGTGTTCGGCGCGCGCGTACAGCCACAGGCTGAGCCCGAGCACGAGACTGGCGGCCAGCGCGGCCAGCCACGGCCGGCGCGCGCGCATCCGTTCGAGCCGGCCTTGCAGCGCCTGCGCGCGGTCGGCTTCGTGCTGCCGCTGCGCGCGTTCGGCACGCCGCACCTCGAGCGCGCGCAGGCGCTCGGCCAGCTCCGCGGCGCCGGTCGGTCGATGTGCCGGCTGGCCGTCGGTGGCGTGTGCGATGTCTCCCGCAACAGCGCGTCGTCGATGTCGCGTTCCCAGCCGGACGCGAGCGGCTTGCGGAAATCGCCGACGGCGAACTGGTAGAGCAGGATGCCCAGGGCATAGACATCGCTGCGCACCGTCGGCGGCTGGCCGGCGATCAGCTCGGGTGCGAGATACAGCGGCGTGCCGCCGCTCGAATCGGCGCCGGCAGTCTGCGTGGCGCTCAGGCCCGGCGCGGTGATGCCCAGTTCGGCGAGCCGTGCCGGCTCCAGCAGGCGGCTGCTGCCGAAGTCGGCGAGGCGCACGCGCGGTCTGTCACCGCCGTCGGCGATCAGCACATTGGCGGGCTTGATGTCCTTGTGCAGGATGCCGACGCCGTGGGCGGCGGCGACCGCATCGGCGAGTTGCAGGAAGAGATCGAGCCGCCGCTGCAGCGGCCAGTTGGCGAAGTCCGGCCGTGCGGCCGCCCATTCAGGCAGGTCCGGGCCGCCGTATTCGCATTCGAGGAAGAACGGCGCGGCTTCGAAGTTCCAGTCGAGCACACGCGCGAAGTCCTCGTGTCCGGGCAGGCTTTCGACGAGCATGCGCGACACCGTGGCTTCGCGCTTGAGCGCGGACAGCTGCGTGCCGTCCGCGCCGAACTTGAAGACGCGCGGCTGGCGCGTCTTCGGGTGCCGCGCCAGCCAGACCTCGTTGAGCTGCGAGGCGCCGAGCCGCCGCTCCAGCAGGAAATGCGGGCGTCCCGGCACCGGCTGGCTGGCGGCGAACTGCGGGGAGGCGGTGGGCCGGCGGCCGACGGCGACGCGCTCCACGTGTCCGTCCAGCCGGTAGCCGATGCGCGGCACGGTGACGATGAGGCGCTGACCGTTCTCGCCGAGCGCCTTGCGCAGCTTGCCGACCGCGGTGGCCAGCACGTGGTCGACCGTCACGCGCCCCGCCCAGACCGTGTCGAACAGCTCGCGCTTGGTGACCACCTCGCCGGCGTGGCGCAGCAGCAGCGCGAGCACCTGCAGCGGCTTCTGCTCGATCTCCGCCGCGCGCCCGCCGACCTGCAGCCGCAGGCGCGCTTCGTCGAACTCGGCATCGTCGAAGCGCCAGCGATACGTGCGTGGATCGTCTGCCGTGGTTTCGTCCATAGCCCCCCCATCGGCCGGGCGCACCGTGCGCGGCGGCGATTTCCCCTGCGGTTGGCCGATGATAAGGGAGATTTCGCCGCTTGAAGATTTCTTGAACAAGGCGTGAAGACTTCTCCCCGGGCCTCTCGTCATCATGCGACCGGTCTCTGCAGGGAGAGTCACAGAATGAAGCACGGTCTTTCGCGCCGGCGTGTCGCGCCGCTGCTGGTTTGTCTGATGGTGCTCGCCGCCTGCGGCGGCGGGCATGGCGACAAGGACGGCGACACGTCGGCGTCGGCCGGCGCGGCACGCATCGAGATCGTTCAGACCGGCCTGCTGTTCACGGCGGCCGGGCAGACGCGGCAGCTTTCGGCGCGGGTGCTCGATGAATCCGGTGCCGAGATCGACGTGCCGGTGAGCTGGTCGTCGACGGACGGCGACGAGGTCTCGGTCGATGCGGACGGCCTCGCCACGGCCGAGAGCGCAAAGGGCTCCAGCCAGATCATCGCGTCCGTGGACGATGTGCGCTCGCCGCCGCTGCTCGTGGTCGTGGCTTCCGCAGCCGAGGGCGTGACGCTGGTCGATGACGAACAGGTCGTCCGTGGCCCCGTCGAATCCGATCCGGACGCCGAGCCGGACATCGGCAATACCTACACCGTCGTGCTTTCCGGCATCACGGCGCCGGCGCTGGACAGCCTGCTCGTCGGCATCGGCTCGTCGGCCATCGCCGGCCGCGTCGTTGCGGTCGAGGCCGTGAGCGACGGCGTGCTCGTCACGCTGCGGCTGGTGCCGATGGCCGAGCTGTTCCCCGGCATCGAGATCGATCAGGTGCTCGATCTTTCCGACGTTCCCGTACAAGTCGCGGCGGACGTTGCGGAGGAATTCGAGGTCGCGCGCGACGATGGGCAGCTGCTGCTCACGGCGCGCGCCGCGGCCAAGGCGGCCAGCGCCGAGCACAGCTACCGCTTGCCCGAGTTCCTGAAGAACTGCGAAGTCGAAAGCGCCGGCTTCGATGCCGACAACCCGCCGATCGCGTTCGACACCGCGCCGCGCTTCTCGGTCTCGTTCAATCCCGAACTCGAAATCTATTTTTCCGGCGAAGATTCGAGCGCGCAGCGCCTGCTGCTGCGGGCCAGCCCCGTCATCGTCGCCGAGTTCGCGCCGACCATCACCGTCGCCTTCGAGGGCACGATCAGCTGCAAGGCCGAGCTGTTTTCGACGACGATTCCGATCGGCGGCTGGCTGTCGTTCTACGTCGGCGGCGTGATCCCCTTCGGCGTCGGTGTGGAGCTCGACGGCAAGCTCACGGTGGCCGAGACCCGGGTCGGCGTGAAGAGCCAGGTCGCCAATACGCTCGAGATTGGCCTGGTCTGCGCGGCCTTCGACTGCGAATTCCGCCGCGAGGTGGGCGAGTTCACGGTGACGCACGAACCCGTGCTCGATCTGCCCGGCCTCGAGGATTTGCGCTTCGAGCCGGCCCTGCAGGTCTTCGCCTACGCCGAGGCGGCGGTCGGCAACAGCGACTTCGAGTCGCTGCGCTTCAGCCTGCTCGAAGCACGGGCCGGACCGGAGCTTGCCGCCAGCTTCGCGCCGGTGATCACGCAGGTCCTCGATTACGGCTACAAGTCCGGCTACGAGCTGACGCTCGCCGCCAGCGCGAGGCCCGGCGACGACATCGCCGACGTGCTCGAACTGCTGAGCCTGGACTCGCTGGCCCAGAGCGAGGCGGAGATCGCCACCGACGCGCTCGCGTCCTCGCCGGCCGGCACGGTCAGCGCCACGGCCGATCGCTTCGAGGCCGGCGAGACGGTCGGCTTCACCGTGACGCTCGACGAGGCGAGCACGCGGTTCCTGGGCGTCTACAACGTTTCCGAAGTGCTGCTGGTGCGCAAGCTTTCCGACACGAGTACCCAACTCGTCGCTCGCCGCGCGGCGAGCGCGGGCGACTTCGTCTTCGACTTCAGCGTCGCCGCGAGCGCCGGCGGCACCGCGGACGAGTTCTTCGCCTTCGTCGTGACCACACTGTTTCCAAGCGATCTTTTCGCGCTGGAGATTGCGCAGGCACCGGGGCCGGGCGTGCCGGTCGATCTGACGATGCAGTCCGTGAACTCCCTGTCGCGCGCCTACTGCGCCTACGAGCAGGGCGAGTGCAGCGCGGGAGGCGGGGGAGTGTCGGATGCGCAGGATTTGTACCGATACGCGGACGACGGCTTTCTGCCCACGCTCGAAGCGCAAACCTCCGCCACCGCGACCGGCTCCGCCGCCGATCTCGGCCGGCTCACGCTCGACGGCGTGGACGGCACGCTGAGCCGCGTCAGCGCGACCTGCGACAGCCAGTCGCGGCGTGGCGCGAATGACGGCGGTGCGGAGAGCAGCGACACCGTGCGGCTGGACTTCAGGCTCGGCGCGCAAGCCAGCTACCGCGTCGTCAGGGATCAGGCCGAGCTCAAGGCCAGCGGCGCTGCGGACGACGCCCGCTCGCTGGCGAGCGCCGGGCTTTACTTCACGTTCGCGGATTACGCGTATGAAGACCGCGCCTACGAGGACGACGATACGGGAAACAAACCCGAGTTCCCGATCGAGTCGGGCCAGAGCAGCGGCGTGCTGGCGGCCGGTGATCATTCGGTCCAGCTCCGCTGCTACGGTTCCGTGGCCGAAGGCTACGGCATCGGCAGCGACGGCGGCTTCTCGGCTTCGGCACAGGCGGGGTTCACCGTGATCCTGGGCGCGCCATAGGCCATGCATTCGTCGAATCTGGAGAGCCCGGGATGAGAACGAAGACGATGAAGACATGGGCTGCCGCGCTGGCCTTGTGGGCCTGCTCGCCGGTGGTGTCGGGCGCCTCATCCGGCGCCCCGGGCTGGGACATCGCCGGCCTCAAGCTCGGCATGACCGAGGCGCAGGTCAGGGCCGCGTTCCGGGCCTACGATCCGAAGGGCAAGATCATCGCCGGCAACGCGGCCATCCCGTACAGCGACAAGGTCAACAGCTTCAGGACGCCAAACTTCCTCAGCAGCATGGAACTGCGCGTCACGCGCCGGTCGATCCAGACGCCGCTGAAAGTGTGGTTCTTGGGCACGGGCGGCGAGGCGCGCGTGATCGCCATCCTGCGCAAGGAACTCAACGTGCCCGACGCGCCGACGGCCGAACAGTTCCTGCAATCGCTGACGGCCAAGTACGGCCGGCCCTCGGCGACCGACGGCGTGAACACGCCGATCTGGGAAGAGTCGGGCAAGCCGTCGTGCATCCGGGTGAGCCATGGCGAGGGCGCTCCCAAGACCATCAACCACAACCCGTTCTCGTCGAACCTCGAAAACAGGAGCGATTTCGCCAAGGCCGTGGCCGAGCTGGAAAGATGGCAGCAGGGCGGCGCGGGCTCCGCGAGAGCGGTGTATTCCGGCGATCTGACACGCTGCGGCGCGTTTCTCTACTACTACGGTACCCAGAACAGCCCGGTGAACTGGTTTTCGGGCGCGATGTTCGATGTCGGCGCCATCGTCGCCGCGCAGCGCGAACGGGACGCCTGGGTCGAGCGGCTTGAAACCGAGGCCATCCGCAAGCGCGAAAGCCAGGCGCAGGCGCCCAAGCTCTGACATCAGCGCGCGGCTTCAAAACGGCCACCGCCGCGCACGGAACCGTGGGCGGGCCGGAAGCTGAAACCTTGCGGACGTGCGCCGGACGCGGGCGGCTCTTCTCTAACGCGCGGCGCCGCGCAGCAGTCGCGAGCCGACGCGGATCATTTTGACATCCGCATCGGTGCGCGGGCTCGCGATGCCTTCGACGAACAGCCGCGTGACATAGCGCGCGAGCGCTTCGGGTTCGCGCGCGGGCTGCTCCGCCATCAGCCGGCATAGCGCGTAGCCGGCGCCGAACGAGATCGCCGTCAGCAGTTCGGTGTCGGTGTCCGCAAGCACGCCGCGGGCGATGGCCTCGCGCAGG
The DNA here is from genome assembly GCA_047605265.1 of Solimonas sp. Classification (GTDB taxonomy): domain Bacteria; phylum Pseudomonadota; class Gammaproteobacteria; order Nevskiales; family Nevskiaceae; genus Solimonas. Next base: position 27,714 of record JASGFY010000024.1, read on the forward strand.
TCGTCCTTCAGCGAGCGCAGCATCAGGCCGAAGATGTGGTCCTGGTAGAACTCGCGCAGCACGGCCTCGTTGCGGAACATCATGGCGAAGAAATCCGGGTCGGCCTGCACCTCCTGCAAGGCGCCGAGATAGGCGCCGTGGAAGAAGTCGGCGACGCTGGTCGCGTGTTGGCGCGAGGCGTGGATGCGCTCCTGCAGATGGCCGAGCCGCGCGTCGGTCAGCGCGCGGAAGACGCTTTCCTTGTCCGGGAAGTAGTTGTAGAACGTGCCGGCGGCGAGGCCGCTGGCGCGGATCACGTCGCGGATCGTGATCGCGTCGTAGCCGTGCTCGATGAAGCATTGCCGCGCGGCGTCGAGGATCGCCGCGCGGTTGGCTTCCTTGTTGCGCTCGCGGTTGCCGCTGGTCGTGGCGCCGCGCGGGCGGTGTTTCTGAGGGCGGGTTTTCGGCATGGCGGCATTATGCCGCGCACGCCGCTGCCGACGGCGTTCTCAGGCGGCGCGCATGCGGTTCATCGCCGAGGCTTCGTCCTTGAGCCGGAAGATCGAGGCGTTTCTCGGCCGAGCGTGCGGACCGTCGTCGGCCTTTTTCAGTTCGGCGAACAGTTCCTTGCGGAAGTCCGCGTAGTCGACCTCGGTCGAATGGCGCGGCGCTTCGACGAAGCGGTAGTGCGGCCGGCGGTGCTCTTCGTCGATCTTCGCCTTCATGTCGGCCGGTCGCGGATAGCGGCCGAGGATGTCGAGAGCGGCGAGGCGCGCCTGGTAGTCGGCGAGCGGCCAGATTCAGCCGATCGGCTGGAACAGGCCGATGAAATGGAGTTCAGCGTCGGATGCCCCTGCAGGATCTTGTACGTTGGCTTCCGCAGCCCGAAGCGCTCGTTCCTGCCGCCGACGATGTGCACGGTCAGCTGCCTCACCCATTGCCGCAGCCCGTTCGGCAGCCAGGCGGCGCGCTCGTAGATGACGTCGCCGGGCAGGCCGAGCATGACTTCGGCAGGAACCAGTGACCGCGCCGCATCGAGATCGATACGTGCGGCGAGACGCGCGCACACTCGACGGCGACGTCGGCCGCCGAGTTGTCGCCGCCGATGACGAGCACGCGCCTGCCGCGGAACGGCTCGCCGCGCTTGAACTGGTGCGAGTGGATGAACTCGCCGCCGAAATGGCCGGGATAGCGCGGCAGGCGCGGATTCCAGTGATGGCCGTTGGCGACCATCAGCGCATCGAAGGTCTCCGTCTGCTCGCCGTCCGGCCCGCGCGAACGGATCTGCCACAGCCCCTGCGCATCGCGCGCGGCACTCAACACTTCGCTGTGGAAACGGATCTTTGGCAGTGCGCCGAAGTGGCGCGCATAGTCCTGGAAATAGGCTTTCAGGTGCGTGTGGTGCGGGTAGTCCGGCACGCCGTCCGGAAAGGGGAAGTCCTCGTACTCGGAGTAGTACTTCGAGCTGATGATGTGCGTGGTCTCGTAGACGCTCGAATGGCCTTCCTGCTCGCGGAACACCCAGTTGCCGCCGACCTGGTCGGATTTCTCGAAGACGACGAGGCCGTCGCCGAGGCCGAGCTGGATGCACTCCCTGGCCGCCGCGATGCCGAACGGGCCGGCGCCGATGACGGCGAACGGCGACGCCGGTCGCAGGGGCCGGCGCCGTGCGGGCCGTAGGCCGGCCTTACTGAAACTTCGAGAAGTCCGGCTTGCGCTTCTGCATGAAGGCGTTCAGCGCCTCGAGCGCTTCCGGCTGCTTGAGCATCGGCATGAAATGATTGATCTCGACACCGATCGCTTCCTTGACCTGCTCACGCGTCCAGCGCTTGAGCAGCGCTTTTGACGTCCGCACGGCGCCCGGCGGCTGCGCCGCGAGCTTGAGTGCCTGCGCGCGCGCGTGCGTGCGCACCTCGGCATCGGGCAGCACGTCGTTGACGAGCCCGTATTCTCGCGCTCTGGGGGCGGAGAACATCTCGCCGAGCAGGATCAGCTCAGCGGCGCGCGCGTGGCCCATGATCGCCGGCGCCATCAGGCTCGACGCGAACTCGGGGCAGATGCCGATGTTGACGAACGGCATCTGGAAGCGGGTCTTCTCGCCGGCGTAGATCAGGTCGCAGTGCAGGAGCACGGTCGTGCCGATGCCGATCGCCGGACCGGTGACGGCGGCGACGATGGGCTTGCTGCAGTCGACCATCGCGCGCATGAATCGGCCAACTGCTTCGCCGACGGCGTTGTCGGACGCGTTGAGGAAGTCGCCGAGATCGTTGCCGCTGCAGAAACAGTCGCCGGTGCCGGTCAGCAGGACCGCGCGCACGTCCGGATTGGCGCTGGCACCGGCGAAGGCGTCGGCGAGCGCGCCGTACATGATGGCGCTGACGGCGTTCTTCTTGTCGGGGCGATTGAAGCGGATCGTCAGGACGCGATCCTGCAGCTCGGTGACGATGTGTTCGGTGCTCATGAGATTCCAGTGATCGAAGGCGGAAGCGCTAGTGTAGCGGCGGCGATGCCGGCGCCGCGCCGCGCAGCCATTCGATGGTCAGCGGCCACAGCGCGCGCGCGTTGCCGCGGAAGAAGCCGAAGTGGCCGACGCGGCGCAGGCCGTGGGCATGGCCGTTGAGCACGCGCACGTCGACGTCGGCATGGCGGTAGAAGCGTGCGAGTTCGCGCACGGCGGCGAGCGGTGCGTAGAAGGTGTCGTCGGCGATCGCGTAGAAGCGCATGCGGCCGCGGTAGGCGTCGAAGTGCTCGCGCAGCGGCCGGCCGCGTTCGTCGCTGATGTAGTGCGGATTGCGGCACCAGCGCGCCCATTCGCGCGCGACGCCGCCGGGCAGCTCGCTGCCCAGCAGCGCCGCCGGCACCTTGCCGTACAGGCCGACGGCGGCCGGCAGCACGCCGTACCAGAGCGCGGCCATCAGCGGCTGCAGGCGCTTCGGCCACAGCCGCCAGTAGCCGCTCTGCGAGGCGATCGCCAGCGCTGCGTCGACGAAATGGTTGTTGGCGGCCAGGCCGAGCAGCTGGCCGCCGGCCGAATGGCCGATCGCGTACAGGGGCAGCCGCGGATAGCGCTGCCGCAGATGCGCCAGCATCGCGGCGAGATCGCGCTCGCCCCAGTCGAGGATGCGCAGCTGCCGCGGCGCGAGACCGCGCCACTGGCTGTCGCCGATGCCGCGATAGTCGTAGCAGAGCACCGCGTAGCCCTGCGCGGCGAGGAACTGCGCGTAAGCGCGGTAGTAGCGGCGCCGCACGCCGGTCGCGCCGTTGATCTGCACGGCGGCGAGCGGCTCGCCCCGGGGCTCGAACAGCGTTGCGGCGAGCAGGTGGCCGTCGACGGCCGTCAGCGTCAGGTGAATCTCGCCGGTCTCGTACGGCTGATCGCGCATGGCGCACTCCCGGGTGAAAGCGGTATCGGTTCGCGCGCGGTGCTACGCGGCGGCGCGCGTCTGCTCGATCGGGAAGATCAGGCAGGTGGTCGTCGCGTGCGCGAGCAGCTTGCCGTCCTCGCTGAAGATGCGCCCTTCGGCGATCGCCAGTTGCCGGCCGCGGTTGACGACAGTGCCGACGCCGCGCACGCGCATGCCGGGCAGGATAGTGCGCGTCAGGTTCACCTTCAGCTCGATCGTCGTGTAGCCCTCGCCGACGGCGAGCGTCGAATGCACGGCGCAGCCCATCACCGAGTCGAGCAGGGTGCAGGCGTAGCCGCCGTGCACGCTGCCGAGCGGATTCAGATGCTGGCGCTGCGGTGCGCCGTGCATCACCACCTCGCCTTCGCGCGCGCTGTCCATGCCGATCGCCATGATGTCGGTGATCGGCGTCGCGGGCAGGCGTCCGTCTAGCATCGCCTGCAGGAACTGCAGGCCGGACATGCTGCCGCGCTGCGTGGGCGGCACGACGCCGTAATGCGGGGCGGAGGAGGCGAGGGTATCGGTCATGACGGCTCCAGGCTGGCTTCGGATTTGGAAGCCTGAGTCTGGGGGCGCTATGCTGGATTTGTCAATGAAAGCCAGAAAGACCGACACCGTTCCTCTGCTGACCCCCGAACTGCGCCTGCGGCTCGCCGGCCTGTGCTCGATCGCCGCGGCCGTCGAGTTCATCGGCGACCGCTGGAGCCTGCTGCTGCTGCGCGAGCTGTTCCAGGGCGTGCACCGTTTCGACGATTTCGTGCGGCATACCGGCTGCTCGACCGCCGTGCTGTCGGTGCGGCTCAAAAAGCTCGTCGACGCCGGCATCGTGCGCCGGCAGAGCTATCGCGACGAGGGCGCGCGGCCGCGCCACGAGTACCGGCTGACGCAGAAGGGCGTCGATCTGCTGCCGGTCGTGGTCGGCCTCATGCAGTGGGGCGACCGCCACGCCGCCGGCGCCGAGGGCGGCCCGGTGATCCTGCGCGACCGCCGCAGCGGCGAGCGCGTGCGCGCGGCGCTGGTCAGCGAGAGCGGGCGGCTGGTCGAGCCGCAGGACTCGCTGCCGACGCTGAACCCGGCCTACGCGCGGCGGCGCTGAGCGCGGCGGCGCTTCAGAACATCTGCGTGGTGCCGGCATCGGCCTTGCCGGCCGGCTTGGCGCCGCGCGAGGGAATCCAGTCGCCGGTGATCATCTGCTCGTAGGGCTGGCCGGGGCCGACCATCGGGTAGACCGAGGCCATCGGGTCGATCATCACCTCGAGGAAGGCCGGCCCGTCGAAGGCGATGAAGTCGGCGATCACGCGATCGAGGTCGGCTTTCTTCTCGACGCGCGCCGCGAACTTGTAGCCGTCGGCCTCAGCGGCCTTGATGAAGTCCTTCTGGTGCAGCGTCTTGTCCGAGCCCGCGTAGCGCGATTCGAAGAACAGGCGCTGCCACTGTTTGACCATGCCGTCGCCGACGTTGTTGAGCACGACGATCTTGACCGGAATGTTGTACGTCGTCGCCGTCTCCAGCTCGCCGAAGTTCATGCGGATCGACGCATCACCGTCGATGTCGATGACGGTCTTGCCCTTGGCCGCGTAGGCGGCGCCGAGCGCGGCCGGCAGGCCGAAGCCCATCGTGCCCATCGAACCCGAGGTCAGCCACTGCCGCGGCTGCTTGAAGTCGAAGTACTGCGCGGCCCACATCTGATGCTGGCCGACGCCGGTGGCGACCACGGCCTCGCCGCGGGTGATGCGGTTGATGGCCTCGATCACGGCGTGCGGCTGGATCCACTCGCCGCCACGCTCGTAATTCATCGCGTACTGCTGCTTCAGCCCGGCGATGTGCGCGTGCCAGGCGGCGTAGTCTGGCTTGAAGCCCTGCGCGCCGATGTGTTCGCGCAGCGTGTTCAGCGCGGTGTTCAGCTCGCCGACGTGGTGCCAATGCACGCGCTTGACCTTGTTGATCTCCGACGGATCGATGTCGAAATGGGCGATGGCCTTGGCGCCCGGTGCGAACTGGGCCGGATTGCCGGCGACGCGGTCGTCGAAGCGCGCGCCGACCGCGATCAGGAAATCGCAGTCGTCGACCGCGTAGTTGGCGAACGCCGTGCCGTGCATGCCGAGCATCTGCAGGCTCAGCGCTTCGGTGGTGTCGACCGCGCCGATCCCCATCAGCGTCGTCGTCACCGGAATGCCGAAGGCATGCGCGAACGCGCGCAGGCTGGCCGACGCCTCGCCGTGGATGACGCCGCCGCCAGCGTAGATCAGCGGCCGCTTCGACGCCTTGAGCAGATCGAAGAACGCGTTCGCCTGCGCCGGCTGCACGCGGTTCTCGTAGACCTCCTTGAGGCGCGCGCGGTAGCCGGGCAGCGGCAGCCGGCCTTCGCCACGGAACGGGCCGGACCAGTTCTGCACGTCCTTGGGAACGTCGACGACGACCGGGCCCGGCCGGCCGGTGCGGGCGATCTCGAACGCGCTGCGCACGGTGGCTTCGAGCCGCGTCGGGTCGGTGACGAGGAACACGTGCTTGGCGGCGGCGCCCATGATCGAGCTGATCGGCGCTTCCTGGAAGGCGTCGGTGCCGACCGCAGCGGTCGGCACCTGGCCGCAGATCACGACCATCGGGACCGAGTCGGCCATGCAGTCGCGCACCGGCGTCACCGTGTTGGTCGCACCGGGGCCGGACGTCACCATGCACACGCCGACCTTGCCGGACGCGCGCGAGTAGCCGGCGGCCATGAAGCCGGCGGCCTGCTCGTTGGCCGGCACGATCAGCGGCATCGGCTCGCCGCCGTCGGCCCTGGCGCGCGCGGCGTTGAAACGGAAGATCGCGTCGTAGCTCGGCAGGATGGCGCCGCCGCTGTAGCCGAAGACGACCTCGACGCCCTCGTCGGCCAGGATCTGGACGAGGATGTCCGCGCCGGTCATCGTCTGGCCAGCGAGCGGATGCGGGGTCTTCAGCACGGCGTTCATGATCGTTACGGGCATCGTCTACCACGGAGGGGGCGCGATATTAGCGCCATTCGAGGGTTGCCCCCAATAGCCGCAGCGCCGCGTCCGTGCCAGCCGTCGTGCCATCCGCGCCTGCCCATCCGGCCGGCGTTCCGGGTGATTTTCCGGGCGCGAGCCACTATCATGCGCGCCCCTATGCGTCACATCATCTCGATCCTGCTGCAAAACGAGGCTGGCGCGCTTGCACGCGTGGCGGGTACGTTTTCCTCGCGCGGCTACAACATCGACTCGCTGTCGGTGGCCCCGACGCTCGATCCGGCCGTCTCGCGGCTGACGCTCGTCACCAGCGGCTCGGACGAGGTGATCGAGCAGATCATCAAGCAGACGCGCAAGCTGATCGACGTGGTCGAGATCGCCGACCTGTCGAGCGCCGAGCACATCGAGTCCGAGCTGGTGATCGTCAAGGTCGATCTGCCGCCGCAGCAGGCCAATGCGTTCATCCATTGCGTGCGCGACCATCACGCGCTGGCGCTCGACGGCACCGACAACACGCGCACCGTGCAGCTCGCCGGCAGCGCCGCGCAGATCGAGGCGTTCATCGCCGCGCTGTCGAAGTTCTCGACCGTGCTCGAACTGGTGCGCAGCGGCGTCGCCGCGGTGGCGATCGGCCATCAGGTCGTGACGGTCGGCGCGAGCGCCGCCTGAAGAATCCGTCCCCGAAGAATCCGCAAGTAACCGGCCCGCCAGAACGGGCGATCAAGCAAGACTGGAGCTTTCCGTGAGCATCAACGTTTACTACGACAAAGACGCCGACCTTTCGATCATCCAGTCGAAGAAGGTCGTCATCGTCGGCTACGGTTCGCAGGGCCACGCCCATGCGCTGAACCTCAAGGACAGCGGCGTCGACGTCACCGTCGCACTGCGTCCGGGCTCGGCCGGCATCGCCAAGGCCGAGGGCGCGGGCCTCAAGGTCAAGAGCGTCGCTGAGGCGGTCGCCGGCGCCGATCTGATCATGGTGCTGACGCCCGACGAGTTCCAGTCCGATCTGTACAAGAACGAGCTCGAGCCGAACCTCAAGAAGGGCGCGACGCTGGCCTTCGCGCACGGCTTCGCGATCCACTACAACCAGATCGTGCCGCGCGCCGACCTCGACGTAATCCTCATCGCGCCCAAGGCGCCGGGCCACACCGTGCGCAACGAATACACCAAGGGCGGCGGCATCCCGGACCTTATTGCCGTCTTCCAGAACGTCAGCGGCAGCGCCAAGGAAATCGCGCTGTCCTATGCCTCGGCGATCGGTGGCGGCCGCTCCGGCATCATCGAGACGACGTTCAAGGAAGAAACCGAAACCGACCTGTTCGGCGAGCAGGCCGTGCTCTGCGGCGGCGCCGTGGAGCTGGTCAAGGCTGGCTTCGAGACGCTGGTCGAGGCGGGCTACGCGCCGGAGATGGCGTACTTCGAGTGCCTGCACGAGCTGAAGCTGATCGTCGATCTGATGTACGAGGGCGGCGTCGCGACGATGAACTACTCGATCTCGAACAACGCCGAGTACGGCGAATACGTGACCGGCCCGAAAGTCATCAACGCCGAATCGCGCAAGGCGATGAAGCAGTGCTTGGAAGACATCCAGACCGGCAAGTACGCGAAGGCCTTCGTGCTCGAAGGCAAGACCGGCTATCCGGAAATGACCGCGCAGCGCCGACTCAACGCCGCGCACCCGATCGAAGTGGTCGGTGGCCAGCTGCGCGCGATGATGCCGTGGATCGGCAAGAACAAGCTGGTCGACAAGTCGAAGAACTAAGGCCGCCAAGAACTTATCCGTAAATAGGTATACTGGCCACTCGAGCCGCATCGAGTGCGGCGAGGGAGCATGCCTTGGCCAAGCACGTCGAATCGTGGATCGTGACGGATGAGTTCTGGCAGCGCGTAGAGCCGCTGGTGCCGCAGCGCGTGGCGCCTGTGGGCAAGCCGTACTTGCGCAAGCCTGGAGCGGGCCGGCCGCCCAAGCCTGCGCGGCAGGTGTTCGAGGCGATCGTGTACGTGCTGCGCACGGGCTGCCAGTGGAAGGCGCTGCCGGCCGAACGCTTCGGAAGCGCCAGCGCTATCCACAAACGTTTCCTCCAATGGGAGAAGGCCGGCTTCTTTGAAGCGCTGTGGGAGGCCGGCCTTGCCGAGTACGAGGCCATGCAAGGCATCGCCTGGCGCTGGCAAAGCATCGATGGTGCGCTGATGAAGGCGCCCCTTGCGCAAGAAGCCGTCGGTCCTAACCCGACGGATCGGGGGAAAAAAGGGCAGCAAGCGCCACCTGCGGGTCGACGGTCGTGGCGTCCCGTTGTCGATCATCGTGACCGCGGCCAACGTCAATGACGGCACCTGCTTTCCGGCGGCGGGCCGGTGTCGGCCTTTTCTGGGTATTCCGGCGTAGCTCTGGCAACCGTTTCACTACAGGACTTCTCTAAGAATCATGCGCTTGGCTACTTTCGAGCACGGCGGCAAGGTCTCCATCGGCAAGCTGATCGGCGACGCGCTGCTGGACCTCTCGGTTTCGCACCCGCAGCTCCCCACCACCATGCGCGGCCTGCTCGCCGCCGGCGGCGAAGCCTGGGAAGCCGTGCGCGCCACCACCGCCCAGGCCGGCGCCATGCGCCCGCTGTCCGAGGTGCGCCTGCTGGCGCCGGTGCCGGACCCGACCAAGTACCTCGCCATCGGCATGAACTACCAGGACCACGTCGACGAAGCCAAGGCCCGCGGCGAAACCGTCCCCGACACGCAGATTTGGTTCAACAAGCAGGTGTCCTGCGTCAACGGCCCTTACGCCGAGGTGCACCTGCCGCGCGTCTCCAAGGAGCATTTCGACCTGGAAGGCGAGCTGGGCGTGATCATCGGCCGCCGCTGCCGCCATGTGACGCCGGAGAACGCGCACGAAGTGATCGCCGGCTACGTGGTGGCCAACGACCTCTCCATCCGCGACTGGCAGCGCCGCAGCCCGACGACCACGCTGGGCAAGTCCTTCGACACCCATGGCCCCATCGGCCCCTTCCTGGTGACGCCGGACGAAGCCGGCGATGTGCACGACCTGCGCATCCGCAGCTGGATCAACGACTCGCTGGTGCAGGATGCGCGCAGCAGCCTGATGGTGGCGAAGATTCCCGAGCAGATCGCCTACCTGTCCACCGTGATGACGCTGGAGCCGGGCGATGTTCTGGCCACGGGCACGCCCAATCGCTGTGGCGAGTTCCTGCATCACCCGCAGTACCTGAAGGCGGGCGACGTGGTGAAAGTGGAGATCGAGGGCATCGGCCACATCGCCAACCGCGTGGTGGACGAGCCGGAATGAGATGAGCGGTAAACGAAGGGTGCCTTGGGCGCCCTTCGTGTTTTACGGAGCTGCACTTCGAGTTGGCCCTCAGAGGCTTAGCTTAGCAATTAGTCAGGCGGTGTCTGATGAAGCGGGGAGGTCTATATGATCGGTCCGGGATTGGCACCAAAATGCATCGCGTGTAATACCGATTTCTAGCCCGGTTTGGGCTTAGCAATACGTCTCCTTTGTCTTGTTCAGCCAAGCGCCCAACTGGATGTAACAACCTTCCCAGCCATCTTTGGCTTTTGCTTGAGATAAAGAAGCCAGATTCTTTGCCACGGCCGGCATCCCAAGGAATTTTTCGCGAACTCCCTCAGCATTCTCCAACTGTTCGGCACTTTTGAAGTCCCGATTCCGGATGTGCGTGATATACCGTGTCCATAGCGCATATACGCCTTGGAATCCTTCGCGGTCAAGGTACGCAATTAAATGCTTGCGATCGCTAAGCTTGGAAAATTCGGACCAATCCTGCCGCAAAAATCCGGCTATATCGATGCTCTCATTATTACTATCGTTGCGGGGCAGATTTAGTATTCGTCCGCCAAGCGACATATGCATGAAATCAATATCATCATATGTTGGAATGACAAACCTGCAAATATAGATACAGCTGGGGGGCGCATCGATGCAATAGCCGGCCATGACATCATCGTTGCATGTGCCGAAATAAAACCCATCCTTTTTCTTAAATCCGGGCAGTCTCGCTAGTTTTCTATCAACAGCTGATTTCTTCATTGGCCTAGAGCGTGTTATGAACTTTGAGTTGTTGCGGCTATCGTAGGCGGATGCAGAAGAAGCGCCCGTATCCGAGTGATGTATCCGATGAAGAATGGATGTTTGCCGCGCCATACCTGAGCCTGATGAGGGAGCAGGCGCCGCAGCGCAAGTAAGAGCTGCGGTCGATGTTCAACGCGCTGCGCTGGATGGCGCGCGCTGGAGCCCCATGGCGTTTGCTGCCTAATGATTTCCCGCCGTGGGAAGCGGTGTACCAACAAACCCAGCGCTGGCTGCAAGCCGGCTGCTTCGAGGCGATGGTCAACGACCTGCGCTCGATGTTGCGCGTGGCGCAAGGCCGTACCGGTCAGCCAAGCGCGGCGATCTTCGATGGACGCACGCTGCAATCGACTTGCGAAAGTGGCCCGCGTGCCGGCTACGACGGTTACAAGCGCAAGAAGGGCAGCAAGGTGCACATGGCGGCGGACACGTTGGGATATTTGCTGGCGGCGCAGGTGACGCCAGCCAATGAGCAGGAGCGCGCCCAAGTCGGAGCGCTGGAATCGAAACCGCCTTCACTCGGCACTGGGCTATGTCACCCCGGAGCAGTTCGAGAAGGCACACGCTGCTTAGACGGGTGTCCGAAAAACGGGGGCAAGATCACCCCTCTGATCGATCCAGATTCGTAGGGAATTACCTTGAAAATCAGGCAATTTTAAGAAATGAACTTTATGGCTTCTAGATTGTCAATCATTAAGATAAATGGAGTTTAGTATGTCGGAACTTTCAAAAATGCGGCGTGATATATTTATGTGCGTGCCGTCACTCGCTTTAGGGGAAATTCTTGGAATAACATCTTCTATTTCTTATGCCGCAGAGATGGACTCTACTGAACGTCTTCAGCGAATCATAGATAAAAATAAAAACGTGACTCTGGAGGAAGGTGATTATTATATTGGGGGTACTTTGATGATTCCAGATGGGGGATCATTAATTGGCAAGCTCAATTGCCGCCTGATAAAGACAAGCCCTGTTGAAATTCCAATGATACAGGCCAAGTCGGTCAATGATATTGTTTTAAAGGGCTTTTCGTTGCTAAGAAAGGATTTTCCCGAGCGAATAGTTGTATGCTCTTTAGGTAAAGACAATAAATTTTTTGTTAACGTTTCTTTTCCGTGGAAGTATCCAGCTCTTAGGATTTATGCGGATTCAATTTCCACTGGAAAAGTGGCTCTTCAGAACGAAGACTTTAAAGTGGAAATAAGTAGCAATGAGCTCCGTGTTGCCGTGACGAACCGCAACCTTCAAAGTTTAGGGCGTAAATTTTATGTTTCAGCCCCGACAGAACTCTCGGCATTTATTGCTTTAGAGGACTGCAAGCGAGTAAAAATACAGAGCCTGACCTGTAATAAAGGGGCGATCGCTTATATTGGAAGGGAGCGAATTGTCGCGGAATTGGAAATTACTGATTGTAAAGTAATTGACGGACAAATTAGGGTGCTAGGGCCATTTAATAATTTCTACCCGCTGATGCAATATGCTGAAGAGGTAATTGATTCTTATGGGCCAAGTTCGATAAGAATATGTCGAAATACAGTAATAGGAAAAGCGAATAGTATTGCCCGACGTCCTTTGGCTTTCAGTGAAAGGGTGCATGGAATAATTGTCAGTGGTTATGCACAGTACGTTGATGTGCGTGAAAATATTGTTTCCGGTGCTTTAGGCGATGGTATCTCTATGCCATCGGTGAGTGACGCAATTGTGCAAGGCAATACTTTTATGGGAAATGCGCTCTCTGGAATTGGTCCAGAGAATGGAACGGTGAGACGGTCGGAACGGCTGAAAATATATAATAATATTGTTGAAGGAAACTGGTATGATGGCTTGGATTTAAATTTTGCCAATCCGGCAAAAATTAAATCAGAGCAACTTATTGATGATGGTAGAGGCGCTGTAATAGACGCCATCATTTCGGGCAATAAATTTCACAACAATGGCACGCAAAAAAAGGGCATAAATGGAGGGTGTGGCATTTTTGCTCGTTATGCCAAAAAAGCTGAAATTACAGAAAATATTTGTATTGCCAATAATGTGGGTGGTATTAAGGCGGTTTTGTGTTCGGACTTGCTAATTAAAGGCAATGAGTTAAAGGATAATGCCTCATCTACGAAAAATGAAAATGGCCCCCAGATAATAATTCAAGGTGGGACAAAGATATCGATAAGGGATAACATTTTTGATGAAAAATCCAAAGAAAAAGTAAAGTATGAAAGTTGGGTGGGTCAATCTAGAGATAACGAGAAGCTTGAAGTTCCGAGCGAGTGAACTCAAAGTATCGCCTGCGACCATAAGCTTCCCCGTCAAGGCGACAGTTCGAAACGAGAGTTTCTGGCGGCTTGAGCGTACTCGATCGGGGCCATGTCACCGAGCGAGTCATGAGGGTCTTTGTTCGTTGTATTTGAGCATCCACCAGTAGACGGCCTCGCGGACATCTTCGAGCCTGACGAAGAGATGCTGATCGAGCAGTTCGTTGCGCATCGTGCGATTGAAGCGCTCGATGTAGGCGTTCTGATTGGGCTTGCCGGGCTGGATGTACTGGATAGCCATACCGGCGGCTTTGGCCCACCGCGTGAAAGCTTCGCCCAGAAATTCAGGACCATTGTCGGTGCGAAGCACCTGCGGCAAGCCACGCTCCTTGCGCAACCGCTCGAAGACCCGGATCAATCGCTCCGAAGTGATCGAGGTATCGATCTCCACTTGCAGCAGCTCGCGATTGAAATCGTCGACGACGTTGAAAAGCCGGAAGCGACGGCCGCAGATCAGCGCGTGATTCTCAAGCGCCAAGTCCGCGTACATGCGCTTGAGCTGCGACAGCTCAGCCTCCAGCTCTTTGGTCTGCCTCAGCTCCGACGCCTGCATGCCGCCGTACTTCGACTTCCAGCTGTAGTCAGTCGGCTCACTGATACCCGCCTTGCGGCAAATATCTTTTACCGCCATGCCGGCGTCCGCATGCTTCAGAATCGTGACGATCTGGGTCTCGGTAAAACGTGACTTCTTCATTCATGCCTCCTGGCGTTACGATGCCAGAAAGCTCTCGTTTTGAAATGTCCTCGAGACGGGGAAGCTTACGAATTCACTATGGCTGCGAGCGCGTATTCGTCATGCTTCGTCGAGAAGGCTGGCGCGACAATCACAAGCGCGTACATCGGCTTTACAAGGCCGAAGGGCTGTCTTTGCGGTATTGCCGGCCCCGCCGTAGCCGCAGTGCCCGTAGTCGGCAGCCAAGGAAGGAAGCCTTTGCGCCGACCGATCTTTGGGGCATGGATTTCGTCAGTGACGCGCTGTTCGATGGGCGCCGGTTTCGGACGCTGACGATCGTCGATCACTTCACGCACGAATGCCTTGGCATCATCGTGGATCAGTCCCTAGTTGTTTGATCCCGGAGTTTGCTGGTGCACTCTATTCCCCCGGCTGGAGGGATGCACTATGGGACAGGTTTTACACCGCGGCGCCACAACGACAGAGGCAGTCCGTCGAGCGATACAACATAGTCAAGAGAGCCTGAGAACACTTTCACGGCGCTATGGCATCAATCAGAAGACCGTCGCCAAGTGGAAGAGGCGGACCGCCACATCCGATCTGAAGACCGGACCCAAAGAGCCAAAATCGACGGTACTGTCGGCCGCGGACGAGGCGGTCATCGTCGCATTCCGGCGGCATACGCTTCTTCCGCTTGATGACTGTCTTTATGCCCTGCAGCCGACGATTCCACATCTGACCCGATCGTCCCTGCATCGCTGCTTGCAGCGTCATGGCATCAGCCGCTTGCCCGAGGTCGATGGGGACAGACCACCCAAGCGCAGGTTCAAAACCTATCCCATCGGCTATTTTCATCTCGATATCGCCGAGGTGCAGACA